>CAJUEL010000092.1 GCA_910585455.1 uncultured Eisenbergiella sp. | reverse complement strand
AATTTCTTTACACACTTTCTCCTTTTTTTGCACAAAAAACGACACCTGCAGCACCCGTACCGTAATCAGATTTACGCGCGGTGCGCCACATGTGTCGTTGATTTTGCATGATTTAATTTCCAGATAATATTATACTTTTTTTGCCTTTCAAACGCAAAGGACATTTTCCACAAAAAACAACTGCCCGTTATCTGTCAGAAATATACAAAGTTTCCACACGGCAGTCCTGTGCTGTCAACCAGTCCCTTATGTCGCAAATCCGGCATACTGGGTCATGTAAAGTTCATAATATCTGCCTTTTTTCGCAAGCAGCTCCTCATGGCTGCCGCTCTCCGCGATCTCGCCGCGCTCCATGACCACAATCAGATCGGAATCCCTTATGGTGGAAAGGCGGTGGGCGATCACGATACTGGTGCGTCCCTGCATAATGCTGTGCATGGCATCCTGTATGGCCTTCTCCGTGCGCGTATCCACATTGGACGTGGCTTCATCCAGGATCAGGATTTTAGGATCCGCCACAAAAGCGCGGGCGATGGCTAAAAGCTGGCGCTGCCCCTGGCTGATATTCGCGCCGGATCCGGTCAGCACCGTGTCATACCCCTGTGGGAGAAGCCCGATCATATCCCGGCACTGGCTCATCTCCACCGCGGCCGTAAGCTGTTCCTCCGCAGCGCCGTCGTTTCCGTATTTCAGATTATTCCGGACCGTATCGGAAAACAGGACAGTGTCCTGCAGGACAATCGCAACGTTCCGCCGCAGGCTCTCCCTGGACACATCGCGTATGTCCTACCCGTTTATACGGATTTCCCCGCTTTCTATGTCATAGAACCGCATGAGCAGGTTGACGATGGTAGTCTTTCCGCTTCCGGTAGCGCCCACCAGCGCGACTTTTCTGCCATTCGGGACAGACAGTGTAAAATTCCGGATCACGGGAGTTTCCGCTTCATAGGAGAAGCATACATTCTGAAAGGTCACAGCAGCTTTTTCGCCCGTTTCCAGCGTCACACCGCTTTTATCCTCTGTTTCCTCATCCAGCACGGCAAAAACCCTCTCCGCGCCGGCAACCGCAGTCTGGAGCTGCCCGTAAATCTGGGCGATCTCATTAATGGGGCGGCTAAACTGTTTCGCGTATACGATAAACGCGGAAATCACGCCCACCGAAATCAGTCCGTTCATCGAAAAATATCCCCCGAAAACGGCAATAATGACAAAACCGATATTCCCGATACAGTTCATCACCGGCCCCATAACGCCGCTGAAAACATCCGTCTTGATCCCTGCTTTTGTGAGGGAATCCGCCGTGGCGCAGAAATCCGCCGCCGTGATATCCTGGTGATTATAAGCCACAACTGTGCGGTATCCGGCAACCATTTCCTCCACGGTCCCGTTCAGCTGTCCCAGAAGCTGCTGGCGTTTCCTGGAAAACCTGCGCACCCTTCCGGAAAGAATCTTGGTCGCAAGAAAGGTCAGAAGTACCGTAACAAAGCTGAGCAGTGCCAGCTGCCAGCAGTACCACAGCATGACCGCCATGGTGCCGATGACCGTAAGCACTCCCGAAAACAGCGACGGCAGGGACTGGGAAACGGTGGTGGAAATATTTTCAATGTCATTGGTCATGCGGCTCATCACATCGCCGTGGGAATGGGTATCCAGATAACGTACCGGCAGTTCCACGATTTTTCCGAACAGCTCCTCCCGCATCCGTCTGACCACATTCTGACTGAGCCTTGCGCTACACAGCCCCTGAAGCAGCCCGCAGATGCTGTAGAGCAGATAGACGGATAGTATCAACGTCAGCGTATGGGAAAGAATGCCCTGTTTTTCCCCCGCGATGATGTCAACAGCCCTGCTCTGCAGGCTGGGCGCCAGAATGCCGCACAGGGTACCGGACAGCACAACCGCCAGCAT
>CAJUEL010000091.1 GCA_910585455.1 uncultured Eisenbergiella sp. | reverse complement strand
TCGCATAAGTCCTCATAATCTGCTCGTCATCAAATAAACTCATCATAATCGTTACAACCTCCACTTCTCTGTTAATCAGATATTCTTTTAAGATATTTCTGTCTTTGCAAATGCGGATTGTTTCTTTAACCGCCCGTTCTGTCATTCCGTACAGCTTTCTCTGTTCGTCAAAAACTTTACAGAAGATGATATATTGATTGATAATATCCCCGGAACCTGCGGATTCCGTGGTATCGCTTTCATAAATGACCTTTGCCCTTACCTCAATGTCAATATCCACACCGTCGAAAAATTCTTTTGATAACGATATTGTATCGGGTTTCCTGCCCCTGTTGCCTGTATAGATAATATACAATTCGGGTTTAGGCATTTTGACTTTTCTACTCTTATATAGGCTTTGTGATGTCCTTTCAAAATATTCATGGTAACTCTGTGCTAAATATAATAATATTCTGATTAAAATATTTACCGTCCATGAAGATTGTGCCTCCAAAAGCAAGAGTAATCTGTTGTTCCCCGCCATAATGCCTAAATCATTATAGAGATTATCCGTCAAAACATTGTCTATCGTTACAATATCCAGCGTGTCCTCTGTTGCGTCCGTATCTTCCGGGTGCAATGTCTTATACAGTTTTAACAAATTCTTTTTATCCTGAAAAAGGTCTAAAAACACACTGTTTTTTGCGGTACGCTTTGCTTTTACCGCTTGTGGCTGCTTTGTATGCACGCTTATCACCCCTGTTTCTTAAAAGCTGTGACAGAAGATAATATAGATTACTCCTGCCACACCTTAATTATATAGAAAACTGTTCATGTTTACAATAAAATTCGCATTAAATTTCTTCCTCCCTCCGCTTAGTCCTGATCTGTTGTTTATTATGCTGTCGGCTCTCGTTCTGAAGTTCCCTTTCAAGGTTCTTTCTGTTGTAGCTGATTACCTCGGCATAAGCTAATTCTGTGGCGGTCTTTAATTTTTCTTTGCCAATACTGTCATACCCGGCTTGCATGATTCGACAGTATGAGCAGCGGCAGAAAAGCATTAACAGGGAACAGGCAGTTTATCTTGTCATGCTTTCCCGCACGCTGTATTGTGACGTGGAGGATTTGATGGAAAAGGTGGAATAAAAACAGGCAGCGAGGGTTAGAGAACGAAATGATGTACCCCAATGTCCTGCAGATAAGCGCAAAGGACATTGGGGCGCATTTTTACCATCATCTGAGATTTTGGAGTAACGGTTTGGACTTATACTTATCTGTGCTGTTGCCAACAATCAGTTCGCAAAGGGCGTCATGCCAAAGGCGCTTGCGTCATTACAATCAATCAGATAAGTATTTTCCTGTGAAATATACTCATTCCAGCTATCCTGATTCATATAAGTGATCGGGCCGGAGCCGGGTCCTTTATAATCCATTAATGCCTTTACACCATTTTTAAAAGCTTCTTCCCAGTTATCGGAGATGGCGGTGGTCTCGATCAGGAAGTACTGCCCTGTGCCGACCGGGTTATCCCCCGTTCCGTTCCAGACCTCCACGGCAACCTGCGCATGTCCCGGAGGGAAGACCAGGAATGCGTGCATGTTTGCGCTTTGAAGCGCACTGGCCACCACAAGGGACGTTTCAATGCACAGACCTCCCCTCTGCTCCAGAACATCATCCGGCAGAAGGATGTGCTGATTGCTGCCGCTGATGGAAAAGGGATCCATATTATACCGGACGCCCATTTCATACAGCGCCCGCATGATCCCGGCAGCCTGCAGATAGGTACCGACATAATGATTGCCCCATTTATTCTCCTGATATCCGATAAAGGATTTCATTTCACCGTCAGTCATATTGGAAATTTCCTCAATCGCCTGGCGTTTCAGCAGCGCGATCGCCTTCGATTCCGGCGTCATAAAGCATAAAATATTGTCCTTTGTGGAAATGCCATATTCATCGCTGTACCATTCGAAGTCATACTTGCTTTTGAGCGTAATGGGAAATGTTTTGGCATCGATCAGGGTTCCGTTCATTTCGGTAATCGTCAGGCTCAGCTGCGCAGGCTTTGAAGCGGACAGATCCAGATTTCCTGTCAATACGGGCGGCTTAATATAAATCGCCTTATAAGCGGAATCCAGATTGAAGCTTTCCTTATACTTCTGCGTAAAACCCGGTATTTCCGCTTCCACGACGATCTTCCTGTCGCCGCTGATACAGCCGGTTTTTACAATGAGGAAAGCGTCGTAGGAGCTGTACAGGGAAGGATATATGGTATCGATCGCGTCATAAGCCAGACGAAGCTGCCCGGTAAAAATATTTTGAAACGTATAGCCGCTGCGCGCTTCCTCGCTCAGTCCCGCGTAGGTATGGATTTCTTTCGCCAGCGCGAAGGAATAGCGTCCCTGCTCACGGAAATGATCGCTTTCACCGTTCAGCGCGTTAATAAGCTCATTGTACTGAAGCTCCTCAGTCGTATCATACCGGATTGAAGTATTCATGGCGGATACGAATCTTAAATTATCCTTATAACCGTTCGCAAGATACAGCTTATTGCTGATGCTTTTGTTCAGATCCAGTATCTCTCCGTACTTTTTCCACTGAGGTGTCAGACAGGAGGGACAGGATTTGATTGCCGAATATTCTTTCTTTACTGACTGATACCATGTGTTGAGCGCGCTGTAATAATCCGCGACAGAGCTGTAATCAGCTGTCTGCGGCCTTACAGCCAGAAGATTCTGATACAGGGAAAAATAATCGGCAAAAAATTCCCTTATTTCAAGCAGGGCATTTTGGGAATCATACGTCATGTTAAAATATTCATTCACGGCCGTTTGAAACCTGGTATCCTTACACGTGGCGGCAGTTGCCTGCTTCTGCAAAGCAGCCAGCCCGGAAACCAGTTCCTGGGAAATATCTGCCTGCTTTCTGAATTTTGAAGCGGTATCCTCCTCATCAGCAAATACACCCGTCGCGGCGTTTGCTGCCGCAACAAGCGCTTCCGCCTGTTCGACATATCCAAGCAATGATTCCACAGAATCCAGTGAAGCGGTATCGGCCACCGTCCCGCTTGTCACCTCTGCCGGACTGGCAGCCTGGACACAGATAGCGCCTGCAGGCGCGGAAAATGAGAGGGAAAACACAAGAATCGCCGCTATGATGGACGCCATCCGCCGCCCCTTCCATGTTCCCGATTTCTGCCGCCGTCCGGTCATTTCGCAACCAGCCACGGTTTTACCGGACCGGATGCCACCCCTGGGACTACAGCCGACTAATAACTTTTCATCCATAGTCTCTTTCTCCTTCTTTTGTTTTTGGCAAAATTTACATTTTCTGCCTTTCATTATAGCACTCTCTGCATTTGCACGTAAAGAGAATCAAGAGACTTGTTGAAAAAAGATAATGGCTATTTGTTACAGTTTACGCTGGAAGTCCGCATTCGACGACACCGTGGATGGTAACAGCTATTTACTATTCTGCCAATAATGCCATTTCATTTAGCGGCAGGAAAGGGAATGGAGGCAGGAAGCGATAGCAGGGGGCGGGAACGGGGCGGAGCACCGGGCGATGCGTGGCGGGAGCCGGCGAAGGGGCAGGCGG
>CAJUEL010000090.1 GCA_910585455.1 uncultured Eisenbergiella sp. | reverse complement strand
CCGCCCATCATCCCGCGTCCTCCTGTTCCGTCTGTCCCGACCGGCCTTTCTCCCCCCATGAACAGTAACTGTCTACACTCTCAGCAGCCGCCTCGCCATATAGCGGTTTGCCTGCCGCTCTGCTTCATCCCGAAGCGGATTCAGCGCAATCTGCGTCCCATATTTACGTTCCAGCGCCCGGGACAGAAGGAAATCGCAGACCTCCGGATTTTTCGGGAGCAAAGGTCCGTGCAGATAGGTGCCGATGAGATTTCTGTAAAGCACGCCCTCCTGCCCGGCGCCTTCTTCATTGCCATAGCCACAGATGACGCTGCCAAAGGGCGCATAGGAGCCGATGCAGGTGCGTCCTCCATGGTTTTCAAAGCCCACCACCGGACTGTTGGATACAGGGCTTTTTAACAAAATATTGCCCGTAAGCCGCGCCGGCTCCCACTCGGTATGGATATCCAGAATATGAAGCCCCTCCACCGTCATTTTGGCGGTTTTATAATAAGCTCCCAACAGCTGATAGCCGCCGCATACAGCCAGCAGAACGCCGCCGTCCTCCACATAATCCCGGAAGCCTTCCCGCTCCTTTTTCAGATAGCGGCCGCAAAGCCCCTGCTCCCGGTCCGAGCCGCCGCCCAGCACGGCCAGGTCCAGCACAGAAAAATCGATTTTGTCCCCGGCAAAAAAACGCCTGATTTCCACCCCAATTCCCCGCCAAATCAGCCGCTTGGCCAGACATTGCACGTTGCCTACATCCCCGTACAGGTTCAGCAGGTCCGGATATAAATGCCCGATCGTCAGCTTCATATCAACCGTCTCCTTTCCCTTTTCTTAAGCCCCCACCTGCACAGACCGTGCAGCATCCGGTTCATACGCTGCAAACCGGAATAATTTACAATGACATACAGATTTCCCGTTCCCTGTCCGGCAAGCCGCCACAGAGCCCGCCGCACATGCTTCACCGCCCGGCAGTCTATGTCCTCATATTTCAGCCGCAGCGCCATGTCCAGCCGCCTGCTCCCCGCCGTCAGCACGGTTTGTGCGTTCAGCTGCGCGAAGCGTTGAAAATCCACATCCCACAGCCAGGAAATGTCCGTTCCGTCCCGGGCGGTGTCCTCAATCCGGATCAAAATGTCCTTTGGCTTCCCATCCTTTTGCATCATGGAAAGCTTCTGGGCAAATCCCACCGGATTTTTCACCAGAAAAAGCTTCACCCGCGCGCCCCGGATTCGAAAGGTTTCCTCCCGCCCGTTTTCATAATCGAAACGCGTTACCGCGCCAAAAAAGCCCTCCATGTCCGCTCTACAGGCCGCAAGCGCCGCATATGCGGAAAGCGTATTGTATACATGGTATGGCGCATCCGTATGGATCCTTAAGGGGGCGCCGTTTACGCAGAACTCATAGCTTCCGTGACAAAAGCGAATCTCCTGTGCGGCATAATCCGGAAAAGGACGCTTCCAGCCGCAGCGCGGGCAGCGATATATGCCCAGCTGCCCATAATGTCGGAACGCATAGAACAGCTTTTCTCCGCAAAAGCGGCAAAAGGTTCCGTCCCGCACCTCCTGCCCGGAAACCGCCCCCAAAAATCGCTCGTTGATTCCGTAGGTCACCGTTTGGCCTTTCAGGCTATGAGCATTCTCCCTTTTTTCAGATGCCGCGCTTTTGTCCAGGTCCGCCGCTCCACCCAGCGCCGCCAGAAGGGAATCGTCGCAGTTGATCACCCGTTTCGCCCCGGGCACGCTTTCCAGCGCGGTTTTCATCTTTTCCCACACCACATCGATTTCTCCATACCGGTCCAGCTGGTCCCTGAAAATGTTGGTCAGCACCACACAGACAGGCTGCAGCCTGGGTAAAAGCGCTGCGGCGGAAAACTCGTCCACCTCAATACAGGCATAATCTGCATCCAGATGCCCCCGCAGTGAAGCCGCGAGAACGAACGCCCCCGTCACCCCGTTTTTCATATTTGCGCCGCTGCGGTTGCACACCACCTTCTTTCCCTCTGCCTCCAGCACATGGCAGAGCAGATTGTTGGTGGTGGTCTTGCCATTGGTTCCCATCGTCACGATAATCCCCTCCCGCACCGATCCCGCCAGATATTCCAGAATGTCCGGCGCGATTCTGTCCGCCAAAAGTCCGGGAAACGCTGCGCCGTCGCGTCCTGTAAGGCGCAGGATTGCGCCTGCCGCTTTTGCACAAATGATTGCCAGTTTTTGCCGCATATTTGCCATATAAGTAAATTCCTATCTTTTGTTTCTTTTCTTTTTTTACCAGTATAAAGCCTATGCTTCTAATTTTTCTCTAAGCACCCGGCAAATTCCGGCTTAATAGCCAAAATCCCCCTTTCATAAAACGTATTTTTTTGTAGAAACTATGGCTGTAACCTGCAAACCTGGAAAAGAAAGGACGAAAACGAACATGATTACTCATGATTTTGAAAAACCCAGCGATATGGCGGACGATACGATCCTCTCCGCCGACGGTGTAAACCCTGTCTATCGGGATGACGAAAATCCGGAAGCCAAAAACAGCTATGACGACGGCATGGACATCATCTTTCCCGGCGTCATACCTCCCGCATACTTTCCCGGCTTCCCCGGCGGACCCTCTATCGGCTAAAGACCGCCCGCTTTCAGGAAGTATGCGCTATGCAGAATATTTCGCCTGCGGCGGGGCAAAAGACTGCCGTCTTTGCCGCCGCAGCGCGGTCTGCCATTAATTACAATGGCATTCCGTCCGAAATCAAACGCCCTGTGCCAAATGCAGAAATAAGGGTGGTATTGGATCATTTTTTACGGATTCAACCGATTCGGTCCCCTAAACAAAAACATCGCGTCCTTGATCGTGAGATTCAACAAAAGCATGGTCATGCGGTCCACGCCCAGCCCAAAGCCGCCGTGAGGCGGACAGCCGTACCTGAAAAATTCCAGATAAAATTTCACATCCTCAGCCAGATTCTTTTCCTCCGCCTGCTTTTTGAGAACCTCATACCGATGCTCCCGCTGCGCGCCGGTGGTGATCTCTACGCCGCGCCAGATCAGATCATAACCCATCGGCACCCCGTTTTCATCCCGCATATGGTAAAACGCCCGCTTCTCCGCGCCAAATCCAGTCACGAACAAAAATTCATGTCCGTATTTTTCCTGCACCCAGCGATAGGAAAGCTGCTCCGCCTCCGTGGTCAGATCCCCCTTCTCGGACTCTTCCACCTGATAGCCATATGCTTTTTCCAGCTCCTCATACAGATCGTGTAGCGCGATCACAGGGAAGGGCAGCGTGGGCACAATCACCTGCGTGCCGAAGGCTTCCCTGATCCGCTCTCCGTACTGCTGTGCAACCTCCTTTAACATATGGGCGAGCAGCCTGGCCTCCATGTCCATGACGTCCTGACAGGAACGAATATAGGAAAATTCCAGATCGAAGCCCGTAAATTCCGTAGTATGCCGGTTCGTATAGGATTTCTCCGCCCGAAAAACCGGTCCCACCTCAAAAATGCGCTCCAGCCCCGCCGCCATCGCCATCTGCTTATAAAACTGTGGGCTCTGGGCCAGATAGGCATTCCGGTCAAAATATTTCACCTCGAACACGTCCGCCCCGCTTTCGCTTGCCGCGCCGATCAGCTTGGGCGTATGAATTTCCACGAAATTTTCCGCCAAAAGGTACTGGCGCATGGCGTTGACCATCGCCGTCTGCACCTGAATCATCAGCTGGTTTTCCTCTGTCCGAAGGTCGATCCAGCGATAATCGATTCTCTGGTCGATGCCGGAACGCTCCACCGCCTTTTTCTTTTTGGTGGCGGGAATCGCCCTGCGCGCGATCGGCAGCGCATCGGCGATCGACTCGACCCGGATCTCCTCTGGAATCACCTCCGCGCCGTTTAGCTTCACATAGTCATTGGCGACAACCGTGCCGGTGACCGAAATGACCGAATCCTCCGTCAGGCTGCTCACCGCTTCACAGAGCTCTGGCAGCTTTTCCTTCTCAATCGTGACCTGCACCTTCCCGGTAATATCCTTTAGCACCAAAAACGCCATATACTTACTATCCCGCAGATTGTCCACGAATCCCTGCAAAAATACCCTCTGTCCGGGACTTTTCACCGCATCAGCAATATAACACCGTTCCATCTTTTCTCCTCCTCGTAAAAAATACGCGCTTTGCGCACGCAAACACAATCGATGCCCGATACGCCTTATTCTAACAGATTTTTTACCGCCTTTCCATAGGCAAATATAAAAACCTGAAAACAGCCGTAACAGTTTGCTCATGTGAGATAAAGAAGTAAAAGAAGTGTAAAAAATTTTGCCGTTCCCTATCCGGCTGACTGCCGGACGGGTCGGGCTTTAGTCGGGCAACTCTACCTTGCCGAC
>CAJUEL010000089.1 GCA_910585455.1 uncultured Eisenbergiella sp. | reverse complement strand
TATACGGAGATCTTGGAAGGCACGCTGACCCCGGCCAAAAAAGAATATATGATCACCTCGGTGCTGAACGATGTGATCACAACGGTCGCGCTGCAAACCAACCGGCAGCATTTGGAGTTGGTGTTTGATATCGACCCCAATGTGCCGGCGGCCCTTGTCGGCGACGCGGAAAAGATTTCCCATGTACTCAAAATCCTGGTGGAAAATTCTATCAAGTTTACGGAAGAGGGCGGCGTGAATATCCGCATCAAGCACCGCCAGGAGAATTACGGCGCCAATCTGGTCATTGATATCTGTGACACCGGCATCGGCATGACCGATTCTCAGCTGACACAGATGTATGATGTCTTTTATCAGGCGGATACCGGGAGCAGCCGTCTTGCGGGAGGACTCGGCCTTGGCCTCCCTATCGCGCAGGGACTTTTGACCGCCATGGGCGGTTTTATCCATTTCAACAGCGAGGAAAGGCAGGGACTGTCCGCCCATATCGTGATTCCCCAGGGGGTTGTGGATGAGCGGCCATGCATCGTGCTCAATCACCCGGAACAGCTGTGTATAGCCTGCTATTTCAGGCCGGAACGATATGTCTGTGATGAGGTCCGGGGATATTACGACGGGCTGATCTATAATCTGATGCATGGGCTTGGCATCCAAGGATACCAGGCGCATAATTTTGAGACTCTGCTCAAATTGCGGCGCAGCCATAAGCTGACCCATGTGTTCATTGCCCAGTCGGAGTATGATGAGAACCGGGAGTATTACGAGGAGCTGACGAATACGCTCCGTGTTATCGTGATCGCAGAGAGGGATTTCACGCTGAGCGCTGAAAGCCGTCTGCTTGTGATACATAAGCCGTTTTCCGCCCTTTCCGTGGCGAACCTGCTGAACGGTGAGATGGGGGAACGCGGGTTCGCGGAGGACCAGGCTGCGGGCCGGAAGCCCTTTACCTGCGTTGGAGTCCGGGCCTTGGCGGTGGATGATGAAGAGATGAACCTCATGGTCGCAAAGGGAGTTTTGGGAAACTATGGGATCGAGGTAGATACCTGCCTGAGCGGAAAAGAGGCCATCGCCCAGTGCGGAACCACCGCCTATGACATCATCTTTCTGGATCATATGATGCCGGGCTTTGACGGCGTGGAGACGCTGAAGAGGATCCGGGAGCTTCGGAACGGAATGTACCAGGACCTGCCGGTGATCGCGCTGACCGCCAATACCGTCAGCGGCGCGAGGGAAATGTTCCGCAACGAGGGGTTCACTGAATTTGTCCCCAAACCAATCGAACGGATGGTTCTGGAACGGGTGCTGCGGAAGGTTTTGCCCAAGAGCTGCATCCAGTACAGTGTAACGCCCGCAAACGGGGAGAGGCCTGTGGAGGAACTTTCGGAAGCCGCGCGGAGCGTCCCGGCAGACAGCCCGGAGCAGCCCGGGCCTGCTGAGCCTCCGGCACACCAGGCGGATACCTCAGCGATCCCCTATGACCGGCTTGTTCAGTCCGGCGTCAACGTGGACATGGGACTGGATTATTGTGCCGGGGACGAGGATTTTTATCGGGAAATGCTTCGGCTTTTCAGCGCCCAGGGCGAGGAAAAGCGGACGGAGATCGCCGCGTTATATGAAAGCGCCAACTGGCCGGACTATGCTATCAAGGTCCACGCGCTGAAGAGCACGTCGCTGACCATCGGGGCGGAGGCGCTTTCCGCACAGGCAAAAGAGCTGGAGCTGGCGGGAAAGCGGGGCGATGTTGACTTTATCCGGGCACATCACCATGCGCTGCTGAGCGCGCATGAAGAACTCTGCGCGCAAATTACCGGGCTGTAGCTTTTTCCGTGTTTTTCCTGGAAATATTACGATTTGAGGAGTGGGAAACCGCGTGATAAAAAAATGGTTTGAAATCATCACCGATCACAGGATCAGCCTGTATGAGCGTATGTTCCGCCTTGTCACGGGCATCTGCATGATTGCGCTGGTATTTACCATGCCCATGGGCCGAACGCTATGGAACATTCTTATCATGGTAGCTTACCTGATTGCTATGGCACTGATTGTCAAATTCAGCATTCAAAAGAAATGTGTTCATACAGGGGCCACTATTATCGCGATACTGCTTCTAACGCTTTTTCCCGTCTGCTTTTTTACAGCGGGCGGGTTTTACAGCGGAGTGCCGGAATGGTTTGTCTTTTGCTTTGTTTATGTCTGCATCACCCTGCATGGGCAGCGCAGAAATGCGTTTTTTGTACTCTGTACGCTGGAAACCCTGGTTTGCTACGGCATGGCTTTTTATTACCCGGAGCTGGTCGCTCAAAACGAGCAGCATCACGCCTTTTTCGACTCTGCGTTCTCTGTGATTATGGTCGGCTTGCTGACCTGTGTCCTGCTCATGTTCCTGAACAGGATGTATGAAGAGGAGAACGCCCTCACCCAGAAGCAGAAAAAAGAGATCGAGGAGTTGAACCGCGCGGAAAATCACTTCTTCTCCAGCATGAGCCATGAGATCCGCACGCCCATCAACACGATCATTGGCCTGAACGAGATCATTTTGCGGGAGAATACTTCCGAAGAGGTGGCGGAGAACGCCAGGAATATCCAAGGGGCCAGCAAACTGCTGCTCTCGCTGATCAATGACATCCTGGACATATCCAAGATCAAATCGGGGAAGATGGAAATCGTCAACGTCTCCTATGAGACAGGCGCTCTCTTTTCCGAGATCGTCAATATGATATGGATCAAGGCAAAGGAAAAAGGGCTGGAGTTCAAGCTCCAGGTGGACTCATCCATCCCAAGTATGCTCTGCGGGGACGAGGTTCGTATCAAGCAGATTTTAATCAACCTGCTGAACAACGCAGTAAAGTATACCAGCGAAGGATCTGTGACCCTCTCCGTCCGGTGCGAACGACAGGCGATTAACCGAGTGCGTGTTTGGTACTCTGTGGAGGATACCGGACAGGGCGTAAAAAAGGAGAACATCCCTTATATTTTTAACGCATTCCGGCGGGTAGATGAAGAGCGGAACCGTTATATTGAGGGGACCGGGTTGGGATTAAGCATCGTCCACCAACTGGTGGAGCTGATGGGCGGCGAGATCAGTGTGAACAGCGTCTATACGATAGGCTCAACATTTGTGGTCATGCTGGAGCAGGACATCGTTGACGGCAGGGAACTGGGAACGTTTACCCTTGCCTCCCGCACAAAGGTACACGAAAGCGAAACTTACCAGCAGAGCTTTGAGGCGCCGGATGCCCATATTCTTGTGGTGGACGATAACGATATGAATCTGCTGGTGGTAAAAAAGCTGCTTGCGGAGACAAAGATTCAGATCGATACAGCCTCCAGCGGCGCCGAATGCTTAAGCCTGACACAAAACTACCACTACGACTGCATCCTTATGGATCATTTGATGCCGGAAATGGATGGGATCGAATGCCTCCACGCGCTGCGGGCACAGCCAACGGGATTGTGCCAGAATGTCCCTGTGGTTGCTTTGACCGCTAACGCGGGCAGCGATAACCAGCTTCTCTACCGGAAAGAGGGATTCAGCGGATATCTTGCTAAGCCGGTCAGCGGCGCGCTGCTGGAGGCGGCTGTGCTGAGTATTCTTCCTAAGGAGCTGGTGCACCTGAATGAAAATGTCAGGCAGACGGATATTGAAAAAGATATCCTGATTTTCGAGCAGGCGCAAAGGCGCTCGGTGCTGGTGACAACAGACAGTGTGTGCGATCTGCCGGAATCCTTCTTGAAGGAATATGACATTTCGGTATGTCCCTACTATGTCTGCACAGATGAAGGGCGGTTCCTGGATGACCAAGAGATTGGGACGGATGAATTGCTGATGCATATTACGGAGGGCCGAAAGGGCGTTTCTCAGCCGCCTGAGGTGGAGGATTACGAACGGTTTTTTGCTCAGAAGCTGACGGAAGCGCAAAATGTCATTCATATTGCCATGGCAAAGCACGTCAGCAAGGGATACCAAAACGCTCTTGAGGCGGCAAAATCCTTTGAAAATGTTACGGTGGTCGACTCGGGGCATCTCTCCAGCAGCATGGGCCTGCTGGTATTGTGCGCGGCCTACATGGCGGAGCATCACGCGGCAAAGGAGGATATCGTGGAGTCCGTGAAACGAATGCGGCGGTTCATTTCTTCCGCGTTTATCATAGACACTACCCATATGATGTGCAGCTCCGGGCTGGTCTCCAAGAAGATACAGGTTCTCTGTGACGCGCTTCTGCTGCATCCGGTGCTTATGCTGAAAAAGAGTAAAATGGTAGTCAGGCGTGTGGAAATGGGCAGCTTTTCACACATGGCCAAAAGGTATATCAGGAAAACGCTGCAAGAAGCAAGAAATATCGACCGCCGCATTTTGTTTATCACATATTCCGGGCTGGATAAGGAGAAGCTCCAGTACATCAAAAACTTAGTGCAGCA
>CAJUEL010000088.1 GCA_910585455.1 uncultured Eisenbergiella sp. | reverse complement strand
GATTTAGATGGAATTTACTTTGCGAAAGTGGAACTTACTTTGAAATTTGACCAAAATTAAAATACTTATTCCCTTTTTGTGGGAAAGCGGTTATAATATGCTTAGATTTTTATGGAAGAAGGAGGTTAACACATGAAGGGATCTTCTATGACGACCCATATGGGCAGCATTACGATTGATAATGAAGTGATCAGCCAGTACGCCGGTCTTGTGGCGATGGAGTGCTTCGGCATCGTGGGCATGGGGGTTACGGTGAAGGGCGGTCTGGTGAAGCTTTTAAAGAGTGACCGCATCACAAAGGGAATTTCGGTTACCATAAATAACAATAAGCTGACGTTGAATTTCCATGTTATCGTGGCTTACGGGGTCAGTATCCTGGCGGTATCGGACAATCTGATCAGCAATGTGAAGTACAAGGTGGAAGAGTTTACCGGCATCGAAATAGAGAAAATCAACATCTTTGTAGAAGGTGTGCGAGTGATTGATTAAGGAGGATTGAGACGTGGCTGTAAATACGATCGACGCTAAGATGCTTGCAAAGATGTTCTTAGCCGGAGCCCAGAATCTGGAAAGTAAGAAAGAATGGATCAATGAACTGAATGTATTCCCCGTACCCGATGGGGATACCGGAACGAATATGACGCTGACGATCATGTCCGCTGCCAGAGATGTGGCGACGATGGATTCGAACAATGATCTGGACATGAAATCGCTGGCAAAGGCGATTTCCTCAGGTTCCCTGCGCGGCGCGAGGGGAAATTCAGGCGTTATTTTGTCCCAGCTGTTCCGCGGCTTTTCCAAGGTGATCCGTGAAGAGGAGACCCTTGACATTCCGGTTCTGGCACAGGCGTGCGAGCGTGCAGTAGAGACCGCTTACAAGGCTGTCATGAAACCGAAGGAAGGTACTATTTTAACGGTTGCAAAGGGCGCTTCCCAAAAAGCGAGGGAGCTGGCGGATGACGGGGAGACCGATCTGGAGAAATTTATCGGAGCCGTCATCGAACAGGCGGAGTATGTGCTGAGCCAGACCCCGGAGATGCTGCCTGTATTGAAGCAGGCGGGCGTGGTGGATTCCGGCGGACAGGGTCTGATTCAGGTTTTGAAGGGCGCTTATGAGGCGTTTTTGGGCAAAGAGATTTCCTTCCAGGCAGCGGAGACGCTTTCTACGGCGGGCGCGCCGTTTTCGGCAGGCAGCGCGCAGGCGCAGGCGGAAGCGGATATCAAATTCGGCTATTGCACCGAATTTATTATCATGCTCAGCAAAACCTTCAATATCAAGCAGGAAATGGATTTCAAGGCATATCTGGAATCCATCGGTGATTCCATTGTGGTAGTGGCGGATGACGATGTGGTAAAGGTGCACGTACATACCAACGATCCTGGTATGGCGATTCAGAAAGCGTTGAAGTACGGCGCACTTTCCAATATGAAGATCGATAACATGCGTCTGGAGCATCATGAGAAGGTTGTGAAGATGGCGGAGAAAGAGGCGGAGCAGGAAGCGGCGCGCAAGGAGAAGGAGCAGGCTGCACAGGAAGCCGCTGCCGAGCGGAAAAAGGCGGGCTTCATCGCGGTTTCCGTGGGCGAGGGCATCAACGCGATTTTCAAGGATCTGGGTGTGGATCACATCATCGAGGGCGGTCAGACGATGAACCCCAGCACGGAGGATGTGTTAAACGCGGTGGACAAGGTGAACGCGGAGACCATCTATGTGCTTCCCAACAATAAGAACATCATTCTGGCGGCGAATCAGGCGAAGTATCTGACGGAGGATAAGCACATCGTCGTGATTCCCACCAAGACCATCGCACAGGGCATTACCGCGATCATCAATTTCATGCCGGATGCAGAAGAAGCGGAGAATGAAGCTGCCATGACGGAAGCCATCGGCTCGGTGAAGACCGGAGAGGTCACCTATGCGGTGCGGGATACGGTCATCGACAGCTATGAGATCCATCAGGGCGATTATATGGGAATCGGTGACGAGGGGATTCTCGCCGTTGGCGGGACGGTCGCGTCTGTCACCTTCGATATGATCGGGAAGATGATGGATGAGGATATGGAACTGATCAGCATTTACTATGGACAGGATACGCCGGAGGAAGAGGCCGAGGAATTAAAAGCGCAGGTGGAAGAGAAGTATCCTTCCTGCGATGTGGAGCTGCAATATGGCGGACAACCGATCTACTACTATATCGTATCGGTGGAATGATGTCCGTTTTACCTGAGATACCAGATCACAGGAAAAGCCTGTGATCTGCAGGAGTATGAGCATGCAAAAAGAGGATTTAATTGTAACATTAAAGGGCGTAGGGGCAAAAACCACTGCGCTTTTTTCAAAGCTGCAGATTGAGACGGCGGGGGACCTGATCGCTTACTATCCCAGAACCTACGATCATTTTGAAAAGCCCGTTTCCATACAGGAGCTTGTGCCCGGAAAGGTCATGGCGGTGCGCGCCTGTGTGGTGGGGAGCCCGTCCATGATCCGGGCGAAGGGAATGGTGATCACACACGCCAATGTATCGGACGGGACGGGCGGCATGCGCCTGTCCTGGTTCCGCATGCCCTATGTCAAAAACACGCTCATTCCCGGTACCTTTCATATATTCCGCGGCATGGTAAAGCGCGGCGCGAATCACACGCTGCTGATGGAGCAGCCCAAAATATGGAAGGAGGAGGAGTATGCGAGGCTGGCGGACACCTGGCAGCCCTGCTATGCCCTCACTGCGGGCATTACCAACAATATGATCTCCAAATGCATGTTGCAGGCAGTGGAAGGCCTTTTGATATCCGATTATCTGGATGAGGCGCTGCGGACGCGCTACCGGCTTTTGCCGTTGTCCGATGCGATTCGCAGAATTCATTTCCCAAAGGATTTGGAGGATGTGCAAAGCGCGCGCCGCCGTCTGGTTTTTGACGAATTCCTCGTTTTTCTGGTACAGGTGAAAAGGCAAAAGCTGTTAAACGACCAGGTTCTTGTGGATGTGCCCATGCAGCCAGTAGCGGATGTACAGAAATTGATCGATGCCCTTCCCTATGCGTTGACCAAAGCCCAGCGGCGGGTCTGGCAGGAGATTGAAGGGGATTTGCAAAAGCATGTGGCGATGAACCGCCTGATTCAGGGGGATGTGGGAAGCGGAAAAACGATCCTGGCCTTTCTGGCGCTTCTCATGTGCGCCCAAAACGGCAGGCAGGGATGCCTGATGGCGCCGACGGAGGTGCTCGCCAATCAGCATTTCGAGGCGCTCACACATATGACTATGCAATATGGGCTTTGTACCCGCCCGGTGCTTCTGACCGGCTCCATGACGGCGAAGCAGAAAAAAGAGGCTTATGCGAGGATCGCTTCGGGGGAGGCGAATGTGGTGATCGGCACCCATGCGCTCATCCAGGATAAGGTGGTCTACCGGGATCTGGCGCTGGTGGTGACGGACGAGCAGCACCGCTTCGGCGTGCGGCAGCGGGAGCTTCTGGCCAAAAAGCGGGAGAGCGCGCGGGAAAATCCGGATTTGCTTAAAGAAGAGGGAGACATGGCGGACGGCGTGCACGTCCTTGTCATGAGCGCCACGCCGATTCCCAGGACGCTGGCGATCGTTTTGTACGGGGATCTGCACGTATCCGTTCTGGACGAAATGCCCGCAGACCGGCTCCCCATTAAAAACTGTGTGGTGGATACCCATTTCCGCAAAAAAGCCTACGCTTTTATTGAGACACAGGTAAACGCCGGGCGGCAGGCATATGTGATCTGCCCCATGGTGGAAGAGGGGGAAATGGAAGGGCTGGAAAATGTGACGGATTATGCGGAGAAGCTAAAGACCGCATTGCCGGATCACATCCGGGTCGGCGCGCTGCACGGGAAAATGAAGCCTGCCCTCAAGCAAAGGGTGATGGATGAATTCGCCGCCCATGCCATCGACGTGCTGGTATCCACCACCGTCATAGAGGTGGGAATCAATGTGCCGAACGCCACCGTCATGCTGGTGGAAAACGCGGAACGCTTCGGACTGGCGCAGCTCCATCAGCTCCGCGGCCGGGTCGGACGGGGAAAGGAACAGAGCTTCTGCATTTTCATGACCGGGGACGACAGCGGCGGCAAAAATAAACGGCTGGATGTTTTAAACCGTTCCAACGACGGCTTTTTCATCGCCAATGAGGATTTAAAGCTGCGCGGTCCCGGCGATCTGTTCGGCATCCGCCAAAGCGGCGATCTGGAATTTTCTCTGGGGGATATTTATCAGGATTCCGATGTGCTGTTAGAGGCGGGAGAGCTCGCCGACCGGGTGCTGGCAGGAGAGGTGGCGCTTCCAGAGGACGAAATGGAGCTGTTTGGGAAAGAAATTGATTATCGGACGATATGAGCTGAAGAATACTGATCGCTGAGCCTGTCGATATTCCGTTTAAATGGATATCTACAGGTTCAACAGAAACGGGCATATAAGCCTTAAAAGGAATAAAAAAATGGAGCATACGGGATTCGAACCCGTGACCTCCACACTGCCAGTGTGGCGCGCT
>CAJUEL010000087.1 GCA_910585455.1 uncultured Eisenbergiella sp. | reverse complement strand
ATATATTTATTCATCCTTTATTATATTCGTTCTAAAATAAGTATATCAAAGGGGGGTGAAAAAAGGAATGGGCAAACCATTCCTTTTGTAACTTTATTGTAACTTTATGCGGTTATCCTGGCTGCAGAACAGGAAAATTAAGTAACAGTTCAGCCAAGGCTGAACTGTTACAAAATTAATTTCCCCAAATGATACAAAAATCAGACATTTTTCCCGGTTTTCTGTATATTTTTGTGCAAACAGATCAGGTAGAATAGTTTCATAACAGAAAAGTACAGTATAAGATGTCAAAAAGGAGGGGAAGATGGAACCAAAAAACTGGAAACAAAAGATCGCGCATACGGTCAAATGGAACTGGCAGTATTATCTCATGCTGCTGCCGTTCCTCATTTATTATCTCATATTCAAATATGGTCCCATGTACGGCGTGCTCATCGCCTTTAAGGATTACAACATTCCCAAGGGCATTCTTGGAAGCCCCTGGGCGGATCCGCTGTTGAAACACTTTGACTATTTTTTCAAAAGTCCCTATGCGTCGCAGGTGATCGGGAATACGTTGAAGATCAGCTTTTACAAGATCATATTCGGCATGATTCCGCCGGTCATTCTGGCGATCATGATCAATGAGTGCAGGGGCAAGTGGTTCCGCAAGCTTGTCCAGACGGCGAGCTATCTGCCGCACTTTCTTTCCTGGGTGATCATATACGGCATCATGATCGCGTTTTTCTCCCAGAGCACGGGGCTGATCAACCGGTGGCTGACACAGCTGGGATTCTCTTCCTATCCGTTTCTGACCAATCCGGATCATTTTCAGGCGATGATCGTGGGGACGGATCTGTGGAAGGGCCTGGGATGGTCGGCGATCATCTATCTGGCGGCGATTGCGGGAATCGACACGACCCTGTATGAGGCGGCGATCATAGACGGCTGCAGCAAGCTGAAACGGATCTGGTACATCACGCTGCCGCTTTTGCGGGGCACCTTCATTTTGCAGCTCATCCTGCGGTCGGGCTCCATCATGAACGCGGGCTTCGATCAGATTTATGTGATCGCCTCCCAACAGGTGCTTGGCGTATCGGAAATTCTGGATACCTGGGTGTTTAAAGAGGGCATCCAGCGGATGAATTACAGCCTTGCCAGCGCGGTCGGGCTTTTGAAGTCCGTGATCGGTCTGGTTTTGGTGCTGGGTACAAATAAACTGGCAAGAAAGTGGGATGAGGGCTTATGGTAAAAAAAAGTAAGGGCGACAGGCTCGTGGACGGTTTGATTATTCTGATTTTGGCGGTGGTTTGCGTGGTATGTGTGTTTCCGCTTTTATACGTGGTCAGCGTGTCCCTGACGCCGATTACGGAGGTGCACAGAAACGGCGGGTTTTTAGTCATCCCAAGGTCGGTCACGCTGGATGCTTACAGAACCATCATACAGCAAAAGGCGCTGCCCCGGGCGATGGGGATTACGGCTTATATCACCATAGCGGGGACGGCGATTAACATCGTGGCGACGGTGATGATGGCGTATCCGCTGAGCAAAAAGAAGCTTGCGGGAAGGAAGTGGTTGATTCCGTTTATCATCTTTCCCATGCTGTTTAGCGGCGGGACGATTCCCACCTATCTGCTGATTAAGAACCTGAACCTGGTCGGCACCTATTGGGCTTTGCTGATTCCGGGAGCGGTTTATACCTATAATCTGATGGTGGTGAAGGCCTTTTTTGAAAATCTGCCGGAGGAGCTGTTTGAATCCGCCAGAATGGACGGGGCGAATGAATTCTGTGTATTGCGCAGGATCGTTGTGCCGCTGTCGAAGCCTGTCGTTATGACGATGGTGCTGTTTTATGCGGTCAGCCATTGGGAAACCTATTTCGATTCCATCATGTATCTGCCGGACCAGAATATGCAGACGCTGCAGGTGGTGCTGCGCAGGATGCTGACGCCGAACATGGAAATGAACGCGGACGCGACGATTCCGACGATGACGCTGCAGATGGCGATGGTGGTGTTCACCACGATACCGATCATTGTGGTTTATCCCTTCATACAGAAATATTTCACGAAGGGGATGATGTTGGGGGCGGTAAAGGGATAAGGACCAGTCCTTTGCCTTCATATAAAAACAAACATTTTTTAAGAAAGGGGAAACTTATGAAACAGAAAAAAGTGATGGCAATGCTGGTGGGCCTGGCCATGCTGGTTATGGCAGGATGCGGCAACGGCAATGCGCCCGCTGTAGGGACGGCGGATACCGCGCCTGCAGCACAGGAGAGCGGCGTGCAGGAATCCGGCGGGCAGCAGGAGGAAGAAGCCACGGATGCGGCAACGCAAGGGGATGTGGTTTCGCTGGAGCTGGTGAGCGCGGATGGCGTGACCCTGCCGGACAAGGCGGATAATTTTGTGGAACAGGGTATTTTGGATGCGATCGGGGTCGGTGTGACGCTGAATATCGTGGGGGCGGGCGCCGATTATGCGACGGCGTTAAATGCCAGAATTTCCGGTGGGGATGTGCCGGATCTCTTCCAGTCACCTTCGGATGAAACTCTGCGCCAGTATGTGGACAACGGCATTGTGATGAGCCTGGCGGGATATCTGGACCAGCTGCAGCCCTTCCTGGACTGGGTCGGGGAAGATGCGCTGCAGCCCAACTATATGGACGGAGAAATCTATGTCATTCCCAAAAAAGGGCGGGGAAGCTATGCGCTGCCGGTGGTGCGCCAGGACTGGCTGGATAAGGTTGGCGCCCAGACTCCGACGACGATGGAGGAAATGCTGGAGGTAGCAAAGAAGCTCACCTTTGAGGACCCGGACGGGAATGGCGCGCAGGATACTTATGGCTTTACCGGAAACGGGCTGGGTTCCTTTAACCTGATCCTGAATCCCTATGGAGGTTCCATATGGAATCAGCTCATTTTAGAGGACGGGAAACTGACATCCACGCTTTTAGCGCCGCACATGCAGGAGGGGCTGGAAATGTGCAGAAAATTTGTGGATGCGGGCGTGGTGGATCCGGACATCGTGGCGAACACGGAGGATGCCGTACGGGATAAAATGGCGCAGTGTAAAGCCGGTATGGCGGCCTTTAACTGGGCAGGTATGTATAAGCAGGCGTTTATCGAGCAGCTGACGGCGGTGGATGCAAACGCAGACTGGGTATGGTTTGACGTACCGGATGCGGGCACGGGCATAACGCCCAGCTTCGATACCGTTTCCGCCGTTGCTTCAAAGGGGCGCTGGTGCGTCAGCGCAGAGGTGGCGGAGAATCCGGCGAAGCTGGATGCGGTCATTAAGCTGTTAAACTTCATCGTCAGCGAGGAAGGAGAGCGGCTGGTGAGCTATGGCGTGGAGGGAAGGCATTATAATATTGAGGATGGGCAGATTGTCAAAACCGATCTCATGTCCTCGGAATGCGATTTTTTGTGGACCTATCAGATCGCGCACAGGGATGAAGAAACCTATCTGGGCGTAAAATTCCCGGAAGCGGCGGACAGCATCGCCTTTGCGGCAAAGCTGGATGAGGACAGAATGGTGACCTATGAGGGAGCCGTCGTTGCGCCGGAAGGGTTTCATGCGGAGGATATGGGAACCTATATCAATGAAAATATGATCGCCTTTATTTTCGGCACAAGGCCAATTTCCGAATACGATCAGTTTCTGGAGGAGCTGCGGACAACCTTTGAATTTGACAGATATATGGAATCCGCAGAGGAACAGCTGCGGGAACAGGGCTATATGGAATAATGCGGCATAAAGGGGGAAAAGGCATGAATACCTATCAGGAGCCGGGCAGAGAAATACCGGTTATGGCGCAGGCGGACGTGGTGGTGATCGGTTCCGGTCCCGCCGGCGTGTCCGCGGCGATTGTGGCGGCGCGGGAGGGCGCGTCCGTCGTGCTTGTAGAACAGACAGGCAATGTGGGCGGCATCGCGACGGAGGGGCTGATGAGCCATTGGACGGGAAATACGAAGGGCGGCTTTTATGAAGAGCTCATCGCCCGGTCTGCCGATGTTGATTCGCCGGACGGCAGGCAGCGCTATATCATCAATCCGGAACGGTTAAAGACGGTGCTTTTGGAAATGCTGGAGGAGGCGGGCGTGGAGCTGTTTCTCTATACCTTCGCCTGCGCCCCTGTCATGGAAGGGGACAGCATACGGGGCGTGATTGTGGAAAACAAATCCGGGCGCGGCGTGCTCATGGGAAAAATCATCATCGATGCCAGCGGAGACGGGGATATCGCCGCCCGTGCGGGAGCGCCCTATACGCTGGGGAGGGAAACGGATCATAAAATGCAGCCCGTCACGATCATGTTTAAGGTAGCAGGGGTGGATACGGAAAGGGGCGTTTTTCCCGGCTGCTTTGAGGACCATCTGGAAATTCCGGCAGGCGATATTCAGAGAGTGGGGCGGGAGAACCTGCCTGCCCCGGCGGGGCACGTGCTGTTATACCGCACCACCCTTCCGGGGGTGGTCACCTGCAATATGACCAACTGCACCGGCATCGACGGGACGAAGGCAGAGGATTTGACAAGGGCGACCGTCATCTGCCGGAAGCAGATGGACGCCATCGTGGCAAATAAAAAGTATTTTAATCATTTTTCTATAACTCCTTATATATCCTGTATTTCTTCTCAAATGCTTGATTTTTAAGGGTTTCCAGTCTGTTCCGAAATTTTCCGTTTCCAGAGTATTTTTTCAAATCGTCCCATACTTTCTCATATTTATCCCTGAAAAATTGGTAAATACGTTGGTAAAGTAAGCGGCTTTACCAACGGGCTTTTTCAGCCGTTTGCTACTCGGTGCAGTTCCTCTTTCGCATCATCAAAATTCACATGCGTATAGGTGTTCAGTGTTACACTGATGTCTGAATGCCCCATGATGTACTGCAAGGTCTTGGGGTTCATTCCCGACTTCGCCATATTAGAGCAAAAGGTGTGTCTGCATACATGAGGGGTGACTTTCGGCATCTGGATACGGTAAATCCTGTTGTACTTTTCAATGATATGCTGCATGTACTTCTCCCAGTGAAGGGCAACCATTGGCATATCATTCTTATCCAGATACAGGAAGCGGATATAACCATCTACCATAGGCTCCACTTTCGGTGTTTCCCGTTTGGCAATGATTCTGCGAAAACACGCTGCTACTTCTTCTGTCATGGGAACATAGCGGACACCGCTTTCCGTTTTCGGCTCCTGAATCACATATTCCATCTGGGATGTGCGCTGCAACTGATGGTCTACCTTAATACGCATTTCCTCAAACTCAATATCAGGTATTGTCAGTCCGCAAAATTCCGAAATACGAAGTCCTGTATGAAAAAGAATGTAGATTGCGTCATAGTATCTGCTGAAATGAGCATCTTCCCTGATAAACTTGAGCAAATCCCGCTCCTGCTTCCGGGTAATCGCTTCTCTGGTAACGGAATCATTGACAATGACGGATGCCAGTTCAAATCCGAATGGATTCTTGCGGATCAGATCATCATCCACTGCCATTTGAAATGCCGGTCTGAGAACACCACGGATAGAATGAATGGAACTGTATCCTCTGCCATCCACCTGCTGAAGCTTAATGAGCCATGCCTTTGCATCTGACAAGCGTACCTTATCAATGCGCTGCTTTCCAAACGCTTCTTTCTTCAGGACGTTGATGACGGTCTTATATCCGGCAACTGTATTATGACGGACTCCTGTTTTCAAAG
>CAJUEL010000086.1 GCA_910585455.1 uncultured Eisenbergiella sp. | reverse complement strand
GTCTTCAGTGTGGAATTTAACTTTTCATGCGGAATTTAACTTTTCATTCAACCAAATTATTGTGTGCCGGTAACAATACAGACAGGTCCGCACAGTAAACGCGCAGACCTGTCTGTACCATTATCTCATTTTTTCAATTACACATGTATGCTTCTTCGTTCTTTCGTTGTAATTGATTCCGACCAGCAAAAGTCCGCTTCCATAATGCTTCACTTCCTCCATATAGCCTTTTTCCTTTATCTGTGCAATTGCGCCTTCCGCTGATTTGTTCCATTTCAGTTCCACAAGCAATAACGGTTTATCATTTCCTCTTTTCGGCATAAACAGAATATCCGTATAGCCTCTTCCTCCGGGAAATTCCTGAAATTCCAGATAATCCCTCACGCGGCTGATATATGCCAGCTGAATGACTGCGCGCAGGGCCTGCTCGTTGTTGTAAAATTGAGGCGCACAATTCCTGTCATGAATTTCCCCAATCAGGCGCGCCACTTCATTTCCGTCCATATGCAGCGTCGCTTCCATAAGCCTGTCCGAATCCTGTATGAGCTTCACAAGCTTCGGGCTGTCTCCGTTTCTGACTGTTCGCACAAACTCCTCACGAATCTCCTGATTGGGAATGTATACGGATTTCGTCGCGGAATCATAGGCCAGATATCCCAAATGCGCCAGCAAAGTCAGCACATCATCTCTGCTCTTAAAAGTAGTCATATCATTTTGAAAGGTTTCCGTTTCAATCCGGCATTCGGATCCGCCCAGCATAGAAACAATGGCATCCTTAAGCCCGTCAAAATTCATGCCGATATACGCCCGCAGGGACTCATAGGTCTCCGTCTGTGTCCAATAGCTGTCAAACTGTTTTCGCGCAATGGCATCCAACACGGATTTCGGATTAAACATATGAATGTTTTCGCCCATTCTGTATCCGTCATACCAACGCCGCATTTCCTCAAAATTCCAGTTATACTTTTCACACAGACCGAAAACCTCTTCTTCTGTAAAGCCGAAATACCGTTCCAGCGGCACGGGCGAAATCATGGTGAATTCCTGAAAGTCACTCAGCGCCGACTGCGTGCCGTACTTCTTGATCGGTAAAATTCCCGTCATATATACCGCTTCAATCATCCGGTCCGTCAGGCCGCTCCGAAACAGCCCCCGTAAAAACTGTACATACTCCTTTTGCAACGCCTGTTCTTCCTTCGCCTCCCGAAACAGAGCATCCCACTCATCAATAATGAAGATAAATTTGTTTCCTGTCTTCATGCTGATGTTCAAAAGCGCCATCTGCAGCGATTTTTCACCTGTGCCGACATATTCCGGATACGCTTCCCGCAGATCCGCAAGCAGCTCCCTCTGCATATTTTTCAAAATATCCTTTTTATTCTCTGCGATTCCGATAAACCAGATGATATCCAGATACAGCACATCATATCGGTTCAGACCGGTTTGAAAAGAAGGACTCTCTGAAATCTCCAGCCCTTCAAACAGCTTTCTGGAATCGCAGCTCTTATCATAATAGGCACACAGCATCTGCGCCGCAAAGGATTTTCCAAATCTTCGGGCACGGCTGACGCAGGTCAGCTTACGGGATGTTCCCAGCGTGCTATTGATATATGAAATCAATCCGGTTTTATCCAGATAATCTTTTTTTCTCACCGCCGCAAAACCGGCGTTGCCCGGATTTAAATATTTTCCCATACCACTCTCCATTCCGGAGCGTTTGCCCACTGCCACTCCATGTCCCTGTCCGCCGCCTGATACCACGGACAACGTGCCTGAATCGCAACCACACTTTTATAATCTGACCTTTCATTCAGTTTATCATTCGTATTGGAAAAAAGCAAGCGGGGGGAAATGCCCGAAAAGAAAAATAAACGAAATAAGGAACATTTTAAAACGCATAAATATGATTTTATTTTTGCCTGTACTATTTATATACTATACTACAAATCGAAATACAAGTCTACTCTTTTTTTCAAAAACTGCTATAATCAGTAACAGTTCAGCCAGGTCTGATCTGTCACAACAGTTTGGGCACAATGTCATTCAGCCTGCGCGGCAGGCAAAGAAAGGAGCAGAAGATGATTGAATTTACCAAAGTCACGAAAACGTACCGGGTCGCAAGACGGCAGTCCGGAATGGGAAACGCGGTAAAGTCGTTTTTCTCCCGGGAATATAACACCGTAAACGCCCTGCGGGACGTCAGCTTTACAATCCGGGACGGAGAAATGGTCGGCTACATCGGCCCCAACGGCGCCGGGAAAAGCACCACCATCAAGATCATGTGCGGCGTGCTCACCCCGGATGGCGGAACCTGCACGATCAACGGACGCATCCCCTATCAGGAGCGGACCGCCCATGTGCAAAACATCGGCGTGGTATTCGGGCAGCGGAGCCAGCTGTGGTGGGATGTGCCGGTGATCGACAGCTTTGACCTGATCCGGGATATCTACCGGGTGGAGGAATCCGTTTACCGCAAAAATGTCCGTGAGCTGACGCAGCTTCTGGAGCTTGAGGAAATTCTGCAGACCCCGGTGCGGACATTGAGCCTCGGGCAGCGGATGCGGTGTGAAATTGCGGCATCCCTGCTGCACGATCCGAAGGTGCTTTTTCTGGACGAGCCCACCATCGGGCTGGACGCCGTCTCCAAAATCGCCGTGCGGAAATTCATCCGGGACCTGAACGCCAAAAAAGGGACCACCGTCGTTCTGACCACACACGATATGCAGGACATCGAAGCATTGACGGAGCGGATTCTGCTGATCGGCAAGGGGAGGATTTTGCTGGACGGCAAGCTTGCCGATTTAAAAAAACGGGTATCAGACCAAAAAACCATGGTGATCCGGTATCAGGGCACGCCGCCCGCTCTGCGGGATGAGATGGAGCTGGTAAGTGCCGCGCCGGAGACCATGACGGTGCGCTTTGCCCCCTCGCGCCTGCCGGTTCCCGGCGCGATCGCCCATTTTGCCGCAGCCACACAGCTTTTGGACGTTTCGGTTTCCGACATCACCACCGAGGAAATGGTGGCAACCATGTATAAGGAGTATCATCTATGAGAGCTACATGTAAGGTATATTTTTCCATGTTCCGGATCAGGTTTGTCCATAACCTGCAATATCGCGCGGTGGTGCTGGGCTCCATTTTGAAGGGATTTTTCTGGGCGCTGATGGAAATACTGGGATATCTGGCAATTTACCGCGTCGGCGGAGACCTACTGCCCATGGAGCTGTCCGCCACGGTCACCTATGTATGGGCACATCAGTCCCTGATCGTCCTGTTTTCCGTGGTATTTGGCGATGAGGAAATCTATTCCGCCATCCGCACGGGGGAAGTGGCATACGATCTGACACGTCCGGTCAGCATTTATGGAAGATGGTTTTGTCAGGCGGCGTCCAACCGGCTTTCCTTCACGCTCATCAACTGCCTGCCGGTGCTGGCGCTGGGGGCGATGCTGCCAAAGCCCTACGGATTGACGCTGCCTGCCTCGGTCAGCCAGCTTTTGATGACCGCGGTATCCCTTATGCTCGCCTTCGGCGTGACGGTGGCGACTGCCATGCTAATGTATTTTTCCCTGTTTTACCTGATTTCCCAGAGAGGAATCAAAATCATCGTGCGGATCACCACCTCCTTTTTTTCGGGAGGCGTGATTCCTCTTCCCTTTTTTCCAAAGACGCTGCAAAGAGTGGTAACGCTGCTCCCCTTTGGTTCCATGCAGAATGTGCCGCTCCAGATCCTGTGCGGGAGCCTTTCCGGACCGGAGGCGGTGCGCAGCATCGGACTACAGGTATTCTGGCTGACAGCGCTGGTTTTTGCGGGCTGGTTCGCCATGGGACATGCCACCAAAAAAGTGGTTGCATTCGGAGGTTGAGATGAGACTATATTGGAATTATTTTTTGATGGAATTCAAAAGCCAGATGCAGTACAAGGTATCCTTTTTCCTGACGATGACAGGACAATTTCTGACGGCGTTCACATCCTTTTTAGGGATCCGCTTTCTCTTTGACAAAATAAGCGGCGTGGACGATTTCTCTTATGGCCAGGTGCTCCTGTGCTTTTCCGTCGTCATGATGTCCTTTTCCATCGGGGAGCTGGCAGGCGGCGGTCTGGCCACTTTTCCGGGACTTTTGCGCAACGGAGAGCTGGACCGGATTCTGGTCAGACCCAGAAGCATCATTTTACAGATTATCATGCCGAATATGGATTTTTCCCGCCTCGGACTGCTCCTGCAGGCGATCATCGTGCTGGGCATCGCCATTCCTGTCAGCGGCGTCGTATGGACATGGAAAAAGGCGCTGGTCTTTTGCCTGATGGTGGCTTGCGGAAGCGTGGTGTTCTTCTGCCTGTTTCTTCTGGTGGCGGCATTCGCCTTTTTTACCGTGCAGTCCCTGGATTTTCTCAATATCTTCACCTACGGCATGCGCGCCTTCGGAAAATACCCGTTTTCCGTCTATGGGGAGGCGGTGTTAAAGGTGCTGACCTTCGTGATCCCGCTGGCGCTGATTCAGTACTATCCGCTGCTGTATCTGCTGGATCGGGAAACCGGATTCTGGTTCATGGCAGCGCCGCTGCTTTCTCTGCTGTTTGTGATACCCTGCCGGTGGTTCTACCGGTTCGGGCTGCGGCATTATCAATCGACCGGTTCATGAATGTTACTTTTCACAGGGTGCGGAATTTTTCCAAAAAAACGGTAGCTTTTTAGGTTTGGGGCGGTATATAATGGAGAGGACTGAGAAGGGAGATACGCATTCATGAATATCGGATTTGATAACCAAAAATATCTGCAGATGCAGTCCGAGCACATCCGGGAAAGAATCGGCATGTTCGGCAATAAGCTGTATCTGGAATTCGGCGGCAAGCTCTTTGACGACTACCATGCGTCCAGAGTCCTGCCGGGCTTTGAGCCGGACAGTAAATTAAAAATGCTCCTGCAGCTTGCGGATCAGGCGGAGATCGTCCTCGCCATCAGCGCGGGCGCCCTGGAAAGCAGCAAAACGCGCCGGGACTCCGGGCTCACCTACGATCTGGAAGCGATCCGTCTCGCGGAAGCTTTCCGCAAAATCGGCCTGATGGTGGGCAGCATTGTCATCACCCAGTATGCCGGACAGCCCGCCGCGGATCTTTTTAAGAAAAAGCTGGACAACCTGGGGATCCGCTGTTACATCCACTACATGATCGAAGGCTATCCCACCAATGTGGACAAGATCGTCAGCGAAGAGGGCTACGGCAAAAACGAATATATTGAGACGAGCCGCCCGCTCGTGATCGTGACAGCGCCAGGTCCCGGCAGCGGCAAAATGGCGACCTGCCTGTCCCAGCTTTATCACGAGCACAAACGGGGCATTAACGCGGGCTATGCCAAATTTGAAACCTTTCCGATCTGGAACCTGCCCTTAAAGCATCCTGTCAACCTGGCTTATGAAGCGGCGACGGCGGATTTGAATGATGTCAATATGATCGACCCCTTCCACCTGGAAGCCTATGGGATCACCACCGTCAACTATAACCGGGACGTGGAAATTTTCCCCGTTCTGAGCGCAATTTTTGAGCAGATTCTCGGGGAATGCCCCTATAAGTCCCCTACCGATATGGGCGTCAACATGGCCGGTAACTGCATCATTGATGATGAAATCTGCCGGGAAGCCTCCCATCAGGAAATCATCCGCCGCTACTATAACTGCCTGTGCGATTTAAAACGGGGTAACAGCTCCCAGTCCATTTTGTACAAGCTGGAGCTGCTCATGAAGCAGGCGGGCATCGCGATCGACGACCGGCGCGTGATCGATGCCGCCATGACGCGGGAAGAAAACACACAGGCCCCCGCGCTTGCAATCGAGCTGCCGGATTCCACGCTGGTCACCGGAAAAACCTCGCCGCTTCTGGGGGCCGCTTCTGCCTGCCTGTTAAACGCGCTGAAAATACTGGCGGGAATCGACCACGAAATCCATCTGGTTTCACCGGACGCCATCCGTCCCATCCAGTCCTTAAAGACGGACTATCTGGGAAGCATCAATCCCCGGCTGCACACGGATGAAATCCTGATCGCCCTCTCCATCAGCGCCGCCACCGATGAAAACGCCGCAAAGGCTCTGGCGGCCCTGCCTCTGCTCAAGGGCTGTGAGGTGCATTCCACCGTACTTCTCTCCCCGGTGGACGAAGGCATTTTCAAAAAACTGAACATGCACCTGACCTGTGAACCAAAGACGGAAGTCAAGAGCCGTGATGACAAATAAGAACAATATAGTAACAGTTCAGCCCGGGCTGAACTGTTACACAATATATACGACCGCAAAATCCATAGTAAATCGAGTAGGAGGCGGTGACTAGCCGCCGTCCTCTCACAGCACCGTGCTTACCG
>CAJUEL010000085.1 GCA_910585455.1 uncultured Eisenbergiella sp. | reverse complement strand
TGCTTTTTGCACAATTCAGGTATTGACAAAAGTCACTACATAACAGTTCAGCCAGAGCAGAACTGTTACATTTTTCTCATTTGGTACTTGTGCATTTGTCCCGTTTATATTAAAATACAAGTTAGCCTACAATTGTAAAGGAGGATAATAAAATGGCATATGTAATTAACGATTCCTGTGTTGCCTGCGGTTCCTGTGAAGCTCAGTGTCCCGTTGGCGCAATCAGCATGGGGGATGGCAAATTTGAGATCGATCCCAATACATGCATCAACTGCGGTTCCTGCGCAGGCACATGCCCTGTCGGCGCGATTTCCGAAGGCTGAGAAATGTACATGCCCGTATCGAATCATACGGGTATCCAAAAATGGAAAAGCCTGCCGTATTCTGATACGGCAGGCTTTTCCATTTTCAACGCTATGATTCCGGCGGCAATGTCCTTTCGTTTCGCCAATCACGCCGGGAACAGATCTGATCGGACAGCAGCTATTTTCACCGTGACTGTCCGCCCTGGCTTTTCAGCACCAGTTCCGCCAGGCGGCAGCTCTCCTCATCCAGCCTGCGCGCGTTTTCCAAAAGCCCGATCTGCTCCCTGCGGAGCGCTGCCGCCGACGCACCGGTCTCCTTTTTACCATTATAGGTAAGCGCACATGCGGCTGCCCGGCGCAGTCTGCCGCGAAAAGCAGAAAGCATATCCGCAATGCTCTGGCAGTTCGCCGCCATCCTCCCAAGGTGTCCCTGCTCCTCCCCGGAAAGCAGCCCGACATTGTCCTGCAGCCAAAGCGCCGCCGCGCGCCGCGCATCGATCAGGGTGCACAGCATGCTGTCATTTACGCCCAATCGTCTCAAAGCATTCGTCCTGTCATTTGTCAGTTCAAAATCCTCATCCCTTGACAGTCCTTCCATCCATGCGTCGTAGGCCTCCTTTCCCTGATAATATCCACGGCATTTCGGCGCATGAAAGGACTCGACAAATACGGTCAGGGACGTCCGTAAAATAAAAGCCGCAGACGGCGCATTTCCCTTCTCACCGAAATGCAGAATCAGAAACGGCCAGTTATCCGCAAAAAGGTATCCTTCATGTTCCTCAAATACGACCTTTCGATCGTCCCGGTTCCGACCGTCCTCCTGCTCCAACGCATCGAATATTTCCCGGTCGAAATAGGTGCGGCATAAAAACCGTTCGCCACCGTCGATGTATCCTGTTATGACGCCCCATTCCGGCGCAACCCGCAGGTTGATGGCCAGCACAGGCTTTCCCCTTTGCAAATCCGCCATGATCGCCCGGCGCTCTGCTTTCCGTTCCTGTTTCTCCACCCTTTCCACCAGAGAGAAGGAACGCCCCAGGCATTTAAACAGCGGCGTGGCATGATCAAAGGTCACAAGCGCATCCGTGCAGCTATAATCCCAGACATCGGTAAAACAGACCTGATAGCAGACGCCGCTCATTCCCATAATCCGATGATAAGGGCAATCCTCCCCCATAGCCTGAAGCGCTGCATAAAGCGCGCCTGCCCATGGACAATCCATCCCTTCCTCCCAGGAAAGGGGCATCACATTTTTCAGAATACATTTTTCATGGTCCGAAAGCACGAGCTGTGTTCTGTTTTTCGCATAAACAACGGCCTCGCCCTCCGGACAGCTGATGACGTGGATTCCCTCCGCATTCAGATAAACCAGCGTCAGATATTCCGTGTCGTCGCTGGCGGTATTGCTGGGAAAGCTTTCATGATTCACCTCTATTTTATCCCATTTGAAATATTCGTAATGCTCCATTTTCTGCATGACGCAGGAATATTCCTTCTCATTCCCATAGAAAGCGCCGATCACCCGCATTGGCTCATCATTGGTAAAGTAGACGCTTTTCTTATCCAGGACAAGCGTTTCATTTTGCAGAGCATAAGCAAACCCGATCCCCTTTGGCGTCTGAAATTTGACGGTCAGAATTTTGGGACGGTCGCTTTTTAAGGATGCATCCATAAACAGGGCATTTACGCAAATGCTGAGCGCATTGCCGCGCACCCTGTCATTGATAAACCGGGTTATGGGAATGTGGGTCTGCCCGTCCGTATAAACCGCTTCCAGCACCAAAAGCTCTCCTGGGCAAAGCAGGCTGTCAATGCTACAGTCCAGCGCCTCGGCCAGTGCAGGAAGAATGGCTGTCTCGGGCAGAGATTTTGCGTTCTCCCATTTCGATACTGCCTGCGGGCTTACATGAAGGCGCTCCGCGAGCCTTTCTCCTGTGTAGCCTCTCTCTTTTCTCAGGGCCGCGATTCGTTGTCCAATTTTTTCCAGTTCCAGCATATCTGTAATCTCCACTCCTGTTCGACTGTTCATGGTGTCGCCAGACCGCTGACAATCCGCATCCGGCGGCGCCACCAACAGCAACTCCTGTCACTACATATTATCTGTTACCATTTTTCAGCGCTGTAACCATATTGTAGACAAACCGGAACTGATTTACAATACATAGTGCGTGAAGAATCCGATTTAAAAATCAACCTGTGGTTTAAGACATGCCTGTTTTTACCCGCACATAACGCCGCCCAGACAGCGGTGCATACCAGTCTGTCAGCAGCGCTCCGCCGGATTGCCATAGCCTGATACACACGTCCGTACAGGAACCGCATTTTTCATCAAGAAAAAAAGGAAAAACCGCTCTATACTTTAAAGCAACAGGATAGCAGCCCATAAGCAAACGCCCCGCCCGGGGGCAGGAAAGGAATGCAAAATATGTACGATGAAAATCCAATTTTCCGTTCTCTGGCACTGATCGAGGAACGGCTCTGCGAAAAGCTGACCATTGAAACGCTCGCGGACAGCCTGCATTTTTCCAAATACCATTACCAGCACCTGTTCCGGGAAACCGTGGGGGACAGCGTCATGCGGTATGTGACCAGACGCAGGCTCGCCCTCGCTGCCCAGGAGCTGGCAGACAAAGACAGCACTATTCTGGAAATTGCCCTGAAATACGGCTACGATTCCCACGAGGGCTTCACCCGCAGCTTCCGGGCACATCTGGGCGTAACCCCGACGGAATACAGAAAATATCACCAATCCATCACATCCCCCGCAACAGGAAAGGAGAAAACTGCCATGTCCTATACAAATGCTGCCGATGAAATGATCCGGGAACTCAACGGCCTGATCGTCCAGGCGAAGGAAACCGCCGCGCAGACGATAAAAAGCGTCCATACAGCGCCAAAGGATGCCGCCGTCTACGCACCGTTCTGGGATTTTGTGATCTCCCAGACCGACACCATGGCAAAGGACCTGACCCGGACCCTCTCGCAGATCACCTCCATCCCCCAACGGCCGGATGAAATATCCGCCCGCTTTCTCATCATAAAAGCTTTGGATGACGCTGTTTTCTGGTCCAACCTCATCGCTTTTCAGGCAGGGCTGACCGTGGCACGGGCAAATCCGGCGCATCGCGCGGTCTGGGAACCGGTCTGCAAAACATACGAAAAGCTCGCCCGGGATGCCAAAAAGAAGGCCCAAAAGGTCACGGCGCTCTTTGAAGAGCTGGCCGCCCTCATCTTCAGGGATATGGAAAATGAGGCGCGCCGGAAAATCCAGCGCGCCGTCGAAGCAGGATATGCTGCTGCCAGCGCCCTGTCCGCCGCGTCCTGCGCCTGGCTTGCCGAAGAAATTCACGACATCGCAGACGGGCTTTCCTCCACTCCCCCCGGCGAAATGACTGCAGCGCTTTGGGAGGACTGCATGCTCCGTCTGGATATCATCGCCTTCGCCGCCGGGGCGGATGCCCTGCGCTCCCCGTCCTGCGCCCGGCACTCCGGCGACATCCAAAATTTCAGGGACCGCATGGCAGATGCGGCAGATTTTTTCGAAAACCTGCCCTTGGACAGCTCCTCCTCTGCCCCGGCCTGCGCCGCCGTGAAGAAATACCGCGATCTCGCCTTTCAGGGAACGATTCTTCTCTTTTATATGAAAGGAGAAATCCAAAAGCTGGACCGGCTCTTAGACGATGACCAACGGAGCGCTTTTGCCTCCAGTTGCGGCAGTCTGCATCAGACCATCCTCCTGTTATCCCACAGCGAAAACGAGGCGGATGCCCCCAGGCTCCAGGGCTGCCTGCAGGATGTTTATGACGCCCTGGCCGGGCAGGCCCATAAGCTCGGCGCATGCGGCGCGCCGATCCAGTATATCGCGGATGAAATCGGAAAGATGAGAGGGAGCCTGTGATGACATCCGAAAAAATATCCTCCAATTTAAAAGCGCTGGCCGGATATATACGGGAATCACAGCCTGTCATTTTCCCGCTGCTTGCCGCAAGCATTTTGTTTTCCTCCCTGCAGCCCTTTCCCAATATATTTCTTTCCAAAAAGCTGTTCGACCTGTTTGTCGAAAAATCGCCCTTTGGGGAAATCGCATTCTACGCGGTCTGGCTCGTGACGCTGAATCTGCTTTTGGGCATGGCAGGCGAATTTTTCACCATGAAGCTGACGCAGCGGCTGGAGCGGTTTGACTACGGGCTTTTTCAAAATATGAGCAAAAAAACCGCTTACCTGGACTATTTTCTGCTCAACAGCGACGACACCCGGCAGAAAATGCAAAACGCCGCCAAGGCGATCAACGGCAAGAACGTTTCGACATTGGTGCTGTCCCTCCAAAAGCTGGCGGCCAAAACGCTGTCGCTGGTTCTGGTGACAGGCGTCATCCTGACGATGGACCAGGGGCTGCTGTTGATCATCATCGCGCTCGTCCTTTTGCAGTCCATATGCAGCGTAAGGCTGAAAAAAATGCGCTATGACATGGATTTAAAGCTGTGGCAGCTTGACCGGAAAATGTCATGGTTTTTGAAATTCGCCACCCTGGGGGAATATGCCCGGGAAATCCGCCTCAATCAGGCACAGTCCTTTCTGATGCGGAAGCATGATTTTTACAGCGACCAATATTATGCGGCTTATAACCGGATCATCTCCCTGTCCGCGAAGGACCGGCAGCTATCCGTTCTCCTTGCCGCCATCCAGGAGCTTTCCTTATATTTGCTGATCGGCTGGCGCATCGTCAGAAAAAATCTGACCGTTGGGGACTTCTCCATGACCGCCAGCGGTGCGGCGACCTTTCAAAGCGCGCTTTTTGGCATCATCGACAGCGTCAGTGAAATCCGAAACCGCTGCCGGTATTTCATGCATTACCGTCTGTACATGGAAATGCCCAGCACATTTTATTGTCTGGAAAAAAAGCAGAATCTGGTTCCCCACCTGTCAGAAAACAGCGTTTTTTCCTTTGAAGAGGTTTCCTTTCAGTATCCCGGCACCGATAGAAAGGTGTTGGATCGGGTATCCTTCCGGATCCATTATGCGGATATCATCGCCATCGTGGGGGAAAACGGAGCGGGCAAAACCACGATCGTCAGCCTGATGTGCCGGCTCTACGATCCAACGGAGGGGCGCATCCTGCTTGACGGCATCGACATCCGCCGCTTCGATTATGACGCATATACCCGTCTGTTCTCCGTTGTTTCACAGGACTATAAAATATTTTCCATGACTGTACGGGAAAACATCCAGCTGGGGCATGTATCCCCGAAAGAAGACCAGCTCCTTTTTGCGGTGCAGGGCGTCGGTCTGGACAGGCTGGTTCAAAAATGGCCCAAGCAGCTTGATACCATGCTGATCAGGGAATTCGATCCGGACGGCACAGATATCTCCGGCGGAGAAAGCCAGAAAATCGCGCTCGCCCGCGGCATTTACCGGAACACGCCCTTTCTGGTGATGGATGAACCGACCTCCGCACTGGACCCACTGGGGGAAAGAAAGGTGTTCGATACCATCCTGGAAATTGCCAAAAGCAAAACCGTCATTTTTATTTCCCACCGCCTCTCCTCCACACAGTTCGCGGACAAAATACTGGTCATGGAAAACGGCAGGCTGATTGAGAGCGGTACACACAGGGAATTGATGTGCCAAAACGGAATGTATGCCCGATTGTTTGAGGCGCAGGCGGAATATTATGCTGAAAGCTGACAGATTCCTTCTGTATGCGGCGTTTTCCCACGTCCGCCCATTTCCCATGCCATTCCCTTAGTCCGCTGCCAGCTCTCCATCCCTGCGCCCGGCACAAAATGAAATAATATCGGCAGTAAACGGTTATCCTTTCTTTATGGATGAAATGTGCTTGCGCCCTCAAGGCGTTGCATATTCATAGTTTATGATATATACTTTCATATAGAGAGGGAAAAAACATGGAACAATACAGTCTGGAAAAAATTGCCGCCGCCATCCGCCAAAAACGTCTCAGCATGGGACTGACGCAGGAGCAGGCGGCTGAACATGTAGGGATTTCCTACAGCTATTATACCAAAATCGAAAACGCCATTCAGGCGCCCGCCCTGGAGACTCTTGTGAATATATGTGAGACCTGGCATATTTCTCTGGACAGGCTCCTGCTTAAATGGACAAAGCCCGATCAGATCACGCCGGAGCAGACCGAGCTTCTTTGTGAGCTGCAGAATGTGGATGCAGAGCATATCCGGATCTGCCGCGATATGCTGGATAAGCTGCTCGCGATCAACAAAGAGCAGTCTGAGCAATAGCAGCAGGAAAGCCGAAACAGCAGTTCAGACAGGTCTGCACTGTTGCAAGCCATGGGGCAAGCTGTTACGATGAATAAAATCATATTTGACAAAGCATACGGCGCTTGCCGGGCTCAAAGAGAAAAGGCCGCAAAATTCTAAAATCTGCAAATTTCAGAATTTTGCGGTCTGGTTTTACTTATCTGACTTTTCCAGCCCAGATAATAACCCTGTTCGTCATTTCGCTTATCGGATGTCCCTGATAATCGCCATACTCCTGCTCCACAACAAATCCCGCTTCATCTAACCACTCATGTATCTGCTCAAGTGATGCAAAGTGTTTCTCAGATGGAATTTCCTGCACTAAAGTACTTCCATCCGCAAGCATCATGTCAAACCTGCGGATATATCTGGGTGTAGATAAAAAACTTTGGTTTTTTCATACTACAATGAAAAGCAGCAAATG
>CAJUEL010000084.1 GCA_910585455.1 uncultured Eisenbergiella sp. | reverse complement strand
GGTAAGCACGGTGCTGTGAGAGGACGGCGGCTAGTCACCGCCTCCTACTCGATCGTTGTATATTTTGCTTGTGAAATACCGGATGTGTATAGTATACTGGCAGAAAGGATATGAAAAAATAAGACGGTGGATTGTTTTTGAAGATTTGTGCTGTCAAAGGCGGCATGGGGGATGATTATGAAAAGGAAAAGGGACGGCTGGCAGCTCCTTTTATTAACGGGAATCATGCTGGCAGCGGCGTTGACTTTCGTTCTGAGCGGGGAGACGGATGCAAAAGCATATCAGGATACATCGACAGAGCTTTTTGAGAATGACGGGAAAAAATATCTCTTTTTGCCGTCCTGGGCGGATGCTGAGGCGGAAGCGGCCAGATATGAAGGGGAAGACGTGGAAATTATGCAGTCAAAAAATCTGGCGAGCATTGAGATTGAGACCAGAAGCGGCTCTCTGGAATATATCAGTGCCGACAAGGAACATGACGAATCCGGAAAAATGACGGTTACGCTGGCGGATGGCACGAAAGCCTGCGAGGGTGTAATCGAAAAAATCAGGACGCGGGGAAATTCCACCTGGTCGCTTCCCAAGAAAGCGTTTCAGATCAGGCTTTCTGAAAAGGTGGATTTGTTCGGCATGGGAGCGGCCAAAACATGGATTTTGCTGGCGAACGGCTTCGATGAAACAGGGATACGCAACACGATTGCGCTGGAAATGGCGGATCAGGCGGGACTTATGTATACGCCGGAATGGGAACCGGTGGATTTATATTGTAACGGAGCCTATCAGGGCAGCTATCTTTTATGTGAAAAGGTGGAAACAGGAGAGGAACGGGTCGATATCGGAGAAGGCTTTTTGATTGAGCGGGAATTGCAGGACCGGTATGAAATCGCCGTTTATCTGGAAGGAAAAAGCGGATTTGAGACAAAGCGGGGAGAGTATTTCCTGATTGAGAGCCCGAAGGAGCCGGAGGAGTGGCAGGTAGAGTGGATCAGAAGGCTGGTGCAGGCGGCGGAGGATGCAATTTACACAGCAGACGGCATAAATCCGGAAACGGGAAAGGCATGGTCGGAGTATCTGGATCAGGATTCTTTTGTGCGCAAATATTTGTTGGAGGAAGTGACAAAGAATTATGACGGCGGCGTCACCAGTGCGTTTTTCTACGTGCCGGAGGGGGAAGCGCGTCTATATGCCGGTCCGGCCTGGGATTATGACATGATTTTTGGAAACTCCATACTGGATGAAATCAACAGCAATCCGCAGGGGATTACGGAGCTTACAGACCACATTCACGGTTCGGATGCTTTCAGTGCGCTGATGGAACAGGAGGATTTCAGACAGGCGGTTTTTGACTGCTTTGAGGAAGTGTATCTGCCGCTGTTGGAGGCGCTTTTGGCAGAGGGGATTGATGCGCATGCAGCGTGGACGGAATGTTCGGTTCGGATGGATCATGTGCGCTGGCGCGAGATGGACAATCGCTATCAGTATTACGAGAGCTATGAGGATAATCTGCGTTATCTGAAATATTTTGTGGAAAAACGGACGGAATTTTTAAAGGAAGTGTGGAAGGACGGCGAGGTTTACCGGACAGTGACGCTTTCGGTGGAAGGATACGGGTGGAGAAAATTTTATGTGAAGGACGGCGGTCTTTTGGGGGATTTACCGGCACCCTTCCTCAATGATCATTTGTTCATAGGATGGTATCGCAGTGATGGAAAAAAATATGATCCATATCGTCCGATCTATGAGGATATGGAGCTGGAAGCAGAGTGGCAGGAGGTAAAAGGAACATAAAGCAATCCGCTTCCGTTTCCGGCATTCTATACGGTCAAAAACCGCGTAACTGTTGACAATATGGGATTTTGGAGTTAAACTAATATCAAAATTCAGCCTTTGGTTTGTTGGATTTATGATAATGCGGAGAATGTTTTTGGACATTTTACGTTTTTGTTATTTATGTGAGTGCGTGTAACGATATGGGAAATCCCGCCGTTACTGGTAACTGTGTTTGAAGGAGGATTATGAAAATGGCAAGGTCTAAGAAGAATGCAGCAAGCGCTGCAGAAGAAACTGTGGCAGCTCCTGTTGCGGAAGCGGCGAAGGTGAGCGAGCCTGTAAAGCAGGAAGAGGAAACGACGGTAGAAGCGGTACAGGAAGAAGGCAAAGAAGAGAAAGCAGTGGAAGAGAAAAAGCCCCGTACGGGGAAAACAGCGGCAGCCGCCGACAAGCCGATGACGGAGAAAAAGCCCCGTGGCAGAAAGAGCACGAAAGCGGCGTCCGCAGAAGAGGCTCCTGCCGTGGAAAAGAAAGCTTCTGTAAAGAAGACAACGACCGGAAGAAAAGCGGCAGCAAAGAAGGCAGAGACAGTAGAGAAGACGGCGGCTCCCGCCAAAAGAGGCGCAAGGAAGGCTGCAGAGGTAAAGGCATCGATCAGCGTACAGTTTTCCGGCAAGGAATATACGACCGAAAGATTGCTTGAGATCGTAAGGGATGTCTGGCAGTATGATCTGGGAAAGAAGTCCCAGGAGCTGAAAAGTGTGGAGCTTTATGTAAAGCCTGAGGAGGGCGTTGCATATTACGTGGTCAACGGAGAAACCACGGGAAGCTTTTCCATTTGATTTTTGCAGGCAGCAGGCGTACATATGCGCATACAGCATATCCAGTGGCAGCCATGAGGATTGCAGGATATGCAGAGAATAAAAAAGTAACAGTTCAGACAAGTCTGGGCCGTTACTTTTTTTATACGATGGGAAACGAAGTTTCCTATCGTATAAAAAAGACGTGAATGCGTACTCGCGCGTGAGGAAGAAGTTGCCTGTCGGCAACCGCGCTCGACGCAGCGTGTGCGCCTTGCGTACACTTTTTTTATTCCTGCTGGAATGAGTCAGGCGGTCGCGTTTGCGCGGATATTTGATGCCCTGTAGCTTGCTGCGGGGGTATTTGGCTTCCAGGAGCCTCAAAGCTCTGCGGGATTCATTGATACCACTTCGCCTGGGCCTGATACATGGCGTAGTAGTGCCCCCGCTTTGCCATCAGCCCGGCATGGCTGCCGTCCTCCACGATGCGCCCATCGCGAAAGACCAGAATCCGGTCCACCAGCCCGGTGATGCCCAGACGGTGGGAGATGAGCAGAGCGGTGCGCTCGCCTGTCAGCCGGGAAAAATTCCGGTACAGCTCAGCCTCGGCGAGGGGGTCCAGGGCGGCGGTTGGTTCATCGAGAATCATGATATCCGTCCGGCTGCGGTAGACGGCGCGCAGCAGCGCGATTTTCTGCCACTGTCCGCCGGAAAGGGTATTTCCCTTTTCACTGAAATGTCCCAGCATGGTGGACAGACCGTCGGGTTGCTCCAGAATCACATCCTCCACATGGATCTGCCGGGCGAGGGAGAGAATTTCCTCATCGGAAAGCGCTCTGTCCGGGTCGGATACGGTGATGTTTTCCCGCAGGCTCGCCTCGTAGTGGGCGAAATCCTGAAAGATGACGGAAATTTTTTTCCGGAGCGCGTGCTTGTGCTCCTCCATGGAAAGACCGCCGATGGTCACCTGTCCGCAGTCGGGAGAAAAAATGCCGGTCAGCAGGCTGATGAAGGTGGATTTACCCGAGCCGTTGTCCCCCACGATGGCGATTTTTTCCCCGGCGTGGATGGTCAGGGAAAGATCGGAGAGGGCTTCCCGGTCAGAATCCGGGTAGGTGAAGCTTACATGGTCGAAAACGATGTCTCCCGGCTGTGTTTGGCTGCCGGGTCCGGCTGGGGCGGGCAGCGCTTCATCCCGCTCCAGCGTTTCCAGCGAAAAGAATTCCTTCATATAGGAAAGGCAGGAGGAAAACTGCATGATTTCCGTGAGGATGCTGCCGATCGCTTTTTGCAGCCGGTCGGAGAGCGTATATACCAGCGTGAAGGAGCCCAGTCCCAGCGCCGGATTTTGATAGATCATCCGGGCTGTCATGAGAAGGAGGAGCAGATAGACTGCGCTCCGCAGAAAGTCGGCGGCAATGTTGGCTTTCAGATGCTTTGCCACCAGACGGTTTTTCTTGTGGAGATAGCTGTCTGTCACCGCCCGCCAGCGGGCTTTTAAGTAATCGAAAAGCTCGTAATGGCGCACCTCCTGGATGCCGTGGTCAAAGGAGGCGCAAAGGTGAAACAGATGAATCGCCATATGCCCTTCCTCCGACCATTTTGTGCGCGCCCGGAAGGTTTCATCCGCCTGCAGCCAGGAGAGGATGGAGGCGGGAATGCCGGTGAGCAGGAGGATGATTACAAATGCAGGATGTATTGCCCAGAGAGCGATGGCTACCGTTATGAAGGTGACGGACTGGTAGAGGGCGTCGAAGATGCCCTGTATGCCCTGTGCCATTTCCACGCAGGCATAGCTGTCCGCAAAGGCGATCCGGCGATGGAAATCGTCCCGGTTTTCCAGATAGGAATAATGAACCGTGCAGGTGTGATAAAGCGCGGTCTCTTTGATATATTCCTGCGTATGGTATTTATCCTGAATCTGTATATATCCCGACAGGAGCTGCCAGCATAGCTGGAGGAGGAAAAGCAGGCCGAGCATGAGCAGGGCCGTCAGAACCGGCGAAAGAGCGCCGCCATGCAGCGCAGGAGAAGGCGCGCCGCCATTTCCGGGCATCAGGGAAAAAAGCAGGTCGGTGAGCGTTTGCAGCTGCCGGGATAAAAGCAGGGGCAGCGCTGCCATGGGCAGCCCGATGATGCTTGCCATCAGGGAAAGGGGCCCTTTTATGGAAAGAAACAGGCGCAGGGATTTAAAAAGAATCCGGATGCCGGTCAGGGGCTTTTGATTTTGGGTCCGTGTGTTTTTCATTCAGCATTCCTCCTCGTACCATTGCGCCTGCTGGCGGAAAAAACCGGCGTAGATGCCGCCCTTTTTGAGCAGCTCCTCATGGGCGCCTGTTTCCGCAAGGTATCCTTTGTCCAGCACGAAAATCCGGTCCGCCAGCCGGGCGAAGCCGATGCGGTGGCTGATGAGGACACAGGTGCGCCCTCTGGTTTTTTCCCGAATGTTTTGGAACTGTTCCAGCTCGGCGATTGGGTCCAGCGCCGCCGCCGGTTCATCGAAGATCAGGATATCCTTCTCGCTCATATGGGTGCGGGCGACGGCGATTTTCTGTTGCTCACCGCCGGATAGATTGACGCCGGTTTTTTTCACGTCCTTTTTTAAAAGCTGTTCCAGACCATCGGGAAACCGCTGATAAAGTGCCGTCGCGCCGCCCATATCCAGCGCCTTTAAAATCTGCCTGTCATTTTTTAAGTCCTTTAGATTGCCGAAGCCCACGTTTTCCCGCAGGGAGAGGTGGAACAGGAAGAAATTCTGGAAGAACATGCCGATCTCGTGGTTGACGCTCCCCTCCGGATATTCCTCATATTTTTTTCCGTAAAAAAGAAGCTCTCCCTGGTCCGGACGGTATAAATCGATCAGCAGCTTGACCAGCGTGGACTTTCCGCTGCCGTTTACTCCCACCAGCGCGACGGTTTCTCCCTTTTTGATCTGAAAATTCAGGTCATGCAGCACTTCCTTTTTGCCGTCATAGGAAAAATGCAGATTTTTTGCCTCAAAAACCAGATCAGAGCATGCGCGCTGGGAAGCGATCGTCTCCAAAATGGCGTTCTGGTTGAGCAGCCGGTCATTTTGCTGCGGCACGCCGGTCAGAAAGCGGTGCTGGAGCCTGAGCGCCTTGAGTCCCCGCAGGGCTTCAAAGAGGGCGGCGGAAAAGGTTTTGTTCACATCGGCGAGACTTTCTCCCAACAGATAAAGCATGAGGAATACGTCCACGGACAGGGCGCCTGCCGCCACCTGCCGGATGGCGAGAAGGGACATGCCCAGGATGGACAGATAGACGCAGGCTGCCATCAGGATGGATAAAAGGTGGCGTCTGACATCATAGGCAGTCTCCAGGCGGATGACCGCCTGCCAGGCTTTTTTCCATTTCCGCAGCGTTTCCGGCTGCGTGTGATAGATGCGCATTTCCTTTGCAGCCCCCGGATTTTTGGCTTCCGCCGGGTAGTAGTCGGCCCTGGCGCGCAGGGCATTATAATGAAGGTCGTCCACCACAAGGAGGGAGGAAAGCCTGATATTGCAACAAACTGTGAGCAAAAAGCAGCCACAGGCGATCAGCCCTACGGGGAGGGAGACCGAAAAAGCGACGCCGATCAGGGAGAGGGCGGTGATGCTTTTCATGACGGTGATGCAGCCATGGCTCATCAGATCATTCAGACCGCCGCTGCGGTACAGACAGTATTGGTAATCCTCATAAAAGGTTTTATCCATCAGCGTTTTGATATCCACCTTCTGGATGCAGTCCGCCATGTATTCCTGCATGCCGAAATAGTAATTGTCGTACATCAAAGAATAGAGGAATTCCCCGTTGATCCGCCGGGACAGACCGGTGAGAATCAAAAGAAAGCCCAGGGCGAGCAGGGGAGGAACGACATCGGAAAAGCTGCCCTGTCCTGTAGACAGAAAATCCGTGAGCACCGCCACCGCCCGCCGGTTGCAGGCCAGGGAGACAGAAGGCAACAGGGAGAGCAGAACGGTAAAAAGGATCCAGAACAGGAAAAATCCGGGACCGAGACGGTATGCCAGCCTGATCGACCACAGAAGCACAGTCAGATTTTCTTTCCATTTTTTCATGGGGAATCCTCCTCCTTTTTGTCCGGGTGAAAGGTAAAGCCGTACTGGCGGATTTGCTCCAGCACGAAAGCGCGCCGCGCCCGGCTGACCGGGATACAGGTACCGTCTGCCAGAGTGAGCGATGCGCCCTCCAGCTTTTGGAAATAACGCAGATTGACCAGATAAGCGGCGTGGCAGCGGATCAGGGAGGTGCCCGCAAAAAGCGCTTCGTGCTGTTTCATCTGCCGGTAGCTTTGGATGGTCTGGGTCTGGGTGTGGATCAGCGTGTGCTTTTTGTCCGTTTCAATATAGAGAATCTGGTGCAGATATATTTTGTACATACCGGTTTTGTTTTCTTCCAGAAAACAGAGGGCTTCGGCGCTGCTCTTCTTTTCCAGAGCGAGCGTGAGCTCCTTGCAGAATCTGGCATAGCTTAGCGGTTTCAGCAGATAGTTGTTTGCGCCCGCCTCATATGCCTCCAGCACGTAGGAGAGGACCGTGGTCAGAAATACGAGGCGCACCTGGGAATCCTGCCGTCGGATGCGTTCCGCCACCGCCAGCCCGTTCATTTTCCGGAAGGGGATTTCCAGAAAAATCAGGTCCATGTCGAGCATGTAGTTTTTCAGAAGCTTTTCGCCGCTGCTGTAGCACAGAAGCTGGAGGTTTGTTCCGGTTTCCTGCCGGTAGCGTTCCGCGTGGCCGGCCAGCAGGCTTCGCACCGCAGTCTCCGCGTCACAGATTCCGATTACGAGCATGAAGTCTTTCCTCTCCTTTCTTTTCTCTGCTGCAAGCGTTCCAAAGCGCCGCTGCAAAGCCTGTGCGCTGTCGGCTTTGGGCCGGGAACCATTGCGAAGCGGTGCGGCTTTGGCATGCCGGAACAAAGGTGATTTAAAATGCGGGAATGGGATGTTCCTTTAGTATATCGGATTCCGCGTGGGGTGTAAAGACGAGAGGAATAGTTGGATGGCGGGATGGAATAATTGGGGTAACAGTTCAGACGGGGCAAAACCGATGCTGATTGATGTTATTTCCTGCGCCTTATGAAAAGAAACGGATTGATTACTGTCCGGTTGAGATATCCTTAAGGGTAGTGGCGGGCACAGGGGAGGGAGCGGAGAACCGGCGGGGGATGCGGGAATGGGGAGCGGGCGGGAGGGGACAGGCTGTTTCCAGCTGCTCTATCCGGGGCGGAGAAATTCCCAAAATTGCAGGAGATTCCTGCCACAGGGCGCAATACTGTCCGAACGAAGTGAGTTTATTGCGCCCT
>CAJUEL010000083.1 GCA_910585455.1 uncultured Eisenbergiella sp. | reverse complement strand
CACAATTCAGGTATTGACAAAAGTCACTACATAACAGTTCAGCCAGGTCTGAACTATCCTCCATTCTGTTTCGTAATTTCAACAATATCGTTTGCAAAATTACCGAATCGTTACGGATGTCACAAATGAAATAGTACTATATAAAAATAAAAAAATCAATATCAAAACACAAAATAACATAAAAACAAAAGAAATATAAGATTGTATATTGACAATATTGCCTATATAGAATATACTTATCATAAATCACCGGCGATTTATAACAAAAAATGATATCCGAAACGATACGGAAAGGGGAATCTATATGAAAAGAAAGGTACTTGCAATTTTAATGGCCACGGCTATGATAGCCGGGCTCACTGCATGCGGAGGGAATGCTGCACAGAGCAATCAACCGGCCGCGGATGCGGGAAATACGAATGAGGTGGAAAGCGCCGCAAAGGATACTTCCGATGAAGAGGAGAAGCCGGTGGCGACAGCGAGTGATGGCCAGATTACGATTCAGTATTCTTACTGGGGAAGTGCAGATGAGGCGGCGACGGAGGAAGCGATCATCGCAGCGTTTATGGAGCAGAATCCGGATATTTTTGTGGAGCCTGTTTATGTTGAATCCAGCTATGAGGATAAGCTGCAGCTGATGATAGCGGGAAATACGGCTCCGGACGTCATGGCGATCGGTTCGGAGCATGTGGCGAATTTCTCCGGCGCTCTGGCAGCTATTGACGTGAGCACGGTGGATACCTCTGGTTATATTTCTGATGTACCGTTAAATGCGTTGAATTATAACGGCACACAGTATGGACTCCCCAAGCGGGCCAATACCAAGGTTATCGCTTACAATAAAGCGTTATTCGAGCAGGCAGAGGTTGCCTGTCCGGATGGAGATACGTACAGCATTGAGCAGTTTATAGCGGATGCGACCGCAATTGCGGGAATCAGCGATGAGATATATGGAAGCAATGCTCCGTATTATGGACAGTGGATTTATCAGTTCGGCGGCAGGACAATTGATGAGAGCGGAAAGGTTGTCTTTAACAGCAAGGAAGCCGTTGACGCGATTCAGTTCTGTGCGGATGCCGTGAATAAATACGGGTTTGCGCCGAGCCGTGAGGAAACGGAAGGACAGAATGTAATAGAATGGTTCATGGGCGGACTGGTAGGCGTTTATCTGGATTGTGGTCCCTTTAACCTTCCTTATTTCACGGAAATCACGGATTTTGACTGGGATTTTGGTCCCGCACCCGGCAACGGCGGAGGAATGGAAGTAGTCGGCGTTTCCATCAGCGCTGCAACAGAGCATCCGGAGGAAGCGGCGCGGTTTGCTGCATTTGTATCCACATCCAAAGAAGCACAGGAAATAATCGGCGGAACTACGGCAATGCCTGTTACAGAAGATGGAAAAGCAGTATTTTTGCAGCAGTATCCCGATAAAAATCTGCAGGCATTCTTTGATGCGGCGGAATATGAGAGCGCACCTGCAACGATAAAGGGAGCGAGCCTTGTAAACGGTATCCTGAACAGTGCGATTTATGACAGGACAGCGGTAGGCACTGTTGCGGATGAGGATATACAGACTGTATTGGATGAAGCGGCCATAGAGGCACAGGCTGTTTTGGACGAGAACAATTAAACGGGGCAACAGTAGAACGGAGGCGCTGTTTGGCGCCTCCATCCGTATTTTTGGGGATATAGCAGGAAAGGGGTTGGTCGTATATGGAATCGATGGTAACCGGAATTCGAAATGTCCTGAAGACATTTTTGCCGACCGAGCTGGCTCGGCTCATAGCGCCGTTTTGTATTTTGGCAGTGATTCTGCTCGTTGCGCTGGCAATTGGCGTCACGTTGGTGAAAACACGGAAAATAAAAAGGGAAACCTTTGCATTTTACGCTTTTATTGCACCATGGCTGATCGGATTTTTTGTATTTAACGTGTATCCGGTTTGCTTTTCAATTATTACTTCCTTTTTTAAATGGGATATCGTAAGTCCGCGCCAGTTCGTCGGATTTGATAATTACAAATATGCGCTGGCCGGAGAAGATAAATATTTTTATCAGTCTCTTAAGGTGACGCTGGAATACAGCTTTTTGAGCGTGCCGCTGAATCTGATTATCAGCTTTCTGATTTCCATCATGCTGAATCAGAAGCTAAAGGGAATCACATTTTTCAGGACGGTTTTTTATCTGCCCTCTCTGGTGTCCGGCGTAGCGCTGAGCACTCTCTGGACATATATTTTCAATTATAAATTCGGTCTGCTCAACACTATGCTGGGAACGTTTGGAATGGAACCGGTCAAATGGCTGAATGATACCAAAATGGTAATCCCGTCTTTGGTAATAATGGGCCTGTGGGGGGTAGGAGGAAGCACCGTTATTTTTCTGGCGGGACTGCAGGATGTTCCGCAGGATGTCATGGAAGCCGCCATTGTGGATGGAGCAGGCGCCTGGATGCGGTTTAAGAAAATCGTCATTCCGATGATGTCTCCCATCATATTTTTCAATCTGGTGAATGGCTTTATCGGAGCGTTCCAATATTTTACGCAGGCGTTCATCATGACAAACGGCGGACCCAACGGTGCCTCCATGTTCTATGTGCTGAATCTGTACAATCAGGCCTTTTCCTACTTCCGGATCGGATATGCCTGTGCATTGGCGTGGATTTTGTTCGTGATTATCATCGCCTTTACGGCATTGATTTTCCGTTATTCGAGCTTCTGGGTGTATTATGAGACAGAAGTAAAGTCCAAGAAGGTTAAGGTGAAAGGGGGGCGGCGTAAATGAAAAGCGAGAAAATCAGCATTAACAGAAGGATTTCTCATTTGTGTCTTTATTTTATTCTGATACTTTTGACGGTGGTTTTCGCATTTCCGCTTTTGTGGATGATTTCCAGCTCGCTCAAAAGCACCGGTGAATTTTTTAAACCAGGACTTCATCTGTGGGTGGAAAACGTGCAGTGGGGAAATTATAAAGAGGCCCTGACCAAATTTCCGTTTTTGCTGTATCTGAAAAATACATTGACGGTCACGGTATGCAATGTTATATTTTCCTGCCTGTCCTGTTCGCTTGTGGCATATGGGTTTGCGAGGGTGTATGCGCCGGGAAAACAGTTTTTGTTCATGCTGATGCTGTCCACCATGATGCTGCCCGGACAGGTGACGATGATCCCGAACTATATTCTGTTTCGGAATCTGGGATGGCTGGATTCCCTTTATCCGTTGATCGTACCGCAGCTGTTTGGTTCCGCTTTCAATGTTTTTTTGCTGCGGCAGTTTTATATGCGGATGCCGGATAATCTGGAGGATGCGGCAAAAATTGATGGATGCGGTTATTTCGCGACCTGGCTGCGGATCTATTTCCCGTTGACGAAGCCGGCATTGGCGTCCATCGCGATTTTTTCCTTTATGGGTTCCTGGAATGATTTTATGGGACCGCTCATTTATATCAATACACAGAAATATAAGACGCTGGCTCTGGGACTGCGCGCTTTCGTATCGGAATATACATCGGATACAAACCTGCTCATGGCGGCGAGTCTGGTGGTGATCCTGCCGTGTATCGTGCTGTTTTTCTGCTGCCAGAAATATTTTATACAGGGAATTACCTTTACGGGAAGTAAATCTTAACGGACAGATCAGGAAGGACAAACTATTATGCAAAAAATCAGAAGTAATCAGGCAAAAACAACCCGTTCCTATTGTATATGCGCGAATGAGCGCGTGAAAATGATCGGCACGATAGATGGCTTTTTCCCAGACATGGGCGGACATATCGAACGGGAAATGGGAGGGCTGTGGATTCCTCCGATTAAGCTGCTGGACGGTTATTGGCTGAAAATGGACGGCGTTATCGGCAAAGAGGACGATTCGGAAGCAACACAGAAAATGGGGGTTATAGAATACGAAAGCGAGGTTTCCGGCAAGGAAGAATGGCTGGTTGCGGACTGCTTTGAGGGATTTCCATGGAAAAATGAGTTTTGCTGTGAGGGAAAAGGAAAATACAGGGGAATTTCCGTCACAAGAAACGATCTGGCTCCGGATGATATCTGCGGTATCGTTGTGACCTACGAGGTGAAAAACAGGACGGAGAAGGAAGCAGATCTTTGTCTCTCCTTCCTTGCCCGGGCGAATCTCCGCGCCGAATGGCTGGGAGAGAGAAACGGCATGCTGGCTGGAAAGAATGAAGCGGAATATGAGCAGGAGGCAAAGCGCTTTCATGTATATGATACCAAAAATCCATGGCATATGCTTTTGAGCACGGACGGCGAGGTGGAAAATACCCGTTCGGGGCAGTTCTTTGGACCAGAGGTCAATGTGGGGGCAGGCGTCAGCTGCCAGCTGGATTGCCGGATGCGGATTCCTGCAAAGGAAAGCAGGACAATCCGGTTTTTTGTGGCAGGATCCTGCGAATCTTATGAGGAATGTCAGGAGCAGGAGAGGCTTTTGCGCCTTCCTGTTGCGTATGAGAGGCAGAAGCGGGAACGCTATGAAAGGATATTTGATACCTGTAGATTGGAATCCGGGGATGAAGATTTTGATCAGATTTTTCAGTGGGTCAAGGTACATAGCGACTGGTTGACGTTGCGCTACGATCCGGTAGGAAGGGGGATTACGGCGGGACTGCCGGATTTTCGCTGGTGGTTTGGATGCGATAGCTTTTATACGATTCAGGGACTTCTGGCGCTGGGAATGTCCGGGCTGGTAAAGGAAACGCTGCAGCTTTTGTTGAAATATTCCCGGAAAATAAACGGCGATGGGCGGATTATTCATGAGCTGATGTCCAATGAGGTATGCCCAAATGAGGGAAATGTGCAGGAGACGGCACAGTTCGTGACAGCGGTATGGCAGTATTATCAGTGGGCAGCGGACAAAAATTTTGTGGAAGAGGCTTACGATTATTGCGAAAAAGCGATGCGGTGGCTGCAGGAAATGGATGACGATAAAGATGGATTTCCGACAGGATACGGGTTGATTGAGATCAGCGGTCTGAATATGGAAATGATCGACTGTGCGGTCTATACCTGTCAGGCATATGACAGCTTTTCGCATTTGTCAGCGCTTTTGGGAAAGGAGAAGCAGGAGAGCGAATACAGGAAGCTTTTTGAATGGTTGAAGGAAAAGATCAACAGGGATTTCTGGGAAGAAAAAGAGGGGTTATATTGTGACTGTATCGCGACTGGTAAAATCATTTCGTCTGTGATGGATTCCATTATGGGGCAGGCGGGGAAGGAGCCGGATCCGGATATCGTGAAATATCTGGAGGAGAAGCTCGCGCAGGCAGCAGAGGGAGAAGATACAGAAAAGGGATGGCTGGTGAACAGAAACAGCATCATCGATGTGCCGATGGAAACGGAAATTGCCGATCGGGACAAGGCAATCCGCGCGCTGGACAGAATGTATTCGAAGGAATTTGTCGGTAGATACGGTATCTGGCTGGATAGCCTGGGAAAACAAAAATGCATGACCATTACGACGGGCATCATGGCGGTAGCGCAGGCGAATTATGGCTATGCGGACAGGGCGCTGGAGCTTGTGAAGAAGGTGTTTTCCACCTTTTCCTATGTCAACCCGGGATGCATGAACGAGTACTCACCGGATAGCGGCTGCATCGTGCAGGCATGGACCGCCTACGCTACGGTGGTTCCCGTGGTGCGGCACTTTTTTGGGATCAGGCCGGATGCTGCAAAGGGAGAAATTTTTGTGCAGCCACAGCTTCCAAAAGGATGGGAAAGTGCTTCTCTGGAAAATGTAAAGCTTCTGGACGGTACAATTTCCATCACATTTGTCGGAGAAGGTGATGCGCAATGTATGAGGATAAAAAATACCACCTCGGCAGCTGTGCGGGTTTCAGATAACTGGAAGGGCTGTGTGCGCATGGAGGAGTGAGTGTTGTCCGGGCGGCATAAGAGGATGTCAGAATGTACATCCCCGAAGCAATTAACGTGGACGGCAGTTATTTTGCCGTCCGCGGCAGGTGCGGGGTAAGGTGCTTGCCCAGGAAGGAGCGGTCAAGGCATGAAGCAAAAACTGATCGTCATATCCGCAGATGCGCTTTGTGATGTGGACATGGAATATTTAAAAACACTGCCCAATTTTCAAAAATATCTTGCGGGCGGAAGCTGTGTGGAACGGGTGCGTTCCATATATCCTACCATTACGTATCCCTGCCATACGACGATGATGACCGGCGTATGGCCCCAAAAGCATGGTGTTTTGGGGAATGAGGAATTTATTCCCGGTGTGGAAAAAGCCCCCTGGAAATGGTTCTACGAAGCGGTTAAATGGGATGAGGATATTTTTAAAGCGGCAAAGAGGGCGGGCTTGACCACCTGCGGCATTTTCTGGCCTGTGACCGGACGGCATCCCGCGGTGGATTATCTGATCGATGCGTATTGGCCCCAGCCGGGAGATACGGATATCCGGGAGGTGTTTGCCCGGGCAGGGTCTTCGGAGGAGGTTCTGGATATTATCGTCAGGCAGATGAAAGATTGCGTTCTCCGGACACATCCCGCGACAGAAAGGTTTCAGACCCGTTGCGCAAGGGAAATCATATTGAGGTATCAGCCGGATCTCATGATGGTGCATCCAACCAATATAGATTCTTACCGGCATAGCTATGGATTATTTAACGATAAGGTTAAAAAAGGAATCGAGGAGACGGACGCGTATATCGGAGAACTGATGGAAGCTGTGGAGGAAGCAGGTCTTTTGGAAGATACGAATCTGGTATTGACAAGCGATCATGGGCATATGGAAGTCAAAAGGATTCTATCGCCGAATATACTTCTTGCCGATGCAGGCTTTATTGAGCTGGATGGACAGGGCAGGCTTAAGGACTGGCAGGCATATTGTCTTTCCGGCGGTACATCCGCATTGATATATCTAAAGGATCCTTCAGATCAGGAAATCCATAGAAGGGTTGAGGAATATCTGAGGGGATTGGCAAAGGAAGGAATTTATGGTTTTACGCAGGTCTTTTCAGAGGAGGAGATCAGGGAAAAAGAACATTTGGGCGGTGATTTTTCTTTTGTGCTGGAAACGGATGGCTATACCAGCTTCGGAAAATCCCTGGTACGTCCGCTGGTCAATTCCTTTGATGAAACGGATTACCGTTATGGAAGGGCAACCCATGGACATCTGCCGGATCGGGGAATCTGGCCGGTTTTTTACGCGAAAGGCCCCGGCTTTTTGGAAAATGTCACTCTGAAAACGGCAAATCTGGTGGATGAAGCGCCGACCTTTGCACGGGTTTTGGGGGTGGACTTAAAGGGGGCAGACGGTCATGCGCTGGAACAGCTTTTAAAGCCTGCCTGGTGAAGCGTGACAGGATATCGTGAGATGAATTTTTATTCCAGATTTATTCCCAATGTGTTATAATTTAAAAAGTGGGAATAAAAGTTGGGAATAAATTCATATCAGGGAGAATGCCAATGGATATAAAACAGATTGTATTAGATTTATGTGCTATGAACGATGAACAGGAATGGTTTGAGTTTAAGGAAAATTGGTTTCAGCCAGAGACATTAGGGGAATATGTTTCCGCATTGTCAAATGCTGCGGCGTTTCATTATAAAAAATACGCTTATTTTGTGTGGGGAATTGAAGATGAAAATCATAAAATAGTAGGGACGACATTCAACCAATATTGCGATTACAATAAAGAACCCTATCAGAATTATCTGGCGCGAAATCTATATCCAAGCCTGAATTTTTCTTTTGAGGAAATTGAGATTCAGCAAAAAAGAGTTATCGTATTGGTAATACCTGCGGCTTTGGAGATACCTACTGCATTTAAAGAAAAGCGATATATAAGGATTGGGTCATCTAAATGTAATATCAAAGATTATCCCAGGAGAGAAATAGAACTTTTTAAGATTCTTAGTGGGAGAGCAGAAACTATAGAAACAATTCCGGCAAAATATCAGGAACTTACTTTTCGAAAATTATTTGGGTATTATGGATCAAAAGGAATTGTTTTGAACGATAAAACATTTATAAAAAATCTGGGTCTTCGAAATGAAGAAGGACAATTCAATTTATTGGCACAGTTGCTTTCGGATTTTGTCAATAAGGAACAAGAAAAATGTATTTTCTTTTCAGTCGGTTACGCTGTCGCTGTCATTCTCGATAAGCCGCACAACCTTGTCCGTAAAGG
>CAJUEL010000082.1 GCA_910585455.1 uncultured Eisenbergiella sp. | reverse complement strand
ACTGTCTGAACGCAGTGAGTTTTTTGCGCCCTGTCCCGTTTGGGAATAGCCGGTCGTTTTGCGGAATTTCCCGCTCCGGATAATGCGCCAGGAAACAGCCTGTGCCCCCGCCCGTCCTGCCGCAGCCCGTTGCCCCGTCTGTCCCTCCCGGTCGTTCTCTCCACCCCGTGAAAAGTAACTACTATTCCGGTGAAACGGAACAACTGCTTAAGACAAGCTTGCAATCCTCCCCCGTTTCCTGTATAGTAAACAGCAGAAAACATCTTTTCAGAAAGGACCCCCATCCATGTGGATTGCAGATAGCTGGAACGATTACGAAGTCATAGATACCTCCGCCGGGGAGAAGCTGGAGCGCTGGGGAAAGTACCTGCTGGTGCGCCCGGATCCCCAGGTCATCTGGAACACACCGAAGACCAATCCCGGCTGGAAAAATAAAAACGGACATTACCACCGCAGCGCCAAAGGCGGCGGCGAGTGGGAATTTTTTCACCTGCCGGATGAGTGGAGCATCCGCTACCGCGATCTCACCTTTCGCTTAAAGCCGTTCAGCTTCAAACATACGGGACTTTTTCCTGAGCAGGCGGTCAACTGGGACTGGTTTTCCTCTCTCATCCAGGATGCCGGACGTCCGCTGCGGGTGCTCAACCTGTTCGCCTACACGGGCGGAGCGACCCTGTCCGCCGCCAAAGCCGGTGCCGCCGTCACCCATGTGGACGCCTCAAAAGGCATGGTGGGCTGGGCAAAGGAGAACGCCGCTGCCTCCGGCCTTTTGGACGCTCCCATCCGCTGGCTGGTGGATGACTGCGTGAAATTTGTGGAGCGGGAGATCCGCCGGGGCAATCAATACGACGGCATCATCATGGACCCTCCCTCCTACGGCCGGGGACCCAAAGGTGAAATCTGGAAAATAGAAGAAAATATTTTCCCTTTTCTGGAGCTTGCAGCACAGCTTTTGTCCGACGATGCGGTATTTTTCCTGATCAATTCCTATACCACAGGGCTGCAGCCTGCAGTTCTGAATTATATGCTTCATACCGCCGTGGCCAAAAAGCGCGGCGGTCATGTGCAGTCCGGCGAGATCGGTCTTCCCGTCACCGAAAGCGGGCTGATTCTCCCCTGCGGCGCCTCCGGGCGCTGGAGCCGTTAAGTCCGGCTGTTTGTGAGGTGTCAAAATGCTTGTTTTATGTTCCAATGGGCTGTCGAGCGAAAACCTGCTGCATGCCATGAATAAAAGAGTCAAACAATATCATACTGCGGCTGTAGTGGTAACAGCAGATCATGTATACAAAGAAAAAAACTACCATGTAGCCAGGGTGGTTGGAGAGTTAGCGTCACTCAATCTTTGTGTTGACATTTTGGATATCGATAAAATTCCCCCTGAAAATCTTCTTGCCTACGACGTCGTGGAATTTACAGGCGGAAATCCTTTCTATTTATTACATTCCATAAGAGAGCATAACGCCATAAATATCCTGAAAACGCTCGCAGATACGAAAATTTTGATTGGCTGGAGCGCCGCGGCATTTGTATTTGGTCCAACCCTGGAATTGGTAAATCTCTACTCCGCAGACATGAACTTTCCCGGCCTGAAAGACTTAAGCGGAATAAGGCTTACAGATATAGAGGTCCTGCCGCATTATGAGAAATTTTTAAAAAGATTCGATGAATTCGAAGAAACCTGCCAGAAATATGAGAAGGAGCATTCCGTGAAGGTGATTCGTCTGAACGACGGGGACGGCGTTTTGATTGATGGCAATACCCTGGAAATATGCCGTGCCTAACAGCATAAGCTTCCCGGCAACAGTTCAGATTTCCCTGCCCTGCTGCGCCCTCCAAACGCCACAGGGCACATCTCTCAGCCCCGCTTCAAGGCCGTACTCCTTTTATAAAATTCCAGATTTCCATCATCCGTTCTTCATAACCGGACGTCACATATGACAGCAGATTTCCGGATGAATAGGCGATCGGCGGCTCCCCCGGAAAGTACCGGTACATCCGATACCCGTACAGCAAAAGCATACAGACCACCAGACAACCGCCAATCTGCAGCACTCCCTTTGCCCTTTTTCCCATCCAATAACGCATCACCACAAAATACACAGCCAGAGCAAGCCACAAAATTCCCAGTGGATTCATTTCCCACCCCTTTTCCCACTGCCCCGCCGCAAAATAAAAGACCGCCCGCGTCATCCCGCACCCCGGACAGGGCATCCCCGTAACAATGACCACCGGACAAAAGGCATGAAAACACAGCTGCGCCAACGCATCATAAATGACAAACGCCAAAATAAACATCCTGTATTCCCAAATATCGCCCCACACCCGCAGTCTTCCTGCTTTCAATCTCTCTCTCACTTCCGCACTCCTTTTATCCACCACTCCTGCCTTACCTTTCAGTATCCCAGCTTCCGGCATCCGCTTCTCCGACACCAGCGTCCTTCACAGCCAGCAGTGCAACAGAATGCAGTGCAGCGGAGTGCGCGGGCAAACCGGATGGCAGCCGCCGGATCCCGGTCATGTTTTTGCTGCCTTTGGCATGCGGCCTGAGAAATTCTTCCGGCACATTTTTCGTCCCGCGTCCGGACAGGTGCTGTCTGAGCGGGCGTACGCCCGCGAGTTCCACCTGCCCGGGCGCAACAGGGGCGAAAAATGTGCCGGTTAGAATTTCCAAACCGCATGCCAGGCAGCAAAAATATGACCGGGGTCCGGCGGCTGCCATCCGGTTTGCCCGCGCACTCCGCTGTACTGTATTCTGTAACGCTGCGTCCTGCCGCGACCCTGTCCGTCACATATACCGGAAGATATTATACACATTGATGCACATGATCAGCCCCATCGCTCCCAGGAAAAGCCGGTCCACCGTCCGGTTGTCAATCCGTTTGTTAATCCGGCTCCCCACCAGCCCGCCGAGCACGCCGCAGGCGATCATCAGCCCCAGGATTGCCGGATGAAAGGGCGGCACATTTCCCTTGACAATTGTGGAAATCAGGCTCGCAATCTGGGAAAACATGATCACATAAATGGAATACATCGCCGCCTGCTTCGTCACCATGGAAAAACAGAAAAACAGCACCACCAGATTGATCGGTCCTCCTCCGATCCCCAGAAAAGAGGACATGATGCCCAGCACAATGCCGATCAGAAACACCACCGCTTTACTTTTCAGCTTCTTCGTGACAACTTTTTCTTTATAAACAGTATATACGAATGTTCCCGCCGTCACGAGCAGGAGCACAAGCGCCTGAATGGCTCCCACCCGGCTTGCGTCCGATAATCTGCCGATCACACCCTGATAAAGCTCTTTTCCGGTCAGACCTCCCACCACGCCCCCCAGAGCGAGTATCGTCGCGAATATTTTGTCAAAATCAAAATCCCGCTTTGCCCTCATATTTTTGTACATGGAAACCACGGACATGGAAAGCACCGTGCAGCCCGACAAAAAAGAAACCGTCGTGACCGCCATGATTCCCGTCGCGTCCAGCACCGGCTTGATGATCACGCCGCCGCCGATCCCGCAGATCGCCCCGATAACCGATGATAAAAAACAGACCAGAATGATAACCAGATACTCCATTTTTTCTGCCTCCCGTCACTTTAGCATTCCTCACTGCACTTCATTTGCATTGGAAACCGTGCCGCCGGTCACAAAATGAACCGTAACCGTCCCCCTGCCCTGCAGCCGCACGATCCCCTCTTCCTTCATCTTTTTTAACTCCCGCATCATCGCGCTCCGGTCCACAGCCAGATAATCGGCGCAGTCCGTCAAAGAAAAAGGCAAAACAACGGACCCGCCGCCCTTTTCCCTGTTCAAATGCCCAAAAAAAGAAAGCAGCTTCTGCCGCAGGGAACGTTGTCCTAAAATATCCGCATGGATCAGCATGCGCCGGTTCGACTCCGCCATCCCGTGAATCAGCGCACCGGTGCCCCGCCGCAAAAGAAAAGCCGATTCCGGAAGCCTTTTTTCATGCAAAAAGGCGACGCGGCACGCCGTCTGGCTCATCACGGCATATAGTCCCTTTTCCGGATTGGAAATGCTGTGCTTTCCAAAAAATGCCCCCTCTTCAAAATAATCCAGAATCCTCCGCTGCGCCTCCATATTGGTGGTTTCCAGCAAAGCCATCCCGCTCAGAATGATCCCGATCTCATAGAGGTTTTCCTCTATCCCCATCACCTTCTGCCGCCGCTTAAACTCCCGGATGCTGATCGCCCCCGTCCGCAGCAGCGCCTCCGTCTCCTCCTTTGTCAACCCCCAATATTTACCAAAATTCTCCATACCATCACTCCATCATGTAGTTCAGTTTGATGAAAACCACTATATTTTGTATTATATCTCAAAAGCGTTGCATATGCAACTGCTTTTATTTTCAAAGAGAGCTATAATGAAGCCTGTCATCGCTCTTTGAGCGATGACAGGCGCTACTTTCCAATTCCCGTTGGGAATTGGAAAGGTTCCTTTGGAAGAACGCTACTTCACATTTTCCAAACGGAATTGTGAAGGTTCCTTTAAAAGAACGCTACTTCACATTTCCCCCCCAGCGCCGCAATTTTATAAAGGAGAGTATAGGTATGAAAATCATCAAAAGAAACGGTTCCGAAGCAATTTTTGACATAGAAAAGATCGTTGCTGCCGTAACCAAAGCGAGCAATTCCTCAGAAGCAGGCACTCTGACCGCAGAGCAGATCCGCGACATCGCCGACTATGTGGAATACAAATGCCAGAAAATGAACCGTTCCGTCTCCGTGGAGGAAATCCAGGACATGGTGGAAAACCAGATCATGGCGACAGGCGCTTTCGACCTGGCGCGGCGTTATGTCAGATACCGCTACCAGCGCACGCTGGTCCGCAAGTCAAACACCACCGACAACCGCATCCTGTCCCTGATCGAATGCAACAACGAAGAGGTAAAGCAGGAAAATTCCAACAAAAATCCCACGGTCAACAGCGTACAGCGCGACTACATGGCGGGGGAAGTGAGCCGCGACTTAACGCGCCGCCTCCTTCTGCCCAATGATATCGTGGAAGCGGATAAACAGGGGATTATCCATTTTCACGATTCCGATTACTTCGCCCAGCACATGCACAACTGCGATCTGGTCAATCTGGAGGACATGCTGCAAAACGGCACCGTCATCAGCGAAACCCTGATCGAAAAGCCCCACAGCTTTTCCACGGCGTGCAACATCGCGACCCAGATCATCGCCCAGGTGGCGAGCAACCAGTATGGCGGGCAGAGCATCAGTCTGACACACCTGGCTCCCTTTGTGCAGATTTCCCGGGAAAAAATCCGCCGGGAGGTGCTGGAGGAAATCGGTGAGCTCTCCACGCTGGCAACCGAAGAGCAGATTTCCCATATCGTGGAAAGCAGACTGCACCGGGAGATCACCAAGGGCGTGCAGACCATCCAGTATCAGATCATCACCCTCATGACCACCAACGGACAGGCTCCCTTCCTCACCGTTTTCATGTATTTAAATGAAGCCAAGAACGAGCAGGAAAAGGCCGACCTTGCGCTGATCATCGAGGAAACCTTAAAGCAGCGCTATCAGGGCGTAAAAAATGAATCCGGCACCTGGATCACTCCCGCTTTCCCCAAGCTCATTTATGTGCTGGAGGAGGATAACGTGGACAAGGGCTCCAAATATTTTTACCTGACGGAGCTGGCTGCCAAGTGCACCGCAAAGCGGATGGTGCCCGATTATATTTCCGAGAAAAAAATGAAGGAGCTCAAGGAAGGAAACTGCTTCCCCGTCATGGGCTGCCGAAGCTGCTTAAATCCCTGGAAGGATGAAAACGGCAACTATCAGTTTTACGGCCGTTTCAACCAGGGCGTCGTCACCATCAATCTGGTGGATGTGGCGCTTTCCTCCGGCCGGGATATGGATAAATTCTGGAAAATTTTTGACGAGCGTCTGGAGCTGTGCCACCGTGCGCTCATGTACCGCCATGAGCGTTTAAAGGGAACGCTTTCCGACGCCGCTCCGATCCTGTGGCAATACGGAGCCCTCGCCCGCCTGAAAAAAGGGGAAACCATCGATAAGCTTTTATTCGGCGGCTATTCCACCATCTCCTTAGGATATGCGGGACTGTACGAATGCGTCAAATATATGACCGGCAAATCCCACACCGATCCGGAGGCAACGCCCTTCGCTCTGGACGTGATGAAATATATGAACACCGCCTGCGATAAGTGGACGCTGGAGAGCAACATCAAATTTTCCATCTATGGCTCTCCCATCGAAAGCACCACCTACAAATTCGCCAAATGCCTGCAAAAGCGTTTCGGCATCATCGAGGGCGTGACCGACAAGGCCTATATCACCAACAGCTACCACGTGCATGTGACCGAGCCCATCGACGCCTTTTCCAAGCTCTCCCTGGAGGCGCAGTTCCAGTCCCTTTCCACCGGCGGCGCGATCAGCTATGTGGAGGTGCCCAACATGCAGGACAACATTCCGGCGGCGCTGCGGGTCATCCGCTTTATTTATGACAACATCATGTACGCGGAGCTGAACACGAAGAGCGATTATTGTCAGTGCTGTGGCTATGACGGGGAAATCGGCATCGTGGAGGATGACGACGGCAAGCTCGTCTGGGAATGCCCCAAATGCGGCAACCGGGATCAGGATAAAATGAATGTGGCAAGACGGACCTGCGGCTACATCGGCACCCAGTTCTGGAATCAGGGACGCACACAGGAAATCCGCGAACGGGTCCTGCACCTTTGATGACGGGATGGTGAACATGAACTACGGAGAAATCAAGAAATACGATATTGCAAACGGAGAGGGCGTCCGCGTCACGCTGTTCGTGTCGGGCTGCACCCACCACTGCAAAAACTGCTTTCAGCCCCAGACCTGGGATTTTGCCTATGGAAAGCCTTTTGACGACGCGGCATGGCAGGAGCTTTTTGCCGCACTTTCCCCCGCCTATATCGACGGGCTGACACTGCTGGGCGGCGAACCCTTTGAACCGGAAAACCAGCGCGCGCTCCTTCCTTTTTTGAAGGAAGTACGCGCCCGTTTCCCCCAGAAAAATATCTGGTGCTATACCGGCTATACGCTGGAGAGCGATCTGCTTTCCGAAAGCCGGGCGCGCTGCGAATGCACGGCGGAAATGCTTTCCCTGCTGGACGTTTTGGTGGACGGCGAATTTGTGGAGGAACGAAAAGACATCAGTCTTCCCTTCCGCGGCTCCTCCAATCAGCGGCTTCTCGATGTCAAAAAGACGCTGGCAACCGGCGAAGCCATCTGGTGGCGACTGGAAAGCGAGAGCATCAAAATCTGATCGAAAGCCCATTACAGAAAACGGCATAAGCCGTTTTCTGTAAAAAGTGTGCGCAAAGCGCACACACCGCGTCGAGCGCGGTTGCCGGCAGGCAACTTCTTCCCCGCGCGCGAGTACGCATTCACATCTTTAATTTCCCCAATAGTGTTCCAGCAGAATTTTCACCCCCAGAACAATCAGAATCGCGCCGCCGGCAAATTCCGCACGGCTCTTATACCGGGCGCCAAATTCGTTCCCGATCCTCACGCCGGCGCAGGACAGAATGAAGGTGATCCCCCCGATCAGCAGGCAGCCAATCAGCGTATTCATCCCCCTTCCTGCGCCGCTGATCACCGCTACAGGCACACACGCAAAGGTCACCCCCACCGCCAGCGCGTCGATGCTGGTCGCCACCGCCAGCAAAAACATTTCCTTTGCCGTCAGCGTATCCGTCTCCATCCTTTCTTCCTTTCCTGCCGCCTCACGGATCATTTCGATGCCGATCAGCACAAGCAGCACAAAAGCAATCCATGCCGCGACGCTGTCAATGAAGGCTTCGAACTGAATCCCCAGCACATACCCGGCAAAGGGCATCAGCGCCTGAAAGCCACCGAACCATGCGCCCACAATGCAGCACTTTTTCCACGTGATTTTTCTCATCGCCAGTCCCTTGCAGACCGAAACCGCAAAGGCATCCATGGAGAGCCCCACGGCGAGCAGCAATAATGTCAGTAAATCCATCCTCTTTTCCTCCCGTTTCTCAAATCATGAAAAGCATATCCCTGCACGGTTGCCGACAGGCAACTTCTTCCTCGCGCGTGAGTGCGTATAAAAAAAGACACACGTACAGCGAAAAGCTATACATGAGTCTCGTCATAAAAGACAAACCAGGTCATCTTTGACCAGTATGTTGGCTTGCCACACATCAGTGCCGACTACTCCCTCACGGAATGATATGAGTGTATCAAACAGTCCTGTTGTTAGTCAATACAAACTTCTTCCCGATATCCTCAATTTGTAACAGTTCAGCCAGGTCTGAACTGTTATGTAGTGACTTTTGTCAATACCTGAATTGTGCAAAAAGCAAA
>CAJUEL010000081.1 GCA_910585455.1 uncultured Eisenbergiella sp. | reverse complement strand
GTGATCGAAGAGAAGCTGTTCGGCGATTGCTTTGAAACGGAAGATCAGAAGTACGGCATGGCGTTTTTCCTTGACAGGAATAAGGAAAAGGTGAAGGAGCCCTTCAAAAACTGCTGATGTTATTTCAGGAAGACGGTTCCGCCGGACTGGGTGACAGATCGGCGGAACAACAAAATAGAAAACAGGAGGACAATACAATGAAAGTTGGCGTTATCGGTGCCGGCACAATGGGTGCAGGAATTGCACAGGCGTTTGCGATGACAGACGGTTATGAGGTTTGCCTTTGCGATATCAAAATGGAGTTCGCAGAAGGCGGCAAGGCCAGAATCCAGAAGAACATCAATTTCCTGGTGAGCAAGGAAAAGATCAGCCAGGAAAAGGGCGATGAGATTATGGGCAAGGTTACCTGTGGATTGAAGGACATCTGCACGGATTGCGACCTGGTGATCGAGGTTGCTCCCGAGAAGATGGAAATCAAGAAATCCACCTTCAAAGAGCTGATGGATATCGTGAAGCCTGAGTGCATTTTTGCTTCCAACACCTCTTCTTTGTCCATCACGGAGATGGGCGCAGGTCTTGACAGACCGCTGATCGGCATGCATTTCTTCAATCCTGCCGACAGAATGAAGCTGGTTGAAGTGATCGCGGGTGAGAATACGCCTGCGGACCTGGTGCAGAAGATCAAGGACATTTCCGTAGAGATCGGCAAGACTCCGGTAGAGGTAAAAGAGGCTCCCGGCTTTGTGGTGAATAAGATTCTGATCCCCATGATCAACGAAGCGATCGGCATTTATGCGGACGGCATCGCATCCGTGGAGGACATCGACACGGCGATGAAGCTGGGCGCATCCCATCCCATGGGACCGCTGGCGCTGGGCGACCTGGTAGGTCTGGACATCGTTCTGGCCATCATGGAAGTGCTGCAGTCCGAAACCGGCGATCCGAAATACCGTCCTCATCCGCTTCTGCGCAAAATGGTGCGCGCTGGCAAGCTGGGCAAGAAGACCGGAATCGGGTTCTATGACTACAAAAAATAATTTTGGAGGAATAAAGACATGGATTTTATGTTAGATAAGAAACATGAAATGGCAAGGCAGCTTTTCAAAGAGTTTGCCGAGAAAGAGGTAAAGCCCCTGGCACAGGAAGTGGACGAAACAGAGGAATTTCCCAGAGTGACCGTTGACAAAATGATCAAGGCCGGTTTCATGGGCATTCCGGTGCCGAAGGAATACGGCGGACAGGGCTGCGACGTGTTAACCTATGCGATGTGCGTGGAAGAGCTGTCCAAGGTTTGCGGCACGACAGGCGTTATTGTTTCCGCTCATACTTCTCTTTGCTGTGATCCGATTCTGACCTACGGCACGGAAGAGCAGAAGCAGAAATTCCTGGTTCCCCTGGCAAAGGGAGAGAAGCTGGGCGCATTCGGTCTGACCGAGCCCGGCGCAGGAACAGACGCGCAGGGACAGCAGACCAAGGCTGTTTTAGATGGCGATGAATGGATCTTAAACGGTTCCAAATGCTTCATCACCAACGGTAAGGAAGCGGATGTTTATGTGATTTTTGCAGTGACCGGCACAATTGAAAAGCGCGGCAAGAAGATGAAAGAGATTTCCGCTTTCATCGTGGAAAAAGGAACCCCCGGCTTCACCTTTGGCACAAAGGAGAAGAAGATGGGTATCCGCGGTTCCTCTACTTATGAGCTGATCTTCCAGGATTGCAGAATCCCGAAGGAGAATCTGTTAGGACAGCAGGGCAAGGGCTTCAATATCGCCATGCATACGCTGGACGGCGGACGTATCGGCATCGCATCCCAGGCGCTGGGCATTGCGGAGGGCGCTTTGGAATCCACCATCTCCTATGTAAAAGAAAGAAAGCAGTTCGGCAGAGCGATCGGGCAGTTCCAGAATACCCAGTTCCAGCTCGCTGACATGGCTACGAAGGTGGAAGCGGCACAGCTTCTCGTTTACAAGGCAGCCATGGCAAAACAGACCCAGAAGGTTTACTCCGTAGAGGCTGCCAAGGCAAAGCTTTACGCTGCAGAGGTTGCTATGGAAGTTACCACCAAGGCTGTACAGCTGCACGGCGGTTATGGCTACACCAGAGAGTACGATGTGGAGCGCATGATGCGTGATGCGAAGATCACGGAGATCTATGAAGGAACCAGCGAAGTGCAGAGAATGGTTATTTCCGCAGCCCTGTTGAAATAATCCTGTAGCATTGGCATACGAATCAGATTTCTTTCGTGGAAACAAGCTTACAATAAAAATAAGGAGTGAATCATACAATGAAAATCGTTGTTTGTGTAAAACAGGTTCCGGATACCAAGGGCGGCGTGAAATTCAATCCCGACGGCACGCTGGACAGAAGCGCAATGCTCGCAATCATGAATCCGGATGATAAGGCGGGCCTGGAAGCAGCCTTAAGATTAAAGGATCAGTATGGTGCAGAGGTTACCGTAGTCACGATGGGTCTTCCCAAGGCGGAGGAGGTTCTGCGTGAGGCGATCGCCATGGGCGCGGACAAGGGCATCCTTGTGACCGACAGAGTGCTGGGCGGCGCGGATACCTGGGCGACCAGCCAGACGCTGGCGGGTGCGATCCGCAATCTGGAATATGATCTGATCATTACGGGACGTCAGGCGATCGACGGCGACACCGCGCAGGTGGGACCGCAGATTTCCGAGCATTTAAACCTCCCCGTCATCAGCTATGCGCAGAATATTAAGATCGAGGGAAATTCCGTCATCGTAGAGCGTCAGTTTGACGACAGATATCATGTTCTGAAAGCGCAGATGCCTTGCCTGATCACGGCGCTGGCAGAGTTAAATGAGCCCCGCTATATGACTCCCGGCGGCATTTTCGATGCTTATAACGCGGAGATCACCGTATGGGGAAGAGACAAGCTGGTGGATGTGGAGGATTCCAATCTTGGTTTAAAGGGATCTCCGACACAGATCGCAAAGGCATCCGATAAGGTTCGTAAGGGTGCAGGCGAAAAAGTGGTTCTCGACCCGACAGAGTCTGTTGACTATATTATGGATAAGTTACTGACAAAACATGTAATTTAATACATGGCCTAAAATAGTAGAAAGCGTGGTTAGTGAGATGAACTTAGAAGAATATAAAGGCGTATTTGTCTTTGCACAGCAGGTTGATAACAAACTGAGCAGCATTGCACTGGAGCTGGTCGGAAAAGGAAAAGATCTGGCAAAGGATTTGGACACACAGGTAACCGCAGTTTTGATCGGCAGCGATGTAAAGGGACTTTGCACGGAGCTTGCCGAGTACGGCGCTGACAGAATCATCGTTGTGGATGATCCGGAGCTGAAGGAATACAGGACAGAGCCCTATGCCCATGCCCTTTCCGAAGTGATCAAAAAGTATAAACCCGAAATCATGCTGGTAGGCGCTACCGCAATCGGACGTGACTTAGGACCCCGCGTTTCCGCGAGAATCCATACAGGTCTTACCGCGGACTGCACACAGCTTGACATCGGCGATTTCCCGATCAATCCGGTTCCGGGCAAAGAGCAGAAGCACAATCAGCTTCTGATGACCCGTCCCGCATTCGGCGGCAACACGATCGCGACGATCGCATGTCCGGACTTCCGTCCGCAGATGGCGACCGTACGTCCCGGCGTTATGCAGAAGGCCCCCCGCACGGAAGGCGCACAGGCGGTGATCGAGGAATTCAATCCCGGCTTCACACCGGACAACAAGTATGTGGAGATCATGGAGATCGTAAAAGCGGTTTCCGATATCGAGGATATCATGGATGCCAAGATTTTGGTATCCGGCGGCCGTGGCGTGGGAAGCCCGGAGAACTTCAAGCTTCTTGAGGATCTGGCGGATGCGATCGGCGGAACCGTGAGCTGTTCCCGTGCGGTTGTGGATTCCGGCTGGAAGCCGAAGGATCTGCAGGTAGGTCAGACCGGTAAGACTGTCCGCCCTCATGTATATTTCGCAATCGGTATTTCCGGCGCGATTCAGCATCTGGCGGGCATGGAAGAATCCGATATCATCATCGCGATCAACAAGGACGAGACCGCTCCCATCTTCGATGTGGCTGATTATGGCGTTGTCGGTGATCTGAATAAGATCGTTCCGGCACTGACTGAGAAGATCAGAGAAGCAAGAGCAGCAAAATAAAAATATGCAGGCATGCATGCCTGAAGGAAGCCGCCTGTCATGAATTTTATGACAGGCGGATTTTTTAGGACATGGATTGCGTGAATGGAGGAATACTATGAATGCAAAGGCTTTCAGGAAGCTGTCCTATGGCGTCTACGTGATATCCACGTGGGATAATGGAAGAGCAACAGGATGTACGGCGAACTCTGCGATGCAGATTACATCCGATCCGGCGACCATTGCTGTCAGCATCAATCACAATAATTATACAAATCAGTGCATTGCGCAGAGCGGGCGTTTTGCGATATCCATTTTGTCAGAGGAGTCAGATCCCTCCATTATCGGAACCTTCGGCTTTCAGTCAGGAAAAGATGTGGATAAATTCGAGAGCGTGGCACATGAAATCCGCGGAAATATGCCGGTGGTAAAGGATGCCTGTGCGTATATCTGCTGTGAAGTGATTGATAAAATGGAGACGGCTACCCATACGGTTTTTCTGGGAAAAGTGGTGGATGCCGATCAGCAAAGCGATCAGGAAGCCATGACCTATGCTTACTATCATAAGGTGGTAAAGGGGAAAAGCCCGAAGAATGCGCCGACCTATATTCCGGAAGAGGCGCCTGCCGGACCGGTCTGGGTGTGTAGCGTTTGCGGTTATGTTTATGAGGGAGAAAAGCCCTTTGAAGAGCTTCCGGATGATTTTGCATGTCCGGTCTGCAAACAGCCCAAGACGGCTTTTGCAAAAAAAGAATAAGGCATGGATCTTATAAGGAAAGGAACAGCGGCGATGGGGAAAGCGGAAAAAGAGCAAAGGAAGCTGCAAAAGAAAAGGGAGAAGGCGCGAATCAAGAGATATAAAAAGATCAATAACGGGCTGGACATCTGTCTGATTTTGACCTGCTTTTTTCTCTGTCTGCTTTCCGCTGTATTTCGTATAGCAGACAGGAAGGGAATGAGAGCCTGTTAAGAAGAGGATTTGGGGATTGCCGATGGAAAACAACAGAGAGGAGCTGGAAAGCAAAGCAAAGGTCCTGCAGGCTGCGGACAGCATTATGAACTGTGAAACGGTTGCGTTGGATGAAGAGAAAAAGGCAGTGGTGATCATCGATCAGACAAAGCTGCCGGGCAGGACAGAATTTCTGCGCCTTGAAAGCGCGCAGGAAATATGGGACGCCATTTATCTGTTGAAGGTGCGTGGCGCGCCGGCGATCGGCGTGGCGGCGGCATTTGGTATTTATGTGCTGGCAGACAGGATGGAAACGGCAGATTATGACTGCTTTCTGAAAGAATTTCAAAAGCAGAAGGAATTTCTGGATTCCGCACGTCCGACAGCGGTCAATTTATCCTGGGCTTTGAACCGGATGGAAAGCGTAGTGCTGGCAGGACAGAACAAAAGCGTGGCGGAGCTCAAAGAGCTATTGAGACGGGAAGCCATTGCGATCAAGGAAGAGGATATCCGGGTGTGCAGGGCGATCGGTGAATATGGTCTCACCCTGTTAAAGCCCGGGGACGGCATCCTGACCCATTGCAATGCGGGGCAGCTGGCGACATGCAAATACGGCACGGCGACTGCGCCCATTTACCTGGGACAGGAAAGGGGCTATCACTTCCGGGTGTTTGCGGATGAGACAAGGCCGCTCTTACAGGGGGCGAGGCTGACCTCCTATGAATTGTACGCGGCTGGTGTGGATGTGACGCTGATTTGCGACAATATGTCCGCTGCCGTGATGAAAAACGGCTGGGTCAACGCCGTGCTGGTCGGGTGTGACAGGGTTGCCCAAAATGGCGACGTGGCAAATAAAATCGGCACTTCGGTGGTGGCGGCGGTGGCAAAACGCTATCAGGTTCCCTTTTACGTCTGTGCGCCGACCTCCACGATTGATATGGACACACCCACAGGTGTAGATATCCGCATTGAAGAACGCCCTGCAGAGGAAGTGACGACGATGTGGTATCGGGAAAGAATGGCGCCGGAGGGAGTCCGGGTGTTTAATCCGGCATTCGATGTGACGGACAATGACCTGATTGCCGGCATCGTGACCGAATACGGTATTGCACGGGCGCCCTACCGGGAATCCCTGCAGGAAATTTTCCGGAAAAAGAAAGCGGCGGCAGAAGCGAAGCCTTGACCCGCAGGGAGCAAAGTGTTATGATTTTAACGGACAGCGGTTTGTCCCAAAACGTATAATAAAATTTCAGATGAGGTGTGAGAGAAGATGATTACAAACTTTGACGAACTGATTTCAAAAGTAAAGGAGTGCAGCAAAAAGACGCTCGCCGTCGCGGTGGCACAGGACGACGCGGTGCTGGAAGCGGTGCATGAAGCGAAGGTGCAGGGAATTGCGGACGCGATTTTAGTCGGTGATGAAGGAAAGATCAGGGAGATTGCGGATACGCTTAAGATCGACCTTTCCGATTATCAGATCATTCATGAGCCAGATGACTGGCAGGCAGCCTTAAAGGCGGTGAAGCTGGCGCATGACGGCGTGGCGGACATGTATATGAAAGGCCTGATGGACACCAAGTCCTTTTTAAAGAGCATTCTGGACAAGGAAGTGGGACTGCGCACCGGCAAGCCGCTTTCCCATGTGGCAGTGTTTGAAGTGGAAGGCATCCGGCAGCTTCTGTTTTTGACCGATGTTGCTTTTATCACCTATCCGACGCTGGAGGATAAGGTACATATCATTGAAAATACCGTGAAGGTGGCCCATGCCTGCGGTCTGGAGTGCCCGAAGGTAGCGCCTTTGGCTGCGGTGGAAGTGGTGAATCCCAAAATGCCCGCGACTCTGGATGCGGCAGAGCTGACAAAGATGAACGAAGAGGGCAAGATCACAGGATGCATTGTGGACGGTCCCCTTTCCATGGACATTGCGATCGATCCGGAGGCGGCGGCGCACAAGGGTGCGACCGGCAGAAAGGTGGCAGGCGATGCGGATATTCTTCTGTTCCCGGATATCCACGCGGGCAACCTGGTTTATAAAACGCTGGTACATACCGCGAAGGTGGAAAACGGCTGCATTTTGACAGGAACCAAGGTCCCGGCAATTCTGACCAGCCGTTCCGACAGTTTCCGGACAAAGGTGAATTCCATCGCCCTTGCTGCAGTAGTGGCAGAAGGCTTAAAGAACGAATAAAGGAGAACAATCATGGCGGTAAAAAGCTTAATCATCAATCCTGGATCCACATCCACCAAAATCGGTGTGTTTGAGGATGAAACCTTACTGTTTGAGGAGACGCTGCGTCATCCGACCGAGGAGATCGTAAAATACGCATCTATCATAGATCAGAAGGATTTCCGTAAGGATATTATTGTCAATTTTTTGAAGGAAAAGGATTGCGATATCAGGTCCTTTGATGTGATTGTAGGCCGCGGCGGTCTGTTAAAACCCATTCCCGGCGGAACCTATGCGGTGAGCGATGCGCTTTTGGTAGATTTGCGCGCGGGCGTGCAGGGGCAGCACGCTTCCAATCTGGGCGGGATTCTCGCAAGGGAAATCGGCGATGAAATCGGAGTTCCTTCCTATATAGTGGATCCTGTCGTAGTGGATGAGCTGACAGAAGTGGCGCGTATTTCCGGTATGCCTGAGCTGCCCAGAAGAAGTATTTTCCATGCGCTGAATCAGAAAGCAGTGGCGAGAAGATACGCGAAGGAGCAGGGCAGGAAATATGAGGATTTAAACTTGATCGTCATTCATATGGGCGGAGGCGTTTCCGTGGGCGCGCATCAGAAGGGACAGGTAGTGGATGTCAATAACATTCTGGATGGGGAAGGCGCATTTTCACCGGAGCGTGCGGGAACCGTACCGGTCGGCGATTTGATCAAATTGTGCTTCTCCGGCAAATACACGGAGAAGGAGCTTTATAAGAAGATCTGTGGAAACGGCGGTTACAATGCATATCTTGGCACCAACGATGCCCGTGACGTGGAAAAGCTGGCGAAGGAAGGCGACCAAAAGGCGCAGATTGTTCTGGACGCTTTTTATTATCAGCTGGCGAAGGACGCGGGAGCGATGGCAGCTGTGTTAAACGGCAAAGTGGATCAGATCATTCTGACAGGCGGTATTGCGTATTCTCCGCTTACCAGGCAGAAGCTGGAAGAAAAGCTGGGATGGATCGCTCCGTTTACCGTATATCCCGGAGAAGATGAGCTGCTTGCACTGGTGCAGGGAGCGCTGCGCGTTATGAAGGGTGAAGAAAAGGCGAAGGAATATTAAAGAAGTTCACAGGGGTCTGCGCGGCAAACGCGCAGACCTGTCTGAACTGTTACCCGGGCTGCTATAAAAAAATTAAAATTTTTCCAAAAAGTAGTTGACACGTGGAAAGGTTTTTGCTACAATAATCAAGCGCTGATGAAGTGCATGCGATACAAAAGACACAATATGTGTGACCCGGAGAGATATCGAAGCGGTCATAACGAGGCGGTCTTGAAAACCGTTTGTCCGAAAGGGCGCGTGGGTTCGAATCCCACTCTCTCCGCTAGATTCAAACAAATATTCTGCGGAGCAGATGAGGTTTGAATCAAAAGTGAATAGCCAATCGTAATCAGGCATATGGAGAAGTACCCAAGATGGCTGAAGGGACACCCCTGGAAAGGGTGCAGGTCGTTAATAGCGGCGCGAGGGTTCAAATCCCTCCTTCTCCGTTCATCCGACAAAGCGGATGAAAAAAATAAAAAAAGTTGTTGACAAACAGAAAAAAACATGATATTCTATCATGGCCGCCTGTGAGCAACGGCAAAGCGGTTTCTGAAAAGGAAACCAACAGCACCTTGACAAATAAACAGTAATGCAACCCTGAACATTCCAAAAACCGGCG
>CAJUEL010000080.1 GCA_910585455.1 uncultured Eisenbergiella sp. | reverse complement strand
ACTTTTTTGTTTTCAGGAAAGGGGTACGTTTCCTGTCACTACATATTATCTGTTTCCGTATCTGATACCTCAGACCCTTTTTCCTCCTGTTTCCCGGCAGAAGAACCACATGCTGACAATCCGAGCATCATACCGGCTGCAAGTAACAAAACCAACATTTTCTTCATGTCTTTTCCTCCATAATCCATTCTCATTTGCCCTTCGTTTCAATATCGTTTTTAAAACGTTTCAAATTACATGTAAAATTACACCTCCTCCCGCTCTTAATCAGGGATTATCCTTATCCGGTGGAGCCTCTGACAATCAAAGACGGATTCCATCCCTTACAATACGGTTTCAGCTCATTGCTCTCCTGACATTCATATATATAGTTTACACAATCCACAATCATTTCATGCACCGGCTGACGGACAGTCGTCAAACCATATTCTTCATTTCTTTCTATATCCGCATCATCAAATCCCGCAACCGAAATATCTTCCGGCACCCTGAACCCATGCTCCTTAAGATAATCGATCGCTCCCCAGGCTATTTTATCGCTTGCTGCAATCATTGCTGTGGGATGCTCCCCACTTCCAAGCAGCTGATCCAATGCCCTATAGATATCCCTGCGCTCATATCCTGTATAAACAGCCTTTGAATAGGCCAGATTGTGGTGGCGCACCGCTTTCTCATAAGCGCTCCTGCGCAAATCGTCAATGGTCGGCTGCGTATCCTTGGCTGCCAGAAACAATATTTTTTTATGCCCCAGCTCCACAAGATGATCCACCTCCATACGGATTCCCAGTTCATCATTGCAATAAATGTTTGCCAGATCATCCTCCACAATTCCACTGTCAAGAAAAACGCAGGGAATTTTTCTGTCTCTTAAGAGACGCACCTTTTCCTCCTGATCCGTCGCAAACATAAATACAATCCCGTCAAAATTGGCATTGGCAAGGTAATGCCGCATTTCACCGGCATCCATGTCCTGCGCCATGCACAAAGACAGCCATCCCGAATATTCCCGAAGGCAACCGCTCAATTCACCGATACACTGCATAATAAAAGGCTGCTGGAACAAGGTTCCCCTGTCCTTATTGACCATGAACCCCACATTATTCGTAACTCCCGTCACCAGCCCTTTCGCATTTGCATCCGGAACATAATTATATTTATTCGCAATTTCTATAATTTGCTTATGCTTTTCTTTGGTAAGGCGTCCTCTTTTATTCAAAACATAAGAGACCATGCTGACCGAAACTCCTGCCTCCTGCGCAATATCCTTTAACGTTACTCTCATTGATTTCTCCCTACGCTGTTAATCTGTCGTTCCTCTACACATGATATCTATTCTTTTAATGATCCAATCATAATTCCGTTCACAAAATATTTCTGCAAAAAAGGGTAAATACATATGATCGGCAGGATCGTCACAATGACCGTGCTGTACTGTACAAGATATTTATACAAATTCTGGCTTAATGCGCTGGATGTCACATCTGCTCCCGAGGTAACGCTCGTGGTGTTATTCTCCACCAGAATTTCCCGGACTACCAGCTGCAATGGAAACAGCTTCCTGGTCTTTAAAAAAATCATAGCCTGAAACCAGGAATTCCATAAAGATACTGCCGTAAACAAAACGATAGATGCAATGGTCGGTTTCGACAACGGCATGGCGATCCTGAAAAAGCATGTAAAATGGCTGGCCCCATCCAATACTGCTGATTCGTACAAGCTATCAGAAATGCCTGTCATGGCAGTCCGCATCAGGACAATATTGAACACGGACAGACATCCGGGAATGATTACGGCAAGCGGCGTATCCAACCATCCCAGCCCCTTTACTACCAGATAAAAAGGGATCAACCCGCCGTTAAACATCATCGTAAATGTGATAAAAACCATAATTGGTTTCTTTAGCATGAAATTTTTTCTCGACAATACATATCCGCCCAGCATCGAAAGAAACACTCCCAACGCTGTCCCTGTGCCCACATAAAAGAAGGTGTTCAGATAGCTTCTTGCAATCCGGGAATTGCTCAGCACAATTTCATACCCTTTCAGCGTCGGTTTCCCAAGCGGCCAGATGACCAATCCGGTATGGACCTTCAGTAAAGCCGGATCTGAAATGGATGAGAAAAAAACATGTAAAACCGGTATCAGACAGACCACCATCAGCAATCCCAAAAATAAATAATTGAACACTGAAAAAATTCTGTACGACGTACTTCTTCTGCCCATGTCATGCCCTCCTAAAACAAACTGGTCTCGGTGACTTTCCGGGAAATCCTGTTCGCCGTCAGCAAAAGGGCCGTATTTATCACAGAATTAAATAGTCCAACCGCCGTACTATATCCAAAATTGGCATCGGTAAGTCCTTTCCTGTATACGAAGCTCTGGATCACGTCTGCGGTCTCCATTGTCATGGAATTATATAAAAGGATGACCTTTTCAAAACCGACATTAAATAATCCTCCCATTGCGAGAATCAACATGATAATCACTGTCGGTGCAATTCCCGGTAATGTCACATGAATCGTCTGTTTCCACCTGCCTGCACCGTCTATGGCTGCCGCTTCATATAATTCCATATTGACGCCGGAAAGAGCCGCAAGATAAATAATACTGTTAAAACCTACGTTCTGCCAAATATCCGAAATCACATAAATTGGCCGAAACAAATCGGGATCTGCAAGCAAATTCCGCCTCGTCCCTCCCAGCTCCACTACAATCTGCGTTACAAAGCCATCAGATGCCGTAAAATTTTTGATCAGCCCGCAAATCACCACGACAGAAATAAAATACGGCAAATAGCTGATCGTCTGTACCGCTTTTTTGTAAGGCTTATTATATACCTCATTTAAAAGCAGCGCAAGAATTACCGGACAGGGAAATGAAAAAATCAGAGTCGTCACGCTCAACAGTAATGTGTTGCGAAGCAATCTGGTAAAATAATAGCTTCCAAAAAAATCTTTGAAATTTTCCAATCCCACAAACGGGCTTTTTAAAATCCCCAGCGCCGGCGAGAACTTCTCAAATGCGATTACAATGCCCGCCATCGGAAAATAGCTGAACACCAAAAAGTATAAAAGCACCGGTAAAATCATCAAATATATTTGCCAGTTTTTTATAAAATCATGTTTCATCCGCACCGCCAAACGCTCCTGTGCGATTTCTGTCTTTTTCCTCATGCTTTCCCCTGTCCCCGCTTTTGCGGCATGCTGTATACGTTATATATCCTGCCGGGGTTACCAACAGGGCAAAATCAACCTGGAAGCTCCTCTTCCGCCGTGGTACACTGTATTTTGGACCACCTGATAGCTGTCATCCCTTTCCGGCCTTATCCCGGTGTTTCTGTTGGCCTCGAATTTCGGGAAATCACTGTTTCTGATTTCCAGCCGAAGGCGATGCCCCTTTTTAAAAGTATAGACCAGATCGCTTACTTTCACATCAAATTCATAAACTTTCCCCGGTTCTAAAGGCTGTGCTTCCCATGAATCCCTGTATCTGGCACGCACAATGCCATCTCCTGTAAGGATTGCATTGTCTTCCGGATCCACATCCACAATCCATGCAATAAAATCGGTATCCTGTGCACTGGAAGACGCATAAAGGCTCAACCTTGGAACCCCCCGGACATGAATATCCTCCTCCAATATTCCGGATGTATACACCAAAACATCCTCCCTTTCTTCTCCTGCTTTACAAGCTTCCCCATACCCACAGCCCGAAGCCGGATTTTGAGGGTCATATACGCAGCGATCGCTTCCTGCCAGAGACCGTGGCGGAGACAGGCTTAAAATTCCATCTCCGCCTGCCGTATTGGCATGCCCCTGACTGTCCAGGTACCAGGTCATGCTCTTTTCCCCGTCTACATTCCAATGCTCCAATTCCACAAACATATCAAGACCCGGATCAAACAGCCGAAAAGGCGAATGTCCCTCCTGCGCTTTTCCTTTCAGCCATCGGTCAAACCACTTTAAAATCTCTCCTTCCACATGAAAATGGTTCTCCGGAATGTGCAATGCCGTCTCTCCGTGCGCCATCGGCTCGCCAGCCTTCCAATATCCTATAATCACTTCGCTTTGCGCCGCATTGCCCTTTCCGCAGCGCCTTAAGATATCTCCATGCTCTATCATCGTGTTCCGTGACGACTCACACCAACCGGCAAGAAGCAATGCCGGAACTTCCAGCTGGCTCAAATCCATCAAGCGTCCCTCCCGCCGTATCATCTCTTCATCGTCATAGCAGGGCAGGGCAATATCGAAATAATCTTTTACCAAGGGAAGTACTCCCTCCAGTTCTTTCATGGGGAGCTTTTCGGCAGGAAAAGAGGTCACCAGACCGGCATAATTCTCCAGATAATGTTTCGCCAGCGGCAGATATTTCTCCGTAACCTCCCTCGAATAGTGGCCCGAAAGCATTCTGCTGACTTCCCTTGCCAGACACCAGCCAATATGGGCATAATACATGGTTATCCCCCGTGCATCATTATTCCTGTTAAGAGAAACATGGGTCTCGAACGGACATATCGCTTTCAGATGGGGGGGCTTTGCCGCAGCTGCCTGGAATGTTAAAAAACCCGCATAAAAATTCCCAAACATCCCCACATTTCCATCACACCAGGGCTGCGCGGCCAATGCCTCCACCGTATCATACGCATCCTGCCGATCCGCCCAAAAGCGCATAAACTCCCCTTCTGACTCTCCGATTCCGCGCACATCCTGAATATATACGGCATACCCATTCCTCACATAAAACTCCGGATCAAAAATGCCCCAGCTTTTAGACAGGGTATCCTTGCGAAATACCGTTCTCATCAATATGACCGGGCAGGAGGCTTCGCAATCCGGACAGTACAGGTTCCCTCTGAGCGTAATCTGGTCCCTCATTACGATACCGTGGTTATAATATACTTTCATCGTACAATACTCCTCTGTCCTCTTCTTTTCCACACTCTCTGTCTCCTGTCTGTTGAATTCTATCGTTTTAATATCGTTTTTGTAACGTTCTTAATTTTGATTATAAATATCACTCTATATTTTGTCAATTAGAACTATTTAACAAATTTCAATGCTTTTTTTTGGGAATATTTCAATCAGATCAGCAGTTCACATTATGAAAACCGATGTGTGATGACAAAAAAATTATCGTTTACTATAGCCTGATGCGCACGTCCGCACGCTGCGAGAGCAGCGTGCGGACGTGCGCATATTCACGGTTCCTTTCCGGTATGGATCCTCTTTGCCGGGATTTTTTCTATATCTGTCCCATTTGTGTCAGATACATCTGCGCATATTCCCCTTCCAGCGCCATGAGCTGCTGATGGGTTCCCCGCTCCGCAATCCGTCCGTTCCGGATCAGCAAAATCAAATCGGAATCCCGGATTGTAGACAGCCGGTGGGCGATGATAAAGGAGGTCCGCCCCTCTGTAATGGTCAGCATCGCCCTGCGGATATGCTGCTCCGTCACCGTATCCACGGAGCTGGTCGCCTCATCCAGTATCATGATCGGCGCCTGCTCCAGCACGGCTCTGGCAATGGTCAAAAGCTGCCGCTCCCCTTGGCTTAATTCCGCGCCGCCCTGATGCAGCACCGTCTCATAGCCCTGGGGCAGTCTGCGGATAAAGCCGTCCGCTCCTGCTACCTTCGCCGCCTCCACAATTTTCTCCATGGGAACATTCTCATGTCCATAGCTGATATTTTCCCGGATCGATGCGCCAAAAAGCGCCGTATCCTGCAGCACCACGCCGAACGCCTGACGCAGCTCTCCCAGCCGGTAATGCCGCAGGTCATGTCCGTCCAGCAAAATAGCGCCCTCCTGCACATCATAAAAACGGGTGAGCAGATTGATCAGCGTAGTTTTTCCGGAACCCGTAGGACCCATAACCGCCACTCTGGTTCCTGCCGGGATTTCAAGATCGATATGCCGCAAAACCGGTTTGTCCGGCCGGTAGCCGAAGGTCACATTCCGGAAGCTCACAGCGCCGCAGATCTCTGCAGCGCTTCTCGCTCCCGGCACATCCTCCGGTTCACAGGCCTCGTCGAATATCTCCAGTATCCGTTCCGCGCCTGCCACGGCCGTCTGAAAATTGTTATAAATGTTGGCAATATCCACAAAGGGTCTGGAAAACTGTCTGGAATACAAAAGGAAGCTGGAAATCTCCCCCACCGTCAGCCTGCCGTTTACCGCCATTACGCCGCTGACAATGGCGATCAGCACATAGGTCAGGTTATTGATCACATTCATCATGGGCATCAGGTAGCCGGATGCGATCTGCGCTTTAGTCGCCACCTGACAAAAAGCGTCGTTGTTCTCCACAAATTTATCCACCATCTCCCGTTCCTGCCCGAAGGCCTTGACCATGGTGATGCCGGAAATGCTTTCCTCCACCTGCCCGTTAAGCTTTCCCAGAATTGCCTGCTGCTGCCGAAACAGCACCTTGGTCCGCTTTGTCACGGCCCTGGTCAGCAAAAAGATCAGCAGCACCGCAAAGAGCGCGATTGCCGTCAGCCAGATGTTCATGGAAACCATGACAAAAAAGATGCCCACGATCGTAAAGCCGTACATCATCAGCTGAGTCAGGGAATCGGATATGGTGGCGCTGATATTATCCACATCGTTGGTCAGGCGGCTCATCAGCTCGCCATGCTGCCGGGTATCAAAGAAGGACAGGGGAAGCTTTTCCATATGGGCAAAAAGGCTCTTACGGATATGCAGGATGATCCGCTGTCCGATGGTTGCCATGAAAAACTGCTGTAAAAAGCGGATCAGCCAGTCTCCCAGATACAGCGCGGCCAACGCCGCCATCAGCAAAATTCCGGGATTCCCACTGTCAATGCAATTGACCACCCTGCCGATGAGATAAGGGGACAAAACGGCAGATCCGGAGGCAAGCGCGGACAGCAAAAGAACCCAGCCCAGCCCTTTGCGGTGTCCCGCCGTCAGCTGCCAAAGCCGTACCAGTGTACCTTTCATATCCTTCGGCTTCACGGCAGGTACTCCTCTTCCCCGCCCCATCTGTGCGGGCGGCGTCGTCATATTCTTATCCACAAAACGCACCTCCTTCCTTCCTCTGTTCATCCTCTCCGATCTGGGAACGATAGATCGCCCGGTACGGTTCACACTCCGCCATCAGCTCTTCATGGGAGCCAAAGCCGCAGATTTTTCCGTCCTCCATGCAAAGGATGTGGTCGGCCTTCATGACCGTGGAAATCCGCTGGCTCACAAGTAGCACCGTCATCCCTGCGGCTTCCCGGCGGATGCCGGACAATACCTTCGCCTCCGTAGTGGCGTCCAGCGCGCTGGTGCAGTCATCCAGAATCAATATCCGGGGCTTCTTTAACAACGCCCTGGCGATCGACAGGCGCTGCTTCTGTCCGCCGGAAAGATTCACACCGCCCTGCCCCAGCTGTGTGTCATAGCCCTCCGGCAGCTTCGTCACAAACGCGTCCGCGCAGGCGGCATCCGCAGCCCGGCGAATCTCATTTTGCCCGGCATTCTTGTCCCCCCAGCGCAGATTTTCTTCTATCGTGCCCGTAAAAAGCAATGCCTTCTGCGGCGCCACCGCAATCATCTGCCGCAGCTGCGCCATGGGCATCCGGGTCACATCCTGTCCTCCCACCAGCACCCGCCCACAGGTCGCATCATAAAACCGGGGGACCAGATTGATCAGCGTGGATTTTCCGGAACCGGTGGGACCGATGATGCCGATCGTCTCGCCCGCTCTGACCGAAAAATCCGCCTCCTGCACAGCCGGGCGGGCAGTTCCCGCATAGGCGAAGGTTACTTTTTCAAAGGCGACGCTGCCTTCCAACGCTGCCGCGTCCACAGCGCTTTCCCCTTCCCGCTGCGCCGGCGCCTCATCCAGAATTTCCTGCACTCTGGCAGAAGATGCCACGGCACGGACCGCCGAATTTAAAATGTTGGACACCATGCCCAAAGCGAACGACACCTGTGTCATATAGTTGACGCAGGCCATCAGCCGCCCGATTTCCCCTGACAGCTCCTGTCCGGAAAGCCACAGCATGATCACAATTCCTGCATTGACAGTCAGATTGATCAACGGACCGAATACCGCCATGACCCGCATGGAGGAAATGCCCGCTTCTGCCAGCTGTCCGGAGGCATCGGCGAATTTTTCTCTCTCCTGCTCCTCCGCCCGGAAGGCCTTCACCACCCGGATCGCGCTTAAAAATTCCCTGCTGGTGCGGTTTAACCCATCCAGCTTCCGCTGCATCCTGTCAAACCGGGGATAGCCCAGCCTCATATTGCCGTAAATCAGCAACCCGGCGCAGACTAAAATGACCAGCATCAAAGGCAAAAGCGCCGGCATCTGAAAGATGATCAGCGCCACCGCGCCGATGCAGGTCACGGGCGCTTTGAGCATAATCCGCATGATGCCATTGATAAAATTCTGCATCTGCGTGACATCATTGGTGATTCTGGTGATGATCGACGCCGGCTGCAGCCGGTCGATATTTTCATAGGAAAGCGTCTGCACCTTCTCATAAATGGCCAGCCGCATCTCCTTCCCGATCAGCTGCGAGGTTTTACTGGCATAAATATTGCGCACCACGGCGCCGACTGCGCCAAGCGCAGTGATTCCCAGCATGATCAGGCCATATTGCAGGATCAGCCCCAGCTGTTGCCCTTTCACCCCCTTGTCCACAATATAGGACATGAATGTGGGCTGCAGCAGATCCGCAAAGGTCTCAATTGTAAGAAATGCCACCGCGATCAGGAACATGCCCGTGTGCTTTTTGATATAGTTCAGCATCAGTTTCATCGATTTTCTCCCCGCACATACAACAAAAAAGAGATAGCCATATAAGGTATCTCCTTTTCATCAGTCTTTCCCTGTGCTTTGTTATCGTCTTTGGCTACCTCTCTATATTATCCGTCACAGGACCGCGTTGTCAATAGCCAGTCACCGTTTTTCAGGATAACCGCATAAACAGTTACCCCAACTAAGCCTTGAAACCTGGCTCTC
>CAJUEL010000079.1 GCA_910585455.1 uncultured Eisenbergiella sp. | reverse complement strand
GGAACACGCTGTGCGGAACCGATCAGCTTGCCGTTCAGTTCAGGGATAACAAGGCCGATTGCCTTTGCAGCGCCGGTGCTGTTGGGAACGATGTTCACAGCTGCAGCGCGGGATCTTCTTAAGTCACCCTTTCTCTGCGGTCCGTCCAGAGTCATCTGGTCGCCGGTGTAAGCGTGGATCGTGCACATAATGCCGGACTGAATCGGGAACGCGTCATTTAAAGCCTTCGCCATAGGAGCCAGGCAGTTGGTGGTGCAGGAAGCCGCGGAAATGATGGTGTCTTCCGTTGTCAAAGACTCATGGTTTACATTGTAAACGATGGTAGGAAGATCGTTTCCAGCAGGAGCGGAAATGATCACGTGCTTTGCGCCAGCATCGATATGAGCCTGTGCCTTCGCCTTGGAGGTATAGAAGCCTGTGCACTCCAGCACAACGTCTACGCCGATTTCGCCCCAGGGAAGATCAGCAGCCTTTGCTTCCGCATAGATCTTGATTTCTTTTCCATCAACGGTAATGGAATCCTCGCCAGCCGTAACGGTGTCAGCCAGTGCATATCTGCCCTGTGTGGAGTCGTATTTCAGCAGGTGTGCCAGCATCTTGGGAGATGTCAGGTCGTTGATCGCAACGATTTCAAATCCTTCTGCGCCGAACATCTGTCTGAAAGCCAGACGACCAATACGGCCAAAACCATTAATTGCTACTTTTACTGCCATTTTAGTTTCCTCCTAAAAATGTTTTATCTTATTTTGCCAAAGCCATCCCATCCGGAAACAGCCCGGACAAAATTTTATCAACATGTTTATTCTACCTAATTTGTCCTGAAATATCAAGATGAAAATAGAAAATAATTGGAAAAGAACACCGTTTTTATGAAAATTTTACACTTCTGCCTGATTTTTCTGCTATACTGATACCAGATGCCCTCCGGCTCCCCATAAGCTCCCGGGACCGGAGCGATTCTGCACAAAGCGCCTCCGTGCAAACACGGACAGTTGCCGCACCGGAGGCATACCAAAATCTGTATGACGAGGGTTGCGATTCAGACGTGTCTGCATCGCAACTGATGAGGAGGAACCGCCATGCCAGTCACAGCCGATTACCATCTGCACTCCGCTTTTTCCGGAGATTCCACCGCGCCCATGGAGGCGATGATCCTGCGGGCGATCGATGCAGGCCTTACGGAAATGTGCTTCACCGAGCACATGGACCTTGACTATCCTGTCACTTTAGACACGCCCCCCGGATTTTTTGAAGTGAATCTGGATGCCTGTCTGTTCGACCTTTTACGGTACCGGGAAACCTACGCGGACAGGATCAAAATCCGCTTCGGCATCGAGCTGGGCATGCAGCCCCATCTGGCGGCCCAAAACGCGCGCATCGCCAAAGCCTTTGATTTTGACTTCATCATCGCCTCCACCCACATCGTCAATCACATGGATCCCTATCTTCCCTCCTATTTTGAGGGGCGCAGCGATGAGGAGGGCTATCGCGCCTATTTTGAGGAAATCCTCCTCTGCATGGAGACCTTTTCTGATTTTGACGTATACGGACACATCGATTATGTGATCCGCTATGGCAAAAGCAGGGATGCGGACTATTCCTACGAAAAATATCAGGATCTTTTTGACAGGATGATCGATCTGCTGCTGGAAAAGGGAAAGGGCATCGAATGCAATACCGGCGGGCTGCGCAAGGGATTGAAGGAAGTTCATCCCTGCACGGAATTTCTGCGCCGCTACCGCAAAAGGGGCGGCAGCATTATCACTGTAGGCTCCGACGCCCATACGCCCGCGGATATTGCCGCTGATTTTGACCGCGCTACAGATGCCTTATCCGCCTGTGGCTTCACCCATTATTGCACCTTCGAAAAGCGGATTCCCAGGTTCCATTCCCTGTAATGGCATCATTTACGCGCTCCAGCGGAATAAGCTGTTCCCTTTAATCCGCCACAAAGCCTTTATACTGCTCCTTGAACACTTCGATTCGTTCCGTCAGCATCTGCCGGCAGATATGCGCCGCCCCGTCCTGCATCGCCTCCGTGGCATGCAGGACGAACTCTGCCTCCAAAGACTGCTTCCACTCTCCCTCGCACCGCTGCACCCGCTCCTCCAGCAAAAGGGACGCCTCATACAGCTCCGGGCGCTGCGCCAGAAAGGAAACATATTCCTGTTCCCCCAGCGCAAACCGCTTTGCCGCAAGAAACTGCTGCGCATAGCGTTCCTTACGGGTCAGCTTCCATGCCTGCTCAAAGGAATCCGCCGCCCGTTCAAACCAGAACAGCTGTGCCTGCGCCACCCCCCGGTTATGATAAACCTTCCCTAAGAAAGCCGGATCTGTCCCCTGAAAGCTCCGCAAAAGCTCCTCATATTCATACAGTGCCAGCACATATCGTCCGCCCTCCAGAAAAAAGTCTCCCCGCGCCTTCGTCTTCTCCAGAGCGCTGCTGCCCTCGTTGAGCTTTAAAACCTTCTCTACCTGCTCTGCTTCCTCCAAGGAGCAATAGCCCGTATAGCCAAAAAGCGTCCGCACAAATTCCATCACGCCCTTTTCCTTCCGCGCGGCGCCTGCAAGCTGTCCTGCAAGCTCCGGCAGACCGCACTGCTGGTCCACCCAGTCCGTCAGCTCCCTGCAAAACAACGACGGTTCCAAAAGCCAGACATTTTCCCGGATGAAATAGCACAGCTCCTCCACATTCCACACATGGATTCTGGCGCGCTCAAAATAATACGGCGCCTCCGCATTTTTCCCAAGGCAAAGATAAACCCTTCCCATATTCCCTCCACATTTTGTCACAGGCTGAACGTCTCTTCCCAAAACTTATGGGTTGCCGGAAAAAACTCTCCGAATCCCAGATCCTCCATATTGATGCGCACCGTTTTCACATCCGTCATATCCACCCTCATGCGGATCCGCGTCGTGCGGGCCGGTCTTTGGGCAAGCCCGCCAAGCGTCACCAAAACCTCCCGCACCTCCTTCCCGTCCAACGGGGTAATGCGCAACGTAAAGGTGTTTTTTTCCTCCAGAAGAAATTCGCATTCCTTTGCCGCCTCATACCAGTTCGTGCCCGCGTCCAGAAGCGCCAGATAAGCGTCCACGCCCCTGCGCGCCACATGCATGCCCAGATTCGCCTTGAGCATATCCTTTCCCAGAAAGGCATACTCTCCCAGTATCCCGCCCTTTTTGATGCGCTCCCTGCCCGCGTAGCAAGCGCCCTTGCTGTAGAGGTTGTTTCCCCGAAACACCCGCCGGTCCTGACAGAGCAGCAGCCTGGATTTCTGATACCATTCCCCGTCAAAGCCCGAACCGATCAGATATACCGTGGATACCCTCCTGTCTGCAAGCTCCTGATGCAAAACCAGCTCCAGGCGCCCGTCCAGCTTCATACCGTTTCGGATGCTCTCGTCTGCATCCTCCGTATCGGGAAAGCGCTCCACCTGCTCCTGTTCCTTTTCCTCCACAAAGCAGGCGATCGGGGTGGTGCGCCGGTTTTGGGTAAAAAGCAGCGTCTTAAGCCTTTGGGCAGAAAAATCACAGACCAGCACGTCCTGCGTCCAAAGCTCCCGGGGCTGACAGATATTATAGAAGAAAAAGCTTTCCGCCCTCCCAATCACATAGATCCGCTCCACCTTAAGCTCCAGCCGTGCCGCCGCCTGTCTGAGCGCCTCCAGCACAGGCATTGTCACCTCCTCCACCGAAAATACAAAGGCCTGCAGCCGGTCCAAAGAAATGATGGGCGTCAAAAGCGTCAGCGTCTTTTTTAAAAACAAAGAAAGCAGGGCGACCGGGTCATAGGCTTCGTTGCATACCTCCACCGGTCTGCCCAGAGCCGCTTTTTTCAAAAGCTCCGTTACCGGCTCCGCCTCCTTTCGCCGCACGCATTCCTGCGCTTCCCTTCCATACAGCCACAAATCCCGGTCCGTGCGCTTTGCCAGCATGGCGGGAATCAGATAATCCTCATCTCCCGCGATCTGGCTGACCGTTTCCGGCTTATCGGAGGGCGACAGGCAATAGCTGATCTGAGCGGTTTCATTTCCCAGGTCATATCCCGCAACCGCTCCCTGCACATACCGCTGCATATTCCGTTTTTGCTCATTTTCCTTCCGATCCAGAAACATCTCTATACCCCGTGCGCGCTTTAGCACGCATACCAATCAATAGTTTGGAAATCTATTTCCAAACTTTGTTCCGCCCGTCCGTACCTGTTACTACTATTCTATATGAAACAGGCTGCCGACACAAAAGTCCGTGTACAGATACCGGTTTACCCCTTCGATGCCCTGCCACAGCGCACCCTTTTCCTGTTGATTGTTAAAAAGCAGACCGCATATGCCGTACAATGCGCCATACCGGCTTTCCTGCGCCGCCTGCATACATTCCTCCGGCTTGCGCATACCGCTGTCTAAAATCCTTTCCGGCCTGTCCGCTTCCACCACGTAATACTGCAGGCTCTCCCCCGGAAAAAGAATGAAGGTCCTGATAAAAATCCCCTCATAGACATGCTGCATTTCCACGCTCTGGTAATCGCCCGGTTCCTCCTGCCCCTGTATCACCCTGTAATGAAGGACGACGCACCTTGCGGGCTCTCCCCGAAATACCACGAAGGTTTTATCCAGCAAAAGCTCTGCGCCGGGTATGACGCCCTGAAACTCCTTTAACACCGGCAAAAGCCGATCCTGCAAAAGCAGCTCTGCGCCGGTTTCCTGCACCGCCTGCCGCGCCGTTTCATCCATGGCCGCCCTGTTTTTGGCAAAATACTGCAGGCAGGCGATTCTGCACATATCCGTCAACGGCTCCCGCTGTTTCTGAAGCCGTAGGATCTCATGGATCATGGCGACATGAATCGGCTGTTGCTCCATCACATGACTATAGGCGCAACGATGTAAAAAGGCGATCTCCAGCTCGATCCTGCCTCCCTCGGACACATACTGGCGCAGCAGATCCATCCGCTCCGTCACATCCTTCTGGGTATAGAGCATCTGCTCCATCAGCCTCTCGCAGAGCGCATAGGTGTTGATGCCAAAGCCCTCCGCCGCATTTTTGAGCGCTTCCATCGCCCCGATGCTGCCCTCATACCGGTCATTGAGCTGCTGCAGAATAGCCCCGTCATACTTTCCCCGCACAGCCGCGTGAAAACACAGCATTGTCATTCTGTCTTCCTGCGCATACTGCTTCTGCTCCAAAAGCCTGCTGCACAGCCGCAGCAGGATCCGGGCATCCTGCTTTTCAAAGTCCATTCCCCAGAGCCATTCATACGCCTTTTCATAAAATCCCTGCAGAACCATATAACGCACTACATCGTCCTTGTCTGTAGCATCCACATCCCCCGGCTCCAGCCTTGCAAGCAAATCATCCAGCCCCTGCGCATATCCTTCCTCAAAGAAAAACTTCACCAGCGCGCTACGGACCTTGCGCCCATAAGCGCCGGTCAGCACCGGCTCCTGCACCATCGCCAGATAGCTTTCTGCGTTCTCATGCCGTACCGCCACCTGCTTTGCATCCGTCACGGTCAGCTGGAAGGAAAGCACATCCTTCGCATAAGGCGCGACCTTTTGCTGCAACGCTTCCACATCCGGCAGGGCGGCATCGCTGCCGCTCTTCCCCGGAAGCAGGAAGGAAAGCCTGCCCATGAGGGGACGCACCTTCACCTCCCGGTTGATCAGACGGCGGTTTTTCTCACTGTCCTCTGCAAAGATCATATCCTCGCCGCTGTACAGATCCACATGGGCCTGTCCGTCTCTTACCACATAGGCTCTTTCTCCCTTTAGCCTGGCATGTACCACCACCAGCCGCTTTTCTTCCCCCGCAAAGGAAATCTCTACGCTGGAAAACAGCGCCGCCAGCGCCTTCGCCTGTTCGCCGGAAAGCTCCTCCTGCTTATAAAAGGTCCGGTAAAGATACGCCAGATTCCGGTTTACCCTTCCCTTATAGAGCTGCTCGGGCACAAAGCGGTCAATCTGCGCCCGATAGGCGATATAAAGATCCGGCTCCTCCTCCCTGTGTTTTTCCACATACGCATACAGATATGCCGCACAGGCATAATCCAGATTGCTCTGATAGGCAAAATACAGAAGAACGCTTTTGGGTATTTCCCGCTCCTGATTTAAGTCCATGCTCATCAGATAATATTCGTACAACCGGGTGATCCGCAGCTTCTTCTCCACACCCTTTTCATACCAGCCAAAATATGCCTCCCCGGTCTTATTGCCCTTGACCAGCAGCGTGCATATCGCCTGCAGCGTTTCCGCGTCCTTTCTGCCCTCCCAGATATGCTTCAAAATTCCGAACAAAACCGGATCATAATATTTCTCCCGGTTGATCAGATACAGCACATGTCCCGTCAGGTCAGCGCCCAGAAGCCGGTTTTTTGCGCCGTACATCAACAGCCGCCTGACATTCCCGTCCAGCTTCAAAATCAGCGTCGGGCTGGCGTTGAGCAGCAAAATCGCCTCCAGATACAATACGGGGCTTTTGCAGCCCGCCAAAAACTGCTCCTCCAGAAACTGCCACTTTTTCGAAGCGCTTCTGTTCACATCCCGGGACAAAAACAAAAGCAGCCATGCAATCCGCCACTCGCCGGGATTCTGGGCAAAGACCTGCTCCACCCGCCGCTCAACCTTCTGCACATAGGTTTCTTCCTGATTGTAAAGGGTGGTTAAATATAAATAATAGCAGTAAACCGCCGGTCCCGTCTCCCGGATCGTGCCTGCCACCCGCTCCAGAATCCTTTTCGCCTCGTCCTTCTTCTCCTGCGTCAAAAGAAGCTGAGCGAGAAAAAGCCGGGGAACCACGCTTTTGTCCGCGAGCGCTGCCATGCGTTCCGCGCATTCCTTCGCGCTGCTCTCCCACTCCTTTACCCCGATCCGCTTCATGCGCAGCTGTTGGTAAAGCTGCACCATGCGCAGATTTTCTTTCTTCAGCTCCCGATACCGCTTTGCCTTTTCCTTCCCGGACAGCCGGCTCTTTGTCGCGACCACGGGAATCTCCATCCGCCCGTGCACATAAACGAGCGTCACCTGCCCGAAATTCCTGCCCGCATGCATCCTGTCCTCATCCAGAAAAACCGACAGCCTGCACTGGTTTCCCAGAAAATCGTCCTCGCCCAGCCAGCTCTTTTCCACGTTCAAAAAATCGCCCGATACCTCCACCCGGATCCGCACGGGTCCCCAGCAGGTCCTGGTGATCTGAATCTCCGCGTTCATATTCCCTCTGACCTCCGGGATATGAAGCTCCGTGGGGGCAGCCGAAAATCCCACGGGCTGCTTTTTGTTCACAGCGACGAGAAATTCCTCCACATTCAGTTCATTGCCCAGGCTTCTGGAAAATCCCCGGTACAGATTGAACAGCTCCTCGTTCTCTTCCCCACAGATTCTTTTGCATTCCTTCGTATAAAAAAACTTCACCGCTTCCGGCCAGTTTGCCCGGGCCAGATTGGTAAAATGAAACAGATTGCGGATTTCTCCCAGCGAGCTTACAGGCGGCACATCACGAACGGTCACCTTCCAGGGCAATTCGAATTCCCCGCAGTTGGATATCACAAAAAAACGCCCGCTGCGCGTCTCGCCGGCCTGCATGCCTGCCGCGTTGAACCGGTATTCGATTGTCTCGTTTTCCCCCAGAAACGTCTCCACAGGGCACTGCATCCGCTCGTCCTGCGCGCGCACAAAGCCTTCCGTCTTCGCCCCTGCCGTGGAGGTTATGCCAAAGCTTCCCTCTGCCATCTCTCCCGGCGCAACCGTCAGCTCCACCTGCTTGTGGGAAAACAGAAGCGAGCCCTCCACCGGCCGCCAGCCGTCCGCCATGATCCGCTCTCTTAGCTGTCTCATCACCACATCCCTCTCCTCACAAGTAACAGCTCAGACTTGTCTGAGCTGTTACCCTCACAATTCATCCTCCATTTTACCCCAAAAAAATAGTTCGCGCAACCACCAATGTCATTCCACACTGGCGGAGAGAACGGGAGGGAGGAAACCAGACCGCTGGCAGGCTACCCCCGGCGGCATGAACAGCAACATACGGGAACAATCGTGTACAAATTGCCCATTGACTTTCGTCTAAGGAAATAGTATTATTGTACTATGTTAATAATACAATAGAAAGGAGACTATCATGGCATGGACACTTGATTCGGACCGACCGATCTACGCCCAGCTCGAGGAGCGGATCAAAACGGACATCGTTTCGGGCGTATACAATCCGGGCGCAAGGCTTCCCTCCGTGCGGGAGCTCGCCCTGGACGCCGCCGTCAATCCCAACACGATGCAGAAGGCCTTCGCCGATCTGGAACGTACCGGGCTCATCATCACCATGCGCACCAGCGGACGCATGGTCACGGAGGATATCGCAATGATCCAGAAAATACGGCTGGAACTGGCTGCCAGCCAGGTTGACCAGTTTCTTACCCGGATGCGCAGGCTGGGCTTTGAGCCTGCAGAAATTATCGAGCTTTTATCCGAAAGGGAGGTGGAAAAGGACAATGAATGAAATGCATACAGGCAGTCTGGTTTCTGTCCGGAATCTGACAAAAAGGTATGGAAAGCATATCGCGGTGGATGATATCAGTCTGGATCTTCCCAAAGGACGGATCATCGGGCTTTTGGGTCCCAACGGCAGCGGCAAAACAACGCTGATCAAGCTCATGAACGGGCTGCTCGTCCCCAGCAGGGGGCAGATCCTGATAAACGGCAGCCTGCCCGGTCCCCAGACCAAGGCCTGCGTTTCCTATCTGCCGGACCGTTCCTATTTGCCCGATACGATCAGGATATCACAATTACTGTCCTATTTTACGGACTTTTACAAAGATTTTGACAAAAATAAAGCGCTTTCCATGCTGGATTCTCTGCGGATTGAGAAGGACTGTCATTTAAGGGCGCTTTCCAAAGGTACCAAGGAGAAGGTTGCGCTCATCATGGTCATGAGCCGCAGGGCGAAGCTGTACATTCTGGATGAGCCCATCGCCAGCGTGGACCCTGCCGCCAGAGATTTTATTTTAAGGACCATCATTCAGGATTACAACGAGGATGCGACCATCCTGCTCTCCACACACCTGATTTCCGACGTGGAGGCCATTTTAGACGACGTGATTTTTATGAAAGACGGGCATATCACCCTCACCAGCAGCGTGGAGGATATCCGCGATACCTGCAATAAATCTGTGGATGCCTATTTCCGGGAGGTGTTTTCATGCTGAAAAAACTGTTCATACACGAGTGGACGGAGACCTGTAAGCTCCCTGCTCTGGGCCTTTTTTCCTTTGCCATCCTGACCGGCATTGCCGCGCTGTATTACCATTTTTTCCCTGCGCTCACGCCGGAGGTGGAAATCCATGTGGGAAACCTTTTGCTGTTCATCGCCTATTCCTTCCTGGCGGCCGCCCTTTCCCTGCTCATCCTGATTTATCTGGGCATCCGTTTTTACAAAAATATGTATACGGACGAGGGCTATCTGATGCATACGCTTCCGGTTCCCGCCTGGATGCATCTGGTCTCCAAAATGTGCAACGGCATGCTCTGGACCTATATCACGGGAATCGTCACCACGGTCACCGTCCTGCCCGTCACCGCGCTCGCCCTGCCGAAGATCGGCTATCTTTCGCCGGGGGAATTTGCAGAGCTGAAAGAGGCCTTTTCCATGCTGTTTGGCGATAACCTTTGGGAACTCCTGTTCTATTTCATCCCTTACACGCTGGTTTCCGGCCTGTTTGCCGTCCTGCAGCTTTATGCCGCGGTCTGCCTGGGACAGCTGTTCGGGAAGCATAAGGTGTTTTCCTCCGTCATCTGCTACCTGGGCCTGCATGCGCTGGTATCCGCGGTTTCTTCCATTTTCATGGTGCCCGCCCTCACCGGTATCATCATCACCAAAGTGCCGGATTCCGCCGTGAGCGCTCCAACCCTGGTTTATCCCCTGCTCATGGACGCCGTATTTCTTTGCGGATTTTTTGCAAGCCTTGTGCTGTCCGTCGCCTGCTTTGTTCTGTGCCACTATCTTTTGAAAAGGAATCTGAACCTGGACTGAAAAAGAGATTCCTGTTTTCTCTATGCCCGGCAACGCGCCCTGCCATGTATACAACATCCGGCGCCTGATAAAAGAGAGGAAACACACATTTCATTTTCCGGCATATTCTGGAATAAGAGCGCAGCCCTGTCAAAGGGCTGCCGGAAAAAATGCGTGAGGTCATTATGTCAAAATCCATTTATGCCGCACAGGAGCCATCCTTCAGGGGCACACTGCAGGTGAACGTCACCTCCTCCGTGGGCTTTATCCCGGTCAAGGACGCCACCGTCACCATATCGAACAGCGATGCGCCGGAAAATGTGCTGGAACAGCTCATCACGGACGAATCCGGGCAGACGGAGGTGGTGGAGCTTTCCGCCCCCAATATCGCCTATTCTCTGGAGCCGCAGCAGCCCCGCCCCTACACGGACTATAACATCACCGTGACCGCGCCGGGCTATGAGCCTGTCAGCATTGTCGGCTCGGAAATCCTGCCTGACGAGCTTTCCCTGCAAAATGTTTCCATGAATCCGCTGGAGACGGCGGGCGGAGAGGCCGAGGAGGATATCAACATACCGGAGCACACGCTCTACGGAGAGTATCCTCCCAAAATACCGGAGGAAGAAATCAAAATCGACCCGGAAAGCGGAGAAATCGTTTTAAGCCGCGTGGTCATTCCGGAATACATCATCGTGCATGACGGTCTGCCCAGCGATACGAGCGCCCCAAACTACTATATCCGCTATAAGGACTACATCAAAAATGTGGCGTCCTCGGAAATCTACGCCACCTGGCCGGAAAGCAGCATTTATGCCAACATTCTGGCGATTCAGTCCTTCACCTTAAACCGGGTATACACAGAGTGGTATCGGGCGCGCGGACTTCCCTTCACCATCACCTCCTCCACCGCCTATGACCAGAAGTTCATCTATGGGCGCAACATCTACAGCAACATCGGCCGGCTGGTGGATAACATTTTTGCCAACTATCTGTCCCGCCCCGGCGTGCAGCAGCCCATTTTCACAAGCTACTGCGACGGCGACCGGGTCACCTGCCAGGGACTTTCCCAGTGGGGCTCCAGCTATCTGGGAGAACAGGGCTATTCCGCCATTGAAATTCTGCGCTATTACTATGGCAACGATATGTACATCAATACGGCGACCGCCGTCAGCGGCGTTCCCTCCTCCTGGCCCGGCTATAACTTAAACATCGGCGCCTCCGGCGGCAAGGTGCGCCAGATCCAGAATCAGCTAAACCGCATCGCCCAGAATTATCCCGCCATTCCCAAAATCACGGCGGACGGCATCTACGGCAACCAGACCGCGGATGCGGTGCGGGCATTCCAGCGGATTTTCAACCTGCCCGTCTCCGGCATCGTGGACTATCCCACCTGGTTTGAAATTTCCAACGTTTACGTGGCTGTCTCCCGGATCGCGGAACCGGGAACATGAGCGCATGCGCTGTATCAGGCACGGCTGCCGGCAGTCAGCTTCTCCCCTGCGCGCAGGCGATCGAGTAGGAGGCGGTGACTAGCCGCCGTCCTCTCACAGCACCGTGCTTACC
>CAJUEL010000078.1 GCA_910585455.1 uncultured Eisenbergiella sp. | reverse complement strand
GAATGGGCAAACCATTACTTTTGTAACTTTATTGTAACTTTATGCGGTTATCCTGCTGATCTTTTCGTAGCTCCAGCAAAGGCAGTAACAGTTTGCGGCGCCGCAAACTGTTACCCGCTATCCCCGGCCTGCGCCGTCCTTTTCCAACCGTTCAAAGCCGCTTTGCATCCGCAGAAGCGCCCGTTTTTCGATCCGGCTCACGTAGCTTCTGGAAATTCCCATCCGTTCCCCGATCTCCTTCTGGGTCACCTCCCTGCCGCCCGCCAGCCCGTAGCGCAGCGTCAGCACCTCCTTTTCCCGCTCAGAAAGCTCTGTCTCCATCAGACCGTACAGCTCGCTAAGGTGCCGTGCCTTCTCCATTTCCTCCACGATATCCGGCTGTTCCTGCTCCATCACATCCAGGAGATTGATCTCGTTTCCCTCCCGGTCTGTGCCGATGGGCTCAAACAGCGACACCTCCCGGGAAAGCTTTTTTTTGTTGCGCAGCATCATCAACAGCTCGTTGTCGATACAGCGCGCCGCGTATGCCGCCAGCCGGTTGTTCTTTGCGGGATCAAAGGTATCCACGGCCTTGATTAAGCCGATCGTACCGATGGAGATCAGATCCTCCATCCCCTCTTCCGTATTGGCATATTTTTTTGCAATATGCGCCACCAGCCTCAAATTCCGTTCCACCAAAAGCTGCTTTGCCTTTTCTTTTCTTCCGGCATCTTCGTCCTGCAATGCCTGTATACAAAGGCGCTCCTCCTCTTTTGACAGGGGTTTCAAAAAAGTTTTCAAGCATGGCTCCCCGCCCGGAAGGATTTCTTTTTACCCAGTAAACCTTACCAGACATAGTCGGTTTACCATATTCTATGTTTCGCAACGCCTTTGAGTGCCTTTCCATCTGTCCCCTTTTCGCTTTTCCGGCACAGGCCGGATCGATAAAGGCGTGCGCATAATATCTTATTCATTTGCCGCTGTTTCGTCCTGTCAGTCCAGCAAAAACTGTGCCAGCACGTAGTTGCTGACATCCACGCCCCTCGACGTCAGGCGGAGCCTTTTTCCATCCTCATAAAAAAGGATGAGGCCGTCCTGCTCCAGCCTTTTTAAAACCGTTCCGTATATCTCTTCTATCCCTGTCTGAAATTGCCGGCGAAAATCCGCTACGGCGATGCCGGCAGTCAGACGCAAGCCCAGAAACATGAATTCCTCCATCTGCTCTGTCCGGGAAAGGCTTTGCAGCTCCTGCCGGACAGGCTCTGAAATATTCATGTATTTTTGCAGATTCTCCGTATTTTTCCAGCGCACATTGTTCACCAGGGAGGCAGCGCCCGTTCCGAAGCCCGCATAGTCCGTGCGCTGCCAATAGCCCGTATTGTGCACGCATTCGCAGCCAGGCTTTGCGTAATTGGATATTTCATAGCGGTGATAGCCCTGCTGCCGCAAAAAGCTTTCCGTTTCTTCGTACATCCGGCGTTCCTCCTCCTCCGTCGGAAGCGGCAAAAAACCGGGTAGAGTTGTTCCGGCTCCATATCGTTCATAAAAAGGGGTTCCCTCCTCAATGATCAGGCTATAGGCGGAAATATGCTCCGGCATGAGAGCGGCGACGCGGCGCAGGGTATCCAGCCATCCGGACAGGGTCTGTCCGGGCAGGGCGGACATCAGGTCCACATTGATGTTGGAAAAGCCCGCTTTTTTTGCCGCATCATAATTCTGCAAAAACTCTGCCCAGGTATGAATGCGCCCCAGCGCCAAAAGCTCTGCGTCGCTGGCGGATTGTAAGCCGATGCTCAGCCGGTTGATGCCCAGGCTTCGGTATCCGGAAAGCTTTTCTGCCTCCAGCGTGCCCGGATTTGCCTCCAGCGTGATCTCTGCGTCCCGCGCCAGCTGAAAGCTTCCGGTCAGGGCTGTCATGATTTTTTCCACCTGGGCGGGCGGCAGAAGGGAGGGCGTGCCGCCGCCGAAAAAGACGGAGCGCACCAGGTATTCCCGGTACGCCTCCTTTTCCTGCCCGATCCGGGCGCAGAGCGCCTCCACATATGCTGCGATCACATCCTCTGTCGCCGGTGCGGACAAAAAATCGCAATATAGGCACTTTTTTTTACAAAAAGGGATATGCACATAAATCCCCAGCGGTCTTTTGCCGGCCGCGCTTTCAAAATCTCTATCCCGCCTCATTTCCGGTCATCCAGCTTCAACACGCTCATGAAGGCCTTTTGCGGAATTTCCACATTGCCGATCTGGCGCATCCGCTTCTTGCCCTCCTTCTGCTTTTCCAGAAGCTTCTTCTTTCGGGTGATATCGCCGCCGTAGCACTTCGCCAGCACGTCCTTGCGCATCGCCTTTACGGTTTCCCGGGCGATGATCTTGCCGCCCACAGCCGCCTGAATCGGAATTTCAAACAGATGCCGGGGAATTTCATCCTTTAACTTTTCGCACATCTTCCTGCCCCGCTCATAGGCGCTGTCCTTATGCACGATGAAGGAGAGCGCGTCCACCTCCTCCCGGTTGATCAGGATATCCAGCTTGACAAGCTCCGAGGTTTCGTAGCCTTTCAGCTCGTAGTCGAAGGACGCATAGCCTCTGGAACGGGATTTGAGCGCGTCAAAAAAGTCATAAATGATCTCGTTTAAGGGCAGCTCATATTTTAAGAGCGCGCGGGTTTCCTCCATGTATTCCATGCCCAGATAGCGCCCGCGCCGTTCCTGACACAGCTCCATGATGGAACCCACAAACTCCGTCGTCACCATGATTTCGGCGCTCACGATCGGCTCCTCCATGGATTCGATCACGGAAGGGTCCGGCAGATTGGAGGGATTGGTCAGCTCGATCATTTCGCCGTTGGTCTTATGCACCCGATACACAACGCCGGGCGCGGTGGTCACCAGATCCAGGTTATATTCCCGCTCCAGCCGTTCCTGAATGATTTCCAGATGCAAAAGCCCCAGAAAGCCGCACCGGAAACCAAAGCCCAAAGCGATGGACGTTTCCGGCTCGTAAAACAGCGACGCATCGTTTAGCTGCAGCTTTTCCAGCGCATCCCGCAGATCCGGATATTTTGCGCCATCCGCGGGATACATACCGCAGTAAACCATGGGATTCACCTTTTTATAGCCGGGCAGCGCTGCTTCACAGGGCCTGTCCGCATCGGTGATCGTGTCGCCCACCCGGGTATCCTTCACATTTTTGATGGAAGCGGTCAGATATCCCACCATGCCCGCCGAAAGCTCCTCGCAGGGTATGAACTGTCCCGCACCGAAATAGCCGACCTCCACAGTCTCAAAGGCCGCGCCGGTCGCCATCATTTTCACCCGCGTCCCCTTGCGCACGCTGCCCTCCATCACCCGGAAGAACACGATCACGCCCTTATAGGGATCATATACGGAATCAAAAATGAGCGCCGTAAGCGGGTTGTCCCTGCTCCCGCCGGGCGCGGGGATTTTTTCCACAATCTGTTCCAGAACGTCCTCGATGTTGACGCCGTTTTTGGCGGAAATCAGGGGCGCTTCGTGGGCCTCTAAGCCGATCACGTCCTCGATCTCCTCCATGACCCGCTCCGGCTCCGCGCTGGGCAGGTCGATCTTGTTGATGACGGGAAACACCTCCAGATCATGGTCCAGAGCCAGATAGACGTTCGCCAGCGTCTGCGCCTCGATCCCCTGCGCCGCATCCACCACCAGCACCGCTCCGTCGCAGGCCGCCAGCGCACGGCTAACCTCATAGTTAAAGTCCACATGTCCGGGCGTGTCGATCAGATTGAATATATATTCCTCCCCGTTTTGCGCCTTGTAGATCGTGCGCACCGCCTGGGATTTGATCGTGATGCCTCTCTCCCGCTCCAGATCCATGTTGTCCAGAACCTGCTCCTGCATTTCCCGGCTCGTCAAAAGTCCCGTTTTCTCTATAATCCTGTCCGCCAGCGTTGATTTGCCGTGGTCGATATGCGCAATAATACAAAAATTCCTGATATTCTCCTGGTTTATCGCAGCCATTGCTTCCTCCCTGTCCTTTTTTGCCCTGTCGGTAATCTTCCTATTTAATATACCCTATTCTCCAAACAATGGCAACCGGAAAATACACGCGGACGGGGGAACGCCACCCTTTTGGCAAAGGAAACGGGAGGGAGGGGCAGCGCAGAGAAAAGTGGAAGCGCAGGCAGGCGGCGGGCGGACAGGACAGAGACTGGCAACGGAAACGGAATGGCATTGGGAATAAACAGTTATATAAAAAGAGTTCATAGCCACAGCGCCTCACTCAGCGCTTTCTGTGTCCGCACCTCCTCCACGCAGACCATTTTCACCAGCATCCAGGCGCGCTCCTGCTCCGACATTTCCTCATATCCTCCCGCTGCCCGGCTGCTTTCCATATTCCGCATGATATTTTCCAGACATTCCATCTTATATCCGGCGGCGTCCATCGCCTCCTGCCACGCCCGGCGCTTTCGTTCCATCGCCCTAAGCAGCTCCTCCGGCGGCATCCCGCCCTCCAGCACGGTTTTGATTTCATCCAGGGAAAAGCCCAGCGCCTTTAATTCCAGCAGCGCGGAAAGCTGCCGCACCTGATCGGCGGAATAATACCGGTATCCGTTTTGGGGATCCACCTTCACCGGCTTTAAAATCCCCTTCTTTTCATACAGGCGGATCGCCTTTCTGGAAACGCCGAAAAATTCCGCAATCTCTCCGATCAACATCAGTTCTCCATCCATAAAAATCTCCATTCCGCCGCGAAGCGGCATTGTCCATCCACTCACTGTTTATCCAGCATTACCAAAACCCGTTTGACGCAGACCGCATTCGCCCGGATATTGTTGACGCTGGCGATCAGCATAAACATCCCCGACAAAACCGCGCCACGCACCTGAAAACAGTATACCATATCCGAAAAGAGCATGCTCCCCCTCGATACCAGTTCATAGCCGACCGCCAGCATCACCAGATATCCGGCACAGCCCAGAAGCCGCAAAATCATGCTGCCCGCCGCATTGCGCAGCTGTATGCTTTGGTTGACCTTTTGCAGCCGCAGGCTGCTTTTTTCACACTGCGAAAGCAAAAGCCCGCCCGCATCATAGAGCAATATCGCGTCCGCCTGCGCAATCAGCGGCTCCAGCGCCGCCGTATTTTGTGCCACAGCCCTCTGTGCCTCCTCCTTAAGCCCCGGTATATGCCGGAGCACCATTCGATCATTGATCAGAAAATGAAGGAAAAAGAATACCCAGGTTATCGCAAACATGACCGGGCTGCTTCCCATCAGCAAAAGGGAAGACCATACCGTATTGATGACAGCGACCACGGCATGGGGCATGTTCAGGTTGCCGTTCATCATCTCAAACGCCGCCTGCAGATCGCTGTTGAGTCCCGTAATCCACTCGCCGCCTGTGCGGCTGTCCGCCTCTTTCTGTGACATCGTGAGAATTTTTTGCAGCAGCAGCCGCTGTACCAGGACTTCCGCCTTCGCCGCAAAGGCGGCATAAACGCTCCATATAATTCCGTTATAAAAAAACAGCAGCGCCCCGATCAGTCCGCATACCGTGCAGGTTTTCAGCAATCGGTATCCATCACCGGTCTCCAGACAGCCAAAAACCGTTTTCATCAGACTTGCCAGCATCCAGGTACGGCACGCATCAAAGGGAGAACGCAGCAGCAGCAAAAGCAAATACTTTCGCCTGATGCCCAGCCTTTCTGTCAATCTGCACAGCTCACCCATCGCTAAGCCTCCCTCCTTCCATGCGGCAAATCCTATAGCCCTCCTCCAAAGCTTCCGGATGATGGGTGACATGGATTACGGTCTTACCCGCCGTCAGCCTGCCCAATGCCAGCATGACAGACTGCTCCGTCCCCCGGTCCAGCGCAGACAGCGGTTCATCCAGCAAAATCACCTCAGCGTCCTTGCAGAGCGCCCGGGCAATGCAAATCCGCTGCGCCTGACCGCCGGATACCTGACCGCCCCTTTCCCCCACATGGGTGGAAAGTCCCTCCGGAAGGCTTTCGATCCATCCGTCCAGACAGGCGCTCCTGCAGGCATCCCAAAGCCTTTTTTCCGAAATCCCATGACCGCAGGTGATATTGTCCCGGATTGAAAGAGGAAAAAGATCGAAGCGCTGCATCACCACCGCCACCTTTGTCCGGATTTTTTCCGGCAGGCTTTCTCCCGCCACCGACATGCTCCCGCCCTCCGGCTCATAAAGCCCCGCCAGAATTTTGAGCAGCGTGCTTTTCCCGCACCCGCTGTCCCCCACAACGGCGATATGCTCCCCTTCCTTCACCCGAAGGGAAACCTCCTTTAAGACCGCCGTATTTCCGTACCCGAACGAAATCCGTTCCAGACAAATCACATCCCGTTTCATGCGCTCCCTCCTGTTTTATCGCACAAGCTTTGTAACGGTTCAGCCAGGTCCGAATCTTCACCAAAGCTTTTCCTTCACCCTGCCGACGGATGCCAAAAACCGCCGGAACCCGGCATAGTTCCCGGGCATATTCTGCAAAAACCCGGAAACATCTCCGGAAAGATTGATAAAAATATAGAAAATTCCCATGCTGATCGTCCCTTTGACCGCCATGCTTCCCCCCAGCCCCAAAAGCAGCAGCAAAGGAACAAGGGAAAGCGCGCCGGACAGGGACATCAGCCGCGCCGAAACCCGCTCCCTTCGGACGCTGCTGTCCCGCCATGAAAGCAGCCGTTCCTCCATGGCGCCCCAAAGCAGCTCCTCCGCCTCATAAATCCGAACCGCCGGCAAAAGCCGGACCGCCATATCCGCCAGCCCGTTGATTTTTCTCCTGGCGCCCTGACACTGCTCCGTCAATCCCTTGATGACCCTGCTGCTAACTGCGCAATACAAAATCAGAGGAACCACCGGAAGCATGACGAGCGCCGTCAGTCTGAAATTGATTTTCAGTAAAAACCCGGTCGTGATGAGAAAGGAAAAAAACTGCTTTACAAGGGGAAACAGCTGCCCGTTTAAATACGCTGAAATCTCCCCCAGCTCATTTTGCATGGCGGACTGTTCCTCTCCCACCCGCAGGCCCGCAAGCGTCCGGACGTCGCTTTGCAGATAAAAACGGCTGTATCCCATCCGCATATCGTGGGCGAAATTCTCACAGGTAAAGGAAGCCAGCACGGCAGCCGCATATTCGACAGCCGCAAGAACACAAACGATAAAAACAGCCTTTCCCATCAGCGCCCCAGGGAACCGTTGTGGCTGCCGGTCCGTCAGCAGACTGCCGAACCGGTCAATCAGTTCTGCGAGCAGCCGGTTCCAGACAAGGTTGAGCGCCACCGATAAAACCGTGAAAAATACCGCCGCCCCGAAAAGCGCCCTATGCTTCCTGATCAGCTTTCCCATCACTTCCATTGTTCCCCTCCTGCGTTTTCCACACCCCATGATGCTATATCAATTTCCAAACCTCTACCCCTTCAGTGTAAGCCTTGTCCCTGGGACAAGGTCAAGAAAAATCCCATAAAAAAAAGACATTTCTGCCCCCCGGCCGCAGCATTGCTCGAACGCACTTCGTTCGGGCAGTGTTGCGCCCCGGGGCAGAAATGTCCTGCCATTTTAAAAATTTCTCACTTCCGGATAAATGACGTCAGCTCACCATCTTTCCATATTTCTCCGGTGCTTTTCCAGATAAACCTCCTTCAATTCCGCTGTGGAAATACCATAGCAGAGCATGACGTCATTAAAATACATCATCACATCCGAAAGCTCCTCGATGAAATGCTTCCGCACCGCCGGTTCCTCCATGATTTTTCCGGAACCGTCCTTTTTGATGATGTCCGCCGCCTCGCCCAGCTCCACCATCAGCCAAAGCAGCGAATTCGATCCCGTCTGCGGCGAGAGAGGCGTCCATTTATCCTTATACTTTTCCTGTAACTGCTTCTGAATTTCCTGCATCTGCAGAAAGCCGAAGTCTTCCATTTTTCTTTCCCTCTCCGCGCTTTAGCGCGCATTCCAATCAATACTCACCCAGGATCAGTACTTCACGCCCCAGATACTCTGGTTATCTCCCGCCGCGGTAAAGGTCAGCACTTCCGTCCCCGCCTCATCCTGCATCCGGCAGAACACGCCGCTGTAAATCACATCGTCATAAGCGAGCGTCATATAGCAGGTTCCTTCCTTCGCTTCCCATGTGCCCTCTATTGCGCCGCTCACCGTGCCGTCCTCATGCAGCGTAATCAGCTCCGCCTCCGCGATCTTATCATTGATTTTCTTCCCCTGATTGATAAAGAAATAGGTTCCGGTAAGCTCCTCTGCCGGGTATCCCTCTTCTGCAATCGTTTCACCCTTTGTGGTATAGGGCGCGAGCACCGGCCAGCCCTCTTCATTTAAGAAAACCTGCTTGACACAGGGCTCGTGGGTCTCATCTCCCCGGTCAAAACGGGAATGGTAGCAGACATACTGCTTTCCGTCCGTATCCCGAAACGCGGACTGTCCGCCGGTCGCCATATAAGCATATTTGCAGCTGGGCAAATAATAGTTGCCGGAAAGCTTCAGCCCGTATTTGCTATGGTCATAGCCGATGGAAGGATATCCGCCGTTCATGTCCACATACTCTCCGTCCGGCGTTTCGCTGCGGAACACCCGCATCTGATAGCCGCCGGTCCGCTCCAGACCGCCATAGGAAACGTACAGATAATAATAACCGGATTTTTCGTCATACTGGATATAGGGTCCCTCGATGGAATTGTGCCCGCCGCCGATCAGCCGCTTTCCGAAATAGGGATCCACCTCGTTTTCCAAATCCGCCTCAGGATGGATCACCAGCCCGGTCTCCGGGTCCAGCTCCAGCAGGAAAATTCCGCCCGACCAGGAGCCATAGGTCATCCAGAGCCTGCCCTCCGCATCATAAAAGGGAGCGGGATCGATGCAGTTGGGCCACAGCTTATTATTGTACTGTCCGCCTGACAGATAGGTGGAAGCCGCAGTCTCTTCATCCACATATTCATAGACATCCGTCGTGTCGATATCCTGCGCGGTGAAGCCGGAATATAACAGCGTCCCCTGATAGACATAAGGCCCTTCCGGCGCATCCGCGGTCGCATAACAGAGCTTGGACTTGATATAGGTGGATGAGGTGCAGAAATACATGACGTATTTCCCCATCGCCTCATTATAAATCACATCCTCCGCCCAGACCGAATGGCTGCCGTTCTCATAGGTTCCCGCATACTCAAACACATCCAGCCCTTCCGCAAACAGATTTTCAAAGAGCGGATTGGATGCGCTGTAGCCGTTGCCGATATAGGTCCACTTCTGCATATCGTCGGACCAGGCTCCCGTCATATGGGAGCCGTAAATATAATACCGTCCGTCATATACCTTGATGGACGGATCATGCACGGCAACGCCCGCGCCGTTTACTGCAACCTCGATCCCTTCAAAAATATCCACATCCTCGTTTTCCGTCGCCGCCATATTCTCCAAATCACCGCCTGTCTGTTCCGTTGCCTCCAAAGCCGCCGTTTCCTTTGGCGCTTCTGTTTCTGGCGCTGCGCTGTCAGCCGCCTGACCACAGCCTGCCGAAAGAACCATCATCATTGCCAGAAAAACACTGCAAATCCGCTTTTTCATCGTCTTCTCCTCCATTCTGCTTTTACTCCTGCGGGCAGCAGACATCTGCCGCCGTATACATCATTCCTTCAGAATCTTATTGTACATATAGTACCATTCCATCATGGGCACCTCATAATAGGGGTAAAAATCCCTCGTCAGACTGCTGCGGGGCTTCACATGCCCCGGCTTTGTCCGAAACGCGAAGGAATATCCCTCCTTCCAGACAGGCTCCAGCCACTCCTCCGGATGCGCCATATCCCCGGTAAACAGCGTCATCTTATTGCACACCAGCACCAGCGGTCCATAGCAAAGCGCCGCCACCTCGGGCGCATAGCTGTCCACAGCCTCAAACCGCAGCACGAATGCAAAGTCGATTTCGATGACATCCTGATCCTTCCAGCTCCGTTCCAGAACCGCCCAGGTATTGGGCTCTGCCGCGACCGCAGCCCTTTCCCCGTTTATGCGCACTTCGTTCTTTCCCGTCGCCCAGGAGGGCACGCGGAACCGGAGGGCGAAGCTCTCCTCTCCATCCCCATGCACCACAAACCGCAGTCTCTTCTCCTTCGGATACAGGCTGGTATTTTCCAGCGCAAACGCTTTGCCGTTTGCCGCAAAGGAAACCTGCGAGGGCAGATACTGGCTCACGTACACGCCCTTTTCATCCTGATAATACAGAAGGTTGGCGTACTCCGCCATGTCCTCGGGGAAGGTTCCCGTACAGCACTGCCATTCAAAAACCGAACCGTCCGGATGCATCCTGCCATCCTCCACCGATTTTAAGCCGCCATTGATGAAGTAATCCGCATAGTACATGACCTTGCCTTCCTTCGTGATGGGAGGCTGACCGCCGCAGCCGTTATACAAAAGCTTCTCCGCCCAGTCCCCGTATTTCGCATCACCGGTGAGCGTCAGCAGATAATCGCAGATCTTGAACACCGCCCAGCTGCAGCAGGACACCTCGCAGCTGCCCCATTTATCATCTCTGGTCACGACAGAATTACCGAAATTTACATAGGTCTGGTGCCGTTTGTCCGGATCCCAGTTCGCCTTTAAGGAATCCCCCAGATAGCCCTCCTCTGTCGGGAACAGACATTCCGCAGGGCCATAGCCGCCGGTGGCGAAGGTATGGTTTTGTAAAATTTCCTCATAGGCGATTTTGATCGCCTCCAGATACTTCTCCTCCCCTGTGATCCGGTATGCCATGGCGGCGCTGGACAGGCTGTTGACCTGACTGTAGGCATGGCGGGGACCGATCTGAAAATCGTGGGCGAGCAGCTTATCCCAGAGATAGGTATAATCCCACTCCTTCGCAAAATCCAGATACAGCTGCTCCCCGGTCAGCAGATAAGCCCGGTAAAGCTGCTCCGGCAGCGTATACCATTCGATCATTTCCCCTTCCATGATCTGCAGACCGTCCCGCGCCACCGAGCGGTTGAACCGCTTCGCCGCACTTTCCGTCAACAGGCGGATGTACTCCCGCGCCGGTTCATAATGGAAATACTCCAGCATATCCAGAAAGCCGGTCATCACCTTATCGTATACATAAGTGCCGTTCACATCGATCAATTTGCGGGAAGCCCTCGCACACTCCCCCCAGCCGTCCGCCAGCGCAAACGCCTTCCTTTTGAGCCGCTCATCCTTCGTCACCAGATACAGCCGGACAAAAGCGCCCAGTTTCTGTCCGAAGGTGCAGGCGTTGTTGCCATACCACCCCGACAGGCCCTCCGCGCTGTCCGGAATGCCCGCAAGCTCCCGGAAATAGTGAAGATATTCCCCGTCGTCGATGGAAAGATAAGTTTCGATCAGTTCATCCCGCTGCACCTTCCAGTGGCTTTCCTTTAACACCACATTTTCATAGCGAAAGTTGTGCAGACGCAGCTTTTTTTGATTGTCCTGCATCAATGACTGTCCCATATGTAACCTCCCCGAAATGTCTGTCTTTGCGCGCCATAAAGCGCCGCTGCCTATAGATTTAGTATACCATTCTTCCATTTTTCCGTAAATGTCAAAACCCTGCATTCCGTTTCATTTTCGCACTTTTTACCGCTGTTCACAGCGCGTATCAGCAGCTCGTATCAATCCGCTGTTTTCAGGCAATTTCCCCGGGTGTAGATAAAAAACTTTGGTTTTTTCATACTACAATGAAAAGCAGCAAATG
>CAJUEL010000077.1 GCA_910585455.1 uncultured Eisenbergiella sp. | reverse complement strand
TTTTGCGCCCTGTCCCAGGAATATCCTGTCATTTTGGGAATTTCTCCGCTTCGGATATAGCGCCAGGAAACAGCCTGTGCCCCCGCCCGTCCTGCCGCAGCCCGTTGCCCTGTCTGTCCCTCCCGGTCGTTCTCTTCATCCCGCGAAAAGTAACGAATAGCAGGTTGCCGTTTACAGTGCCGACACGCCCACGGGGGCGCCGTGAACGGTAACAATGGCGGAAATGCGCATTATGCAAATCGATAAGAATTTGCTTGTTATTCTGTACAAAAAATGCTATATTAGGATCATGACAGCGCATATTTTAGTCGAAGATTTCTGATGCGCTTTCTATTCCGGGCGTTGCCCAAATGGAATCCGAATTCTGGCTTTTCGCCACAGTTCAAACAGACACCTGACACGGTGCGGCAGGCGGAAAGATCACTTCCTCCTGCAAAAGTACCAGGATACCAACAAAACAGGAGGAAACAGAATGGAGAAAAAGAAACGGGTATCTTCCGTGCCGGAGCGTGCACGGGATGTAAACAGCAAAGAAATTTTTAAAAACCACAGGCTATGTTCACAGTTTCTGCGGGACAATGTGGATATTCCACAGCTTAAGCAGGTTCAGCCGGAAGATATCGAGGACGTGAGCGAACGGTATCAGGCTTATTTTGGTGTGGAATTCGAAACGGACACGGTCAAAAAAATACGGCTGAAAGATGAAAGCGGGAAACCGGTGGCGGTTCCGCTCTACATGATCTCGCTGATAGAGCATAAAAGCGGTGTGGATCATGACATCATGATGCAGCTGCTCCGGTACATGGTCTGTATCTGGCATGAATACGCGAAAGAAATGGAGCGGGAGAAAAAAGGGATTTCGCGGAGGAAGGATTTTCAATATCCCCCGATTCTGCCGATCGTATATTATGAGGGGAGCGGCAGATGGACGGCATCCAGGTATTTAAGGGACAGAATACAGCTGAGTGATGTATTTGGCAGATATGTGCCGGACTTTTGGTATGAGGTGGTACGGATACATAATTACAGCAATGAGGAGTTGTTGGACCGCAGGAATGAGATGTCATTGATTATGCTGCTTAACAAGCTGCAGAGCCCGGAAGAATTCCATGAATTCCGGAAGGCGCCGCCGGAAAAACTGGCGGATGCGCTCCGAAACGCTGATTCGCACATCCTTGAATTAATTGAAGATGTAATGTATAGCCTGATGATGAAAATGAATATACCGGTAGACGAAGCCAACGAGTACGTGAAGGCGATAGGAGGAAACCAGATGGGATATTTGTTTGAGAATATGGAAAAAATAGACATACAGGAAGAACGCAGGAAGGTCGCAGAGGAGCGGAAACGGGGAGAGGAAGCGAGAAAACAGACAGAAGAAGCGAGAAAGCAGACAGAAGAAGCGAGAAAGCAGGCAGAAGAAGAGAGAAAACGAACAGAAGAAGCGAAAAGGCGAACGGAAGAGGAGAAAAATCGCGCAGACAAGGCAGAAAAACAGCTGGCAGCGGCGGAGAACATCCGACAGGAATCCGAATATAAGGTTTATATTGCTTCCTGCAAAGAATTTCGGTGTACGAAAGAGGATACGGTGAGACGGTTTATCTGCAAATTTGGAAAGCGACTGTCGGAAGAAGAGGTGGAAGCAGAAAAAATTGTGAACCGGTATTGGGATGAGGTATGAGATCATAAAATGCATTTTGGTGATGCACCTCCCGGGATGTTTTCCTTGTGTGAGCTTTCTGCATGTGGTAAACTATAGCCATGGAACCCCTTCTTGAAACAAGGAAATCGTACAGAAAAGGCATGCGGCATGGGACCGTATGGCAAAGGCGCAGAGAGAGGCGGCTGTTTCAGATTTTGCAACGAAAAACAAATGAGGGAGGGCAGGTATCTATGGGAGTGAAAAAGGGAATGTGGGAAGTGATTTTTCAGGAGGAAGATCCCAAAGGGGCGTACTACTGTCCGTATTCCAGTTTTGTAGATTATTGTCATTTGATGGTGAGGGCAAAAAAGCGAAATGATATCAGCATTATCCTGATGTTTCTGACATTGGGGCAGGAAAGCAGAAAAAGTGACGCCGGGCAGTTTGAAATGCAGCAGCAAATGCAGATTTTAAAGGAAGCGGTGGGAGATTCCCTGCGGTCGGAGGACGCCTATACCCAATACGGGGAAAGGCATTTTATTCTGATGCTGGCAAAGGCACAAAAGGAGAACTGCAGTTCCATATTCCGCCGGGTGGAGGAAGCCTATCTGGAAAGGTCAGGGAAAGGGGAGCTGTGGTACTACGCCGATCTGACACAGGAGCTGGGCAGGATGGAGGAATAGCGGCAGGAATTTAAAATAAACTATAAACAGTTTATGAATAACCTGTAACAAGGCGCGGTCAATTCGTACTGCGCCTTGCTTTTTGCAAGCGAATCTGCTAGAATATACGTTGAATTTATATGGCATCGTACAAGTGATTGGAGAACGAACACATGAGAGTGATTGAAAAGGTTTTTGGAACCCACAGTGAGCGCGAGTTAAAGAAGATAGAACCGATCATTCAGAAGATCGAAGCGCTGCGCCCTGAGATGACGGCGCTTTCTGATGAGCAGCTGCGGGACAAAACGAAGGAATACAAGGAAAGACTGGCAAACGGAGAGACTCTCGATGATCTGCTTCCCGAAGCCTATGCCACAGTCCGGGAGGCAGCGCGGCGCGTACTGAACATGGAACACTTCCGCGTGCAGCTGATCGGCGGTGTGATCATGCATCAGGGACGCATGGCGGAATTAAAGACCGGTGAAGGAAAGACGCTGATGGCGACCCTGCCCTCCTATTTAAACGCTCTGGAAGGAAAGGGCGTGCATGTGGTGACGGTCAACGATTACCTGGCCGCCCGTGACGCGGAATGGATGGGAGCGGTTCATGAATTTCTGGGACTGAAGGTGGGCTGTGTGTTAAACAGCATGAAGCCGGAGGAGCGCAAGGCGTCATATGCCTGCGATATCACCTATGTGACCAACAATGAGCTGGGCTTTGACTATTTGCGGGATAATATGGCGATTTACAAGGAGCAGCTCGTTTTGCGGGATCTGCATTATGCCATTATCGATGAGGCGGACTCGGTGCTCATCGATGAAGCCCGTACGCCGTTAATCATTTCCGGGCAGAGCGGAAAGTCCACCAGCCTGTATGAAGCCTGCGATATCCTTGCGAGACAGTTAAAGCGCGGCGAGGATGTGGGAGACCTGTCGAAGATGGATGCGATCATGGGCATCGAGCAGGAGGAGACGGGGGATTTTGTCGTCAATGAAAAGGATAAGGTGGTCAACCTGACGGCTGAGGGCATTTCGAAGGTGGAGAAATTTTTCCACATTGAAAACCTCGCCGATCCGGAAAATCTGGAAATCCAGAACAACATCATTCTGGCGCTGCGCGCCCATAACCTGATGCATCGGGACAAGGATTATGTGGTCAAGGACGATCAGGTGCTCATCGTGGATGAGTTTACCGGGCGCATCATGCCGGGCAGACGGTATTCCGACGGTCTGCATCAGGCGATCGAGGCGAAGGAGCATGTGAAGGTGAAGCGGGAGAGCAGGACGCTTGCCACCATCACCTTCCAGAATTTCTTCAATAAGTTTGAGAAAAAAGCCGGCATGACCGGTACGGCGCTCACGGAGGAAAAGGAATTCCGTGACATTTACGGAATGGACGTGGTGGAGGTTCCCACCAACAGACCCATCGCCAGAGTCGATCAGCACGACGCGGTTTATAAGACGCGGAAGGAAAAGCTTCATGCGATTGTGGAGGCAGTCAGGGAGGCGCATGCCAAGGAACAGCCCGTGCTGGTGGGCACGATCACCATCGAGGCATCGGAGGAGCTGTCGGGCATGCTTAAGAGGGAAGGCATTCCCCACAAGGTGCTGAACGCGAAGTTTCATGAGCTGGAAGCGGAAATCGTGGCGGATGCCGGCATTCACGGCGCTGTGACCATCGCCACCAACATGGCGGGCCGCGGTACGGATATCAAGCTGGACGAAGAGGCGAAGGCGGCAGGCGGTTTAAAGATCATCGGCACAGAGCGCCACGAATCCCGCCGTATCGACAATCAGCTGCGCGGCCGTTCCGGGCGGCAGGGCGACCCTGGTGAATCGAAATTTTATATCTCCCTGGAAGACGATCTGATGCGCCTGTTCGGCTCCGAGAAGATGATTTCCATGTTCAACGCCCTCGGCATTCCGGAGGGGCAGGAAATCGAGCATAAGATGCTGACCAGGGCGATCGAGAACGCCCAGAAAAAAATCGAGAGCAACAACTTTGGCATCCGTAAAAACCTGCTGGAGTATGATCAGGTGATGAACGAGCAGCGCGAGATCATTTATGCGGAGCGCCGCCGCGTGCTGGACGGAGAAAGCATGCGCGACGTGATCTACAAGATGATCACGGATATCGTGGAAAGCACGGTGGATATGGTCATCGGGGAGGACGCCAATGTCGATGACTGGAATTTTAATGAGTTAAATTCCCTGCTTTTACCCATCATTCCTCTTGCTCCTGTGACGAAGGAACGGGTGAACGTGGCGAAAAAGGACGGCTTAAAGCAGCAGCTTAAGGAAGAGGCCGTGAAGTTCTATGAGGCGAAAGAGGCGGAATTCCCTGAGCCGGAGATGATCCGGGAGGCGGAGCGCGTCATTTTGCTTAAGGTGATCGACAGAAAGTGGATGACCCACATCGACGACATGGATCAGTTGCGGCAGGGCATCGGACTGCAGGCCTACGGACAGCGGGATCCCCTCGTTGAGTATAAGATGAACGGCTATGACATGTTCAACAGCATGTCTGACGGCATTAAGGAGGATACGGTCCGCCTGCTGTGCCACATCCGTATCGAGCAGAAGGTGGAGCGGGAACAGGTCGCGAAGGTGACGGGCACCAATAAGGACGATTCCGGTCCGAAAAAGCCCGTGAAGCGGGAAAAGATGAAGGTTTATCCCAACGATCCCTGCCCCTGCGGCAGCGGAAAGAAATATAAGAATTGCTGCGGAAGAAATAAATAGACGGAAAGAGGCATGCGGATTTATCGCATTTTATGCGCATCGCAAAATGTGTTACTGGTCGCAGCCGGAATCGTAACCGGTTTGGGCAGCGCGACATTTTTCAGGAATAAGGGTGAGAAGACGATATGGCAATGGTGGAATTGGATCAGATGAAATTTGAACTGCAGGGCTATGAGGGCACGCTGCAGGAGGTGAAGGAATCTCTGGATCTGGAAGGAAAAAGCAAGCGGATCGAAGAGCTGGAAATGGAAATGGAAGCCCCCGGCTTCTGGGACGATCCGGAGATTTCCAACCGGAAAATGAAGGAACTGAAAAATTTAAAGGATACAAAGGGCTTATGCGAAAAGCTGGAAACCCAGTATTCGGATATCGAGACCCTCATCGAAATGGGCTATGAGGAAGAGGATCCGGATATGGTGACAGAGATCCGCGGCGAACTGGACGAATTCATAAGCGAGTTGGATGAGCTGCGCATCGGCACCCTTTTATCCGGAGAATATGATAAGTCCAACGCGATTTTGAAGCTGAATGCGGGCGCGGGAGGTACGGAAAGCTGTGACTGGTGCAGCATGCTTTACCGCATGTACACCCGCTGGGCGGAAAAGAAGGGATTTTCCGTAGAAGTGCTCGACTATCTGGACGGGGAAGAAGCGGGCATCAAATCCGTCACCTTTCAGGTCAACGGAGAGAACGCTTACGGCTATTTGAAATCGGAAAAGGGCGTGCACCGGCTGGTGCGCATTTCCCCCTTTAACGCACAGGGCAAGCGGCAGACCTCCTTTGTCTCGCTGGACGTCATGCCGGACATTGAGGAGGATCTGGATATCGAGATCAATCCGGACGAGCTGCGCATCGATACCTATCGAAGCAGCGGCGCGGGCGGACAGCATATCAACAAGACATCCTCCGCAATCCGCATCACCCATCTGCCTACGGGCATCGTGGTGCAGTGCCAGAATGAGCGTTCCCAGTTCCAGAACAAGGACAAGGCGATGCAGATGCTGAAGGCGAAGCTGTATCTGCTCAAGCAGGAGGCGAACGCGGAGAAGCTTTCCGATATCCGGGGCGAGGTCAAGGACATCGCCTGGGGAAACCAGATCCGTTCCTATGTGCTGCAGCCTTACAAGCTGGTGAAGGACCTGCGCACGAATCAGGAGGTGGCGAACGCGGACGGCGTGCTGGACGGCGGACTGGACCCCTTTATCAACGCGTATTTGAAGTGGATCAGTGTGAAAAAGGAGCCGGAAAATTAAAGGCTGTTCAAAAGTGGCCTTTTCGAAATTGTTTATCTTTTTAAAATGAATAAAAATGGCATTGCTTGTCCCTGACGATTCGGACCTGTCCAAATTGTCAGGGATTAGTTGTCACCGGTCACGGAGTGGACAGTAACGCTCAGTTTTTTGGAGGAGATGAAATGAAAAAGGGACGTATTATTTTTTTAAATGGAGTAACGAGCGCAGGAAAGACATCCATAGTCGAAGCCCTGCAGGAGCGTGATGACATATTTTTTTATGTAGTCGCAAATGACTTGTTTCAGGAGATGGTCGGAGAGAAATATTTGCGCGAGGACTATTGGAAATATCTTGGCGAAGTAATTATTATGATGTACCACACTGCGAAGCTCTATTCGGATATGGGCAAAAATGTTCTGATAGATGGCATATTGGTTGAAAGGGATGAAATCGCGCCCCATTATCGGCAATTGACAGAGATATTGAAGGATAATCCGCTTGATATCGTCGAAGTATACTGTCCTTTGGATATATGCAGAAAAAGAAATGTGATGCGTGGGGATCGATATGAGGACCAATCGGAGGAACAGCATGCGCTGATGGCAAAGAATATAGTGTATGCGCTGAGAGTGGACACAAGTCTGTACAGCGCGGCAGAATGTGCGGACAGGATTGTGGGCGAATTATTCTTCAAAAATGAATTGCTATAAGAAATTTATATTTCAGGGAAGGGGATTTTCAGTAACAGTTCAAGCTTGTCTGAACTGTTACTGAAAATCCCCTTCCCATCTTTGCGGTCCTTTATATTTATATTGTCTGCAGTCCTGCGAGCTGCTCCACTTCCGTAACACTAAGGCCAGTATCTTCTGCAATTTCCGGTATCGTTTGTTTTCCTCTTTTTAACAGTTTAAGCGCAGTACTTCTTTTTGCTTCATTGCTCCCCAGGCTCTTTCCTTCCTGAATGCCCTCACTGATGCCCTGATTTAAGATTTTTCTTGCGGTTGTTTCAATTAATGCTCCACTCATCATATCACCTACACTTTCCTGCACATTCTTATATTTCTGTGCAATCTCTTTGATCACATCACCGGAAAGCTCTATGATTGTCCGTTTGTCAAATGCTCCGATTATGTCCTGTTCCTCCAATCTGTCAAGCTTTTCAAGAATAACCCTATACTCTGCTTTCAGCTCTTCCAGCTTTTGTTCATCGTTATTATACTCCGGAAAACTGTTTTCATGTGAGAAAATGTAAAATGGAATCAGCATTAGCAGATGTTTTTCAAAAATATCCTCCAACGAATATTTTTGAATTTTCATAATCGGTATATCATACTGCACTGTTCCGCCCGGCGTGACAATAATGTATTTCATCTGATCCGGTGTTTTTCTACGCGTTCGAAGATATAGAACCGCTGTATTGGGAAATGTCACTGTCAGGGTTTCTTCTGTAACCGTTCCCTCGTCCAGCGCTATCTGTGCATCATACTCGAAAAGTCTTACTGTGATTTTTCCATCCGGTAAACTGCTTTCACATTCGATATGATACTTCTTTTGTACTTTTCCAAAAACTGTGAAATTCGTGTCCGTTATGCGATGTTTATCCGGTTCCTCCTGTTGATCTAAAAAATGCTCATTGGGAAAAAACTGTATTTCTTCTTCCCCTGTATATGTTTCCCCGAAAATCTCGTTGATAATGGGGATTACCAGTTTCCTGCAGTCATTCAGGATTGTGCGAAATGCCCCATCATATATATTTGCCATGTAAAAATCCTTTCTGTATTTGTAGCTCTATCATATCATTTTCTGACCGTAAATTCAAGAACTGTACGGCATGCCCATTCCAATTTATGTTTCAGAGGTGCTGTTTGTTGAGACAAAATCAGGAGGCTGTCTGTCCCTGCCTGTTGGCAACCAGGTCCAGATAAAAGTTGGCATAGGTCTGCTCCCGGTAGGGATAGATGTAGAAAAGCCCGATGCCGAAGGAAAGCACGCCCAGAAGCGTGAGGGGAAGGAAGCTGAGCCGGATGTAAAGATAGCGCAGCATATTCCCTTTCATCAGCCGCCTTGACTGGCGCAGGCACTCCATCGGTTCCATATCCGGAAAATCCAGCATCACATAATAGATTTGGGAGTACAAAATCTGTACGTACAGCTTAACCGGCAGAAAAATCAGGGAAGCGATCAGACAGTACAGCAGCCATTTTTTATCCCTGATCAGGAAAAACTGATTCAATAAAATCTGGGGCAGAAGGTTGGGCAGCAGCAATAACAAGGAGGGCACGAGCTGAATCCGGACAGCCCTGCCGGGATTGTTCCAAAAGCCCGTAAAAAGGGAGCCGGAATTGATATACTGCCCGCAGGCATTACCCAGAAACATAAAAGCGATGCCGACATAAAAGATGGAAAAAAACAGCTCCAGGCAGAAGGATGTGGCGTAGTAAAGGATCATGCCGATCGGCGGAATTGCCTGCATCAGCGCGGAGGGCACCACGATGACATATTGCAGGATGCCAAGCATGATGAAAGCGCCGGAAAGCGTCAGATAATGCCCCAGCAGGGATTGCCGTGCGCGCGCCTTTAAGGCAGCGCTGGTTGCATAGTTTCTCATAAAAATCTCCATTCCGCCGCCCTGACCTGGGCGGCACAACTATTTAAAAAGGGTTTGATTTCCCATAAACAAAATCACCCCGTTTATCGCGAGGATAGACAAGATCGCTTTTTCTGTTCAATGGCGCCTGTCCGTAACAGTTCAGACCCATCCGAGCTGTTGTGGATGTTCATCTAGTGGGGCAGTGCGGCATCAAAACCGTAGCTTTTGAGAATGTCAGAAAGGCTCATTCCCCACATCTGTGTATACGTCTGGTTGATCATATCCCAATATTGTCTGGCAATTTCCGGATCGGAAAAAACCACATAAAAGGAAAAGATACAGAGCAAAAGATTGATCACAAGCGCACAGCCGCCGACGATGATGCCCGCGAGCGCCCGCCCCTGCAGCGCTTTTAAGTTTCCTCTTGACAGAATGCCCAGTATGACCGCCAGGCTTCCAAAAATAAAGGCCGGCACGACCGTCATGGAAAATACGCTCACAAAGGCGAGTATGCCCAACACCATGGAAGCTGTCGCAAATCCCTGCGCCTTTTTATACGGATCGGGCATCCGGTAATAAGAGGCGTTTCCGCCCGGCTGTTGATTTTCGTTATAGTTCATAAAATATCCTTCCTCACTGATAATGACATGAATGACAGCTATATTTTACCACCCTTTGTGCACAGATACAAATGAAAAATGTATGAATATGGAAATCAGTGTAACAGTTTTGCAGGAATTTTTCGGCTTTACAAATGGAGGGGGTTTCCACTATACTAGAGAGAGACAGCGGCAAAGGACCTTGCCTTTGTCGTTTTCTATGGAAGAGAACAGTCATACAGAAAGGTTGGAAAAATGGATATTTTAAACAAGCTGAAGGATGAGCTGAAGGTGGAGCGCTGGCAGGTGGAGGCTGCTGTGAAGCTGATCGACGAGGGGAATACGATTCCCTTCATTTCCCGATACCGCAAGGAGGTGACGGGCTCCTTGAATGACGAGGTGCTGCGGGATCTCTACGAACGCTTAAACTATCTGCGCAATCTGGAGGAAAAGAAGGAGTCGGTGTTAAACAGCATCGAGGAACAGGGGAAGCTGACGGAGGAGCTGAAGGCGAAGATTCTGGAAGCGGAAACGCTGGTTGTGGTGGAGGATTTATACCGTCCCTACCGGCCGAAGCGCAAAACCCGGGCGAGCGTGGCAAAGGAAAAGGGACTGGACCCGCTGGCGCAGTTCATTCTGGCGCAGGATACGGACAGACCGCTTGCAGAGGAGGCGGTGAAATATGTGAGTGAGGAAAAGGGCGTCGCCGATGAAAAGGAGGCGCTGCAGGGGGCGAAGGACATCATCGCGGAAAGCATTTCGGACGAGGCGGATTACCGCATCTTCATCCGGGAGCTTACGATGCAGGAGGGAAAGATCGTCAGCACCGCGAAGGACGAGAAGGCCTCCAGCGTCTACGAGATGTACTATGCCTATGAGGAGCCTGTGAAAAAGGCGGCGGGGCACCGCATTCTGGCGTTGAACCGGGGAGAGGCGGAGAAGTTTTTAAATGTAAAAATCGAAGCCCCCACAGAGCGCATTTTATCCTATCTGGAAAAAAAGGTGATTACAAAGGAAAACGCGGTCACAAAGCCTGTGCTGCAGGAGGTGGTGCAGGACAGCTATGACCGCCTGATCGCCCCCGCCATCGAGCGGGAAATCCGCAATGACCTGACGGAAAAGGCGCAGGAGGGCGCCATCGACGTGTTTGGGAAAAATCTGCAGCAGCTTCTGATGCAGCCGCCCATCGCAGGCAGGGTGGTGCTGGGCTGGGACCCGGCCTTTCGGACAGGCTGTAAGCTGGCCGTGGTGGACGAGACGGGCAAGGTGCTGGATACGAAGGTCATTTATCCCACGGCTCCACAGAATAAGGTAGAGGAAGCCAAAAGGGAATTAAAGCGCCTGATCGATAAATATAACGTGTCTTTGATTTCCGTGGGCAACGGCACAGCGTCCCGGGAGTCTGAGCAGGTCATCGTAGAGCTGATCAGGGAGCTAAAAAAGCCGGTACAGTATGTGATCGTCAGCGAGGCGGGCGCGTCGGTTTATTCGGCGAGCAAGCTTGCGACGGAGGAATTCCCCAATTTTGACGTGGGACAGCGGAGCGCCGCTTCCATCGCCCGCCGCCTGCAGGATCCGCTGGCGGAGCTTGTCAAAATCGATCCCAAATCCATCGGCGTTGGACAGTATCAGCACGATATGAACCAGAAACGGCTGGGGGAGGCGCTCTCCGGCGTGGTGGAGGACTGCGTGAACCGGGTGGGCGTGGACTTAAACACCGCCTCCGCCTCTCTGTTGGAGTATATTTCCGGCGTATCCAAAACCATCGCCAAAAACATCGTGGAATACCGGGAACAAAACGGACGCTTCACGGACCGCAGACAGCTTTTGAAGGTGGCAAAGCTGGGCCCCAAGGCTTTTGAGCAGTGTGCGGGCTTCATGCGCATCATGGACGGAGACAATCCGCTGGATGCCACCAGCGTGCATCCCGAGTCCTATGAGGCGACCATGAAGCTGCTTGAAAAGCTGGGCATGACCATGGAGGACGTGCGCGCCCTGCAGGCGGAAGCGAAGAAAAAGACATCCCAGCCGGGCTCTGCCAGGACAGAGGGCAAAGCGGTGTCCGGCGGCGGGAAGGGTGAGAAAAACGACCGCCGCTCCAAACAGATCGTGATCCGCAACACCAATACGGCGATGGGGAAGGCGTTGGCGGCAGCCATGGGCGGCATGACCCTTGCCCAGGAAGACCCGGAGGACAAAAAAAGAAATGCCGGGGGCAAAAAAGGCGCGCAGCAGACGGAGGGCGCAAAGGATGTAGAGCGGGGCTCATCCGCGGCGGCAGCGCTCACCGCAAAAATCCGGGATAAAAAGAAGATGGCCCAGGAGCTGGGAATCGGGGAAATCACCCTTGCAGATATTTTAAAGGAGCTGGAGAAGCCCGCCCGGGACCCCAGAGAGGACATGCCCAGACCGATTCTGCGAAGCGACGTGCTGGATATGAAGGATTTAAAGCCCGGCATGATTTTAAAAGGAACCGTCCGCAATGTCATCGATTTCGGCGTGTTCGTGGATATCGGCGTGCATCAGGACGGACTGGTACATATTTCCCGGATCACCAACCGCTTCATTAAGCACCCGCTGGAGGCGGTGAGCGTCGGAGACGTGGTGGACGTCAAGGTGCTGGAGGTGGATCTGCAAAAGAAGCGCATCAGCCTGACCATGCGGCTGGACCAGGAATGGGTTGAATGAAAAGTTAAATTCCGCATGAAAAGTTAAATTCCACACTGAAGACTA
>CAJUEL010000076.1 GCA_910585455.1 uncultured Eisenbergiella sp. | reverse complement strand
CAATTCAGGTATTGACAAAAGTCACTACATAACAGTTCAGCCAGGTCTGCGCGTTCACCGCGCAGACCGTGAGAAATCGTGCCGGTAGCAGGCATTCGCCCCATCGCGAAGCGATTTTCATGGGCGAATGCAGTAACAGTTCAGACCGGGCTGAACTGTTACGGGCTTTTCCGTCTCCCGGGACTATTCCATTGAAAAAAAACGTTTTCTGTGATACACTGGAATGCGGAACGGGCGGCAATATCCAGGACAGACCGCCACACACAAGAGAGGGGATTCATACCATGAAGTGCATCAAATGCGGACAGAACATCGCGGAAGGAGCCGCTTTTTGCCCATACTGCGGTACAAAAATCAGTGAAACGACAGCGCTGACGGAGCAGCCACTCTACACCGCCGACGTGAAGAGCCTCACCAAATCCGGAAAGCTGGTGGTCTACCGTGACAGGGCAGAATTTGTCACCAGCAACGTTCAGAAAACCGTTTTTAACTATTCCGCCCTTCTGGCTGTCAAAAAGGGACTGGACCGCATCTCCTTTATCACGGAGGATGGACGGACGGAATCCTGCCCCGTGAACCGGAAAAACATACATGAAGCCTTTTTATACATTGAAAAGGCCTCCAGACCTTACATCGACGAGCGGAAAAACCAGCTTTCCACACAGGGCATCCGCTATTCTTTTGTCAGCAGCCTGGGACTCGCCGGCGGCATTCTCAATATTTTTGACGACAGGGCAGAGTTTAAAGGCAAGTCCGGGCAAACCGAAACCCTTCTGTATGAAAATGTCAAATCTGTCGGCGCATCCCTCGGCATGCTGGAGTTTGTACTGACTGACGCAAGGACACAGTCCTTCAAAATTGAAAAGGAGATTCGGGATGAGGTTCTTGCCTTTCTTGCAAAAGCGATCGAGCCCTTCATCGCCAGAAGAAAGGAAGCCCTCCTGTCAAAGGGAATCTATTACTCCTTTCCCAGCAGCCAGGGCCCGGACACGGGAACCTTAAATATTCTGGAGGACCGGCTGGAATACAGCTACCAGGGCGGACAAAAGGACGCCGTTCTCTTTCGGAACATCCGCACGGCATATCTGTTCATGGGAATGCTGGAGCTTGCCATGACCGACGGAGCATCAAAATCCTTTGCGGTTGACAAGGATATCCGGGATGAGGTCCTGGCCTTTGTGGAAAATGGGATCAGGCCCTATGTCACCCAAAGAACCGTCGGCTTTGAAACAGCCTTCGGCGTGGATGAGAAGATTGAAATCAATGAAGCGCGCGGTGTTTTCCACATTCTCCGGCAGGGCGGCAATGAAATCACGGATGAGCGCCCCCTGGAAAGCCTTGTGAAATGCGAGCAGATAGAACGGCTTTTGTCGGACAGCGTGCTGGGCAGCGTTTTGATCGGAGGGAAATCCCTTTTCAGCAGCGCGGCAGGCGCGGTCGGCATGTCAGGCGCGCCGGATACGGAAGAAAAAATCAGCTATCTGGGCGTGCAGCTGACGCTTGACACGACACAGACAGAACCCGTCTGCTTTGGCAGTTTCCCCATGGGAATGGGCCGCTCCAACAAAAAATATGACCGGTACGCCTCCGAGGCAGCCCGGCTCATGGATTATCTGGCAAGCCACTGTCCGGCATGCGAGCTGGTCATTCCTGCCCTGCCTCAAACCGCCCTGCCCGCCATAGAGACCGTCGCCCCATCCCCCTCACCCATAAATGAGGAAGTAAATGTGGCAACCGCAGAGAACGAAAATGCCGCCATTGAAAAAGACCTGTTCGGAATCCGGAAATACATAGAAGGCATCGCCGGGCTCATCGACGACTGCACGGACTCCATGACGATCGCCATACAGGGAAGCTGGGAGAGTGGCGGCAGCAGCATCATGGGCATGCTCGCCGACAGCTTAAAGGCATCCGGCTATGACAATCTGGTCTGGTTTCATACGCGCCTGTTCTCCCAGCTCGACAGCGGAAACCAGCTTCCCATGCTGGTGGGCAACCGGCTGATCAGCCTGCTTGGCGGCACGGGCAATACGGCGGGCGACCGCGCCGCCAAGGTAGCGGTGGGGATCATCAGCATCATCTCCGGCCACATCTCTCAGGGCAGCTCCGACGGTCAGAATATCGCGGAGGCGCTTTTTAAGGATAACGCGATGGATTCCCTGGAAAAGCTCATCAACATCTTTTCCGGACTGATCAGAGAAAAGGGCGGCAAGGTCATCTTTCTGGTGGACGACCTGGACCAGCTTGCGCCCGCAAAGCAGGCGGAGCTCCTGGACGCCATGAGCGGCTTTTTCGGTTGTAAGGGATGCATATTCGCCATGGCGGCGGATTACAATGCCATCATCAGCGGAGCGAAGGAATACTTTGGACCGGATTGTGACGAAAATAAAGCGATAAACTTTTTTGATAAAATCTTCCAGATGTCCTTCCGCGCCCCGGTATCCGACGACAATATCCTGCACTATGTGAAGGATAAGCTGCAGCAGCTGGACATTCCCGCGGACGATGGAACCGAAGCCGGATACTGTGTCGAACTGATCGGGCATTCCATCGGCTATGAGCCCCAGGGTATAGATCGCCTGTTCAATTCCTTCCGGCTTCTCAAAAAGCTGTCAAACGGAACGGCATTTGCCAACCGGGACCGGCGGCTGATGCTGTTTGCTCTGCTCTGCATGCAGACAAAATACCGGGATATGTATGATTTTCTGCTGCGGATGCGGGATCAGGTGACGCCCGATTTTCTCTCCGGGCTCTGTGACGGGCAGACTGATGCCAGCCTGCGTCTGAGTGACGAGGAAAGGGAAAAATTTACCGCATTCGCCAGAATCTTCTGCGATATCATCAATCTGGATAAGCAGGACGGTATCTCCGAGGAGGAGTGCGGCGTGTTCGTAGAGGTGCTCAGGCTATCGCAGATTACCTCCAAATGAGATTCCGTATCAGAGCACAGGGAAAGGGCGGCGGACAGCGGGAGGGGGCAACTGAATTCGACAAAATCCCTTGACTTTCCGCTGTTTCGCTCCTATACTGGATATATTGTGAATATGTTCTTTTGATGAAGAATATGTTTCCCCGCGCCGCAGTGCGCGTCTTTGTTACAGTCAACCTTCCGCCTGCAGAAGGCATCCGGCATGCAGTATCCGCATTTATCCAGATTGACGCTTTTGCTTTTGAAGTCCTGCAGATTTCTGTTTTTTCGTTGTGCGCCATCCTTCTTATGCCTTGCGGTCATTCCACAATTCTATGAGGTGCTCTCCATGTATGATCAAAGCTGTCTGACCATGTCCCCGTTTACCGGCTCGGTTTCCTTTATCTGTCTGTCACCGCCCCTGCGGCAGGGCAACCCGGGCGCGTCCGACCCCAAAGCCCCCGTCTGGGAGCTGATTTTTGCGGACTGCGACAGGCTTTCCCTGACCGAAGAAAAGCGTCCGCTCGTTCTTTTCCGCAACGAGCTTTTCATCCGCGAAATCGCCGTCCAAAAGGATTCCCGCCGCCCTTCCCGGACACAGACGGCAGGCGCCATCGTTCTTTGCTTCTCCTGCGCATCCCCGTATTTATGCCTTTTGACCTATCTGCCCCTGCACACCTCCAAAACCGAACGGATTCTTTTTGCGCGGATGTTATTGGAAACGGCATCCGCATCGGGCTCCGACGCCAGACGGCGCATGGAAGCATTCCTTGGCAGACTTCTTTCCCGCTATTGCACATACAGCTCCATCCTGCTTCCCGGCGGCGGGCTTTGCGCATGGGCACGGGGGATGAATGATGGTTCCGTATTCCATATGAGAAAGATGGACAGCGGGCATTCTGCGCAAATGGCAGGCATGGATAATCCTCTGTTTTTGCCCCTGCATGCGGATAGCAGACCGCCCGCTCCGGCTCTGCGTCCCTCTGTACTTTTATACCTCTCCGTCCTGCAATATCTAAAGCGTCATCTGTGCGAGCCTCTTTCCGTCAGTCAGATATGCGCCGACAACCGCACCAGCCGCTCCTGCGTGGAAAGGCTTTTTCGCCGCATGGGCTGGCACGGCGTGATGGATTGCTTTTCCCGCCTGAAAATCAACGGCGCCAGACGCCTGATCGCCTCCGGCAGCATGACCTTCACCCAGATCGCGGCAGCGCTGGGATTTTCCTCCGTCTTCTATTTTTCCCGCCGTTTTAAGGAAATTGCAAAAATGACACCCTCGGAATATGCTGCCCTTTGCCGAGAGCATTCCGGGGATGTCATCATGTAAAAGCCGGAGACAGAAACACCGGTCCAGGCACAAGTGTGAGCGGGTTTTCCGTAACAGTTCAGACAGGTCTGCGCTGTTACGGTTTTCCTGTCATGCCTGCAAAATTTTTTCGACATTCTCCTCCGCCGTCCCCACCAGCTTCACAATGGCAGGCAGCTCATAAAAATTGACCGTGTTTTCCAGACTGAATTCCGCCTCCTGCTCCGCGCACAGAAATACCCTTTTGTGCTGTGCCAGCGCCATTCCCAGCTCTATGTGGGTGCCCCGTCCCGCGGGCAGCAGTATGATCACAACGTCCGCTTCCGCAATTCCCTCCTGCTCCAGCACCGCATAGCGAACCATTTCCTCCACACCTATGCCAGCCCTGTCGATATTCGCCCAGTTAAAGGTATGCTGCCATCCTTCCCGGGTCAACAGGCCGGCGTAACGGTTCACAAGTCCGCTGCTTTGAAAACCTGATCCGATGTAAAATTTCATGCCGTTTCCTCACTTTCCTGTAAAGCCGCTGCTTTTTCCCGGCGGCTTCTCTTATCGATGATCAGATAGATCGTCGGCATCAAAAGCAGGGTGAGCAGCGTGGAGGCGATCAGTCCGCCCACGATGACAAGCGCCATGCCCTGCATCATCTGCGCGTTGTTTCCGATTCCCATCGCCAGCGGCAGCATGGAGAGGATGGTGGTCAGCGTGGTCATCAGAATCGGGCGCAGACGCAGGCTGCCGGACTCCACCAGCGCATCCTCAAGCGGCATTTCCTCCCGCAGCTGATTCACCGTATCCACATATAGAATTCCGTTATTCACCACGATGCCGACCAGCATCAAAAATCCCATCAAAGAAACCATGCTCAGCGTGCTCCCCGTGATAAACAACAGGAAAATCGAGCCGATCAGGGAAAAGGGAATGCACATCATGACCATCAACGAAAACCGGGGGGATTCAAACTGCATCGCCATCACCAGGAATACCAGGAAAATCGCGACCAGAATGGATTCGTAGAGCACGCCAAACTCCTCGTTCATGATGGAGGTCATCATATCCTCGGTCTGTTCCACCCCGAGGGGAAGCACCATTTTCTCCACCCGGCTTACAATATCGCTTTTGGCGCTGTAGCGGGCCTCCTGTGTCGTCGTCGCCGTCAGGCTCACCTGATAGCGTCCGTCCACCTTGGAAATTGTCTGGAGCGCGTCGGTATAAACCACCTCGGCGATCTCCCGCAGAGGCACCTGGATTCCTCTGCTGTTGATCAGCACGGCATCCATCAGGCTGTTGACATCGTCATACAAATAGTCCGGATACTCCAGCTTCACATCATATTCCGAACCCTGATTGGTGATGGTCAGCGCCGTCATCCCGCTGAGCATATGGTTCAGCTCCTGCGCCACCTGCACGGGCATCATGCCATAGTGCATGGACATCAGCGGATCGATTTTGATCTTCGCCGCCGTGCTCGTGTCCGCAGCGGAGGAAACCACCTTGATCACGCCGTTTACCTGCTCCATCTCCGCCTTGACGTCCCGCGCCGCCTCCTTTAAGGCTTCCATATCGGGTCCCTGCAAATCGATTTCCGTGGTGGCGGTGTTCATCATGCTGCCGCTCATGCTGCTGCCGCCGGAGGAAATGGTCAGCTCCATGTCGGTATAGTCCTTCGTTTCCCGGTTCCACTTTTCCACCACATCCGCCGTGGAAAGCTCCCGTTCGGCTTTTAAATAAGCGCGCAGGCTCGCCGAGGAATCATTGTTGATCGTCAGGCTGTAGGAAACCACATCCGCTTCCGCGACCGCCAGCTCCTCCACCAGCTTCATGGCATTTTCCTTTGCTTCCAGCGTCGTGCCTGGCCGGAAGGCGGCCTCCACATCCACAATTCCTTCATCCGCGGCGGGCATCAGCTCCATGTTGATGCCGGTGAGCATCCAGCCAGATACCGCCACCAAAAGCAGGGTCACGCCGATGACCGCCAGCTTATGATGCAGGATTTTCCCAAGCCCCTTCTGATAGACGGCGGTGATCCGCTCCAACAGATGATTGAGCCGGGATTCCTTTTTTTCCTGTGGCTTGAACATGCTGTAAAAAAGAGGGACCAGCGTCAGTGCCGAAATCAGGGAAGCCGTCATGGCGAACACGATCGTAAAGCACAGCTGTCCGAAGATCTGCCCCACCAGATCCTCCACCAGCGCCATCGGCAGATATACGACAACCGTGGTGATCGTGGAGGCGATGATGGACATGGTGACCACCTTCGTCCCGCGAAACGCGGCTTCGATGATGTTCTCTTCCTCATCCTGCGCCCTAAAACAGCTCTCAATCACGACGATGGAATTGTCCACAATCATGCCGATGGCGATGACCAGCGAACCCAGGGTTACGATATTCATGGAATATCCCGCGGCATGCATCAATATGATCGTCGCCAACAGGGAAATCGGCATGGAGCTTCCCACGATCAGGCTCGCCTTTACATCCCCGAAAAACAAAAACAGCACCGCCATGGATATGATGACGCCGGCGATCAGCGTCTGCGCCACGGACCACAGAGAGGCTGTGATGCTGTCCGCGCTGTTGTACTGCATCACCAGATTGACGCCCTTATTTTTTTCCGTAAAATCATCCATGACGGCCTGCACCTTATCCGTCACCTGTACAACGCTGGCGCTCTGCTTTTTCTGGATGCTGATGCTGACATTATCCCGGCCATTGCTTTTGCTGATCGTATCGCCCGTCTCCTTTTCCTGGGAAACATCGGCGATATCGGAAAGTGTGACAACGCCGCCCGTCGCCGTGATGATCGGCACCTGCATGAGCCTTTGGACATTGTTATATTCCATCGCCGCGCTCACGGATACGTCCTGGCTGCCCTGTTTGATGCTGCCTGCCGGGATGACGAAGTCCACCGCCGCCAGATAGGTTGCCACATTGCTCATGGTCAGCCCGTACTGCTTCATGGCGTCCTCCCGCAGCAAAACCCGGATATAATCCTCCGCGCCGCCGGAGACCGATACCTGCGCCACATCCGCGATGGATTCCAGCTCCGGCGCCAGCTCATCCTCGATCTTTTTGCGCAGGTCCATACTTTCTTCCGTCATGGCGGAAAGCGTCATGTCCGCTGTCTGATTCATGTTCAGCTCAATGACCACCGGCGTGCCCGCATCCTCCGGCATCAAAAGGCTCGCCGTATCCAGCGCCGTCCGCAGATCCGAATAGCATTTGTCAATGTCCACACCGTATTCATAGGAAAACAGCACCATGGACACATTTTCAGAGGACTGGGAGGTCACAGTTTCGATGCCGCCTAACACTGCGCCCGCATCCTCCACCACGCTCGTCACCAGCTCCTCCACGCTCTCCGGGTCCGCTCCCGGATAGGTGGTCATGACGATCAGCATCGGCATATCCATATCCGGCGTGAGCTGCATCTTAAAATCCGGTATGGATTTCAGCCCGAAAACCGCCAGAGCCAGAATGATCAGCACGACGGAAACCGGTCTTTTTAACGCGAGTCTGGTCAGATTCATTCTCCCGCCTCCCCGTCATCTTCCGTTTTGCTTTCACCGATGATCCGCACCGCAGCGCCGTCCTCCAGCTGGGAGGACCAGGTCGCCACCACCCGGCTGCCCGCCGAAAGCCCTTCCGTCACCTCAACCATATCCTCGCTCATCAGCCCGACCGTCACGGATTTTTTCACCGCTTTCTCATCCACAATTTCAAATACATAAGCCTGCTCGCTTTCAAAATGAATCGCGTCGTAAGGAATCAGGATCGTGTTTTCGGAACGGAAGGTATCCAGCGTCAGCTTGACGGAGGTGCCGCCCGCCAGCTTCCCGCCATCCGCCTCCGTGATCGCCTTTACCACAAAAAGTCCGCCGGACTGCTGCTCCACCGCTTCCCCGATTTCCGTGATTGTTCCGCTATAGGTGCTGCCGTTCTTTTCCAGCGTGACCGGCATGCCGATCTGCAGATTATCCCGCACCTGCCCGCTCACAGTGAAGGTCACGTTCATCGCGTCCTGATTGGAAATCACATAGGCGGCATAGCCCGGCTGCACAAGCCCGAATTGTTCCACGGTTTTGGAAACCACGGTTCCTGAAATCGGCGTGGTGGGCGAATAGTATTCCAGCTGGAGCTGCGCGCTTCTGACGCCCACGTCCGCCGCCTGTATCTGGGACGCCAGCATGCCCGCCGTATCCTGATAGGCCTGCCCGTTGGAAATGCCATATGTAACCTGCGCGCTTTCCAGATTGTCCTCATAAAAATCGATGGATTTCTCCGTCGTGTCCCGGGCGGATTCCGCAGATTTGATGCTGCCCTCCATGCTCGCCTGGTTGCTTTCCAGCTGGGATATCTGATACTGCATGGCGGCAATCTTTACAGATTTTTCCATCAGCTCCGTGCGCGCCTTGCCGCTGCCGATGTCATCGGCGCTGTAGCCCATCTCCTTTGCGTCATGAGCGGCGGCGTCTATTTCCTGCTGGCGGTAGTACGCTTCCCAGGCTTTTTCTAAGGTTGTATCCTCCAGCTTCGGTATAGTCCCATCATTATCCGCCAAATACAGGGGAATATCTTCCTTGATCAATTCCACACTGAAATAAGCGTAGAGGGTACTATTCTCCACCCCTGCCATCTCTTCTTCTATGGCAGACGCCGTTTCGTCCATTACATTTTTATCCTGTGTGCCATCCCCCTCTGCATCACTGTCCTGTGCACCCGTACCCGCATTCGTTTCATTTGTATTTGTGTCCTGCGTTTTTTCATCTTCACTATTTCCACTCTGTGTATCATCCTCTGTGTTATCTGGGGTTTGAGCAGTCCCGGTCCCATTCCCTTCCTCGTCCGGATTTGTGTCAGGTACATTCTCCTCTTCCGATTCCTGTTCACTGGATTCCGTCGGATCGGAAGGTGCTTCCGTTTCAGCCTGATCCGGTGAGGATGGATTTGTCGGTCTTATCTGAGAATCGTCCCCTGCGTTGGGCAGATTCAGAATGCCGCTGCCATTTGTCGTACCAGGAGCTGCCGATCCATTCTGTCCCCATTGATAATGATCCGGTGTGTTCCTATAATTATATTCCACTTTATATTTATATTCTCCACTCAGAAGGTTCAAAGGATTTGCCGGCTCCACATATTTCTCCGCCCGCGAAATCACCTCCTCCATCCGCTTCTGGCTCCTCTGCAGCTCATTCACGGAATGGTTCATCTCATCGATGGCATCCCCCATCTGGCTCTTCGCCTCAGTGGCGTCCACAATGCCATCCACAGCGGACTGATACTGATCCTGCGCCATTTCCAGCTGATATTCCAGCGACCGGATGTTGCTTTCCATGGAAATATTGTTCATCACCTGCCCGGAGCCGAGCTGCATCTGCGCCGAAAGCTCCGCGCTCTGTCTGGAAACCTCCGCGCTCTCCTTCTGCAGCCGTGCCGCGTCATCCTTGATATGGAACAGCACATCTCCCGCCTGCACCTCGTCGCCGACCTCTGCATAGACCGCATCCACCTCGCCGGATACCAGCGGCATAATGCTCACCTGCTGCTGCGGGGATACCGTTCCGATGAACTGGTTGCTCACAGCCAGCGTTCCCACTTCCGCCGCAACCGCCTTTACCGCAATCGCGGAGGACTGCTCTTGTACGGTCTCCTCCGCTGCCGCCCCACAGCCGGAAAAAACCAGGGAAACCGCCAAAGCTAACGATATTTTCTGAAACCGGTTCTGTCGATTCATATTCTGTCCGCCTCCGATATTTAGCATCGCTAATTATTCCAGTCCTATCTTACCCACATTCCGCGCATGTGTCAATTAAAAATATATAAATAATTGGGGTTCATAAGAAAATGAGGGAACAACTGTTGACACAAGAAAATGGAAATGATATATTGTCCGCATGGAACAACTATGGAACAACCCAAGAGAGGAGCCAGTTATATGAGTCCGAAAGTTTCGTGTAATATACAGAAGGGGAAAAAAGGGTACACTGTCAATTTTCGACATTCAGTGGTTAAGGATAAGGATGGGAAATATGGGTTAAAGGTGCATCGGGGTTTAGGCACTACAGATGCAACAGAGGCGCAAAGGCTGGCTGAAGAATTAGAAAGGATCCTTGGCGACAGCTATTGGGCAGATTCAAGCAAGAGGGCGGAAGCTTACGGACATTTTAGCGAAGTTGTTGTAGATGCTTATTATGATCCTCTTGAAGGTGCAAATCCGATAGATGAAGATTTGCTGAATCGGATATACCTTCCATCAAAGGAAGACGGATATACCAGGCAGACCCTTGTCGGACCAAGCGGCGTGGGAAAAACCTCTTTGCTGCGCTTCATGGCTGGAACGGGCATGGAAAAATTTCCGGCCACATCGACAGGAAGAACAACGACATGTAATCTTGAATTGATCATGTCAGAAGATGCGGTCTACGAAATTGTTGTTACATTTATGTCAAGATACCTGGTGGAAATGCATGTGCTTGAATGTATAGAGGCTGCATTGGAATTTTGTATTTCGGAAAAATGTAAGGATCTGGAAAAAAAACGTAACGACATATCTAATCGCCTGTTTTCCAACCGGGATTTGATTTTCAGAATGTCCTATATCATTGGCGATTTGAGTTTGGAAAATACAAAAAAGGATCAACTGGATGAAGAATCTGAGGAGGAAGACGTTGAAAAGGCTCCCATGAATATCCGGCAGAATACAGAGGGCCTGCTGGCAAGCGTAAACAATTATATCGATCGCCTGATTCAAATTGCGCAGGACAAGTATAAAAATAATATTGATATTGGAGATGAAGCCTTTAATTCTGCTGAGGAGAATGATATTTTAAGCTTAAGAAATGAGATTGTGGAAGATATCATGGCAAGGTTTCGATTGCTGGAGGGCGGAGAAAAATTAAACGCAAAAGGCAAGTGGACAAATGCATGGTATTTCAAAACGAAAAATCGGGAGGAATTTATCCGAACAATAAAAAGATTTACAAGTAACAGCCGGAGGGCATGGGGGAGCCTGTTGTCACCCATTGTTAAAACAATGCGCGTAAAAGGGAGGTTTAAGCCGGAATTTTGTGAAGAGACTCCAAGGCTGGTATTGTTTGATGGACCGGGATTAGGACATAAAGCCACAATCTCTTCCGTGCCAACAAATGTCATGGAATATTTTAGAAAATCGGACGGTATCGTGATAGTGGACGATGCCCAGCAGCCCATTTTGGAAAATGTCAAAATGGCTATACGGACTGCAATAGAATATGGTTACTCTGAAAAGGTGTGCTTTGCTTTTACGCATATGGACTTAATGATGGGAGATAACTTCGGAAATTTTTCTGATAAACGACATCATATATGGGTAGCGCTGGAAGCTTATATCAGCGATATGAAACGCCAGAATCAGGATGTTTTATCTGAAACCGAGGCTGCACAGATGATGGGGGCTTGCTTTTATTTTTCCGGATTGCATTCGCACAGAATCACAAAGGCTTCCCAAAAATACGGTAATGATTTGATTGCTCTATGGAAGGACAGGCTCCAAAGGAGCATTCCTGTGGATATGATTTCCCTGTCCTATGATATGATGACTTTGATTGCACATGTAAGGGAAGGCATCAGGCATTACAGGATAGCGTGGGAAAACAAAACAGGCTATCCGGCAAAAAAGGAAGAAACCGTGCATTGGAGCAAAGTGCGGGCGCTAACCAGGAGATTGGGGTATTTTGGCGAGGACAATTATCAGTTGGAATTAATGCCATTAGCCGATTTTGACGCATCTATCAGAACGCGGCTTAACATCTATTTGAACCGTCCGATGAATGCCGAACCGAATATCGCACAGGAGGACAAAAAAATTATTCTGATTAATGAGATAAAAAGTACCATTAACGGGAAATTGCAGGACTTTGTCAAAAGCGAAATGTGGGAGGAACCAGATCAGCTTCAGAGATGGAAAGATGCGTATGATTATACAGGTAAAGGATCGACTGTAAAGCGGGCAGCCAAGGTGAATGAAATTTTAGAATTTGCGGCGCCTCAAATTGATTTGTTTTATTATAATATGACGGATGCACAGAAAGCGTATATTTCAAAAATTATCGATATTGTAGAAGGCACTCTAAAGCAATATCGATGTACATTGGAGAGATTTCAGTTTTAGCTTACAGATTCGCATCATATGAATCCGATAGCTGTAGAACATATATATCGTTTTACAGCTATCGTTTTTAGTTGTGGCAAAAAAAATGGAACAACCTGTTGACAAGACGGCTTCTATGGTATATGATAATGCAAAGGGTTGTCACAACCTTGCCACAACATCTGGCGAGGCTACATAGAAGCTTCGTAACAGTGACAATCCAGGCAGGTCTGAACTGTCACTGTTACGAAAAATATGAGAAAGAAGACGCCGTAAAAATGGAGGTGGATGTAGATTGAAAAATAATATCTAGCGGTCGAAAAAAGGGCGCAGTTATAGAAGGAAC
>CAJUEL010000075.1 GCA_910585455.1 uncultured Eisenbergiella sp. | reverse complement strand
TTCCTTCTATAACTGCGCCCTTTTTTCGACCGCTAGATATTATTTTTCAATCTATCCACCTCTGTGAGTTTTCATTTGTTTGTACAGCAATCGCCGTGTTCCATAAGAACACGGCGAATCCTGATTCTGTTTATTTCATTGCACGATCACATCTTGCCTGGTTAATAGCCAATAAGTCATCCAATCCCAGCTCTTTAAGGTCCTCAATATAACTATCCCAATCCTCCAGGCTCTTCTCACCCATAATCAGCTTTGTCAAAAGCTCTGAAGAATACGTTCCCAGATCTGTGCTGATTTCATTTAAGCGGTCAATTTCCTCCACTGTGGGAATTGCAAGACCATTCAAATCATGGAATATACGGTGTTCTGGTTCATTGACACATGCAATCGTATAATCATACTTGGCTGATTGATTGTTTTTCACACCATTTGTCTCTGCAAATACGATAGTATCCTTCATCTCCGTGCTGATTTCAGTGTTCATTTGATATCTTGGAAAGATGGAACCATTTACCCACAAAGCCATACCAACCGCATCGGTATTCTCTAAAGAACCATCCAGCATATTACTCGGCAAACCGTCTACCATTTCATAGCTGATGCCCTCGATACCATTTTCCTGCAATCTTATTGATTCATCCGTAACAAGATAGTCAAAGATTTTGGCGATGGCGGCCTGCTTATCACTGCTGGCTGATACAGCTGTTGCAGTCCATCCCGGATTATATTTATTTGCGCCACGGAACAAAGATGCCTGACCTTCCACCGCCTCTATGCGAAGAGGTGCAAACCATGGGTATGCTGCGCCTTCTGGTACTACAATCTGCGGTTCCAGCCACATTTCGGTTCCCCAGTTTGCGACTGCTGCCACCTGATTATTCGCCATATAGGTTCCTGACTGGCTATCATCCATCTTCAAAAGCCCTGCCGCATACAGCTTCTGCATATATGCAATGTAATCCTTTACATGCTCCTGATACCAAGGGGATTCCACCTTATTTCCATTGGTTGAATTAATGAATGTTATATCGACACCAAGCCCAAACCAGCAGGAAATATCCGTTGCAAAAGATCCGTAATTGACCACAACTGCTTCATCCGCCTGTCCGTTTTGGTTCACATCCTGATCCTGAAAAGCTTTCAGTGTGTCAAAAAGCTCATCCAGCGTAGTCGGCATTTCTGCCCCTATTGCGTCAAGCCAATCCTGACGGATTTGGAATCCCAGCACAAAATTGGTTTCTTCACCTTCAAAGGTCGATGTTCCAAAATCAGTGACCCAATAAATTTTTCCGTCTTCCAGCTTCATCCGGTTTGTATAAAACTGTCCTGCGTCCGAAGCGACAAACTCCTTATAAGGTCCTTCTGAATACTGCTCCCAGATGTCACTTAAAGCCTGCAGCTGTCCCTGTTTTACCAGATTCAGCTTCGTCTTGTCATCCAGCGGCGTGATGTTGACCAGATCGTAATTGGACAGCTCACCGCTCGCCGCCATCGTCTGAATGGTCGTATCAAACTGATCGGGCTCGATCAGATCCAGCTCCAGCTTCACGCCTTTCTTCGCCAGCTCTTCCTCCAGCTTCGCCCAACGCTTGCTCTTTCCTTCCGTGGACCAGTCCTGCAAAGTCACTGTCCTGCCGTTAGAGCCCGTATAGGTGTAATTCCTGCCCAGAATTTTCACCACCTCCAGATCGGTCGAATCCGTCTGGGCAGCATCCGCCTGTCCCTGATCCGCCGCCTGCTCTGCCGGCGTTGTTTCCTTCGGTGCCGATGTCCCGGCGGTCTGTCCGGCATCCGCATTGCCGCAGCCTGCTGCTCCCAGCACCATCATCGCGCTCAGCGCGAGCGCCATACCGCTTTGCCATTTCTTTTTCATCATAGGTTTCTCCTCATACCTCATGCCACGGTTTGTCATCACCGCATTTCAATGGTTACATATCGGGATTATTTTCCATCCCCCTTTTTCGGTCTCGATCCGGCTCCCCTACCGCCAGTCCCCCTCAGGACCGACGCTCCCTTCCAATCATATCAGATGCGTCCACCCTTTTATGAAAGCGGGAATATAGCTGCCTTCCCAAGCCCTCTATGGAAAAGCTGTAAACGCTCTACTCCTTGAGCGATCCCAGCATAACCCCCTTTACAAAGTATTTCTGGAAAAAGGGATACGTAAACAAAATCGGCAGCGTCGTGAAAATGATCATCGCGTATTTCAGCTGCGCGCCAGACATCTGCTTGCGCACCATCTCCGCCGCCATCTCCGGATTTAACACGTCCGTCACCTGTCTGGTGTTCTCCACCAGAATCCGCCGCAAAAACAGCTGCAGCGGCTGCCAGTTGGTCCGGGGCAGATAAACCAGCGCATCGAACCAGCTATTCCACCTGCCTACAATCGTATAAACCGAAATCACCGCCAGAATCGGCTTGGACAGCGGCAGATAAACATGCGTCAGAATCTGCACCACGCCGCCTCCGTCAATCTTTGCCGCCTCCCTTAAGCCCTCCGGAATGCTGGAAAAAAATGCCTTCATCAAAATGATATTCCAGATGGAAAAGCACACCGGGATGATCTGGGACAGCGGGCTGGCATATAATCCGATCTTTGTCATCAGCAGAAAAGCCGGAATCATGCCCCCAGAAAAATACATGGGAATCAGCAAAAACATGTTCAAATATTTTCTGCCCATCAGGCGCTTATAGGTCAACGGATACGCGACCAGCACGCTGGTGACCAGCATCAGAAGCGTCGTGGGCACGGTATACAGAATCGTGTTGGCATATGCCCGCCACATTTCCCGGTCTCCCACCAGCATCTTATAGGCGTCCAGGGAAAACCCCTTTGGAAACAGATACACCGCCATTCCCGCCGCATACTTCGGCTCGCTGACCGAAAGGATCAGCACATAGTACATGGGATACACCGTCGCAACACAGACCAGAATGACCAGCAGATACAGCACCGCCGTCACCACCGGATTTCCCTCCCGGATTTTATGTTTTATTTTCTCTCTTCTCATAGCCCCTATACCCTTCTTTTCTTAAGCGGAAGAACGACCAATGGTCGTTCTTCGGGAAATGATTTAGATTTTCTTAGGCAGCGTCCTTTGCTGCCTTAGAAAATCTTCATTTCCTTTTACCAAAGTCCAAACCCGGTCAGCTTATCGCTCACCTTGTTAGCGACAAACGTCAGCGTAAATCCGATGATCGACATGAACAGCCCTGCCGCCGCCGTATAGCTGTACTGTCCCCCCTGAATGCCCAGGCGATATGTATAGGTACCGATTACATCCGCCACATCATAGGTCGCCGGCGTATACAAAAGCAGGATCAGATCGCTGTTCGTCCCCAGAATGCCGCCGATGGCCATGATCAGGTTGATCGCGATGATATTCTTGATGCCCGGCAGCGTGATGTACCAGCACTGCTGCCCCCGGTTCGCCCCGTCAATCCGGGCGGATTCATACTGCGCCTGGTCGATGGAGGTGATGGAAGAAATATAGAGAATGCTGCCGAAGCCAAAGCCCTTCCACACGTTGGTGATCGTATAAATCGCAGGAAACGCCGAAGCCTGCTCCCTCCAGTTTTGGTCGGGAAGTCCGAAAGAGGTCAGAAACCGGCTGACCATGCCGCCCTTATCGATGAAGGAAAGCACCATGCCCGCAACCACCACGGTAGATATGAAATAGGGCATGTAGCTGGCTGTCTGGGCGAATTTTTTAAACCGCATCCGTTTCACCTGATCGATCAACAGCGCGAACAGGATCGGCGCGGTAAATCCGAAGAGCAGATTTAATCCGCTTAAAACCAGCGTATTTTTGATCAGCCGCCCGAAATACTTGCCTCCGACGAACCGCTCAAAATGCCGCAGTCCCATCCAGTCCACGCCCTCCCCGAAAAACGGAGAGCCGGGCATATAATCCTGAAAAGCGATCACCAGCCCGAACATGGGACCGTAACAGAATATAATGATCAATATGAATACCGGCAGCATCAGCAGGTACAGCTGGATATTTTCCCTGCGCACCGCCGCGCTGACCGGCGTCTTCCCCCTTTTTTTCTTTGACACGATTATGATCCCCCTTTGCTGTTTATGCTTATATTGTAAAGGTCTTTTTGCCATTCTACAATTTGAAGTTTTTCAAGTCGCTATGAATTTTTTTCACTTGCCCTTTGACGGCATTGACAGAATCGGTCACTTTTACTAATATAGAAGAAACATAAAACAGGAGAAGGGTATAAAATGACTACATCATTTAAGGTTTTACTGGTGGATGATCAGCAAATTGTATTAGAAGGATTAAAAGAACAGCTGGACTGGTCCCGCTTTTGCGGTGTGATCTGCGGCTGTGTATCCGACGGCGTACAGGCGATGGAGTTTTTAAAAAGCTGCCGCCCGGACGCCATCATTTCCGATATCAAAATGCCCCACATGGACGGGCTGGAGCTCGCCAGGCAGATCGATGAGTCCCCGCTTTTTTCCGGCATTCCCCTCATCCTGCTTTCCGGCTACCGGGAATTTGAATACGCCCAGAGCGCCATCCGCTATCATGTGAACCATTATATATTAAAGCCCGTGACCCGGCAGAAGCTTAAGCAGCTGGAGGACATCCTCACACAGCTCTATCAGGAACGGGAGGCTTCCCACAGAAAGCTCCTGGCCATGACGGAAAGCAGCTACCAGCAGGAAATCGCGGACGCCCTGCATCGTCACGATATCAGCGCCATCGAGGATTTTTTCCGTTCGTCCCTGTACCGGGGCTGCATGGAGGACAAGTCCTGGTGCGACATTATGGGAGGCCGGCTGATCAATCTGTTATATGATTATCTGGCAAAAATCCATTTCACGGCGAAGCCCCTGCAAACCTCCCGTTCCCATACCCTCAGCGCCTGGTATGCGCTTCCCAATCCTGCCTCCAAGGCGAATTTCATAGAGGAGCTGTATTTCGATATTTTGAATCTGCTGCTTTCCCAAAAGGGTGACAACACCTCCGCCCTCTACCGGTATGCCCTGCAATACATCGATGCCCACTATACGGACCCGGAGTTTTCCATCTCAGCCATGGCGGACGAAATGAACATCACCCTTTCCTGGCTGAGCACCCTTTTCAAGCAGGGCGCCGGAAAAAACCTGAACAGCTATGTGACGGAAAAACGGATGGACCACGCCCGGGAGCTTTTGCGTTCCCCGCACCATTCCATCAGCGAGATCGCCCATCTGTGCGGCTATGAGGACGCCGGGTATTTTTCTTCCATTTTCCGGAAAAAAACGGGAATGAATCCCACGGAATACCGCAACTGTCAGCTTTAAGAAGGAGAGCCATATGCGCAAAAAAATATTTCTGATCCTGTGCGGCACGCTATCTGTCGTGTTTTTCGTTTCCTATTTCCTGATCTATGTCATCTTCCGTTCCGTTTTGTATCAGGAAATCGAGCAGCAGCAAACCAACCTGCAGGCATATAATGAAACGATCTTTACCAGCTATATCGACTCCTTCGGCATGGTTCCCTTTCAGCTGGTCAGCGATGAAGAAATCGGTGCAGTCCTGAATACGGACAGCGACATTTCTCTGGATATGTTCCGCGCCCGGGAGCTTTTGCGCAAAAAATTTTCCAGCTATTTAAGCCGGCAGCTCTTTTCCTTCAATCTGGACTGCCGCTTCCTGCTTTACTTAAATGACGAGCTTCCGCTCGCCGCCCATTGTGATGCCTATACCCTGTCCGAACAGGTTCAGTCCCGTACCAGCAATGTATATTCCTCCCGAAAGGTCGATTCCGAGGACTGGTATCTGCGCACCCTGAAAACAAACTGGTCCCCTTATTTTTTTCTGAATGAAGAAACAAACGAGCTGTGTTACGCCAGATGTGCCTGGAATTACTACTTAAAATCCTCCATCCGCCACGACATCGGCGTCGTCGTGATCGCCATTCCGCAGGAGGCTTTTCTGGAAAAGCTGACGCTGGAGGTCGCAACCCCTGACAGCAGCGTCCTTTTAACCAATGAATATGGAGATATCCTGTATGCCTCCGGAGATGTGCCCGCCGCCCTGCTTTCTGCAAATACCCCAGGCCTGTCCTCTTCGCAGACGCTTTTACAAAAGCAGTATCTTGTCAGCACCACATCCGTAAACAACGATCTTTTCCTGACCTTCTTAACGCCCCACAGGACGATCGAGGCGATGGTGCGAAAAGCGCTGCTCCCTTATCTTTTGTTCGCCGCCTTCACCCTCTCTGCTCTGATCGTCATCCTCTATCTGCTGTCCCGCCAGATCACCGCGCCGGTCATTTCCCTCGCCGCCCTGATCGGCACCATTGAGGACACCCGCGCCTTTGACACAGAGCTTCTTTCCTCCTATCAGGATGTGGAACTGAAGGTTCTGTGCCAGAGCTTCACCGACCTGATCAAACGGGAAAATGAGCTGGTGGACCGGATCATCCGGGAAAGCCATGCCAGACGGACCGCGATGCTGCAGGCATTACAGGCGCAGATCAATCCCCACTTTCTCTATAACGCACTGGACATCGTCAGCTGGCTCGCCCTGAATAAAAATGAGGATTCGATTGCGGACATCGTATCCTCCATTTCCAATATGATGCATTACAGCATTTCCCATCCGGATGCCCTTTCCACCCTGCAGCAGGAGCTGGACAACATCCGGGAATTCATCCGCATCTACCGGCTGGAGCGTCCCAGCGATATTGTCCTTACCATATCCGCCTCCGACGAACACCTTTCCCGGCTGCAGATCCCCAAATTCACCCTGCAGCCTCTGGTGGAAAATGCGGTGCTGCACAATCCGGATCAGACCGCCCTCACCATCACCGTAACGGTATGCGTCCTGCCAGAGGGCTTCCGGATCACCGTCACCGACGACGGCGCAGGCGCCGACCCCGAAAAGCTGAACGCTTTTCTACACCATGAGGAAACGGACCTGAAAGTGAGCAACGGCTTTGGCATCCGGAATGTGAATGAACGGCTGCAGCTGCATTATGGCAACGACAGCTGCCTTTCCTATGAACAGACAAAAAAAGGACAGCTCGCCGCCATCCTTTGGATTCATAACTGTACTGTAGCTGCTCAATGAATCAGCTTTTTCTCCTTCCACTTTCCCGACAGATAACGGCAAAGAGAAATCAGGTAATTCGTGGTCCAACCCATGGGCACCGCATACCAGACCGCCGCCACGCCCCAGACAGGCGCGCATAGATTCGCCACCGCCACCCGGATCGTCAGATTGACCAGATTTGCCGCCGTGAACACCACCACATCGCCGGAGCCACGCAGCACGCCGTCCGTCGTCGCCTTTAAACCGATACAGACAAAGAAAAAGGCGATGAAGGACAGATACGCCACTCCTGTGGAATGGGCGATCGCATTGGAGCCCTCCTCCATGAAAGCCCCGATGATCTGATTCTTAAACAACAATAGCACTGCGCAAATGAAAACCGCAAAGCCATAGACAAGCAGACGCGCCGCCCGATAGCCCTGTTTTACCCGCTCTGTCCTGCCCGCTCCCATGTTCTGTGCCGTGAAGGTGGAAACCGCATTTCCCGTAGCGATCATCGGCACGATGCAGATGGATTCGATCCGCGTGCCCGCCGTATAGCCTGCCAGCACGGAGGAGCCGAAGCCGTTCACCACCGACTGCACCAGCAGCATGCCGATGGACACGATGGACTGCTGCAGCATGGTAGGAATCGCCACCTTGATCATTCTGCCCAGCATGGAACCATCAAACAACCGCCGCATCCATTCCGTCCCAGCCTCCTTTGCAGAATCCTGCGCATGCTGCGCGGCCTCCAGCACCATGCCTGCTCCTTCCGGCAGCTCTGCTTCTCCGTACTGTCCAAGCTTCTTCAACAGCAGCCTGAAGGAAATGACCGCAGAAATCCCCTGTGCCAGCACAGTCGCAATCGCAACGCCTGCCACGCCAAGGTCAAACTGCGTTACAAACACAATATCCAGCGCCACGTTCAACAGAGAAGAAAAAATCAACAGATACAGAGGCGTCCTGGAATCTCCCATCGCATTGAACATCGCCGCCAGAATATTATACATAAAAAGAAACGGCAGACCGCAGAAGTATATTTTCAGATAAGTGCCTGCCTCCGCCAGAATATTATCCGGCGTATGCAATGCGCGCAGAATCACCCCCGAACAGCCCAGACCGAACAGGGAAAGCCCCATGGCAAGCCCCAGAAACGATAAAAGCGCTGTGGAAACCGAGGTTTTCATTTCCCGGTATTTTCCCGCGCCCAGATACTGGGATGTGACGACCGAGGAACCCGTCCCGCCGCCGATCGCCAGCATCACAAATACCGTCGTCAACGCATAGGATGCGCCCACCGCAGCAAACGCATCCTCCCCTACAAACCGACCCACAATGACGGAATCCGCCATATTGTAAAACTGCTGAAAAAGATTGCCCAGAATCATGGGGAGCGCGAAAAAAAACAAAGCCTTCTGCGGCGCACCCTCAATCATGTTCCTGTTATTCCTTCTGTCTCTTTTCATTGGCTCCGCCCCAGTCATAAATCACATTCGCCTCCATGCCGGATTCCGTATATACTTTTTCCGCAAAACGATAATTCATGCGGGAAACCACATTCGTATTATCCGTCACAATGCCGCTCACCCGCGTATTCCAGTATACGATTTCATACTCCGTATGGGGATAATACTGCGCCCGCTCATAGGGCGGCACGTATTCAATGCTGCTTCGCTGTACGCCCAGATCCTTCATGGTCTGCGCCAATATGCGGATCGTGCCCGTCGGCGCTGCCAGCATATCATTTTCCACAAAGGAAAACTTCCATCCCTCCTGCGTCCTGCGAAACATGATCGCTTCCTTCGTCACCGGCACGTAAGAATCGCCATACCAGTAATCCATCGTATTCTGAATGAAGGCATCCCGAATGGAAACATATTCACCCGACGTAAGTACATCCCGTATCGCCCAGTAATTTTCCGCCTCAAACTCCGTAAACACCGGCGCGAAATATTCACTCACCTGTGCCTGTTTGTCCAGACACAAAAGAAGCTCCTCTGCCTCTGTGATCCCCAACAGCCCTGCCCGCGCCAGAATGCTCCGATACGCTTCCCCATGGGACAGACTCATATAAATTTCCGACACATCAGGCACGATAAATGCTTCCGCTGCCTGCCTGTATTCCTCCTGACATTCCTCTATGCCGTTTTGCTCTGCCAGCCCGAGCAGACGTTCCACAGACTGTGCATACTGCCCGAAGCTTTCGCTCCCGTCCAGACCGTCCAGCATCATCCGGGAACTTTCTTCCTCCACCATCAGGCGCATGGCGCATGCGGTCAACAGCTCCAGCGCATCTGCATTGCCCGGCGCGCTTTCCAGCACATCCAGACATCTGCCCACCGTCCCAAAGTCCGTTTCCCCTTCGTTCATCTCATCCACAACGCCGTTTAAAACCATGGCAGCATAGTTTTGCAAAAGCACCTCTTCCCCGGTTGCCTTATAGCCCTTGAGCAAAGTCTCTTCCGCCTCGGCAAGGCGTCCCTGTGCCGCATAGTCATCCGCCAGCCCCCGATACGCCTGTACGCTCATCTCATCCAGGGAAAGCACCTCTGTGTACGCCTCCTCCGCATGCACGTAGTCCATCGCCGTCATATATTTCGTCGCTTTGGCAAGCCCTCTGCCCGCCTTTGTGCCGGGAAGGTTCCAATAAATCAGCGCTCCCGCCCCTGCCGCTATCGCCACTGCAAAAAGGGCGGCATGCCGGAGCAGCTTTTTCCGTCTTCTCGCTCTTCTTCGTTTCATAATGACACTACTCTTCCTTTATCAAAATCCATCAAAAATATGCACGTCAAAGCGCACAGTCCGAAATATATTGTATCAACAACTCCATGATTTTGTAAAGGCTTTTTTTATCAAAATTCCGTCGCCGAAGTTATATGTCCCAAAAGTATGCAAGAACGATTCCGATGCACAAAAAAGGACCGAACGCGAACCGGTCCTTCCGTCCCTTGCGGCCAGACAGCAGGCATACCGCCGCATATATGCCTCCGGACACAATCCCCCAAAGCAATGCGCGCACCGCCTGTTCTCCTCCCAGAAACAGCCCCGCTGCCGCCATCAGCTTTATGTCCCCTCCGCCAAAGGCGCCCGGAAAAAGCATCGTGGTAAAAAACAACGGCAGGCTTGCGGCAAAAATGCCCGCAAGCCTGGATGAAATCTCTGTTTCCGGCATTATAAAGACGGATGCTGCTCCCACAATTCCCAGAAGCAAAACAAATCTGTCCGGTATTTTTCTGTATCTGCAATCATAAGCGGCAATTCCTGCCAGCAGCATAAAAAAGGCTGTCAACGTCAGCATGCGCAATCCCATACTGTTCAAAACCATTCTCCGTAACCCCAAAAGACCAAAGTCCAGACCGTCCCCTCGCCCATTTCATTCCCCTTGACAGTTCAGACGGATCTGAGCTGTCACAATTCCTCCAACAGCTCCGCCATCGGCAGCTCCATTGTACGGCATAGACGCATGACCGTATAGATGCCCGGATTCTTCGTTGTTCCGTCAACAATATGCATCAATGTGGTCAACGGCACACCGGAATTTCTTGCCAGCCAGTAAAAAGTCATATCTCTTTTCCGGCACGCCTCCCTGATATAGCCTCCGATCCTGTTATCCTCTCCGTATCTTCTTTTTGTCATCCTCCGCCTCCTGTGTACGCACAATCGGACCTTGTCCGGCCATGCCCTACATTTATATATCCCGACAGGAAAACAAAAAGATACAAAAAACTCACTTCCATTCGGCAATGCCTTGAACAGAAGTGAGTCTTTGCTATTCTTTGATTTTTAATTCGTATAAACCGGCAAGCGCCATTAATAATTGACGATCTTACCAAAATCCGCCTTCAGCGACGCGCCGCCCACCAGGCCGCCGTCGATATCGGGCTGTGCAAACAGCTCCGCCGCATTCGCCGCATTGACGGAACCGCCGTACTGGATGCGAACCGCTTCCGCAGTGTCGGTGTCATAGATTTCCGCGATGCAGTCACGGATGCCCTTGCAGACTTCCTCCGCCTGTTCGGTCGTCGCGGTCTTGCCCGTGCCGATCGCCCAGATGGGCTCATATGCGATCACCATGCCCTTCACCTGATCAGCGGTCACGCCAACCAGATCGGACTTGATCTGCAGACGGATCCAGTCCATGGTAACGCCCATTTCACGCTGCTCCAGCGTCTCGCCGCAGCAGAGAATCGGAACCAGGCCTGCCTCCAGAGCTTTTTTCACCTTCTTGTTTAACAGCGCATCGTCTTCCTTGAAGTAATCGCGTCTCTCGGAATGTCCGATGATCACATACTTCACGCCTGCGTCCACCAGCATCTCGGCGGAAATTTCACCTGTGTAAGCGCCCTTATCTTCAAAATACATATTCTCTGCGCCGACTGCCACATTGGTTCCCTTCACCGCTTCCACAACGGGAACGATGTCGATGGCGGGCACACAGTAAACCACGTCCACGCTGTCGGATACGACCAGATCCTTTAAGGTGGCGCAAAGCTCTACCGCCTTGCTGGGGGTCATGTTCATTTTCCAGTTACCGGCTACAATCTTTCTTCTTGCCATTGGAATCACTCTCCTTATTCACATCAATGCAGATCACACCGCATCTTCTATTATTTGTCGTCAGCTGCCGCTACGCCGGGAAGCTCCTTGCCCTCTAAAAATTCCAGGGAAGCGCCGCCGCCGGTGGAAATATGGCTCATCTTATCCGCAAAGCCCAACTGGTTAACAGCCGCTGCGGAATCGCCGCCGCCGATTACAGTGATGGCATCCGTCTCAGCCAGCGCCTTCGCCACAGCGATGGTGCCTGCCGCCAGCGTAGGATTCTCAAATACGCCCATAGGTCCGTTCCAGACAACAGTCTTGGCGGATTTCACCGCATCAGCAAACAACGCCTGGGTCTTAGGTCCGATATCGAGACCTTCCATATCCGCAGGAATCTTGTCCGCATCCACATAGGACACCTCGATCGGTCCGTCGATGGGGTTGGGGAAGCCTGCCGCGATCGTGGTATCGATGGGAAGCAGAAGCTTCTTGCCAAGGCTTGCCGCCTTATCCAGCATTTCCTTACAATAATCCAGCTTGGAGTCGTCCACCAGGGAATTGCCGACCTCATAGCCCTGCGCCTTTAAGAAGGTGAAAGCCATGCCGCCGCCGATGATCAGGGTATCGCACTTATCCAAAAGGTTGGAGATTACGTTTAACTTATCCGCAACCTTTGCGCCGCCCAGGATCGCCACGAAGGGACGCTCCGGATTCTCAACTGCCTTGCCCAGGAAATTGATCTCCTTCTGCATCAGGTAACCCACAGCATTCTCGCCGCCCTTTTCGGTGATGCATTTGGTGACGCCTGCAACAGAAGCGTGCGCTCTGTGAGAAGAACCGAACGCATCGCATACATATACATCGGCAAGATCCGCCAGCTCCTTGCTGAAGGCTTCGCCGTTCTTGGTCTCTTCTGCGCCGCGGAAACGGGTGTTCTGCAACAGAACCACATCCCCCTCCTGCATCGCCGCAACCGCTGCGGTAGCTGCTTCGCCGGTCACGTTATAATCCGCAACAAAGTTCACTTCCCTGCCCAGCTTCTCGGACAGTCTTGCCGCTACGGGCGCAAGAGACTCGCCCTCGTTGGGGCCGTTCTTCACCTTTCCCAGATGGGAGCAAAGGATCACCTTGCCGCCATCGTCAATCAGCTTCTGGATCGTGGGCAGAGCCGCCACGATACGGGTCTCATCCGTAATCTCGCCGCCCTTTAACGGAACGTTAAAGTCGCATCTTACGAGCACTCTTTTGCCTTTTACGTTGATATCATCAACGGATTTCTTATTCAAGCCCATGATAAGGACCTCCTTCTATACAATATACTATCTACCGGCACGCGCCGTTTCCGGCGCGCTGCCACGAGTGAAAAGGGGTCCGGTCCCAAGGACCGGACCCCTGACTGAGCCTATGTCTCATCCTGCGGCATCAGATAAAATACCGCCTTCTTCATACAAAAGCTTAAGCGCCCAGCAGCTTGCCGAAGTGCTTGATGGTGCGAACCATCTGGCTTGTGTAGGAATTCTCATTGTCATACCAGGAAATTACCTGAACCTCTGCCAGATCATCATCGATAGGCAGAACCATGGTCTGGGTTGCATCGAACAGGGAGCCGAACTTCATGCCGATGATATCGCTGGATACGATTTCGTCTTCGTTGTAGCCGAAGGACTCGTTTGCAGCAGCCTTCATAGCAGCATTGATCGCATCCTTGGTAGGAGCGCCCTTTACAACAGCCGTCAGGATCGTGGTGGAGCCTGTCGGGGTGGGAACACGCTGTGCGGAACCGATCAGCTTGCCGTTCAGTTCAGGGATAACAAGGC
>CAJUEL010000074.1 GCA_910585455.1 uncultured Eisenbergiella sp. | reverse complement strand
ACAAAGAAGCAAACCATAAAACCGCCGATAGCTTTAAACAGGTGATTGCGTATGGGCAATATAGAGTTTAGCTTATAATTGACAAATGGTGTAGCTGTCCAAAGTATAATAAAAGACATTAGTATTGGCATGAACAGCTTTATAAGCATCTGCATACAAATTAATTTTTTTAGATCGGAACGATTTTTCCCCATGTGAAACAGTAAGCGTATATTTCTGTTCTCCCTTTTGGAATCAATAATCTGCAATAAAGAGAGGACTGAGAAATAGATAATCATAAAAATAATGCAAATACTGATCTGTAAGAATCCCATCCATTGCTGTTCCTTTTTTTCAAAAATATGAATGTTGGGGTTCAGCAGAAATGTTCCAAATACAAAGGCGGCTGCTGAAAAAATAAAGCAGATGCAGAAAATGGTATTTACATTTGCGCTGGTCTTTGAGCCACTTGTTATTTCAGCAATCTGATATAGCCGATTGCCCTGATATAAAGCATCTGCCTGTGACAGACGTAAATGTGCGATAAAAGCATACAGCCATTTATAGAATGAGAAAACGCATACTGACATTGGCAGTGAAATAAGGGAGATAGAGACAGACATTATCTCATCGGGCATAAAGGAAATGCCAGACAGCAATGCCAGATAGCAAAAAAAGCTGATCATAAGCATCCATCCCCAAAAAGACTTCTTACCTGCCCCCAGCGGCTGATTGCGTTGTTTTTCCCGCATGAGCTGCACGATCTGTAATTTATATATTGTTCGTTTCATAAAAAATATTGACAAAACTTCTACTAAGCAAAAATAAGCAAGTGTTTGCAGAACACTTTTCAATACAATTTGGAGTATGGAGTGACTTCCGGTTTCTTGCAATAATATATGGCAGAAAATGGTAAAAATCCCAATTCCTAAAGCAACGCCAAGGAGAAAGCATACCAGTCCTATTATGGATAATTCGCACAAAAATACCCATGACAGCTTGTCTTTTTCCATTCCGAGCAGCATGTAAGTGGCAAATTCTTTTGCCCGCTGTCTGATGATAAAATGATTGATGTAGTTTACCAGAACTGCCATGATCATCACAATCAGCAAAGGTAAGGCCATTGTCTGAAAGCCCGCCTGCATATTCCCCCAGGCCGCGATACAGTTTGAAAAGAAAATAATGGAAGTGAGCATAACCATTGATGAAATATACAGGAGATAGTCAGGCATGGAACTTTTCGCATTTCGGATTGCCAATTTAAGATACATAGGGAACGCCTCCTGTTATTTTTGCAATAGTATCTAAAATTCTGGTGAAAAACTCCTGCTTGCTCTCGTGCTTACGTTCCAGGGAAGTTTTGATCTCACCATCCTGCATAAACAGAATTTTATCACAGTAACTTGCGGATAAGGCATCGTGTGTTACCATTAAAATGGTAGCAGTGTACTTTTGGCAGAGCATGACGAATGTTTCCAATAATTGTGCTGCGGAGCGGCTATCCAGCGCTCCGGTCGGCTCGTCTGCAAGAATAAGGCTGGGGTTTGCCGCAATCGCTCTTACACAGGCACATCTTTGTCGCTGGCCGCCCGATATCTCATAGGGAAACTTATTCAGGATTTGAGATATCCCGAATTTGTCAGCCAAATCAAGAATCGTATGTTTTACGGTTTCTTTTGGTATCTGCTTAATTGTTAATGCCAATGCGATATTCTCATAGACCGTCAAAGTGTCTAATAAATTGTATTCCTGAAAGACAAATCCTAAATGTTCCCGGCGGAAAGATGCCAGATCATTTTCAGACAACTCTGCAATGTCATACCCATCAATTTCTATCTGCCCGCTGGTAGCCTTATCTATTGTTGCAATCATATTCAGCAATGTGGTTTTTCCTGACCCTGATGCCCCCATGATACCTACAAAGCTCCCTTTGGTGATTTCAAAGCTGACATCTTTAATGGCTTCGGTTACGGTGTTTTCAGTTTCATATAGCTTTCTGATGTTTTTTATCTTCAGGACGGTTGGAACCTGGGTATCTGTTTTATTCTCCCATTGATCTTTGCCAAGCCAGCTTGTGACAATTTCAAGCAGTATCTGATTGGATTTCTCTTTCAGGTTTTCGTCGGATATGAATTCACCTGAAAGCAATTCGTTCAAAGTAATGTGGAGTAAATCACACAGCGGACCAAACAGAGACAGATCCGGCATTGATTTTCCCGTTTCCCATTTTGAAACTGCCTTGTCTGTTATTCCCAGTTTTTCGGCCAGTTGGCTTTGTGTCAGACCGTTGTCTTTTCTTCGGGCAGCAATAAAACTGCCTATTCTTTTTTGATCCATATAAAAACCTCGCTTTCTAACGATATTATACAGCCAATGGCTAAAATGAACACCTACCAACGGTAGAGTTGGGGAAATCTTAATAGTAAATTGTAAACCATGTGCAATTCGTGCAAAAAAATAAACATTTCGTGCAGAAGGCATCCGCAGGGAGAATTTCTGTTTTATACTGTACTTACAGGAAAGCGGCGGAATATAGCAGGAAATTTTTATGTCGCAGGCACAATGGTATTATGACAGGGAGGTATCAACATTGAAAACAACCATTTCAAATCTGCATTACGCATTTTCCCTTCTCATCCGCGATCGGGGAAAAAAGAGCATTCCGCTCTGTACAGGGTATGTCCTGACGGGCGTTTTGCTGCCCTTTCTGATGATGGCGCTGCCCAGCGTGGTGGCGGCATGCCTGACGGGGCGGATGGGCACAGGAAAAATCCTGCTTGCCACGCTGGGCTATGCCGGGCTTTTGCAGGCGGTCCGGTTGTCAGAGGGCTATTTATCGGAGAAAAAGCACCAGGAAATCTTTTTGCTGCGCATCGGTCTGGGAAACGATTTTTCTAAAAAATGTCTGGAGGTGGACGGACAGTTTCTGGAGAGCGCCCGGGGACAAAAGCTTTTGTACGCGGCGGCCAACAACCTCTACGCGGGGGCGGAGCAGGGAATCGAATGCTATCTGGATTCCTTCCTGACCGCTCTGGTCAATCTGGGCGGCTTGATCATCTATTCGGTGATCATCGGAAAAAGTCATCCGTTGCTTTTGCTTTTGCTGATCGCCCAGACCGTACCGTCGATTGCATGTAACGTCCGGGCAAAAAAGAAAAGCTTTGGGATGTTTCATGAAAATGAGCAAAACTGGGAATCCCTGATGTATCTGCGCAGGGAAACCATTTCGGCTGCAAACGGCAAGGACATCCGGATGTACCACATGGGCGAATGGCTGTTGGGAGCGTTTCACAGAGCCATTGACCGTTTTGTAAAGGTGCGGGTCCGGGAAAGGAGAAGCTTTGTGCAGGCGGAAATCGTCGAAAAGGCGCTTTCCCTCGTGCGGGACTTGTTGATTTACAGCTACCTGATCTGGCAGATGGCGCTGGGAGAAATCTCTCTTTCCCTCTTTTTGCTTTATGTGGGCACTACGGCGGGCTTTGGGGACTGGATGACCAATGTGTTCACCGCCCTTCAGGGGGTGCTCTTAAATGACGGCGTGATGAATCATTACCGGGATTTTTTAAACGAAGGAATCCAGGAGGAAAAAATGCAGCGCCTTCCGGAAAAGCAGGGCACGTCGATGGCGCGGGAGATTCGGCTGGAGCAGGTGAGCTTTCGGTATGAGGGAAATGGGGAAGACACGATACAGAATATCAATCTCACAGTCCGTCCCGGAGAAAAGCTGGCACTGGTGGGGTTAAACGGCGCGGGCAAGACCACGCTGGTCAAGCTGATCTGCGGTCTGTATCGTCCGGATACGGGCAGGGTGCTGCTGGACGGACAGGATCTGCAGGCGGTTTCCAAAGAGACCTGCTTTGCGGAATTTGCGGTGGTATTTCAGGATGTGTTCGCCTTTTCCTTTCCTCTTGAGGATAACGTATCCTGCGCGGAAGAGGGCGGCACAGATACGGCCTGGCTATGGGAGTGCCTGCGCAGGGCGGGGCTTGCAGAACGCGTAAATGCCCTTCCCCAAAAAGAAAAGACCATGATGAATCAGGATCTGGATCCGCAGGGAATCACCTTTTCCGGCGGTGAAATGCAGAAGCTGATGCTGGCGCGGGCGCTATATAAAAATGCGCCGGTGGTGATTCTGGACGAGCCCACCGCCGCGCTGGATCCGCTGGCGGAAAGTATGCTGTATGAAAAGTACGAGTCCATGCTGCAGGATAAGACCGGCATTTTTATTTCCCACAGATTGAGCTCCACACGCTTTTGCGACAGGATTATTTTTCTGGAAAATGGGCGCATCATAGAGGAAGGCGCCCACGAAGAGCTGATGAAAAAGCAGGGCGCTTATGCGAAGCTGTTTGAGACACAGGCAAAGTATTATCAGGAGGGCAAAGAGAGTGCGCGAAAATAAATGGAAAAATATACTTCTGGATCACAAAAAGGGCTTCCGCCTGTTAAAAATGGTGCATCAGGAGGATTCCACCGTTCTTCCGGGATATTTGTTTGATATCTGCCTGCGGCTGGGGGAAATATACGGAAACCTGTTTTTATCGGCGCTGCTCATCGATGCGCTGCTGGAGAGGCGCTTTACACATGCTTTTGTCTGGGCGGGCAGCATGATCGGGCTTGGATTTGCGCTGCGGACGGGCAGGCTCATGATGCGGAGCTGGTTTTCAAAGGTCAGCACGAAGCTGTGGCTTATCTTTTATGTGTGGCTGCGCCAAAAGGGGCTTTCGCTGGACTATGAAACGATGGAGCAGGCGGAAACGGCGGAACGGATCACGTTTCTGGAGCAGACTGCGGATATGTACGGCAGTCTGGGCGTGGTGCTGTACTGGTATCGGGAAATGCTGCTGTCGATTCTGAGCATACTCGCTTCGGTCGCCCTCGTGTTTTCCCTCTGTTTCAAAGCGCCTTCCACAAAAACAGGGGTGTTCCGGTTTTTTTCTTCCCCCGGCGTTTCCTTTGTCATGTTCGGGTGTGTGCTGGCAGGCATGTTCGTTTTTTCCCTGCAGACTACGGATTATTTTACCAGAAAAAGGAAGCGTTATTTTGATGACCACGCCAGAATGGAGCAGAAGCTTGGCTATTTAAGAGAGCAGGTGTTCATGAACTATAAGGCGGGAAAGGTGGTGCGGGTTTTTAACATGCAGGAGATGCTGCAGAAAAATGTCGCAAAGGAAACGGATAAAGTGCGGGATTATTATACGGGCATGCACTGTACAGGCTGTGCGGAACGCATGGGAAATCTGTCCGTAAGCAGCGTCTTCACCCTCTTTTCCTATCTGTTTGTCGTGTGCAAGGCGGCGACCGGAGCGGTCACGATAGGAGCGTTCACCAAATATGTTGGAGCGCTTAACCAGTTCGGAAGCGCCTGTGCCTCGCTGATCGAGGGCAACGTGAAAATCCGGGAAATCTGTACTTATATGACGGATTTTCTGACATTTCTGGATACCCCAGACAGGCATGCCACCGGCTCCATTCCCGTGGAGAAGCGCACCGACGGCGAGTACGAAATCGCCTTTGAGCATGTGAGCTTTTGCTATCCCGGCAGCAGCGAGCCGGTGCTTTCGGATGTCAACTGTAAAATCGATATGAAGCACAAGCTGGCCCTTGTGGGGCAAAACGGCGCGGGAAAAACCACCTTCATCAAGCTTCTTTGCAGGCTCTATGAGCCCACAAAGGGGCGCATCACACTAAACGGCGTGGACATCCGCAAATACGATGAGGAACAGTACCGCAGCCTCTTTGGCGTGGTATTTCAGGATTTTAAGCTTTTCGCTTTTCCGGTGTGGGAGAATGTCGCCGCGGGCGCAGCCCGGGACGAGGGAAAATTGCAGAAATCGCTGCGGCAGGCGGGAGCGGAAGAGCTGGTGCGTGGCATGCCCGCGGGACTGGATACGCTCCTGTATAAAAATATGGGGGATGGTCTGGAGATCAGCGGCGGCGAAGCGCAGAAGCTCGCCCTCGCCCGGGCGCTTTACAAGGACGCGCCGATCGTGATTCTGGACGAGCCCACGGCAGCGCTGGATCCGATCGCAGAGAGTGAGGTCTATGAGCGCTTCGACCGGATGGTGGAGGGCAAGACCAGCGTCTACATTTCCCACCGGATGAGCAGCTGCAGGTTCTGCGACGATATCATCGTTTTCGAAAAGGGACAAATCGCTGAGCGGGGCAGCCATGAAGCGCTGCTTGCCCGGGAGGGGCTCTACGCCAGGATGTGGCGGGCGCAGGCGAAATACTATACCTGAATATGATATCTGATCTGCCCCTGCGGTCAACCCGCAGGGGCTCAACACTTTCGCCGCTCTTTGGCGCAGGTGTTGAGCTGATATTCATATTCTTTACGTGAAATTTCTTTGAGATAATTTTTACGAAAAATACTTTCTTTTCCCCAGAAATTCAGTTCGTGTCGGGATAACATTTTATTGTCCATTTTCATGCGGGTTAATTCCAGCGTACAAAGTAAATCGGCAACCTGAAACAGACGATAATCAGAGGGAAATACTTTGCGGAATTCTACTTCAGGAAGCAATGCATGAAGCACGGAAGAAAGAAGCCGGGTGACTTCAATTTGTCCATTATCATAATAGACTTTGACCTTGTCGTAGGAAAGAAAACTTTCATAATTCTTTTGGATAAATGTTGATATTTGCTTTGACAGTTTCCCGGATGCTTCAACGGTGCCGGTGATATGCTTCTTTTCAATATGGAAGGTTTTGAATGATATGTCTAATTGTCTGGTAAAAGAGACCATCTTATTGAGGATGCGTCTACGTTCCTTTATATCAAGCTGTTCATATGGCTTTTCTTTTCGAATAATGGGACCGTTATGTATACAGTGATTTTCTGGAAAACCAAGAAGCTTTATTTCCCGGTTAAATTTTTGAATAGAGTCTGACAGGTTGATTTCCTGATCATGAAAAACCATTGTGATGATGTAAAAGGGAGAATGATGGTCATATGCACCGAAATCTCCGGATTCATCAACAAAAATGCCCAGTTCTTTCATCGTTTGCTCCTATAAAAATGGCAGGGAACTTCCCTGCCGGTAGATGGACCAGGGTCTCGCGACCAGCCCAGACAGCAATATTGCTGCTTTATTGTATTTCAAGTATACAAAAATAATTCATGAAAGTCAAACTTTTTTTTGAGAAATTTGGATATTCACAAACCCGAACATATGTGTTATAATTTTCCTTGGCAAAAAAAGGCATGCGGCAGGCGGTTATTTTGACGGCTGCCGCACTGCTTGTGACATAAGTATCGGAAAGGAATTGCCGTTTCCGGCTCTGGAGGCGGCGCAGGAATGATTATGGCAGAGAATATGACTTATGATGCGTCCAGCATCACCGTGCTGGAGGGCCTGGAGGCGGTGCGCAAGCGGCCGGGCATGTATATCGGCAGCGTTTCCACCAAAGGACTGAACCATCTGATATATGAGATTGTGGACAATGCGGTGGACGAACATCTGGCGGGCTTCTGCAGCCTGATCACCGTGATTTTAGAGGCGGACGGCTCCGCCACGGTCATGGACAACGGGCGGGGAATCCCCGTGGGCATGCATGAGAAGGGAATCAGCGCGGAGCGTCTGGTTTTCACCACCCTGCATGCGGGAGGCAAGTTTGACAATAACGCCTATAAGACCAGCGGCGGTCTCCACGGCGTGGGCTCTTCCGTCGTGAACGCCCTTTCCACACGGTTGACCATCCAGGTCAAGGATGGAAAGCAGATCCATCAGGACAGCTACGCCCAGGGCAATCCCACCACAGACCTGATTGACGGACTTTTGCCGGTGATCGGAAAGACGAAGGAGACGGGCACGATCATCAATTTCCTGCCGGATGACACGATTTTTGAAAAGACCCGGTTTAAGGAGGACGAGGTGAAAAGCCGCCTCCATGAGACCGCTTACTTAAATCCGGAGCTGACCATCCATTTTGAGGACAGACGCAAAGAGGAAACCGAGGTGGTGGAGTACCACGAGCCGGAGGGCATCATCGGCTTTATCAAGGATATCAATAAGTCCTGCGAGGCGGTGACGGACGTCATCTATTTTAAAGGGGAGAATGAAGGCATCGTCGTGGAGGGCGCTTTCCAGTATATCAACGAATTCCATGAAAATGTGCTGGGCTTTTGCAATAATATCTACAACGCGGAGGGGGGCACCCATCTGACAGGCTTTAAGACCCAGTTTACGACGATCATCAACAGCTATGCCCGGGAATTGAATATTTTGAAGGAAAAGGACGTGAATTTTACAGGAGCGGACGTGCGAAACGGCATGACGGCGGTCATTTCCATCAAGCATCCCGATCCCCGTTTTGAGGGGCAGACCAAGACCAAGCTGGACAATCAGGACGCGGCGAAGGTGGTGGGCAAGGTGACAGGAGAGGAGCTGCCCCGCTTCTTTGACCGTAATCTGGAAACCCTGAAAAATGTGATCGGCTGTGCGGAGAAGGCGGCGAAGATCCGCAAATCGGAGGAGCGGGCCAAGACCAATCTGCTTTCGAAGCAGAAATTTTCCTTTGATTCCAACGGCAAGCTCGCCAACTGCGAATCCCGGGACGCCTCCAAATGTGAAATTTTCATCGTGGAGGGAGATTCTGCGGGCGGCTCCGCCAAAATGGCGCGCAACCGGATGTTTCAGGCGATCCTGCCCATCCGGGGCAAGATTTTAAACGTGGAAAAGGCGAGCATCGACAAGGTTTTGGCCAATGCGGAGATCAAGACCATGATCAACGCCTTCGGCTGCGGTTTTTCAGAAGGGTACGGCAACGATTTTGACATTTCAAAGCTGCGTTATGACAAGATTATCATCATGGCGGATGCGGATGTGGACGGCGCGCATATTTCCACGCTGCTTCTGACTCTGTTTTACCGGTTTATGCCGGAGCTGATTTTTGAGGGACATGTGTATATCGCCATGCCGCCCTTATATAAGGCGATGCCCACGAAGGGAAAAGAGGAATATCTCTATGACGACAAGGCTCTGGAGCGTTACCGCAAGCGGCACAAGGGACCATTCACCCTGCAGCGTTATAAGGGACTTGGGGAAATGGACGCGGAGCAGCTCTGGGAAACCACGCTGGATCCGGAGCGCCGGATGTTAAAGCTGGTGGAGATCGAGGATGCGAGAATGGCATCGGACATGACGGCGCTGCTTATGGGAACCGAGGTGCCGCCCAGAAAAGCATTCATTTACCAGAACGCGACGGATGCCGAGCTGGATATTTAATATAGAAAGGAAGCGAACAGGTCATGGACGATAGAATCATAAAAACAGAATATTCCGAGGTGATGCAGAAGTCTTTCATTGACTATGCCATGAGCGTCATCATCGCCCGGGCGCTGCCGGATGTGCGGGACGGTTTAAAGCCGGTGCAGCGCCGTGTGCTGTATGACATGCATGAGCTGGGCATCCGTTACGATAAGCCTTACCGCAAAAGCGCCCGTATTGTGGGCGATACCATGGGTAAATATCATCCCCACGGGGACAGCTCCATCTATGACGCGCTGGTGGTGATGGCGCAGGAATTTAAAAAGGGACAGCCCCTGGTTGACGGGCACGGAAATTTCGGCAATATCGAGGGAGACGGCGCGGCAGCCATGCGTTATACGGAGGCCCGCCTGGAGAAGATCACCCAGGACGCCTTTTTATCCGATCTGGATAAGGATGTGGTGGACTTTGTCCCGAACTTTGACGAGACGGAAAAGGAGCCCGCCGTCCTTCCCTGCAAAATTCCCAATCTGCTGGTCAACGGATCCGAGGGCATCGCGGTGGGCATGGCGACCAATATTCCGCCCCATAACCTGGGAGAGGTGATCAACGCGGTCAAAGCGTACATGCTGGACGAGACGATCAGCACCAAAGAGCTGATGCGCTATGTGCAGGGACCTGATTTTCCCACCGGGGGCATCGTCACCAATAAGGACGAGCTTTTGCAGATCTATGAGACGGGCGCCGGAAAGATCAAGATCCGTGGAAAGGTGGAAAAGGAGAAGGGGAAAAACGGTAAAACCAATGTGGTCATCACGGAAATCCCTTATACGATGGTCGGCGCCAATATCGGGAAATTTTTATCTGACGTCGCCGCCCTTGCGGAGACCAAAAAAACCAATGACATCGTGGATATTTCCAACCAGTCCTCCAAGGAGGGCATCCGCATCGTGATCGAGCTGCGCAGGGATGCGGATGTGGATAATTTTATCAACATGCTCTATAAAAAGACCCGGCTGGAGGACACCTTCGGCGTGAATATGCTCGCCATCTCGGAGGGACGCCCGGAAACCATGGGCCTAAAGCAGATCATCAAGGCGAACGTGGATTTCCAGTTTGAGGTCAACCGCCGCAAATATGAAACCCTGCTTACCAAAGAGCAGGCGAAGCGGGAGATTCAGGAGGGGCTGATCAAGGCGTGCAATGTCATCGACCTGATCATCGAAATCCTGCGCGGCTCCCGGGACCGCAACATGGCGAAGGCGTGTCTGGTGGATGGCAACACGGAAAATATCAAATTCAAATCCAAAGAATCCGCCGTTATGGCGTCCTACCTGCGTTTTACGGAAAACCAGGCCAACGCCATCCTGGACATGCGCCTGTACAAGCTGATCGGCCTGGAAATCGAAGCGTTGGTGAAGGAGCATGAGGATACCCTTGCAAACATATACCGCTATGAGGATATTTTAGAGCGCCGTTCCTCCATGGCGCAGGTCATCATGAACGATCTGGATGCCATGAAAAAAGAATTTTCCGTCAAACGCAAAACCCTGATCGACAACTGCGAGGAAGCGGTGTTTGAGGAAAAGAAGGCGGAGGAGATCGAACTCGTCTGCCTGATTGACCGCTTCGGTTATACCAAAACCGTGGATGTTCCCACCTACGAGCGCAATCAGGAGGCGGCGGATGGCGAAAACAGCTTTGCTTTCCGCTGCAAAAACACCGGCAGAATCTGCCTGTTTACCAACACCGGACAGCTCTATACCGTCAAGGTGTCCGACCTGCCCTTCGGGAAATTCCGGGACAAGGGAATTCCATTGGACAATGTGAGCAGCTTTGATTCCACCAAAGAACGCCTTCTGCTGGCTGCCAGTCAAAGCGACTTAAACCTTTACCGCCTGCTCTTTGTCACAAAACAGGCCATGGCCAAGCTCGTGGATGGCGGAGAATTCGACGTCATGAAACGAACTGTCGCCGCCACAAAACTTTCGGACGGTGATGAAGTGGTGGATGTGGCAGTCTATAAGGAACAGAAAAATATTATATTGCAATCCAGAGACGGATATTTCCTGCGTTTTGCCGTGGAAGAAATCCCCGAAAAGAAAAAGGCCGCTGTGGGCGTCCGCGCCATGAAGCTGTCCGATACCGATGAAATCGAAGCCGTTTACTACACCAAAGCCACAGACGATACACAAATAGCCTATAAAACCCGCACCATCACCCTCAATCAGATCAAAGCCGCCAAACGCGATACAAAAGGCACGAAGCTCCGGGGGTGACAGCCTGAAAAACATTCCCACCTTACATGATTGATAATCGCATAAAGTCACATACATGCAAAAAGAACCTGATATTTCCAGTTTTTATCCGGTTCTTTTTGTATGTGGTTCGTTAAAAGGAGATTTCATGACATTTGCAGCATTCAGAAAGCATTTCACAGCAAATAAGTTGTTTGAATGATTCAGACAGACTATACTAGCTGTTGTTTCCAGAAAATAACAGGAGGTACTTATGAAACTGAAAAAGGCAATGATATTATTTGGTACTGTCTGCATGTTGAACATAATGGTTGCAGGATGTGGTTCTGTCTCTGAGCCTGCTGCCAAGACAGAAAGAAACCAGGCAGGTGAAACATTACCGGAGGAACGAAGTGATGTGTCGTTAGAAGAGACTGATGGAAGCACGGAGGCGCTACAGGAAAATACAACGGGCAAATGGCAGGTTTTAGAGCCGGATGTTGCGGCTGCTGTTGATGCGGATTTTCTGGGTAAGGTTTGGAAGATGGAAGAAGACTCATTTTTTATCGCTGAAAAGAAAGCGATAATTCTTGATGACGGTTCTCTGTCATGCAGTTCTCCAAGCTCCAACGCTGACCTGCCTGATTCCCTGCTGATTCATGTAGTTTTTGATGATGATAGCTGTTTTTTACACAAAATCATAGATGAAAATGGAGAAGGGAGTGAGGTCAAAGAGGCAGGATTTCAGGATTTGAAGGAGTTTATGTCCGTTGAAATGAAAGGCTGCTTTATAAATGATGAATTTCATGCTACAGAAATAAGATTCTTTTAGAAAATGAGGAGAAAGATTATGAAAAGAAAATTTGCTCTGATATTTATGATGGTGATAGCGATGGGGATGACTGCCTGCTCATCGGAACCAAAGGAGGATGCGATATCTGTGAATGCTGATTCACAGCAGGAAACGGATCAGGAAGAAACCGCAGATACGAAAACGACAGAAATAGAAACGAATAATGTGGAACTGTCAGAATCGGAGATTACAGAAGAGGACGAAACAGATTGTCAGGAAGTTGAGGAAATCGAGGAAAAGGATATTCCACAGGGAGATCCCATCGCCGGAATTGTTGAGGAGTATGACGGTAATACCATCACAGTCAGGACTCCGGAAGATGACATGCTCTATCATTTCTCTGCGGAGAATGTTCCGATATTAGAAGGGTATTCCACGGAAAATGCACATGCAGTGGAAGAAGATTTTTCGATTGCCATAGGTGATAAAGTAGAGGTCAGTTACCGGGGATTGCTTGACGATGAGAAGCATCCTATTGACGCTGTAAAAATTGTGGTGGTTCCAACGGAATAAGTATGGAAGTAAATTTTCATACTGAATTTGTGGGTCAAATATGCGTGCAAATACGTCTGCTTGCCCCATGCGTAACAAATTTGCGAAATTGTAGTGTTTTCGCGTTTACATGCAAAAATCCCATCTCTAAGGCAATGAGATTTTTGTAATTAATTTATTGATATTATTGTACGAGGAGGGGAAGCGATGACAAATGCTTTCATGGTATCAGGGCTTACCAAAACTTATCAGGATTTTGTTTTGGATCATGTTTCATTCACCGTTCCATATGGTTCCATCGTTGGACTGATCGGGGAGAACGGCGCAGGAAAAAGTACGACGATCAATGCGGCTTTAGGGCTGATCCAAAAGGAGGACGGCATTGTCTCCATTTTGGACAGGGAGGAACTGGATGGGGATGTCAAAGAACAGATCGGCGTCGTGTTTGACGGCAGCAATTATCCGGAAATCCTTTCTCCCCGGAAATTGAACCGGGTTATGAAGAACATTTACAGGACTTGGGACGAACAGGAATATTTGCGCCTGTTGAAACAGTTTTCCCTGCCGCCCGATAAGCAGATCAGACAGTTTTCAAAAGGAATGAAGATGAAGCTGGCAATCTCTGTCGCATTTTCCCATCATTCCAG
>CAJUEL010000073.1 GCA_910585455.1 uncultured Eisenbergiella sp. | reverse complement strand
AGACATCGCCCTTTCACGGCGGTAACACGGGTTCGATTCCCGTCGGAGTCATTTTTTTTTAATGAGAGCATATAATAAAGTATGGCGTGATAGCCAAGTGGTAAGGCACGGGTCTGCAACACCCTTATCGCCGGTTCAAATCCGGCTCGCGCCTCTGTAAAAGGTTTTGAGAACAAGAAATTCTCAAAGCCTTTTTTGTTGTTTCATTTTACAGGAGGTTCCTCCGATTTTTTTTGAAAATAAATTTTTTTCCAGTCTTGGGGAGAGACATGCATATACTGCAGGAATTGTCTGTTGAAGCTGGATATACTGGAATAACCCACCAACGCAGCGATGTCGTGAATATTCTGTTTTCCCTCCAACAGGTATCGACACGCTTGTTGAATCCGGTAATGCTGCAGGTATTCCAGAGGGCTGACTCCGATCATGGTTTTGAAAATCCTGCGGAAATGGCTCTCGGACAGGTGGTTGGCAGAGGCGATTTGGGCGATGTTGACGGGTTCATGATAATGTGCCTGCATGAAAGATAAGGCGTTCATGACAGCGGAGGTCTGATTGCCACAGGAAGAGCCATCTGTGGATGGCGGCAGGAGCCGGTCAAACTCTATCAGGGCAGCGAGGAGCAGACCGTGTATTTTTTCACGGTAAAGCGGTTTTTTACAATGGATTTCCTCAAAAGTCTGTTGCAGCAGAAAATGAAGAAAGGGAAGCTTTGTCTGCCGGATGATTGGGTCCGGTTGTCCGACCGGCAGTCGGCCAGGAAGGGATATGCCGGATGAATCCCTCGCTTCCGGAATAAGAGAAGGGTCAAAAAGAAGAGATTCCCAACGGCATACTTCCCCCAGGCTGGTATATGCGTGGGGAATACCGGAGCTAAGAAGAATGAAATCGCCTGCCTGGCAGGAACAGCACTTTTCCTGCAGGTAAATTTTGCCGTTTCCTGACAGGCACTGTCCCACCTCAATGCAGCTGTGAAAGTGAAGGGAGGAAGGCGTAGCATTTTGAACGTTTTGGTTGGGGGCAGACAGGGTCAACAGAGGAAAATCGTTGGGAAGGGAGTAGGCGGTATAATATATGGGAAGATTCTTTTTATCTTTTATCCGGCACATGTGAAATCTCCTGATCAAATGGCGTATAAGGCAAATGGTTCAAATCCTTTTTCTGGTAGAGTCGCTGGCTGTTCCGGAAATTCCCCGGCGTTGTCCGCATATGTGCGCGGAAGGTGTCATAAAAAGAAGAAAGCGATCCAAAGCCCGAAAGCAGCGCAATATCGGTGATGGAATCTTCCGTTTCCGCAAGCAGCCCACAGGCTTTCTGAATCCGGACTGCCTTTATATATTGGGAGGGAGTCTGGTGAAGGGCTTTAACAAATTCTTTGCGGAAATGTTCACGGCTGATATAGCATAGGGAGGCGAGGTGGTCTGTGCTGACCTCGGCGGCGTAGCTATGGTTGATAAATTCCAGGGCGGGAAGTATTTTTTCCATGGAACTGGGAACCACGGCGGTTTGCTCCATTGCGGGAAATGCCCTGGAAAGATCGGTGAGCATTGCCTGCACAAGCCCTCTGACCAGAAGGCGGGAGCTCTCACAGGGGCGGGCAAGTTCCTTCACAAGGCGGGAAACCAGCGGAGCCAGGGCGGGAAAGTCTTTGGCGCAAAACAGGGATGTCGCCGTATGGGAACGATACCAGCAAAGGGCGGATGAAAGGCCGTAGGGGTAAAAGGGCTGCAAAAGCCGTTCCGGATCCATATAAATATAGTAAATTTCATCATCGGGAGAGGGCGTGGGGATGCGGGAGGTATGGGTGCAAAACGGGGGGATGAGCAGGGTATCGCCATCCTTGCAAAAATACAGTTTCCCCTCTATGTTGCATTCGGCAGCGCCATGTCGGTAGTAAGCCAGTTCGATGCAGTTGTGGAAATGAAAGCTCAGCTTGAGGGGAGAATCCGGCTGGGCAGGCATGAGAAAAACAGGAAAATCAGGATTCAGATGATATTCCCTGTAGATGATGGTTTTTGGGGGATTTGAGGATAATAATCTGCGCTTTGCCGCCATCTTTCAAATATCCTTTCCGTCCGGTGAAAAAATCTGCCGCTTACCATGAAGTATAGACCTGTTTGGGCAGGATGTAAAGTGAAATAAGGGCATGAGCAGACAGAATGAATGAGCGAAACTGCATAATTTGCTGCGAAATCGGCTATAGACGGTGTAACGGTTTTTGGCTATAATTTTTGTGTAACCATAATTTTGCCATTCGGAGAAAGGGGAAGGGACAGTATGGGACCGCTTAAGGATTACAGCTTTATCAGGGGGTTTAATTACACACAGAGCGATGTATGGACGGACACGAATTTCTGGGAGGAATATAAACATGATATCGTGGAACGGGACATGGGATATGCGAAACGGCTGCAGCTAAACAGCGCGCGCATTTTCCTCACCTATTCCTCTTATCGGAAAAATCCCGGACAGTTTCTTGCCAACGTGAAGGATTTTGTGCAGACAGCGTGGAAATATGGGATTTCCACAAACCCGATCATTTATCATGGGCTGCGCTTTCTGGAGGAGGATTTTGCCCCGAAGGAGGTGAAGGAGGGCGAGCCGTACCCGATTCCGCAGACGCTTCTGGACAAGAGCAGCTGGGCGCTGGGGGAAAAATATTTTGATGATCTGTATGAGGCGATCGGAAACGAGCCCGGCCTGCTGTTCTGGGATATTTCCAACGAGCCGGGATACCGCACGCCGGGCGGCACCTGGTATGCAGAGGAGCCCGCATACAGAAGGGATCCGGAGGAAAAGCCGGACATGGAATATCTGCGCTACCGGCAGGAGCTGGTATGGGAATTCATCCGCCATTTCTGCAAATATGTAAAAAGCAAGGATCCGGTGAACGCCATCGGCGTGGGGAATACCTTCATTTTTGAGACGGAGGCGAGCAAAACGGCGGAGCTTGTGGACATCATCGTATTTCATGACTACAGCGAAACGAGCGGACGCTTCAGGGACAGCTGTGAGATGGCGCTTGCACTGGGCAAAAAATACGGAAAGCCGGTGGTCAATAACGAAACCGGGTGCCTGTGCAGGGCGAACCCTTACGACATGGTCATCGCCCTTTCCGAGGAATATAAGATCGGATATTACTTATTTGAGCTCATGATCGGAAAGGATGTATGGAACCGGGTGCACGGTATTTGTTATCCGGACGGCACCGTGCGTGACCCTGCCATCGTCTCCGCCCTGTTCGGCTTTTTTAGAAACCGGAGTGAAACGCTCCTGCCCACCGATGTGAACCAGGAGGGACATGCCTGGCGCGCGATCGACATGGCAGAGCGGGCGCTTGGGAAGGCGAAAAACGGCATATCCTTCCGGCCGGGAGGCGATCACAGCAATGATACGGAGGAGCTGCTGGAGGCATGTGAGTATATCGCGAATCTTTTAGAGGGAGGACAGCTGGTGCCCATGGATGTGCCGCCTACGGCAGTCATCCGGAAATTCCGCAATCAGGAAAGCTGTAATGCGGATGAGGTGAAGCGTTTCCTGATGGAGCTGGTCGATGCGCTGAAAAAGGCGTGCTATATTGTGAAATAGAGGAAAGAAAGGAAGTACGATCATGTATCAGGCGAAGCAGGAACGATATCAGGAAATGCAGTTTTGTCACAGCGGGAGGAGCGGTCTTCGGCTGCCGCGCCTGTCTCTGGGGCTGTGGCATAATTTCGGGGATATTTCATCCTATGAGAATATGAAAAAGCTGCTTTTCACAGCATTTGACAACGGCATCACGCATTTTGACCTGGCGAATAATTACGGGCCGGAGCCGGGAAGCGCGGAAAAGAATTTCGGGAAAATCCTTCGGGAGGAGATGGGCGCGTACCGGGACGAAATGCTGATCAGCACGAAGGCAGGCTATGACATGTGGGAGGGACCCTACGGGGTGGGCGGCAGCCGCAAGTATCTGCTGGCGAGCCTTGACCAGAGCCTTATGCGCATGGGACTGGAGTATGTGGATATTTTCTACCACCATGTGCCCGATGACAATACGCCGCTGGAGGAAACGATGGGCGCTCTCGCGCAGGCCGTGCGAAGCGGAAAAGCGCTGTACGTTGGGCTTTCCAATTATGACGGTCCCCGGATGAAAAGAGCGGCGGCAATTTTGCGGGAAATGCACTGCCCTTTTATCATCAACCAGAATTCCTATAACATTTTCAACCGGACGATCGAGCAGAACGGATTGAAGGAGGCGGCAAAGGAGGAGGGAAAGGGCATCATATCCTTCAGCCCTCTGGCGCAGGGCTTGCTCACGGACCGTTATTTGAACGGGATTCCTGCGGACAGCCGGGTGATGACCGATAGCAGGTTTTTAAAGAAAGCCCAGCTTACGGACGAAAGGCTGGGACGCATCCGCAGCCTCAATGAGATCGCAAGAAAGCGCGGGGAGAGCCTTTCCCAGATGGCGCTCAAATGGATTCTGCGGGACGGTGTGGTCACCAGCGTGCTCATCGGCGCGTCCAGGAGCGAACAAATTCTGGACAATTTAAAGGTGCTGGAGGGCGCAGGATTTTCGGAGGAAGAGCTGGAAAGGATCGATGCGGTCAGCCTGTAATCAGGCGGCGGGAAGGTGACGGACCAACGGCGGTTGGTTTGCCACCTTCCCCAAAAACTGAGCCCCGGCATATCTGACAGGGCAGCCGGAAGGTGAGTGCAAATTACCCGACCATCCGGTAAACATATTCGGAAGAAAAATCCGTCAAAGTGTATATATAAATTCAAAGAAATTTCTCTAAAGTATAGTATTTCCCATAAAAGTATAGTATTTCCCATATCCGGACAGTTATCCACATGATAAACTATAAACATCAAAGCGAAGAACCACAGAATTGCTTGTGAAAAATGACGAATGCCCCGCCAATACGGGGGGGAGGCCGGCGGAGCATGAAGGAGGAGGTATGGGATGAAGGGGTGGAAGAAGGGGCTGCGCAGGATATGGAAGGACAGGACGCTGATTTTGATGTCGGCGCCCGCGCTGGCGATGCTCATTTTATTTTCCTATGTGCCCATGAGCGGGCTGGTGCTGGCGTTTAAGGATTTCGACTATTCCCTCGGGCTGTACAAAAGCCCCTGGTGTGGGCTGCGGAATTTTCGGCTGCTGTTTTTGAACGGGGGGACTTATTGGCGGATCACGCGGAACACGATTGGGTACTATCTGTTATTCACAGCAGCAGGAACGGTGTGCGAGGTGGGGCTTGCCATCGCCGTTTATGAGATGGTTTTTAAAAAGGCGGGAAAGGCCCTGCAGAGCGTTTTGATTTTGCCGACCTTCATTTCCTGGGTGGCGGTCTCTTATCTGGTGTCGGCGTTTTTGCAGACAAATACAGGGCTGATTAACCAGCTTCTGGATTTTGCCGGAAAAGAAAAAATCGCCTTTTACCTGGAGAGCAAATACTGGCCGACGATTTTGCTGATCGTGAAGATCTGGAAAGGGACGGGATACGGGTCCGTGCTGTATCTGGCGGCGCTGACCGGCATTGACACAGAGCTTTTCGAGGCGGCGACGCTGGACGGGGCGAACCGGCGGCAGCAGCGCAGGTATATCACGCTGCCGATGCTGCTGCCGATGATCACGATCATGCTGCTTTTGGGAGTGGGAAATATATTGCACTCCGATACGGGACTGTTTTATCAGGTCACCAGAAATACGGGCGCGCTCTATGAGACCACGCAGGTTTTGGACAGCTATCTGCTCAACGCGATCACATCCTCCTCCGACTACAGCGCGATGGCGGCGATGACCTTTTATCAATCCGTGGTGGGCTGCGTGCTGGTGGTAGCGACCAATCTGATCGTGCGCAGGATATCGCCGGAAAATTCACTGTTTTAAGGAGGAGCCATGAAAAAAAAGTCTGTCGGACAGATCGTCCTTCTCATTGTGCTGATCATTTTGGCGTTGGCATGCCTTTTGCCGATGCTGCTGGTGCTGGCGGCGTCCTTCAGCAGCGATTACAGCCTGCGGAAGAAGGGCTTCACATTTTTTCCGATGGAATGGTCCACGGAAGGGTGGGAGTATGTGCTGAGCATGGGCTCGCAGCTGCTGCTTTCCTATCGGAATACCTTTTGCATCACGATTGTGGGGACGGCGGTCAGCCTGCTTTTCATGAGCATGCTCGCCTATGTCCTGAGCCATAAAAATTTTGTGTTCCGGCGGGCGTTTTCCCTGCTGTTGCTGGGAACGATGCTGTTTTCCGGCGGCCAGCTGTCCCACTACATGATCAATACCACGGTATACCATTTGCGGGACAACATGCTGATTCTGTTTTTGCCGGCGATTTCTGCGATGCACGTGATCATTCTGCGCACCTATATTCAGGGCAACATCGCGGACGCGCTGGTGGAATCCGCCAAAATAGACGGCGCGGGGGAATTCAGGATTTATGCCCAGGTGGTCATGCCCCTGCTGGCGCCTGCCCTCGCCTCAGTCAGCTTCATGGTGGCGATCGGCTATTGGAACAACTGGGAAACCGGCTATCTGTACATCAAGACGCAGGACAAGCTGCCGCTGCAGACGCTTTTGATGCAGATTGAAAAAAAGATCGAAATGCTGAACAATCCGAACGTGAGCAGCGTTGCCGCGTCGGAAATGTGGGAGACGGTGCCGGAGCTTTCCGCCCGCATGGCGATGCTGGTCACGGTGATCGGACCGATCATGATCGCATATCCGTTTTTCCAGAAATATTTCGTGCAGGGCCTGACGGTCGGTTCGGTGAAGGGATAAACTGGTTTAAGCCGTGCATAGACGCGTGGTTTAGATAGAAAACTATATTTTATGAAAAGAAAGGGGTAACGAATGAAAAAACGGGTGAGTCAAATCATGGCGCTGCTGCTGGCGGGCAGCATGATAGCCGGGTGCGGAAACGTAGCGCAGGACCAGGGCGCGCTGCAGGAGACGCCGGAGGTGAAAAAGGAAGCGGAAAGCGGCGCGGCGGATGCAAAAAAGGAGGAAGCGTCCACAGAAGCGCCGGTAGAGGCGGCAGGAGAAACGGTCAATATCAGATGGTATGTGAACAATGAAAATGATGGTCAGGATAAAGCGGACGTGGAGGCGGCGATCAACGCGTACATTGCGCCGAAGATCGGCGTGACGGTTTCCATGATTACGGCAAAGGAAGAGCCGGAGCTGGCGCTGGCATTGGCATCCGGGGAGGACATCGATCTATTCTGGACCGCGTTCTGGGCGAACGGAAACAATTATATCAATGAAAACAGCGCGTTGGATCTGACGGATTATCTGCAGGATTATCCGGGCTTATATGGTTCCATGCCGGAAAATATCTGGAATGCGGCGAAAAAGAAAGGAAGGAACTATTATATCCCTGTTTACAAGGAAGCGGCGATGGGGCACAGCTTTGCTTATTCCGAAGAGAAAGCGCAGGAGTACGGATGGGATTTCTCGAATGTAAAAGAGTTTGCCGATCTGGAACCCATTTTGCAGGATGCTTATGAGAGGGGAGCGACGGACGCGTGGATGCCGCAGGGAGATCCCTGGCTTGGGTTTGTGGAGGATGCATATGCATTGACGGGAACGCCCAGCGCCGGCGATATTCTGGGCGTCCGCATTGCAGAAGGAACGACAATTGAGAATATGGCGGAGTCAGCTGAATATGAAGAATATGTCAGACTGATGTATCGATGGAATCAGGCAGGCTATGTCAATCCGGAACGGGTGGAGCAGCCGAATCTGCCATTTGATGAGCTGGGAAAGCTCATGGGGGAAGGGAATCTGGTATGCATGTTCTGGACGAGTGTTCCGGATAATATCGCAAACGCATCCCTGCGCTATGGGCTTCCGGTCGGAACTGTTCTGGAGACCAAAAACTACCTGTCCAACAGCGGTACCTTTGGATCCGCGTATATGCTGAATGCAAAAACCACAAAGGCGGATGCCTGCCTGAAGCTGATGGAGCTTTTGAGCACGGATCAGCAGCTGGCGGATCTTCTTTGCTATGGCATTGAGGATAAGCACTATACCCGGGATGAGGAAGGTTATGTTACGGTGAACGCGGATGCGGGCTGGAAAAACAGCGTGTGGTGCAGCTGTAATGTTATGGCGCCTTCCCTGCAGGCCGGTGAGTCGGCGGATAAAAAGGAGCAGTACGATATTTTCAATAAGAACGCGGAAACGAGCCTCCTTGCGGATTTCCAGTTCGACGTTACCAATGTGGAAGCGGAGTGTGCGGCGGTGGACGCGGTTTATCAGGAATACTTTTATCTGCTGGGCGCCGGATTCTATAATCCGGATGAATACCTTCCCAAATATCAGAAGGCATTAAAGGATGCGGGCATTGACAAGATCATCGCGGAAATGCAGACGCAGTATGATGCATACCGTTCCTGAATGTGAGCGGCAGGACGGCGTAAAACCAAAGAGCGGCAGATGCGTTCCCCGAAAGGAACAGAATTTGCCGCTTTTCCGGTTTATGTGGTAAAATTTGAAAAAGGCCTTTGCGAAAGGAGGATGGATGCATGAGGGTGCTGATCGTGGACGACGACCATATGAGCTGCAAATGCCTGGAACAGCTGATCGACTGGGACGCGATCGGATGCGAAAGCCCCCGGTGTGCCCACAATGGCGCAGAGGCGCTTCGTTGTATCGCGCAGGAGAGACCGGACGTTGTGGTCAGCGATGTAAAAATGCCGGTCATGGACGGCAGGGAGCTGTGCAGGCAAATTTACGAGAGCTATCCGGAGATCAGCCTGTTTTTCGTGAGCGCATACGAGGATTTTCAGACGGCGCAGCTGGCGATCCGCTACAATGTGAAGGGCTACGTGCTAAAGCCGCTGGACAGGGATACGGTCTACGCTCTGCAGGAGATGATCCGCGAGACGGTCCTTTTGCAGGAGAGTACCTCCTTTTACCAGAAAATCTGCGACGACGGGTACCGGGATGTGCTAAAGCGCGCCATAGAGGAAAAGGACCGGGAGATGGTGGAACGGATTTTTCGCCGGGCAGCGCAGCTGCAGGGAAAGCCGGGGGTGAAGGAAATCAGCCTGTGGCAGCATTTGATCACGCCCCTCATCGACTATAAAAACACCAGCCTGAAAATGGATTACGGCATGCTGTTTGAGGCGGAGCGGCGGATGCAGAAGCAGATCATGGAGTGCGCGCCCGAAAAACGCTCCGGCTGGCTGCTTTGGCGGTATCAGGAGGCGATGGAGCAGGAAAGGCCGGAGGGGAGCCCGGTGGTCCTGGAAATGCAGAAGGTGATCCGGGAGCGGTTTTCCTCTCCGGATCTGGATGTCAACATGCTGGCGGGGGCGTTTGATATGTCGCCGGTTTACCTGGGGCGTCTTTTTCTGGAGCAGACGGGTATGAAGGTTACGGATTATATTCAGGAAAAGCGGCTGCGCTTCGCCTGTGACGAGCTGCAAAACGGGGTGAAGTCCGTGAAGGAAATCGCCATGCTGGCGGGCTGGCGGGACGCCGGGTATTTTAACAAGGTGTTTCGGCGCAGCATGGGCATGACGCCGGGGGAGTACCGGGAAAGGCATTGGCGGCAGAGTGTGCAAAAGGAAGGGCAGGAGAAGCTGTAACGACCGGCAGAAGGCGGCGGAGGAGACTGCCGGGCGGTCCAAGAGGCACGGGGGGAAGCGTTATGGAGAGGACATATCGGCGCATAAGCCTGCAGAAAAAAATGTCGGTGATGTTTTGTGGCCTGCTGCTTGTGGTCATTTCCACGGCGGGTATTTTCCTGGCCGGCTATTATCACAGCACGTTTCGGCGCTATTTTCAGAAAAATTTCAACATGGCGATCACCACCAACGCCAACGGCGTGCAGGAAATTTTCCGCAGCATTGTGAATGCGGTCGATGTGGTGAACGACAATGAAAGCGCCTATATCACGGATGAAACGAAAAATATTTCTACAATCGCCGAGATGATTGTCCTGACGGATCCGCAGGAGACGGGATTTGGCTTAAAGGGTATGGTGGATGACCTGAAACGAAACGGGGCGACGATGGATGCCATGTTTTCGGGGGCTTCCATCCATGGGCTCATCATACCGGAGGAATATCCCATAGCCAGATATCTGGGAAAATGGCGGGAAGGTATTACCGGTTTTCACAGAAATACGGATATGGAGCGCTATAGCTGGTATCAGGAAGCCATAAAAAGGGACGGAGAAGCCTGTTGGTTCGTGGAAGAGGAACCTGTGCGGCGGCTGTTCATGGCAAAACGCCTGAACTATCAATATTATATCCGGCGTGAGGGCTATGAGGTCCGGGAGCTGGGCGTCATGGTGGTGGGAATCGATTTTTTGGAGCTGGAAAGCCGCATCGATATGTCCGAAATGCCCGGGCGGGCGCTGACCGCCATTTTGGGGACGGATGGGCAGATTTTGTATGCTAACCGGGAAAAGGGGAGGCTTTTGTCGGAGGAAAGCCTGCGCTCCATTTTGCGGCAGGATATGGACGGCGCTGCGGAATATTGCGAATATGAAGGGACACAGTATCTGGTGCAGAAAAATCAGGTGGCGCAGGAGCTTTTCATGCTGACGGTCATTCCTGTGGATGATATTGACCGAATGGCGTTTGATATGCTGGGGATGCTTCTGCTTTTGCTGGCGCTCGCGCTTTTGGCGGGCATGATCTTCATCGGATTGATGAGCCGTGCCATCACCGCGCCGATCGTCCGCCTTGCCGGGCAGATGGAAAGGGGCATCGTGGAGCCGGTGGAGGATGCGGCTTCCGGCGGCGATGAGATTGGCACCTTATACCGGGGTTATAACCGGATGCAGGAAAAGATCCGGGAAATGCTGCAGGACGTGTGGGACAGCGCGGAAAAACAGAAAAACGTAGAGCTGCAGCTTTTGCAGGCGCAGATCAACCCGCATTTTGTGTACAATTCTCTGGGAACGATCAGCTGTCAGGCTCTTTTAAACGGGCAGGATGTGATCGCGAAGCAGCTCAATATGCTGGTGCAGATCATGCGCTATAATACGCGGGAGCCAAACGGTCTCGTCCCGCTGGAAAAGGAGATGCAGATCATCCGGCAGTATGCGGAAATTCAGCAAATGAGCAACGGAGGGACCGTCCGCTTCCTTTATGACGTCGCGCCGGCCTGTGAAAGCGTCCTGATTCCGAAGCTGATCATTCAGCCGTTGGTGGAAAACTCCATCATCCACGGCTTTGACGCTGTCCGGGAGGACGGGCAGATCCGGATTGGCGCTGATATGACGGAGACGGGGGAGCTTCGGATCGTCGTCGCGGACAACGGACGCGGCGGCGATATGGAGGCGATTAACCGGTATATCCGGGGAGAGGGCAGGACAGAGGGAGGACACGACAGCCTGGGCGTGAAAAATGTGTACGACCGCATCCGGCGGGTTTATGGAGCAGGGGGCAGTCTGGAGTACCGCAGGGGAGCGGACGGATGGACAAAGGCAATCATCAGGATTTGGGTAAAAAACGGAGGGGCAGAAAATGACAGATGTATTTGGAATTGAGGATTTTGATTTTCCGGAGGGATTTCTCTGGGGGAGCGCTACGGCGGCACATCAGGTGGAGGGCAATAACGTCCATTCCTCAAACTGGCATCAGGAACAGGAAGCGTTAAAAAAGGATCCGGACCGGGACGTGTCCGGGATGGCATGCAACCACTACAACATGTATGAGGAGGACATCCGGCTGCTGGGAGAGCTGGGTCATCAGGCCTTCCGGCTGGGCGTGGAATGGGCGCGCATCGAGCCGGAGGAAGGGCACTTTATGGAGGCGGAAGCGGACCATTATGTGCGGGAGCTGGCGCTTTTAAAGGAAAAAGGGATTCAGACCTTTGTGACGCTGGTGCATTTCAGCGTGCCCGCATGGTTTGAGGAAAAGGGACAGTTTCTGTCGATGGAAAACATGCGTTACTTTGAACGGTATTTAAACTACATCGTGCCGCGCATCAGCCCTTATACGGATTTCTGGATCATTTTTAACGAGTTCAATCTGGGAATTTCGCAGGAGGCGCTGACAAGGAAATTCAACAGCGTGCGCTACCATGCCATGGCCTATCATCTGATCCGGCAGTATTCTGACCGCCCTGCGAGCACCGCCCATGCGCTGGTGCAGTATTGTGGGAAACGGCAGAATGACCGGTTCGACCGCGCCATGCAGGAATATAAGGATGTGGCGGATCATGAATTCTTTTTCCATGCCATCCGTACCGGGGAGCTGGTGGCGCCCGGGCGCGACGGGATTGTGGATAAAAGCATAAAGGATACCTGTGATTTCTGGTCGATCAACCTGTATACGCGGGAGATGGTGGACGCAAGGCGGGCGGACCTGTCCAGTCCCCGGTATCCGTTTACGCAGACGAAAATGCTGCCCATGGATTTTTATCTGGATGAATTTTATCCGGAGTGCATGTACCACAACCTGACCCGCCTGATGGACAGACCGGTGTATATTACCGAAAACGGGTGCAGCTGTGTGAATGACGATTTCCGCATCGTCTATCTGGTGGAGTATCTTTGCGCCCTGCGGGAGGCGATCCGGGCGGGGGTGGACGTGAGGGGATACCTTTACTGGTCGCTGCTGGACAATTACGAGTGGTTTTCCTGGATTCCGAAATTCGGCCTTGTGGATGTGGACCGGGAGCATGACTTTAAGCGGACGCCGAAGCCCAGCGCGCATTTTTATAAAGAGATCATCGAAAATAATGGCTATAAAAGGGAGATGCTCAAAAAGTACCTGAAAGAAATGCCGCGTGTGCGGACGGATATCTGACATAAAAAAGTGTGCGCGAGTACGCATAAAAAAGCGCCCATACAGCGTCGGCTGTACGGGCGCGTCTCATTTTGCGGCGCCTATAAGGAGTGTTGCGACAATTTATCCATATCCCTTAAAATCCGATAAATCTCCGAGGTGCTTTCGGAAACCCGGTTCAAAATATTGCCGGACGGATCTTCCCGGCCAACAAGGCTGTCCAGAGAACAGCCGAACGCGTTGGATATCTGCCAGATGCTCATAAAGGACGGTCTTGCGATTTTTAAGTTGACCAGTTTTTTTACGGATTCATAAGGGAGATCGGACTTGTCGGAAAGCATTTTCAATGTCCAGTTCCGTTTGGCAAGCTCCTTCCAGATGTTTGCAATGATGATCGCCGTCAGCTTTTCGGGCTCATCACTTGCGATTTCCGTCATCCTTTATCCCCCTTGTACGTATGTCGGCGTATGCCGAAACCTGGCGCTACACTTATATATCCCGTAAGGTGCCATAAAAGATACAAAAAAATGAAAAAAAGTGCCATTCAATATGAAAACAGTCCGGAAAGCAGAAACATAGCCTTTCTTTCATTCCCCCTTTTTAAATGGGCTGGTTGTTATATCAACCCATTTTTCACTATGCAAAATGAGAAAAATCGGGTATATTAATGGTAAGAAATACGGGTGGCAAAAGGAAAATCATGACGAAGAAGGAAGCCTGCAAAATTCTGGCTCTTCCGCCGGGAGCGGATAAAAATGAAATCAAAAAGCGTTACAGGCAGCTCATGCAGCAGGTGCATCCTGATGTGGGGGAAGCGCTGCGGGAGGATTATGCTTACAGCGTGCAGGAAATCAACCTCGCCTACGCGGTACTGACAAGACAAAAGGCTTCTGTAGAACAGCGGGGAAACGGGCGGCAAGGCAACAATACGGCGACAGAAAAAGAGACAGGCATATGGGATGCGCCTGTCAATGAAAACGCCTACGCAGAGCGGGAGATTCTGCAATTTGCAGAGGACTGCGAAGGGGTAGCGCTGGGGGAATTTTGCATCGCGCGGGGAAAATATCTTTGGACGACGGAGGAGGATTTCCCGCTGTTTTTGCGCAGCATTGCCGACTGCGGCAGGCGACTTCTGGATCGTGTGGACGAAAAGCGGCAGGGGAGCAGCGAACCGGAAAGCAGGCAGCGGACGCTTGGAGAGCTGGTTTATCTTCTGGCACAGCAGTTTATGAATGGAAGCGCATTGGTGCGGGAGCTTTCCGGAAAGGAGACGGCAGACGGGAATGGAAATCCTGTGTTCGGCTTTCCGGCGATGGTGGAGCTGCCCCAAAAGGCGGCGCTGCAGGAGGGGGAAGCGCTTTATCCTGCGGCGGTCCGGCAGCACCGGCTGTATCTGAAAAACCGGGCGGGGCAGGAGCTGGGATATCTTTCTTTTCCGGATGACCGCCTGTACTATGTGATCATTCCGCTTTTTGAGCAAAGACGGGTCCAGGTCAGGATCCGCGTTGCCAGAGAGCGGGAAAAGGAAAAACGAAGGCGGGCAGGGTATCGCAGGCTGCATTTGTGGATCAGGCTGTCTTCGGCAGGGGAGGCGGGGATGCCGGAAAGCTTAAATCTGCGGATTCGGGAGCTGTTGGAAGCCTATGGGCGGACGTGAGAGGGCAAATCTGACCGGAAGCTTGTAACAGTTTGGGCGCCAGGATAACCGCATAAACAGTTACCCCAACTAAGCCTTGAAACCTGGCTCTCTTT
>CAJUEL010000072.1 GCA_910585455.1 uncultured Eisenbergiella sp. | reverse complement strand
CAAGGTTGTCATTGGCGGCGATAAAACGCACATGGTACTCGTCAAAGGTGCGCTTCAAAAGCCCCACTTCAACCACGTCACGCCCGATTCGGCTCTGGTCTTTGATGATAACCGTTGCCACGTTCCCCGCCCGGATTTCGTCCAGCATGGCGTCAAGCCCCGGACGTTTGAATGTTGTTCCCCGGATTCCGTCGTCGGTAAAGTGCCGGATATTGGTAAACCCGTTCTTTCTTGCGTAGTCCTCTAAAATCCGCTTTTGGTTCTCAATGCTTACGGATTCCCCCGCCCGCTCGTCGTCGTGGGATAGTCTTTCGTAAAGGGCTGTGAGTTTGTCTTTCTCTGTCTGTTTCCTCATATTGTGTAACCTCCTTTTTTGAGAATACCTACTTCTCTCAACCCTTATTGTAGTTATCCGTTCGGCAAGGTCACGATTATACCACAACGGCTTCCGCTTCCCGATAGGTCGCCATAAATGCCTGCACATCGGGATAACCATCCTCCCTGAGAATATCGGGGAGCTTATCCAGCCTATCGGATATTTCCTTTTCGGTCTGTTGTATTTGCTCGGTAAGAGCCTTGCGCTCTTTGCCTTTGAAAATGCCCTTTGCTTCGGAAAGCTGTTCTTTCAGTTTGGGGACTTTTTCCTGCAAGCTGCGGATTGACCTCGCCTCGTCCTGTACCCGTATCATCAGATTTCGCATGGTGCGGAACTCTGCCATATTGATACTGAGCGTGGGCTTCGACGGTATCCCGTGTTCACGGATCAGGTTTTGTAAAAAGTCCCTTGCCTTGCTTACGATACGGCGGAATAGATTTGGCAGCCAGCCGCCCTTGCGGATAGAACTGCTCACCTTGTCGTGTATCTCGGTTTGTTTAATTTCCAGTATTTTCGCTTCCTCAATCCCCGATACAAGCGCCATGTCCGCTGTCCTGTTCCATTCCTGCCTTGCGGCATTGTCGGCTGCAATCTCTGCGGCTTGACTTGGCAGGATATCAACCTTGACAAGCAGTACCTTACGGTGCGCCGCAGTATGCGCTACAACGGGGCAAGGCACAAAACCGAGATAGGGGCGACCAAGCGGAAGAAAGTCCGCACTGTGGACTTCTGCGACACACTGGCGGCGATCCTCAAAGCGGCAAAAACCGAACAGCACAAAAACCGCTTCCAGTACGGCGGGCTTTACCACCTCAACTACTACTACACCGGGGTGAAGGAAAAAGACCGTACTTACTACGAGGTTTACAGCCTGCCGAGAACAGAAGAAATCCCAGAGGGCTACAAGGAAATATCCTTTGTCTGCATCAGACCTGACGGCGCATACGAATCACCGAGTACAGTAGGGATTATGTGCAGGACGACAAGCAAAAAGGTCGAGGGCTTGGAGGGCTTTCATTTCCACCAGCTTCGCCACACATTCACGAGCAATCTGCTCTCAAACGGGGCAGCGCCGAAGGATGTGCAGGAGCTTCTCGGACACGCCGATGTCAGCACCACAATGAACATCTACGCTCACGCTACAGGGGAAGCGAAGCGTACTTCCGCAAGACTGCTGGATAAAGTAGTCGGCGGAGGCTAAAAAACTTTCCCTTGTTTCGGCTCGTAAGGGCAAAAACAAGGGAAAATACATAAGGTTGAAACACAAAACAGGCGAAATGCCTTGAAAATACAGCGTTTTAAGAGGGTTTAACAGATAAACCCGAATTTGTAATTGCCTCAATGACGTCCGCTGCCCTGCGCTCCACTTCCCGGAAACGCTTTTCGTTCGCTTTCAGTACCCTGTCCAGGTTTTCTTTATCTTTAGAATACTTGATGAAGAACATGACTTCCCGCAGACTTGACTGGAACTTCATTATTTCTTCATCCGTCATCCGGGCCGGAGCAATCAGCCGCACATGATAATTGTCCATACAGGCAAGCACATCCGGATCTGACGCATCCATCATTTCAAACAGGCTTAATGGTCCATCCCATTCTTCCGAACCAAAGAATATAGTCACCGTAATGGATGGTATCAGTCTGTCCTCCGCCCAAAAACCACTCAAAAATTCACCTGAATTTGGAGTCTTTTTATTTTCGCCAGATTCTGTTTCATTTTGCTCTTTCCACTGCTTCATTTCCTGCCTGTGTGACTTTGCCGCCTCTTCCACCTGCCCTGCATATTCCAGGGCATCATACAGATTGTTCTTTACGGCCATGGCATAATGAATTCTCGCCTGGTTCTCCGCACCATAAAGCACATATTCCATCTTTCCGTCCGTCATTGCAGCATACAGTTTCTGCGCATCACGGAACTTCTGGACAGGAACCACTGCGCCATCAGCACCATAAGGCAGCGCAATCTTAGCAGAATCACGCTCTGTAAGTTGTTCCGGCCGTATGACCTGCCGACCGCTGCAGATTTTCAAACCGACCAAAAAGTAAACGCATCACCGTCTCGCTGGAGGTAATCGGCTGCCAATGCACCGCTTTTCGCGTCATTCTTTATAGGAGGTTCTCTCTCTGCTCCTGCAACAAAGATCCACAATTACACACCTAGCTATTATCTGCCACATCATCCAATCTTATGGAAAATCACGCAGTTGGGCTGATCCACCGGAATCTCCTTCCCGTTCATGACGATCAGTCCCTTTTCCATATCCACATTGAAAAAGGTCATAGTGCTGGATTCATGGTTTAAGGAAACCAGATGCCGGTTGTCCGGGAACAACGCCGCGTCCTTGGGATATTCTCCGCTGATGGGCAGGCAGAGAAGCTTCTGCAAAAGTCCGCTCTGTTCGTCAATCTGATAAATCACGACGCTGTTATCCCCCGCATTGGAGCTGACCAGATATTTAAAGTCCTCGGACAGATTTAACGCGCTCGCCGCCGTGCCGCTGGCATGATAATCGTTTACCGTCGGAATTGTCTGGATCTTCTCAAAAAACGGATTATCATGCTCCTCCTGATAGGTATATACGTCGATGATCTTCTTCAGCTCATGGACGATATAAAGGAAATTGCCTTCCTTGCTGAATTTGATGTGGCTGGGCGCCGATTCCACCTCGCTGCGGATGACATCCGCCAGCTTGAGCTTGCCGCTTTCATGATCCAGGCGGTATACCTTTGTATGATCCAGCCCCATATCCGCCGCGCACAGATACTTGTTGTCACGGGTCATTTTCACACAGCTCACATGAGGGCGGAAATTACGCTCCGCAATGCTGCCCAGACCCTTATGAAAAATCTCATCGGTGATTTCGCCCACACTGCCGTCCTCATTTAAGCGCAGCGCCGTGATCTTACCATCGTGCCAGCCCGCCACGAAAATGAATCGGTCGGTATAGTCCGTGGAAACATAGTGTCCGCGCATGCCGTTGATTCCGGCGCGGTTGATCGTTTTTAGCGTGCCGTCCGACTGAATCTCATAGGACTCCAGCCCAAAATCCGTGATGGAATAAAGCCACTTTCTGTTGTGAGAAATACTTAGATAAGAAGAATTCGTGATTTCCACCCTGTCCTTTAAGGAAAATCTTCCATTCTCCATATCCACGTCATAAATACAAATGCCATGATGATCTCCCATCGTATAGGTGGAAACATAGGCCACATATTTTCCGCTCATAACCCAAAACCTCCCGGTCAATATTTTCCCGCCGTTCACTCCCGTGCCCTGCGGCATTTCTTCTATTTTAGCATACAACCCCGCCTTTTGTTAATCCCCTTTTACAAATTATCCAATATTATCCAGAAAAATATTTTTTTCCCCCATTGACAATATGCAAAAAGGCTCTATAATGGATATCAGTGCGTTTGTTTAGTTTTAGTAAACTTTTTGTTTAAAATATATGTAATGACAGCCGGAAAGGATGACGACGCTTTCCGGCTGCAACACGGCGGCGGCAGATGCGCGCGGCAGGCCGGGGAGGAGTTTCTTTGGCAGGATGCAGGGACGGTGTTTTTGCGGCTGTATCCAAAACGGCGGAATTCCCAAACCGGCAGAGCATTCCTGCATCAGGGCGCGATACTGTCCGAACGAAGTGAGTTGATCGCGCCCTGATGCGCTTTGGAATGTAGCGCCGGTTTGCAGGAATTCCCCGTTTTGGATAATGCCGCAAAAACACCGTCCCTGCATCCTGCCAAAGAAAGCCCTCTCTGTCCTGCCGCGCGCATCTGCCGCCGCCGTATCCTCACCGGAGTAAGGCAATCACAAGATCCGGCGGTTCCCGCATAAAGTGGAAACCGCCCAGGAAAGGCATAACCTATGGAAATCGGAGCAAAACTGAAGGAACTGCGGATTCAGAAAAACCTCACCCAGGAGGAGCTGGCGGACCGCACGGAGCTGTCAAAGGGCTTTATCTCACAGCTGGAACGGGACCTGACCTCTCCTTCCATCGCCACACTGGTGGATATCCTGCTGGCGCTGGGCACCGACTTAAAGGATTTTTTCAACGAGGAACCGGAGGAGCAGATCGTCTTCCACGATGCAGACTATTTTGAAAAGCTGGATGAGGAATGCCAGAACAAAACGGAATGGATCATTCCCAACGCCCAGAAGAACATCATGGAGCCGATCCGCATGACCCTGGCGCCGGGCGGCAGCACCTATCCGGATAATCCCCACGAGGGGGAGGAATTCGGCTATGTGCTTTCAGGCAGCATCACCATCCATATCGGGAAAAAGAGCTACCGCGCCAAAAAAGGGGAATCCTTTTATTTTACGCCGAAGTCCACCCACTACATTACGGCATCCCCAAAAACGGGCGCTTCCCTCATCTGGGTATCCAGCCCGCCAAGCTTTTAGGTATAGCAAATGACAAAGAAAGGAACAGCGTTGCGCGCTGCAAAGGTTTTTACAAATGAGCACAAAATTGATCGACTTACAGCATATCACCAAGACATATGGCGATAACACAGTTTTGGACGACATGAACCTTTACATCCGTGAAAATGAATTTCTGACGCTTCTGGGTCCCAGCGGCTGTGGCAAGACCACCACGCTGCGCATCATCGGCGGCTTTGAGAAGCCCGATCAGGGCGTTGTCCTGTTTAACGGCAGGGACATTACCAATCTTCCGCCGAACAAGCGCCAGCTCAACACCGTATTTCAGAAATACGCGCTGTTCCCCCACATGACAATCGCGGAAAATATCGCCTTCGGCTTAAAGATCAAGGGAAAGACAAAGGCGTACATAGAGGACAAAATCAAATATGCGCTCAGGCTCGTCAACCTGGACGGCTTTGGCAGCCGCATGCCCGATTCCCTAAGCGGCGGACAGCAGCAGCGGATCGCCATCGCCCGCGCCATCGTCAACGAGCCAAAGCTTCTGCTTTTGGATGAGCCGCTGGGAGCGCTGGACTTAAAGCTGCGTCAGGACATGCAGTATGAGCTGATCCGCTTGAAAAATGAGCTTGGCATCACCTTCATTTATGTCACCCACGACCAGGAGGAGGCGCTCACCATGTCCGACACCATCGTGGTCATGAACCAGGGCTATATCCAGCAGATCGGCACGCCTGAGAAGATTTACAACGAACCGGAAAATGCCTTTGTGGCGGACTTCATCGGCGATTCCAATATCATCCCCTCCACCATGGTGCGGGATGAGCTGGTGGAGATTCTCGGCGCCAGATTCGCCTGCGTGGACAAGGGCTTTGGCACCAACAAGCCTGTGGACGTGGTCATCCGCCCCGAGGACGTGGATCTGGTCGCTCCCGGGGATGGCACGCTGACGGGAGAAGTCACCCATCTGATCTTCAAGGGCGTCCATTATGAAATGGAAGTCACCGCCAACGGCTTTGAGTGGCTGGTCCATTCCACCGATATGTTCCCGGTGGGCGCCCAGGTCGGCATCCGGGTGGATCCCTTTGACATTCAGATCATGAACAAACCGGCTTCGGAGGATGAGGAGGCTGTGACGATCGATGAATAAGGCTGCTGTAAAGAAACCGGAAAGCATAAAAATTTCATATTTTAACCAGAAGCTTCTGACCGCCCCCTACCTGGTGTGGTCCGCCGCCTTCATCGTCATTCCCCTGTGCATGATCTTTTATTATGGGCTGACGGACAAAAGCGGCGCTTTCACACTGGAAAATGTCATTTCCATCGCCTCGGCAGAGCATGCGAAAGCGCTGTGGCTCTCGCTGCTGCTCTCCTTTGTGAGCACCCTGATCTGCCTTTTGCTCGCTTATCCGCTGGCGATGATCCTGGCGCAGAAAAATGTCAGCAGACAAAGCTTCATCGTGTTGATTTTCATTCTTCCCATGTGGATGAATTTTCTGCTGCGTACCCTCGCCTGGCAGACCCTGCTGGAAAAAACCGGCGTGATCAATTCGGTTCTTTCCTTTTTGCATCTGCCCACACTCAACATCATCAACACGCCGGGGGCGATCATTCTGGGCATGGTATATAATTTTCTGCCCTTCATGGTGCTGCCCTTATATAATTCGCTCACCAAGATCGATCCGAACGTGGTGAACGCCGCCTATGATCTGGGCGCAAACGCGGTGCAGACCTTCCTGCGCGTCATTTTGCCCCTTTCCGTTCCCGGCGTCATCAGCGGAATCACCATGGTGTTCGTGCCGGCCCTGACCACCTTCGTCATCAGCAATCTGCTGGGCGGCAGCAAAATTCTGCTGATCGGCAACGTCATCGAGCAGGAGTTCACCCAGGCCAGCAACTGGCATCTGGGCAGCGGCCTTTCCATCGTGCTGATGGTGTTCATCCTGATCAACATGCTGCTGACTGCCATTTTTGATAAAAACGGGGAGGGAAACGCCTTATGATCAAAAAATATGCGCAGAAAATCTATATCGCCCTGATTTTTATCTTCATGTACGCGCCGATCGTCACCCTGATCGTGCTCTCCTTTAACGCCAGCAGGACAAGAGCGAAATGGGGCGGCTTCACCCTGAAATGGTATGGCGCGCTGTTTGCCAACGCGGAAATCATGCAGGCGCTCACGAACACGCTGCTGATCGCCTTTTTATCCGCCCTCATCGCAACGCTGATCGGCACGGTGGCGACCCTGTCCATCAACAGCATGAAGCGGGCGAACCGCGCCCTTTTCATGAGCATCACCAACATTCCGATGCTGAACGCGGAAATCGTGACCGGCATTTCCCTGATGCTGCTGTTTTTGACGCTGCGGGCGAAATTTGGCTTTACCACGATCCTGCTGTCCCACATCACGTTCAACATCCCTTACGTGATTTTGAGCGTCATGCCCCGGATGAAGCAGCTAAACCCCAGCGTCTATGAAGCGGCGCTGGATCTGGGCGCTTCGAAAAGTCAGGCGTTTTTCCGGGTGGTATTTCCGGACCTGATGCCCGGTATCCTTTCCGGCTTTCTGATGGCGTTTACGATGTCGCTGGACGATTTCATCATCACCCATTTCACGAAGGGGCCCGGCGTGGATACGCTGTCCACCAAAATTTACACAGAGGTCAAAAAGGGCATCAAGCCGGAAATGTACGCTCTTTCCACGTTGATCTTCGTCACGGTGCTGGTGCTATTGCTTTTGGTCAATCATACGCCGAAGCCAAAGGAGCCCAAAATGCCCGGCAGATCATGAAACCGGCATATGCCGGCTTCCTTTAAAATAAAAACAGAAAGGAACGAATCACATGAAAAATAAAACTGTCTTTTCCTGCGGGAAAAAAGCGGGCGGCCTCCTCATGGCATCCGCTCTTCTTGCCATTTCCCTTACCGCCTGCGGCTCTGCAGACAATACAGCCGCAAACGGAGAGGTCGTCGTCTACAACTGGGGCGAATACATTGATCCGGAAACCATCGATATGTTTGAGGAGGAAACCGGCATCAAGGTAGTCTATGACGAATTCGAAACAAATGAGATCATGTATCCAAAGGTGGAAGCAGGCGCGTCCGCCTATGACGTGATCTGCCCTTCGGATTACATGATCCGGAAAATGATCGACAACGATCTTCTGGCGGAAATCAACTTTGATAACATTCCCAACGCGAAGGAAAATATCGGCTCCCAGTACTGGGAGCAGGCACGGGGCTTCGATCCTGAAAACAAATATTCCGTTCCCTACTGCTGGGGCACGGTGGGCATCCTCTATAACAAAACGATGGTGGACGATACCGTGGACAGCTGGTCCATTCTTTGGAACGAAAAATACGCAGACAACATTCTCATGCAGGATTCCGTCCGGGACGCCTTCATGGTCGCCCTTCGGCTAAACGGCAATTCCATGAACAGCACCGATCCCGATGAGCTTTCGGCAGCGCGGGATCTGCTGATCGCGCAAAAGCCTCTGGTGCAGGCCTATGTCATCGACCAGGTGCGGGACAAGATGATCGGCGGGGAAGCCGCCCTTGGCGTGATCTACTCCGGCGAAGCCATTTATACACAGCGGGAAAATCCGGATCTGGAATATGTGATCCCCAAAGAAGGCACCAACGTCTGGATCGATTCCTGGGTCATTCCGAAAAATGCGCCCAATATGGAAAATGCGGAAAAATTCATCGATTTCATGTGCCGCCCCGATATCGCGCTGCTGAATTTTGAATATATCACCTACTCCACCCCCAACGACGCGGCGCGGGAGCTGATCGAGGATGAGGAGATCCGCAATTCCTCCATCGCCTTCCCTGACCTGTCCCAGTACGATCTGGAAACCTTTTCCTATCTGGGGGAAGAAGGCGACGCCCTCTATAACAGCATGTGGAAGGAAGTCAAATCAAACTGACACCCACGAAAGGATGGAGCTGTATTGGAAAGAATCTTACACTATTGCATCAAAACAGGAGAAGCCGGCTGCAGCGTAGCCGGCTTTTTGAAAAGAAAGGGCTATTCCAGCGCCTGTCTGGCGGAATTAAAAAAAATGCCGGACAGCGTTTTGGTAAACCAAAAACCGGAATATCTGGTATACTGGCTGCAGGAAGGAGACGCGCTCACCGTACATATCCGGGAGAACGAATCCTCTCCGAAAATCGTGCCGGTAGAGCTTCCCCTCTCCATCGTGTATGAGGACGGGGACATTCTGGTCGTCAATAAGCAGCCGGACATGCCCATCCATCCGTCCATGCGCAATTATACCAATTCTCTGGGCAATGCGGTCGCCTGGTACTATCAGCAGCAAAACTGCCCCTTCGTGTTCCGCTGCATCAACCGTCTGGATCACAATACCTCCGGGCTGACGATCATCGCCAAGCATATGGTCAGCGGCTGCATGCTTTCCGCCATGGTGAAAAGGCGGGAAATTCACCGGGAATACCTGGCTATCGCCCGCAGCCCCATCCTGCCGCCCTCCGGCACAATCGACGCGCCCCTGGGCAGGAAGCCCGGCTCCATCATTGAGCGGACCATCGATTGGGAAAACGGGGAAAGGGCGGTCACCCACTATGAAACCGTCACCCAAAAAAACGGGCACAGCCTGGTCCGCCTCTGGCTGGAAACAGGCCGTACCCATCAGATACGGATTCATATGAAATACGCGGGCTTTCCCCTTGTGGGGGATTCCCTCTATAATCCGGATATGGAATACATCAGCCGGCAGGCGCTGCACGCCGCGCGGCTCGTATTCAATCACCCCATCACGCAGGAACGGATGGAGTTCACCCTGCCCCTGCCGGAGGATATGCGGCGGGTACTGGAGCCCGTGACATAAGGACCTGCATTTCCCTGCCGCTTTCTTTATGCCTGCGGCTATCTTAAGCTTCCACGATCCTGTATACCTTCACGCCGTGGGCGGCTACCTGAGCGCACACCTTCTGCCCTGTCAGCTGTGTTTCCGTCTTATCCCACAGCTCATGAAGGGTGAGCTTCTCTCCAAAGGTTTCCTCCAGCTGGGAAAGCTCCACAGACACCTCTCCATCTTCATCGCTTAAATTAAACAGAGCCACGCATACGCTGCCGCTCTCCTCATCCTTGTTTTTCCAGACCGCCATCTCTTCGGAACGCGCAATCTGCGTGCCGTGGCAGCTTTCCTTCATCAGATCCAGAAGCTCTCTGTTGGTCAGAAGGGATAAGGTCCAGTCATCCAGCTTTGTCATCTCCGCGCCCAGCATCAGAGGAGATTTGAACATACACCACAGCGTCATCATGGTGCGCTGCTCTTCCCTCGTGAAGTTTGTCTGTCTCTCCTGCGCGAAGCCTTTTCCCACATAGCCCAAAGGCAGCATATCGCAATCCGGGAAGCATCCCTTCTTCACATGGTCCTGCCACAGCTCGCAGCGCCAGAACATCGCCTTTAGCAGCTCCCATTTATCCCAGAAATCATCGGTGATCCGCCACATATTCGCGTACTTGCCGTACTCCCAGGCGCGGTCGATATGGGCGGGTCCGGGGGAAAGGCTCAAAACGATGGGACGTCCGCACTTATCGATCGCCCTGTGCAGCATCCTGGTCTCCTCCCAGCCGTTAAAGGGAAGCTCCCGATACATCCAGCTGTCGCAGATATCGTCGCATTTGATGAAATCCACGCCCCACTGGGCATACATGGAAAGCAGGGAATCATAATATGCCTGCCCGTCAGCGGTGGGACGCACGCCGTACATGTCCGGGTTCCAGCCGCAGATGGAGGAAGGGTCCGCCACCATATCCGCCGTCGCGCTGCTGCCCAGCACCTGACAGTGCTCCTGCGCCGCCCTGCGGGGAATGCCGCGCATGATGTGAATGCCGAATTTCAGTCCCAGGCTGTGTACATATTCCGCCAGCGGTCCAAAGCCCTTTCCGCCTGCGGAAGAGGGAAACCGGGCGGGAGAAGGCTGGAGCCTGCCGTAGCTGTCCATCTCCAGATCATCAAAGGGAATATACTGGAACTGGTCCCGCTTCGTGCCCGCGCCGTTGGCGTACCATTCGATGTCCACCACCACATACTCCCAGCCATATTCCTTCAGATTGGCAGCCATGTAATCCGCGTTCGCCTTTACCTGCTCCTCATTCACCGCCGTATCATAATAATCATAGCTGTTCCAGCCCATGGGCGGCGTTTTGGCAAAATCATTTTTATTCATATCCTTCTTCTCCTTTTCCGACACATAAATATGTGCTATAACTGTATTATAGCCAGGCGGCACTTTGGCAGCAAGAAGACTTCTTTGACCGGGAGGGTAATTTTTTGATGGGAAACAAATATGGAAATTACGGATTTTTACAGCAGGGAAAAATGGAGCATCCGCCGCTTGTTCTGTTCGATCTGGGCGTGGAGCGCCGCTGTCAGGAGAACTATCGCTTCGACAACGCGCAGCGCGCCTCCTACGGCGGCTATCTGCTCCAATACACGCTGGAGGGCTGCGGCTGCTATGAGCATGGCGGGGAAAAATATGACCTGCCAAAGGACAGCGGCTTTTTTGCCCGCGTGCCGGAGGACAGCCGCTACTATCTTCCCAAAACCGCAGGGAATGAGGGGTGGGAATTTTTTTACCTGCACTTTGACGGCTCCGCCGTCCCCCCCTTTTTTGATGCGGTGCGGGAGCAATGCGGACCCGTTTTTTCCCTCCTGTCCGGCAACCATACCTGCCGCATCTTTTTCCAGCTGTTTGAAAAATGCATGCGCAAGGAGCCCCTTGCCCTGTACGAAACCGGAGAATTTCTCTATCGCTTCTTAAGCGGACTTTTGCGGGAGCTCGAGGCCCCCCTCTGGCAGGGCTCGGTATCGGTGCGGCGGGCGATCGCCTATTTCAGGGAGCACTTTTCCACCATACAGGGAATCGAGGAAGCTGCCAATGTCTGCGGCATTTCCCATGAGCACCTGACCCGCATGTTCCGTGCGGAAACGGGGCAGACGCCTCTGCAGTATCTGACAAAGCTGCGGATCGAGCACGGGCTCTTTTTGCTGCTCAATACACAGGACAGCATCGACTCCATCGCGGTTTCCTGCGGCTTTTTAAACGGGAACTATTTCGCCAAGGTATTCCGCCGCTACCTGCACTGTTCGCCGGAGGAATACCGGAGGCGGAACCGGTACTGACGGGAAGGGAGGCGCACAGACTGCAATCAGCGCCGCCAAAGCAGTGTCTCCCCCAGCCATACCTCCTTGATTTCCTCCGGATCCACAAGCCGTCCGTCCTCATAATGCGCGATTTTTTCACAGAACAGCCCGCCGCTGCCGGCCGCTTCTCCGCTTGCTTCTCCTGTGCTCCCATCCTGATATCCGACCGTCACGGGCAGTTCAAAAAATGTCTCCTTTTGCGCCCCTGTTTCCCCGCCAGTCCGCTTTAGCGCATTGATATGGATGCCAAGAGGAGTGATCTCCACCCGATAGACATAATAGATATCCCCTTCTGCCCGCACCCTTGTCCATTGCAGGCGGGATTGCGTCCGGCTTTTTGGCACATCCAGAAGGAGCGTCCAGTTTCCCTCCGCCAAAAGGCGGCTCTCCTTTGCATTCTGCTCCTTTATTCCGGCGATTTCCAGCACAAGCCTTTTCCCCCTGAGATTTCCGTGAAAATCCCATTCCAGCAGAAAGGCGGCCTGATTCTCTCCCGGACGTGCCAGCTCATGAATTCCGCCGCCACCGGAGCAGGATTCGCCGTTTCCGTTTGCGTCCGTCATGATCCAGGGAACTCCCATATCAAGCGTATAATGCTCCCCGTCCAGCACTGTCTCCTTCGATATCCGTATTACGAAACATATAATCAACGACCGCTCCCGCCGCTTCACCTGTATAGCCCTGATTCCACCAACGGCTGCCAATTTTGTATCCCAATGCGCCTTTGGAATCATATTCTGAGGTTATCGTGACACCGATCGAGCCGATCATTTCCCCATCCTTCAGATACATTCCCCAGTAATATGTGGAATCATGCTGATAGCTGTTCACCCACTGCCGAATCATCTCCCTTGTAGCCTCTATTGTTTTATGGGCATCCCATCGCAGAAAACGCGTAACCTTATCATCCCCTGTCCAATTATGAAACATCATTTCGGCATCGGCAATTTCAAGTCTCCGCAATGTCAATCGGGCCGTTTCTATTGTTTTTGTTCCCACATGCTTCAAACTATATCTCCTCCATCCTCTTTATTCCCACCATAATAAACCAGGCGGCTGTGCCCATGCGGACAGTTGTATCATCACCTGTTAGACTATCCGCTCTTCATCCGGGCGCACAATCTCGATTTGTTGGTGACTTGATTATGCTTTCTTTCCTCAAAAAACAGAATAAAATTTTATAGTAAAGTTTATGACTAAAGCGGATATGCGGGTAAAGAAATCACTTGCTAAAATTCGTCATGTCCTCTGCAAAATCCTTATCTCTACGCCGGGAATGCAGTAACGCCAATACATTGGCCAAATCCTTTACGGATATGATATCTGAATGTCCATTGATCCCTTTTCTGTCAATCAAAACCGGTTTAATCCCTGCTGATAAAGCCCCAAGTGCATCTGATTGGTAGGAATCCCCTACATGAAGCACCTCATCAGAATTGCAGCCACTGATTTCCAATGCTTTTTCAAATAGCTCCCTATGAGGTTTATAGGCACGGACCATGTCCGCGCACACAATTCCAGCCGGTAACAAATTGTTTAATTTCATAGCCTGATCCACATACTGCACTCCATTATTACTGATGACATAAATCGGGAGCGGACATCTCTCAAAAAAATTTCTTACATCCGGAAAAATTGGGGCATTCACCCAGAATCCCTGTATCAGCCTGTGCAGCTCTTCTAAATCGGCCCTGAGCCGGAAGTTATCCACAAAATACTGTAATGCCCTGTCCGCAATTTCATCTTCTGTCAAATAAGAGTCCCCATAGCTTGCTTCTTCAAGTTTCTTGATGACTCCCCACCATTCTTTTAGTAAAGTTTCAGGATCGTGCAGGCTGCTGTTTTGACATATAATCATAACTGTTTTTTGAATTTCTTTTCCTGTTTCCTGCACAATCGTACCTGTATAGTCCATAAATACTGCTTTTATCATCACTTCTGTCCTTTCTTGATTTTAACGCCCCAGCATCTGCACGGCCTTTTGCGTCACACCGCTTGCAGAAAAGTAAGATACCTTTTTTTCTGCCATTGTCCCTACCGCCCTTCCTGTTTACCGCTTGCTGTTAATTGATTTTTTACATCAAGTAGTATATTCTCCTTTTGATGTACTGTCAATATTTACAACCCGCAGGCAACGGCTGCAATCCCGCTGCTATCCGGAGCATCCTGAATTGTCTGCAAAAATCTAAAATTATTTCCATCGTCCGCTGGATTGGCGGAGCACATTTGATCCAGGAGCCTGAGAACCTGACCGTATGGGAAATATACCATGCCCTGGAACCGGATGGTCTGAGGCATTTTATAGGAATCCATCCAAATCCGGCAGATTCCCGTCCAGTAGGGCGGCACATCCTATTCGTCCTGGAAAAACCCTATAAAGAAATTGGCGCTGCGGTGCAGGAGGCTATGGAGGGAATCACCTTGCAGGACCTGTTGGACTACTATCGCGCCAATGATGATGTCCGGTTCGATTATACAAGTCATCAATACGAATAATCCGTAAAATTTATATCGTACTTTTTGATTTTGCTTTTTATGAGGGTTCAAATTGACTTGTAGCGGGTTCATATGTTGAATATCTCTCCTGTCAGTTCATACCACCTAATACGCAAAAAGGGGCCTGTCACGCCAAATGTGCAGAAACCCCTTTTTCTATGGTTTTTCAATATTCTGTTCCTGTCGTTTGTATCAATCAAGCGATTTTCATTTTGGTAAACAGATCGCCGCGAGGAAAAGGCGGCGCAGCATATGGCGCATTCACTTACAGCCTGGGCTTGCAGGACGGATTTTCTACCATTCTTTTCAGAACAAATAATGCGAAGATTAATACTACAGGAAATATCGTGGCAAAGAGCAGGCCAATCTTAAGATCGCCACCGGCCATGCCGGAAAAGCGTCCTACCATTGACGGTCCCACCGTAGCTCCCAGATCTCCGGCCAAAGCCAAAAATGCAAACATGGCCGTGCCTCCCATGGGACACTTCTGTGCAGAGATGCTGATCGTGCCCGGCCACATGATACCTACCGAAATGCCGCATAGCGCGCAACCTGCCAGCCCTATAACTGGCGAAGAGGACAAGGAAGCCAGCAGATAGCAGCTTATGCACAATGCGCCACATACCAACATGTTTTTCGTCAGATCAAGCTTCTCACTCATCTTGCCATAGAGCACACGGGATATGCCCATAAGCACCGCAAATAAACAGGGTCCGGCAAGGTCACCGACAGTTTTAGAGACGCCCATCGCTGACTCGGTAAATGCGGATGCCCACTGAGCCATGGATGCTTCAGACGCGCCAGAACATACCATAAGCAACACCAGCAGCCAAAACAGCGGCAATCGAAATAGCTTACGGATTTGCATACCCTTGCCGTCTTCCACTAACCGCTCTATAGGGCAAACGATAAAATTGAACGTGTTATAAAGTGGCACAAGTGCCCAAATCAGCGTAAGTACCTGCCAGTTTGCTACGCCAAATGCCGTAAAGAACAGCGTCGAACCCAGGATCACTCCTACAGCTCCCCAACAATAGAAAGAGTGCAGCAAGCTCATCATGCCATCCTTGTTTTCAAAAGGGCATGCCTCAACGATAGGACTTACCAAAACCTCAATCAAGCCACTGCCCATGGCATAGAATACTACTGCAATCAGAATTCCCGCAAAGGGGCTGGGGAGCAGCTCTGGAAGGACCGCCAGCAACATGAGCCCTGCTGCGGATACCACCTGAGAAACTACCACACAGATCCGGTAACCTATCTTGTCTACAAATTTTGTGGCAGCAAAATCTATCAGTAGCTGTGTCAGGTAGAATACCGTCGGAATCAGCGCAATCCTTTCCAGCGGGATCCCATAAGCGCTCTTAAATGTCAGAAACAAAAGTGGAGCAAAGTTAGCGGAGATAGCCTGCGTGATAAAACCAAGATAACAGGCCAAAAGCGTCTTACGGTAGTTGGGTTGTTCTGACATGTCAATTCCTTTCCGCACAATGCAGGTTTAAGATTATTTTCCGGCTCTGATATTTTTGACTGTTGATTTTTGGATGCTTAAATCTTCATATACCCTGATACCACCATTGCCGACCGGAGCCTGTGCCAAAAGCCCAACCTTCACGACCGGATCAACCGGAAGATGGAAATATCTCATCATATAAAAATTTTGCCCATCCACAGAGTAATGGAATGCAAAATTATTCCCCACTCTGCAAACCTGCAGCCAGGCTGTATCTCCCTCAAGATTGCACCCGTTGGCATCGTCTGAATCACCTTTCGTTACCACGCTTACAGCGGCATGCGTACCAAAGTCTGTCAATTCAAAACAGCATTTCGCCCAACAGTTCATATCTTTCATGACCATGACGGATGCAGAATCATAGGTATCT
>CAJUEL010000071.1 GCA_910585455.1 uncultured Eisenbergiella sp. | reverse complement strand
ATCACAAACAACAGGAAAAGTAAATTCGTATACCAAAGTTTTTTATCTACACCCCAGCGATGGTAGTCGGAATGACAGCCTGCGGCAACAGCTCCGATGCTCCCGCTGCTGATTCGGGAAGTAACACCCCGGCAGCAGAAGACACAGCCGGCGACGATGCGGCAGCTCCTGCGGAGGACGCAGCAGGGGATGAGGGCGATGCGGCGGCAGTTGACACGTCCGACATCGACACATCCGAGCATGTGGTGATCACCTATCTGACGATCGCCGATAAGAACAACAATACGGCAAACGAGGATATTCTGGCGGATCTGAATGCAATCCTGACCGAGAAGGTGAATGCCGAGCTGGATGTATATTACATCGGCTGGACGGATTACATGACCAACTACAAGCTGCTGTTAAGCCAGATGGACGGCTCCGTTGACCTCGTCAGCGCGGCAGACTGGATGGAAGAGTGGGCGCTCTGTAAGGACGGCGCGTTTTTGGAGCTGCCGGATGAAATGATCGCGAAATATGCGCCTCAGACCTGGGCGGCGGTTACCCCTGAGCACTGGGATATGTGCCGCTATAACGGCGATATCATGTTCATTCCGGAGGATCAGTATACACAGCGTACCAACCACGGCTTCATCTATCGTCTGGACTGGGCGAAGAAGGCCGGACTGGAGAACGGTGTGCACAGCTGGGACGACATGACCACATATTTCAAGTATTGTAAAGAAGCTTTCCCGGATATGATTCCCTGGGACAGAAACGGCGGCAACTCTGTTGCAGAGTGTCAGGGCGGATGGCTTGCATCCACGACAGATCATCCCTGGTTTGATGCGAGCACCTGTGCCATCCTTGCGGAGGAAGAGTACCGCGTAATTTATGCTCCGATGGAGTATACCGATGAGCTCGTAGCGTATGGCAAGCTGATGAAGGAATGGGATGAGATCGGCGTATGGAGAACGGACGTGCTGAACAACACCACCGGTGATCCCCGTGCGCAGTACAGAATCGGACAGAGCGCGGTTGACCAGCATCATACCCAGACCTGGACCGATCTGGTAAGCCCGCTGCCTGGCAACACCGTTTATGAGGATGATCCTGAAGCGGAAACCGGTTTCTTCTGGTTCGGCGAAGAGAAGGGCTGGCTGGTAAATGAATCCATCGTACACGGCACCATGGCGATTTCCGCAGCGAGCGAGAATCCCGAAAGAGCGCTGATGGTTTATGACCTGCTCCGCAACGATCCCGAGTGCTACAGACTGATCAATTTCGGACAGGAAGGCAGACAGTATGAGCTGGATGAGAACGGCTACAAGTTCCAGCCCGCTGATTACTCCAAGGAAGAGGACGACTGGGGCTTCAGCTTCTGGGAAGGCCGTGTGGACGCTCTTGAGTTAAGAGATGCGGACCGTGACTGGGAAAAGATCGATGCGATGTATGCAGAGATGGCAAAGGTTGGCGTAGACAACCCGTACCTGACCTTCGTGGGCGACTGGGATCCCGTTGCCACACAGAAGAGCATGTGTGACGAAGTAAATACCAGATATCAGAACGTTCTGGCTGTTGGTAAGTTCGACGGCACGGCGGAAGAATACATTGCGAAGTGGCAGGATGAGCTGCGCACTGCAGGCGTACAGGATATCGTGGACGAAATGCAGAGACAGGTGAACGAGTTCTACGGCGTTTCCCTTGAGCCGAAGCAGTATTAATCTGTACAGGGCATTTTGAATCAATATTTCATAAGGAATGAAATGGGGGCGTGGGCGCAAAAACCCATGCCCCTTTTTGAAAGGAAGAGAAGATACAGGGGTCACCTGTCCGGAACCTGATGTTTTTGATTGTCGGTTACGGTTCACTCCGTGACCAGTAACGATTGTCGGACTTCTTTTGACCACAATTGAGGTTATCTGGGGGGGGAGATTATGGCAACGAGACGAAAGGATGTCAGTAAAGGAATTACCATTTATGATATCGCGCGGGAGGCGGGAGTTTCCGGTTCCACAGTGTCCAGAGTGCTGGCGGGAACTGTCGGGGTGAGTGAGGAGAAAAAAATACGCGTGATGCGCGTTGTGGAAAAGTACAATTTCCGTCCTAATGCGCTGGCACGGGGGCTTGCCAATTCCAGAAGCCACATCATCGGTATCATTACGGCGGATATCTGCAACCCTTATTATGGGGAGCTGTTCATTCATTGCGAAAAAGCGGCGGCCAGGGCAGGGTATGTGCTGCTCTTGTTCAATTCGGAAAAAAGGGAGAGCGATAGCTTTTTTCTGGAGAAGCTGCAGGAGCAGAAAGTGGACGGAATCATTCAGATCGGCGGCATGGTAGATGATCTGGTTACTGATATGGCATATGCGGAACGGGTGAATCAGGTGATGACTACGGTACCCGTGGTTGTGGCGGGCAAGGTGGAGGGAACCGATTGCCGGATGGTGCGGATCGATCAGGCGATGACAATGGATCTGATCATGGAGCATCTTTTGTCGCTGGGACATGAACGGATTGCGCTGGTGGGCGGACGCATGGATGTGCTTTCCACTTATGTGAAGCTCATGCGTTACAAACAGATCCTGCGGGAAAACGGGATTGCCTTTGATCCGTCGCTGGTATCGGAGGATGGCGGATATAACAAGGAAAGCGGCTACAGGCTGATGAACCGGATGCTGGATAAAGGGATCCTTCCTACCGCGGTGATCGCGATCAATGAGCCTGCGGCGGCGGGAGCGCTCCAAAGCATTCAGGAGCATGGTTATAAGGTGCCGGAGGATATTTCTCTGGTGAGCTATGACAATACCTATATCGCGGAATTTTTGACGCCGCATTTGACCAGCATCGATTATGACTATGAAACCTTTGGGAAAAAGCTGGTGGATACGATGGTGGCGGTGATTGAGGGCAGGGATGTGGAGCTTTTGCAGACCGTGACACCCCGGCTGGTGATCCGTGACAGCAGCGGACCCTGCAGAAGATCGTGATTTTTTACAATCCGGTTGCCGTATGTGTCAATTCGTGGTAGAATAAAAACGTAAATGGATATCCATATAGAAATCATGCGAAGGGAGGAATCAGATATGATGGTGAGAAAAGAGGCAGCTGTTTCCTGAACTGAAAACGGGGCATGCAGGAGCGTGCCGTTTGGAAGTAACCTTTCGTGAATTCTGTTTGACCGCATATCGAAAACCGGATTTTGACGGGATCACCCGTCAATGCCAGAATGCCCGGCTTTGGCAGGGCATAATCCGGGAATCGCGTATGCTTTTGCGTGCATGGGAATATGCCGCAGCGGGCAGCCTCGAACGGCTGCTTGCTGCGGTATTTTTGCGCCCATTTTCAGAGGGAAAAAGAGCAGGACAATGAATTTTTTAAAAATATGAAGGAGATTTTGCATGAATATTATGGAACGATACGGGGCTTCCCCGGAAATGCTGGAAGCGGTCGGGAAAGAGGCGGATCATAAGCTGGCGCGCATTACGGCGGTGCACAGGGAAAGATATGAGCTTGTGAGCGAGATGGGAAACGGCTTTGGGCGGTTGAAGGCAGGCAATTATTACGGAAAAGAGGAAACCTTTCCGACGGTGGGGGATTTTGTAGAAATTGCGTATAACGCGCAGGGGGACAGCTGGATTTTATGCACGCTTGCGCGGCATTCCGTTTTTGACCGCATGGATCCTTCCTCCTCGGGGCATTGGTCACAGGCGGTGGCGGCGAATTTTGATTATGTGTTTTTGCTGCAATCGTTGAACGCCAATTTTAATGTGCGCCGCCTGGAGCGGTATCTGACGCTTGCCTGGCAGTCAGGTGCGGAGCCGGTCGTCGTGCTGACGAAGGCGGATTTAAAGCCGGATTTTTCCAAAGAGCTGGCAGCGGCCTGTGAGGTGGCAGCGGCGGTGGATGTGATGGCGGTCAGCGCGCTGACCGGACAGGGCATGGAGGCGCTGGAAAAGTATATGCGGCCGGGAAAGGGCATCGTTTTTCTGGGATCTTCGGGGGTGGGAAAATCCAGCCTGGTGAATGCGCTTGCCAAAAAGGAGCTGATGGAAACCGGAGAGATCCGGGAGGACGATGCAAGGGGGCGGCATACGACCACCTACCGGCAGCTGATTTTAAATGAGAACGGCACGATTTTTATTGATACGCCGGGCATGCGGGAGCTGGGCATGTGGGATGTCACCGAGGGGCTGGGACAGACCTTTTCCGATGTGGAGGAGCTGGCAAAGGGCTGCCGGTTCCGGGATTGCCGGCATCAGAAGGAACCAGGATGTGCGGTGCGGGCCGCGATCGCGGCGGGAACGCTGTCGGAAAAGCGGCTGATCAATTATCAGAAGCTTCGGCGGGAGGCGAAATATTCAGAGGACAGACCCGGCTATTTCCGGGAGAAAAGAGCGGCGTACAAAAAACGGAGCATGCCGGTAAAGCGATGAATCCATAAAAAGCATATTGTAACAAATGATCGGAATGCCGTCAGAAGGGGAAAAACCTCCTGACGGCATTTTCCTTCATAAAATATTAAAAAACAGGGAAATAAGAAAGCGCCATTTTTCTTTGACAATGAGGAATGCCTATGATAAACTAATAAGATAAAAGGGAGAAGTGCGTCCGGATGAAATTATCGGAATACCGATTTTAAAATAACGCATATACAGGATATATATGAGGTGATACCTTGGATAAATATGAATACAAGCTGCGATTGGAAGAGATTAAATCGCTGAACCGGAAAGGGCGGTTTCAGGAGGCGGCACAGGTTGCGGATGGCATCGACTGGAAAAAGGTCAGAAATGTTTCGACGCTCGGCATTATCAGCGATGTTTATAAGGTGAACAGAAGATTTGAAGACGCGAAGGCAATTTTGCTTCTGGCAAACGAGCAAAGCCCTCAGAACAGACGGATTTTATATTCGCTCTGCGATCTGACAATCAAAATGGGGCAGGTCGTGGAGGCGCTGGAATACTATAAGGAATTCGTACAGCTTTCACCCAATGACAATAACAAATATATCCTGCTATATAAAATATATGAGGCGCAGGACATCAGCCTGGATGAACGGATTGCCGTATTGAAGGAATACAAGAAACGGGAATACAATGAAAAATGGGCGTATGAGCTGGCATTTCTGTATCATCGGGTAGGGCTGGCAACGGAATGCGTGGAAGAGTGTGATCAGCTGATTCTCTGGTTCGGGGAAGGCAAATATGTGGCAAAGGCGATGGAATTGAAGATGCGCTATGTGCCGCTTTCTCCCGCACAGCAGCAGGCGTATGAGCGGATATTTGGCAGACGCCCTATGGAGCAGCAGGAGGTGCCGCCCGATACAGAGGATGCTGAGGACATCGAAGAGACCGATACCGCGTTGGAGCCTGCAGCCGATGCGCAGGAGGAAATGCCGGCGGATGGGGAATTGGATATCCAGGTCAAGACGATGGATATGGGAAAATATAATACGATGAATCTGCAGGCGGCGCTGGCGGAGAGCATGCGCGAGGTGCTGGAGCCGGTCGATGCAGGCGCTGAGGAATATGGCGGGGATAATGCAGAGTATCAGGAGGATATCACCAGAATACAGGAAGCGTCCGCCGTATGGGATGCGCAGGCAACCGGACAGCTGGAAGAGGAAATGCAGGAGGCTGACGGGCAACAGGAGATTGCAGAGAGCGGCGATCCGACGGAAAGAAGCGGGATGGATGCTTTTTTCGGGCAGGAATATGACGGGCAGATCAGCATGGCGCTGCAGGAAGGCAGGGTCGCGGAGAAACAGATCACCGGTCAGATGAGCATCGAGGATGTTTTAGCGGAATGGGAAGCGCTGAAAAAGCAAAATGAAGAAAAGCGCAGAGAGGAAACACGGCGGCGCATGCTGCAGCAGACCGGTTCCATGTTTGAGGATTTTGACCAGAATTCGAGAGACGGGGTGTTGGAGCGGCTGCAAAGGGAAGAATCTCTTCCGGTTGAGGAAGTGCAGAAGAGATATGTGCGGGAAACTTTCCCTCCCTCCAAAGCGGATAATGTGGAGAGAACGGAGCCGGGCAGTGCGTCAATCACGGATTTTGCATCCGGACAGCCGGTGCGCCCGATGCCTGCCAATGCGGCAGCGCGCGTCGTGATGGCGGCGCAGGGAGCTGTGGAGACAGCTGTAGCGGGAGTGCAGAAAATACCAGCAGACAAAGGAATGGTGGAGGGAACGCCAATGGAAGAAATAACGGGGGGTGGAACCCCGGTGACGAATATACCGGCTTCGACAGATGCAGGAGCGCAGCTGTCGGATGCAGAACAGAAACGTCTTTCTATCGAAGCGCTGATGCGTGAGGCGGAGGAAAAGCAGCGTGAGGCGCGGGAGCTTTTGATGCAGCTGGAACGGGAAAGACAGCTTGCTGCGCAGCAGGCAGCGGGGATGCCGCCGGGACAGAATGTGGCGGAACAGCCGCAGTCAGTGCAGTATGGAGAGAATGTGGCGGGTCAGCCGCAGTCAGTGCAGTACGCAGAGAATGTGGCGGGCCAGCCGCAGTCAGTGCAGTATGGAGAGAATGTGGCGGGTCAGCCGCAGTCAGTGCAGTATGGAGAGAATGTGGCGGGTCAGCCGCAGCAGGCACAGTATGCAGAGAATGTGGCGGGTCAGCCGCAGTCAGTGCAGTATGGAGAGAATGTGGCGGGCCAGCTACAGCAGGTACAGTATGCAGAGAATGTGGCGGGCCAGCCACAGTCAGTGCAATACGCAGAGAATATGACGGAACAGCCGGGACAGGAGTCTATAGGGCAATCACAGGCAGCGCAGTTTGCACAGCAGCCACAGGCGGCTCAATATGTACAGGGAGTACCGGGCCAGCCGCAGGGCGTGCAATACGCACAGGGGATGCCGGGTCAGCCGCAGGATGTACAATATGTGCAGGGAATGCCGGGGCAACCGCAGGATGTGCCGTATGCGCAGGGAATGCCGGGACAGCCGCAGGACGTACAGTATGTGCAGGGAATGCCGGGTCAGCCGCAGGACGTACAGTATGTGCAGGGAATGCCGGGACAGCCGCAGGATGTACAATATGCGCAGGGGATGCCGGGGCAGCCGCAGGATGTGCAGTATGCGCAGGGAATGCCGGGCCAGCTACAGAATGCGCAGTATGTACAGAGCATGCCGGGCCAGCCGCAGAGTACGCAATATGGGCAGGGGATGCCGGGGCAGCCGCAGGGCGTGCAGAATGTACAGGGAATGCCGGGACAGCTACAGGGTGCGCAATATGTGCAGGGAATGCCGGAGCAACCGCAGGACGCGCAGTATGCGCAGCAGCTACAGACCGCACAATATGTGCAGGGAATGCCGGGCCAGCCACAGAGCGCGCAGTATGCGCAACAGCCGCAGAGTACCCAATACGCGCAGGGAATGCCGGGGCAGCTACAGCCTGCACAGCTTATACAGAATCCTGCCGAACAGGCGCAGCAGCCTGTTCAGGATACGGCGGAACCGCAGACAGAACAGGATATGGGAAGCACGCAGGAGCTGATACGTGACAAACAGCTGGAAGAGCACGAGCGCAGCATGACACAGGATGAAAAGGATTTGTTTTCACCCTTTGTGCCCACCAAGGGCGCCATGCGCCAGCTGATAAAAGCGCTGGATTCCTTAAGCCTTTCCGCATATACGGGCAATATGATTATCACAGGAGCGCCGGGCTCTGATATGATCAAGCTGGCGAAAAGCGTGGTTAAGATCATGCGCGTCAGGGATCGGAATTTTTCCGGTCAGATCGCTAAAATCAACGGGGATGTGTTGAATTCCAGAAGTGCGGTCGAGGTTGTGTCCAAGATCCCCAACGGCGCGTTGATCATTGAGAAGGGCGGCAAGCTTTCTAATAAGGGAGCTGTAGAGCTTGCCAATGCGCTCAATCAGGAGCAGACGGGCCTTATTGTCTTTTTACTCGACAGCAAACGGGCAATCGCCAGCCTGATGGAAAAGAATCCGTTGCTCGCGTCCTGCTTTACCGCGCGGTTTGATATTGAAGCGATGGATACGGCGATGCTTGTAAAGTACGGGTGTCAATATGCGTATAATATGGAATACGCCATCGATGAAATGGGGAGGCTGGCGTTACATACCAGGATAGAGGATATGCAGACCAAAAATCATGCCGTGACCGTGGAGGAGGTGAGGGAGATCATTGAGGAGGCGATCGCCCATGCGGAGCGTTTTTCCGTCACGCATTTTACGGATATTTTGTTCAGGCGGCGTTATGACGACGATGATATGGTCATTTTAAAGGAACGGGATTTTATTTGAAATATAGGTAATATGGAGGTAGCATTATGGCAAGAACAGCAAAAAAGCCGGCGGGGAAACAGGGGAAAAGGCCGGTGAAGAAAACGGAGACCGTATTTATCTCGGAGGCGGACCAGTACTTATTTGCGCAGGGAACGCACTATGACATTTATAAGAAGCTGGGTGCGCATCTGTCCGAGGAGAACGGGAAAAAGGGCATGATGTTTGCGGTGTGGGCGCCGCACGCGGCATGTGTGCATGTGATCGGCAGCTTCAACGGCTGGGACGAGGAAAAAAATCCCATGGAAAAGCTGGGTCCGGGAGGCATTTATAAGACCTTCATTCCGGGCGTCGGCACAGGGGAAATGTATAAATTTCTGATCACCACGGCGGACGGCAGAAAGCTTTATAAGGCGGACCCGTTTGCCAACAGTGCGGAGTTGCGTCCGGGCACGGCTTCTGTCACGGCGGACATCAGCAATCTGAAATGGTCGGATGACAAGTGGATGACGGAACGCGCAGAAAAGGATATGAATAAGGAGCCGCTGGCAATCTATGAATGCCACATCGGTTCCTGGATGAAGCATCCCGACGGCGGAGACGGGTTTTATAACTATCGGGAGTTTACCGACAGGATTGTGGCATATTTGAAGGAACTGAAGTACACACATGTGGAGCTGATGGGCATTGCGGAGCATCCCTTTGACGGCTCCTGGGGGTATCAGGTGACGGGCTATTACGCGCCCACCTCCCGGTACGGCACGCCGCAGGATTTTGCCTATCTGGTCAATACGCTGCATCGCAATAAGATTGGCGTTATTCTGGACTGGGTGCCCGCGCATTTCCCGAAGGACGCCCATGGCCTGGCGGAGTTTGACGGAGAGGCGTTGTTTGAGCATCCCGATTCCAGGCTGGGAGAGCATCCGGACTGGGGCACCAAGATTTTTAATTATGGAAAAACAGAGGTGAAAAACTTCCTGATTGCCAATGCGCTGTTCTGGATCAAGGAATTCCATGTGGACGGCCTGCGCGTGGATGCGGTCGCTTCCATGCTTTATCTGGATTACGGCAAAAAGGACGGTCAGTGGGTGGCAAATAAATACGGCGGCAATAAAAACCTGGAGGCGATTGAATTTTTCAGGCATTTCAATTCCGTCATCCGGGGCGCTTTTCCGGGCGTTATCACGATCGCCGAGGAATCCACAGCCTGGCCGAAGGTGACCGGACCGCTGGAGGAAGATGGACTGCATTTTTCTTTCAAATGGAATATGGGCTGGATGCACGATTTCTGCGAATATATGAAGCTGGATCCCTATTTCAGAAAGCACAACCATTACAGCATGACCTTTGCCATGTCCTATAACAATGCGGAGAACTATATTCTGCCGCTTTCTCATGACGAGGTGGTGCATTTAAAATGCTCCATGGTGAACAAGATGCCCGGCTATCAGGTGGATAAATATGCAAATCTGCGCGTCGGCTATACCTATATGTTTGGACACTCCGGGAAAAAGCTTTTGTTCATGGGACAGGAATTCGGGCAGGAGCGGGAGTGGAGCGAGGCGCGGGAGCTGGACTGGTTCCTTTTGGAAAATGAGCTGAATAAGGGCATGCAGGACTATGTGAAGGAGCTGCTCGACCTTTACCGCAAGTCTCCCTGTCTGTATGAAATCGATAACGACTGGGCGGGCTTTGAATGGGTCAATGCGGATGATGCCGAGAGAAGCACCTTTAGCTTCATCCGGAAATCAGCGGATGGCAAAAAGAATCTGCTCTTTGTTTTGAACATGACGCCTGTGGAGCGCAGGGATTACTGCGTGGGCGTTCCGAATAAAAAGAAATATAAGCTTGTGTTAAACAGCGATGAAAAGCGCTTTGGCGGCAACGGCGGGGAGATACCCGCAGATATCGCCGCATTGCCGGAGGCCTGCAACGGAAAGCCGTACCGGATCACCTTTGATCTGCCGGCGAATGGCGCGGTGGTGTTTGCGTTTTAATTGTGAAAGAGGGATGCCGAAGTCCGGCATCCCTTTTAAAATACAGAAACATGATTCAAATAAATTGTTTGAAAGCCGGTAACAGTTCGTTACTGGTCACGGAGTAAAAGCAGTGCCCTGACCACACCTATTCACACACCAGCTGCCGGATGGAAATCGCGTTTATGGCTTTCAGGATGAAGCATGTGGCCGCGCATATGCATACGGGCAGCAGGAGAAGGCTTTCAACCGTTCCCGGCAGGGAGGCTGTAAAGGGGAAAGCAGCCAGCCCCAGCGACCGGGCAAAGGGAGTCAGCAGACCGGGAACGATCCATATGCCTGCCAGAACTCCCAGGCTGTTTCCTGCAAACGCGGACAGGCAGTTTCGCCACAGATAAATGGCTGCGATCTGCCGGGAGGTCATGCCGATTGCTTTTAACAGCCCGATCATGCCCTGCTCCTGCCGGACGAGCAGAAAAGTGAGGTTCATGGTGACTAAAACCGTGATGGCGAGCAAAACTGTCAAAACGGTTTTGACGGCGGGAGCCAGGATGCCGGAGATATTTTCTCCGTTTGATTTGGACGCGATGAAGGAAAAGCTTCCATCATAGCGCTCCGCCAGTTCTCTCGCGTATTCCCATTTGTCAATGCCCTTTGAGAGGACCAGCATGTAATCGCCGTATGTGTCGTTAGCTCTGGTAAATTGATCCAGATTTTCTGTAACCATCCGTATGACATTTCCATAGCTGGAAAGCGTCTGGAAAATTCCGGTGATTTCGTAAGACCTTTTTTCACCGTTTACGGTCAGCTCGATCGATTCACCGACCTGCAGCCCGTATTTTTCGGCAAGTGTCAATCCGATTCCGATTTCATTTTCCTTCATGGGACGTCTGCCGTAGAGAGACCTGTCCTTTATGTGATCATTCCACGGCAATTCATAGAGCTCTGTTACAATGCTTTGCCAGGTATCCAGATGACCGGGCTTATATTGGGAGGATATTTTATTCACGCCGTAGGCATAAGCAACCTGCGGTTCCTTTTCCAATTCGGACAGGATCGCGCTCACCGGGATGTCCTCCAGGGAAGTGACGTAAATATCCGTGTCGAGAAAGCCCCACAGCTCCGGTTCCCGGTCAATATTTTGGACAGCGTACAGACTGCCCAGGCAGAGGACGGAAAGGCAGCCCAGTATCAGGGATACGCCTGCAATAAAGGCATAGCGCACTTTCCTGGTGCGGATACCCCTGACCGCATAGTGCAGGGAAAAGGAGATTCTGCCGTTACAGCAGGCACTTTTCGGTCTCTTCCCATTTCTTTGAGCTGTCAACAGCGCGCCTGTCCGGACAGCGCGGGACGCATTGAGCGTCCGGGTCCGGAAGCTTAAGCAAAAGCAGAGCGTCATGACGGCGCTTTGCAGAGCAAGCCAGACAAAAAGCTGACAGCCTCCGGTTTTGGCGAAGGAAACGGTATAGATTCCGATGTCGCCAAGAATTCCGGTCAGGATCGCCCGGTTCAACCATCCGCCCAGAACGCTGCCCAGACCGGCGCTCAGGAAAGCGAGCGTGCCGTAGCAGAACAGGAAGATTCCCGCAAGCTGTGCGCCGGTCATGCCCATGGATTTATAAATGCCGATGCTCCGGATATCTTCCTCCATGTCGCTTTTGATCAGAAACAGCGTCAGGAGGATTACCGTGACAGCCAAAATGATGCTGACAAGGCAGAAGATCGCTCCGATCAGACGCCAGGGCGCGGTATAACCGCTTTTTATCTGATCATAGGTATAAAGCGCATTGCCCAGAGGCATCCGGAAATATTCTTCCGTCCTGCGGATGAAATTCTGCTCCGCCTGGCGGCTGTATTCGTCGAACCGGATTTCCAGATAGCTCGCCGCATTGTTTTTGGCTGCAGGAAAGTCCGCAAGCAGACCGTATCCGCACCACATCCGGTATACGTTTGTGCTGCTGCCTCCATAAACAGGATCAGCCACGATTTGTACAACCCTTGCCTGTACGGATTGATCCGCCAGCTGCAGGGTGATATCGTCCCCTGTATTCAGATGCAGAATGTTTGCCATTTTTGCCGTGATCCAGATTTCATGCTTTCCGGGAATGGTAAGCGTTTCCCCTTCCGGTATCCGAGGCGAAAGCATGTCCTGGTCCGCCGCCGTTTTGGGAAGCTCCAGCAGGATGCCGTTGGCGAGCCGCACACCATCCTTTTCCATATATTCGACGGTTTTCGTATTTTCCGTGATCTGCCAGGTAAAGGTATTTGGCAGGCTGTCCAGATATTGCCGGACGGTATCTGTTGGAATCGTTTCGTGGCTCCACAGGCAGCACAGATGGGGACCGTCCATTTTTTCATATGCCCGGTCATATACCGCGGTTAAGTCATGCAGCAAAATAAGAGCGTTTACCAGCAGCGCCGCGGTGATCAGAATACAGCTCCCCAGCAGAAAAAACGGGATTTTTTTGCGCCTCAGCTTTGCCAGCCCGCATAATAAAACGGCTTTCAAATTTACCACCCCCTTGCCTGTAAAAATCTTAAAAGCGCCTCTTCCCTGCTTTCGGAAGGATGGAGCCCATCTGCAAATTTCAGCTCGCCCGTTATGCGCCCGTCCCCGATGTAGATGACCCGGCTGCCTCTGGCGGCAACCCTCACGTCATGGGTGACCAGAAGGATCGTCTGTCCTTTCCGGTTCAATTCCTGCAACAGCTCCATTACGGTATCAGACTGCGCCGAATTGAGGCTTCCTGTCGGTTCGTCGCACAACAGAAGCGGCGGCTGGTTTATGACCGCACGCAGTATGGCGGTCCGCTGCTGCTGTCCGCCGGACAATTGGGAGGGATATTTCCTGGCATGCTCCTTTAAGCCGAACTGCCCGCACAGGCGCAGAACGGTATCCTTCGCAGAAGCTTTTCCCTTTCTGCTTTTGTCCAGCATCAGCGGCAACAGGATATTTTCATAGACGGAGAGATCCGGAATCAGGCATTGCTGCTGGAAAACGATTCCGATATGTGTGCGCCGGAATATCGTCTTTGCCGTTTCGCTCATACGGGAAAAATCGGCGCTGTCCGGACAGGAGTGAGCGGCGGTTTTTGCGGAGGGCTGCAGCGCATACAGAACGGTTCCTTCGTCAAAGCTGTCGATACCGGCAAGGAGATGGAGCAGGCTTGTTTTTCCGGAGCCGGAAGCGCCCATGATCATGACAAAGTCGCCTGCATCGACCTGCAGATTCACATGGTCTACGGCGTGGATTTTGGTGGTTCCTTCTTGATATTTTTTGGTCAGATTTCTGGTTTCCAATAAAGCGGTCATTTTTTCTCCTTTCGCAACAGGTCAGACAAGTCTGAACTGTTACATCCTTTCAAACGATTCCCCCCTTGATTCCTGTAGGGATGTTGATTTTCTGTTCAGGAGCATCCGGCGCATTCGATAAAGCAGGATCACATAGGCGATTTCCAGGATCGCGGTATAGAGCAGAGCCAGCACGGTCTGTGCGAGGGCGGGCAAAATCGATACGGAATGATCGGTATAATACAGCAGAGAAAACAGGCTCAGCGAGGCGATGAGCGCGCCCAGGCCGACCGTTAAGCTGCCGGCGTACCGGATGGCATGCATGGCTGCCTCCAGTTCTTTATCCGGCAGATTTCTGTTTCCCGGCAGACATGCTTTCCAGGCGTTTGCGTAGTCGCAAAACCAGCCGGATATGGAGAGGAGCAGGAGCTTTAATCCCAGAAGGCTGAGCAGTGTGGGCCAGTCGAAAATGTCCAGAACATTTCCCGGCCGCAGGGATGAGAAAAGCAGCACCGCACATGACAGTCCGAGGAATGCAGTGCCGATCATGACGCCGAGGCTTCCGCCTTTCCTTTTTCGTTCCATTTCGTTCAGTTCGCCGACCAGCTCTACGAGATTGTGCTCTGATTTTTGCGCGTATTCTTCTCTGGAAAGCTCCTGCGAGGAAAAGGATTCCCCTGCCAGCAGCTCGTTGACATCCACCTGCAGAGCAGCGCCAAGCTCCGGAAGAATTGATGCGTCCGGCATGCGGTATCCGGTTTCCCATTTCGATACCGTTTTATCCGTCACGTTGATCCGCTCTGCGAGCTGCTTTTGCGTCATACCCTGCCTTTTTCTCGTATCTGCGATGAATTTGCCTATTTTGCTCTGATCCATTTCGGAATCCTCCTGTGGTGGAATAGTGATCGCGTTGCCCGGGAACGCTGTACCGAAATTATATCGTGATGCTGCCGCGGGAGGCAACCCCCGGACGGGAGAATGGAGTCTCCGTTTTGGGGAGGGAGATTTTCAGGTGCTCGTGGGGAGATCTGGAACGGAACTTGCCTATGAAGTGCTGGAGAGGTCAAAGATAGAGATTAGCAGGGTAAAACCACGGTATACACAAAACCGCAGCGAAGAATTCTGGACCGGCTGGGCACTGGCATATTATCAGTGGGCAACGGCCATGCGTTTTGAGGAAATTGCGCGCTATGTTTCCATTGAGGATGTCATGACGTTGTATGGCCCTTATCATGAAATGGATATTCGACAGTTTGTGGACAGGAGGAACGAGAGGTATAAGGCGGCAAAGCCAGAATCCATACCTGGTCTATTTTACTCTGATTTATGGATTTCTCTCCCTTTTTCCCCCTGATAAAGTATTTGACTGTAACCGCCCAGCTTTACGGCTGAACTATAACATTTAACTCCCTTGTTCCATTCTGATACGCCGAATTTATCTCCCGATAAAGACTGTTATAAAATTCAACGGCAATAGATTGCCGCTCTTTGGCGATTGCCGCTGCTCTTTCCGTATAAAAATTGGAATACAACTTTTCCAATTTGTATTTATATTCCTGAAAAAAGGATGGTGCGGTATCATTTTCCCCGGTGGAAACAGAACCGTCCGGCAGCGTGGAATACAACGGTTCCGCAACAATGCCCTTATAAAGTAATGTTCTTGCAATTCCCATCGCTCCCGCTACATCTAATTTATCCGCGTCAAATAAGATTTTTGCCTCTAAGCTCTGGGGCGGAGTATTTTTTCTATATCTATGTGTCCTGATACATTGCTTTACCTGTTCCGCACAGGAAACTTCAAAGTCATGCGCTAAAAGAAATTGATAAGCTTTTTCGCTCCCTACAACGGCATGACATAGGGCAGGATTCTCAAATTGCTCTTTTCTCCCGATATCGTGCAACAGACATGATGCAATCAGAACATCATAATTTACATTGTTTTCTGTCTTAGCAATATCCAGCGCATTGTACAGCACGCGATACACGTGTTCTTTATCATGGGCCGTATCTTTCATACAGCCAATCATGTAATTTTCAAGCAGACAATATGTTTCCCTGTTCAAAGTAAGTATCCCTCCTGTACCGGTTTCTCATTGGTTGCCATGTGACCGTAAACCCATCATCCATTGTAACATTGTTGATCGAATCATGCAATTTTGTCTTTTAAGGAATCAGTTTCTTTCATTTCATACATTAATTGCCGCACGAAAAGTCCTTTATGATGATAATGCCGATGGTGCCTTTCTCTACCTCCGCGAGCATGGCCTGTAGTCCCTCACGTTCAAAGGTCGTGCCGGATATCCCGTCATCGGTAAAATGGCGGATGCCAGTAAAACCGTTTTTATACGATAGGAGAGGCTGTAAAAAATCTTGTGTCTATGGAGATTTAAGTTCCTCTGATAAGAGGTCAATATTCCTGAATTTTTGGACATCAAAATCAAGGCATTCTAAGGATTACCTTCGTGGGCTCTGCCTACACCCGGCCTCCGGAATAAGGCTGGGGCGGCTTTCAGTTTATGGTCAGCAGCCCTGCTCAGGATACGCCCATCTTCCCGTACCTAATAATGGATGCAGTCCATAAAAATGAAAGGGCAGACAGGTGAAAGAGGGCGGGACTGCCATTCCCTGACCTGTGGGGAAGCATCCAGCTCCGCTTCCATCAGTTCCTGCAGGATGTCATTGAAGCTTTCCTTAAGGAGGGAGTAGACGCCAGCGATACTGGTGACGCTGTTTCCATGCACCTTTACGCTGTTACTTTGATATTTAATTGCTTTTCACTTATGCTAACTGCATAATTTCCTTTTCGATTTCTTCTACATCATCTGATGTCAATTCGGGGAAAAAAGTGGGTATTTCTTCTACTGAAATTCGCCCTTTCTTTAACATTGTTATCGCATTTCTTTTTGTCGTTTCCCTTGCCATATCTTTCGCATAAGTCCTCATAATCTGCTCGTCATCAAATAAACTCATCATAATCGTTAC
>CAJUEL010000070.1 GCA_910585455.1 uncultured Eisenbergiella sp. | reverse complement strand
GGGAATGCCATCGCTCAACGGATAAAAGCTACCCTGGGGATAACAGGCTTATCACTCCCAAGAGTTCACATCGACGGAGTGGTTTGGCACCTCGATGTCGGCTCATCGCATCCTGGGGCTGTAGCAGGTCCCAAGGGTTGGGCTGTTCGCCCATTAAAGCGGTACGCGAGCTGGGTTCAGAACGTCGTGAGACAGTTCGGTCCCTATCCGGCGCAGGCGCAGGATATCTGAGAGGAGCTGTCCTTAGTACGAGAGGACCGGGATGGACGGGCCGCTGGTGTACCTGTTGGCGACCAACGCCACGGCAGGGTAGCCAAGCCCGGCAGGGATAAACGCTGAAGGCATCTAAGCGTGAAGCCCCCCTCAAGATGAGATATCCCAATAAGTAAGACCCCTTAGAGAGTATGAGGTAGATAGGCATGGGGTGGAAGTGCAGCAATGCATGGAGCTGACATGTACTAATCGGTCGAGGGCTTAACCTGTAAGGTTGAAGGGAAGAAGGATGTAAGCTTGGGAGGTTCAATGTTCAGTTTTGAAGGTATAAAAGCAAAGAAGCTTTTGTCCGGGAGGATGAGAGCTTTTTCTTGTTTAGCGCGGTAAAGTCTGTTATAATACCAGAAGAGATGACAGGGCAGAAAGTAACGCCGGAAAGCGGGAGGAAAGATGCAGGAGAGGGTGAGAGCCTCTGTTTTAGAGGCACAGCTTGTGCTGGTTGGCATTGGAACAGAATTTTCGGAGCGTTTTGAGGATATGGAGACGGACGCGTTTTATGGTCCGATGCTGGAACAGGCGAAAGAGGAAGCATATACGGGGCAGCTGATGCAGTATTTACAGTTTCACCGGGTAAAACGCCACCCCTCAGAGCGGATTGTGCAGGCCTATGACCGGTTGGCCGGATTGCTGGAGGGGAAGAATTATTTCATCGTTTCTCTGTGTACGGATGATCTGATCTTTACATCAAAGCTGGACAGGGAGCGGATCGTGACGCCCTGCGGCGGCTTTTACGCAATGCAGTGCGGCAGGGAGTGCGTGACCGATCAGGAAAGTCTGGTGACGGATGAGAAGGTGATGGAGGCGTTGCTGGAAAGCATAGACGATTGTCAGGGAGACGTATCTGCGATTGATTTTCCGGTCTGTGCCGAATGCACGAAGCCCCTGTGGTTTAATTGTGTGGCATCGCCGGATTATAAAGAGGAAGGCTATCTTTCCCAGTGGCAGCTTTATACGAAGTGGCTGCAGGGGACGTTGAACAGAAAGCTGTGCATTCTGGAGCTGGGAGTCGGTATGCAGTTTCCGCAAATCATCCGGTTCCCCTTTGAGAAGATCGGTTTTTTTAATCAGAAGGCTTATTTTTACAGGGTGCATTCGAAGCTGTATCAGCTGACCGAAGAGCTGAAAGGGAAGGGATGCGCGATAGCATGTAATCCGGTGGATTTTTTGCTGGATGAGGAGGCAGAGCATGATTGCGATCATTGATTATGATGCGGGCAATATAAAAAGCGTGGAAAAGGCGCTTTTGGCGCTGGGAGAAAAGGCTGTGGTCACCCGCAGCCCCGGGAAGCTTTTGGAAGCGGATAAGGTGATTTTGCCCGGCGTGGGGGCATTTGGCGATGCGATGGGAAAGCTTACGGAATATGGTCTGGCGCAGGTGATCCGGCAGGTGATTGAAAAGGGAACGCCGTTTCTCGGCATTTGTCTGGGACTGCAGCTTTTGTTTGAAGCCAGCGAGGAAAGCCCGGGCGTGGCAGGGCTGGGGATTCTGAAAGGAAAAATTGTCCGGATTCCGGAGGGAACAATGGACGGGGAAAGACCGCTGAAAATACCTCATATCGGCTGGAATTCTCTGGAATTTTCCAGGGAGGGCAGGCTGTTTGCAGGGCTTTTGGAGCCGTACGTTTATTTCGTCCATTCCTACTATCTGAAGGCGGAGGAGGATATTGTGACGGCGCGCACGCAGTACGGCGTTTCGATGGATGTTTCGGTGGAGAAAGGAAATGTGTTTGCCTGCCAGTTCCATCCGGAGAAGAGCTCGGATACAGGGCTTACAATTTTGAAGAATTTTGTGAAAATCGATGCATAGAAAGGGAGGATGGGGGCATGCATACCAAAAGAATCATTCCCTGTCTGGATGTTCATGCGGGCAGAGTGGTGAAGGGCGTCAATTTTGTGAATCTGCGGGATGCCGGTGATCCGGTACAGATCGCGGAGGCATATGATAAAGCGGGAGCGGATGAGCTCGTTTTTCTGGATATCACCGCATCGAGCGATGCGAGAAATACTGTGGTGGACATGGTGCGCCGGGTGGCGGAGAAGGTATTTATTCCCTTTACGGTGGGCGGCGGCATCCGGACGGTGGAGGACTTCCGTGCGCTTTTGCGGGAAGGCGCCGATAAAATTTCCATCAATTCCGCGGCGATTGGCAATCCGGGGCTGATCGGGGAGGCGGCGGATAAATTCGGAAGTCAGTGCGTTGTGGTGGCGATCGACGCCAGGCGGCGCAGCGACGGAGAGGGCTGGAGCATTTATAAAAACGGCGGCAGGATCGACACGGGAATCGATGCGGTGGAGTGGGCGATGCGGGCAGAGCGGCTCGGCGCGGGAGAGATTCTTTTGACCAGCATGGATTGTGACGGCACGAAGGCTGGTTATGACATCGCGCTGACGAAAGCGATCGCTTCTGCGGTTTCCATTCCGGTTATCGCTTCGGGCGGAGCCGGAACAGAGGAGCATTTTTATGAGGCTCTGACGCTGGGAGGAGCGGAGGCGGCGCTGGCGGCATCTCTTTTTCATTATAAGGAGCTGGAAATCTGTGAGGTGAAGCGGTATTTAAAGGAGAGAGGCGTTCCGGTCAGGCTATAAGGCGTTATCATTCTGACCGGGTCCAAATGGTAACTACAGGACGATATTCGTGCGGCAGATAAAGGAGAAAAGACAATGGCGATGATCAGCAATGACTGGCTTCCGGCATTGAAGGATGAATTTCGGAAGCCCTATTATGCACAGCTGTTCCGGTTTGTGAAGGAAGAGTATGCGACGCGGGTGATTTATCCGCCTTCTGACGATATTTTTAATGCGTTTCACGATACGCCACTTTCCCAGGTGAAGGTGGTGATTCTGGGACAGGATCCCTATCACAACGAAGGACAGGCGCATGGGCTGTGCTTTTCCGTGCGCCCTGATCAGGAAATTCCGCCGTCCCTGGTCAATATTTATCAGGAATTGCACGATGATCTGGGGTGTTACGTGCCGAATAACGGATATTTGACAAAGTGGGCGAAGCAGGGCGTGCTCCTGTTAAACACGGTGCTCACGGTGCGGGCGCATCAGGCCAATTCCCATCAGGGAAAGGGCTGGGAGGAATTCACAGATGCGGTGATCGAAAAGGTCAACGCGCAGAACCGGCCGATCGTGTTTCTGCTCTGGGGCAGACCGGCACAGATGAAGGAGCGGATGCTGACGAATCCGAATCATCTGATTTTGAAAGCACCGCACCCAAGCCCCCTGTCCGCATACCGGGGATTTTTCGGATGCAGGCATTTCAGTCAGGCGAATGCGTTTTTACAGGCGCATGGGATAGAGCCGGTGGACTGGCAGATTGAAAATGTGTGATCGCCGGGAAAGGAGAGGGATATGATGTCGTATTTGAAGGAATTGAAATGGAATATGGTGATTATGGCGCTGCTGACCGCTGTTTTGGGGATCGCGCTGATCGTCAATCCGAATGCGGCGGCACTTACGATCTGCCGTCTGCTGGGATGGGTCATCTTATTGAGCGGTGCAGTGTCGGTGCTCTTTTACCTGCGGGGAAGCAGAGGCGTGCTGGAGACCTCCGGACTTGTGCTGGCGGTGGTCGGCATCGTGCTGGGCATTTTCATCATCCGTACGCCGCAGGCGGTGGTGCGGTTTCTGGGGTATCTGATGGCGGGCGTTTTGCTGATTCACGGCATCAATGATGTGCGGGAGGCGTATGCCGGAAAGGCTTATCAGGCTGACAGCTGGATGCTGGCTCTCATTCTGGGCGTGGTCAACATCCTGTTCGGTATTCTGATCGTGTGGAATCCTTTTTCCTCCGCAACGTTTCTGATGACGATCATTGGCATTGCCCTGCTTTACGATGGTGTGAGCGATCTGGTGATCGTGCTGCGCGTTTCGAGATTTGTGAAAAAGGTGAACAGAGATCTGAATGAGGATATTATCGACTGAAGGAAACCGGATGCCGCGATACAGGCGGGGCGGCGCGTTTAGCGGACGCATGCTGTGCAGACTGTGAGGAAACGCGGCGGTTACGAATATGAAAAGTGAGGAGTACGTTTGGAAAAATGGAAAAGAGAGCGTTTGTGACAAAGGAACAGATCGAGGAAATCGTAACCAAATATCCCACGCCCTTTCATCTTTATGATGAAAAGGGAATGCGGGAGAATGCGGCAAGGGTAAAGGAAGCGTTTTCCTGGAATCCCGGATTTCGGGAATATTTTGCGGTGAAGGCCACGCCGAATCCTTTTCTGATCAATATTCTGCGGGAGTATGGCTGCGGCTGTGATTGTTCCTCCCAGACGGAGCTGATGCTTTGCCAGGCGATCGGCATGGAAGGGGAGGAGATCATGTTTTCCTCCAACGATACGCCCAGAGAGGAATACGCGCTGGCGGGCAAAATGGGCGCGATCATCAACCTGGACGATATCACGCATATCGATTTTGTGGAAGGGATTCTGGGGAAGCTGCCGGAAACGATGAGCTGCCGTTTTAATCCGGGCGGCTTGTTTCAGCTGAGCAACGGCATCATGGACAATCCCGGAGATTCCAAATATGGCATGACGACGGAGCAGATGTTTGAGGCGTTTCGGATTTTGAAGGAAAAGGGCGTAAAGCGTTTCGGCATTCATGCTTTTCTGGCCAGCAATACGGTGACGAATGAATATTATCCCCAGCTGGCGAGGCAGCTTTTTGAACTCGCCGTGAGGCTGGAGCAGGAGACGGGGGCGGATGTGGCGTTTATCAATCTGTCCGGCGGCGTGGGCATTCCCTATCGCCCGGAGCAGGAAGCGAACGATATTCTGGCTATCGGGGAAGGCGTGCACAGGGTCTATGATGAGGTGCTCGTTCCAGTAGGCATGGGAGATGTGGCGATTTATACGGAGATGGGGCGTTTCATGATGGGCCCCTATGGCGCGCTGGTGACGAAGGCGATCCATGAAAAGCATATTCATAAGGAATATATCGGCGTGGATGCCTGTGCGGTGAATCTGATGCGTCCTGCCATGTACGGCGCTTATCACCATATCACCGTGCTCGGGAAGGAAGATGCGCCCTGCGACTGCGTCTATGATGTGACGGGGTCCTTGTGTGAAAATAATGACAAATTTGCGATCGACCGGCGCCTGCCCAGGATTGAGATGGGAGATTATCTGTTTATTCACGATGCGGGCGCCCACGGGTTTTCCATGGGATATAACTATAATGGAAAGCTGCGGAGTGCGGAGATATTGTTGAAGGAGGATGGTTCTGCAGAGCTGATCCGCAGGGCAGAGGAGCCGAAGGATTATTTTGCGACCTTTGACGGATTTGATTTTTTTGAAAAGCTGGTATAGTGATGGAGCGGTTATGCTGCCCTGGCATGACCGTTCTTTTTTTATACGATAGGAAACTTCGTTTCATATCGTATAAAAAAAGGCGTTAATGCGTACTCGCGCGCGAGGAAGAAGTTGCCTGTCGGCAACCGCGCTCGACGCGGTGTGTGCGCTTTGCGCACACTTTTTTGTTTCGCGGCGGGCACAGGGAACGGTATCGGTATTCTCAGGGAAATATGAGATTGAACGGAGGGTTCTCTTATGTTACAATCAGGCTATGAAAGCGTGCGAATACACAAGACGGATTTGTAAGAAGGAGGAACCCGGAATGAACTTTTTAGAGGAGCGGATTCAGAGGGACGGTATCGTAAAGGAGGGCAATGTCTTAAAGGTGGACACTTTTTTAAACCATCAGATGGACATTGGGCTGTTTCGGCAGATGGGGGAGGAGTGGAAAAGACGTTTTGCCGGCACGCCCATCAACAAGATTCTGACGATAGAGGCATCCGGCATTGGCATCGCGTGCATCGCATCCGAGTATTTTGACGTGCCGGTGGTGTTCGCCAAGAAGTCCAAAAGCGTCAATCTCGACGGCGGTATGTACGTGGCGGAGGTGGAGTCCTTCACCCACAAATGTAAAAATCAGGTGATCGTTTCCAAAAAATTTCTGGGACCCGAGGACCGTGTTCTGATCATTGATGATTTTCTGGCGAACGGCTATGCCCTGCAGGGGATGATTTCCATCGTTTCCCAGGCGGGGGCGACGGTGGCGGGCATTGGGATCGCCATTGAAAAGGGGTTCCAGCCGGGCGGGCGCACGATCCGTAATCTGGGCTATCATCTGGAGTCGCTGGCCATTGTGGAGGACATGGACGCCGAAACCGGGAAGATCTGGTTTCAGGAGCAGAATGAAAATGCCGGATGAAGCGTTTGGAGGTGTATGATGGAAGAAAATAAAAATCTGATTCATGTGCGGGATTTGCATGTGCGGGATATCTGTATTGTTCCCTGCAGGGAAGAAGGAAAATATTATCTGTACGACTGCTTTCCGATTCCGGGGCAGAAGACAGCTGCCATTAATGTGCGGGAGAGCAGGGACCTGGTATGGTGGAGCGAAGCCTCCCACGCATTCGTCCCGGAGCAGGATTTTTGGGGACCATTGGATTTCTGGGCGCCGGAATGCCATTTCTGGCGGGGCAAATACTACGCGGTCAGCTCCTTTCGCGCGCCGGGCGGATACAGAGGCTGTCAGTTCCTCGTTTCCGATACGCCCAAAGGGCCTTTTGTGCCGATGGTAAATAAACCGGCGACGCCGGCAGACTGGCATTGTCTGGATGGCACGCTGTACGAGGACCGGGACGGGAATCCCTGGATGGTGTTCTGTCATGAATGGCTGCAGGTGCAGGACGGACAGATTGCGGCAATCAGGATGAAGGAGGATTTGTCCGATTCTGTCGGAGACCCGATTATTTTATTCAGGGCATCCGAAGCGCCCTGGAAGTTTAAAAAGGATTGCTTTGGACTGTGGAAATATACGGCGAAGCAGCCGCAGCTGGGATGGGCGCGGGTGACGGATGGTCCATATCTTTGGCGGACCGGCGAGGGCATGCTTTTTATGGTGTGGACGAGCTATTCCGATACCGCATATACGACAGGGTATGCAAAATCTCTTTCCGGCGAAATAACCGGTCCCTGGGTGCAGGAGGAGGAACCGCTGTTTACGCAGGATGGCGGACATGCCATGCTTTTTGAGCGGTTCGACGGCAGGCTGATGATGGTGATGCATTCCCCCAATATTCCGGGAAAGGAACGGATGCTTTTGTTTGAGATGGAAATCCGAAACGGAAAGCCCGCCATTGTCAATGAGGTGACAGGAAACTGGATCGCAAACAAGTACCTGCCGGACGGCAGGATGCGCGCTGCGGTAATGGAAACACAGGCGGAAAAAGAGGAGTGAAATTCATATTGGCGGGAGGTGCATCGTAGCATCATGGAAGCATATTCCGTTTGGGAAAACATGAAATTTATTTTCTGCGAGATTTTTGTCAGGGATCGCAGGCTTGGGCTGGCTTATGCCATAAAGGCGGTCCTGCAGGCAGGGGCGGCGCTGGCGGCGTTGTTGTATCCGCGTTACCTGATTCTGGAGTTGACCGGGCAGAGGCGGATACCGGTTCTGGCCGGGCTGTTGGCCGGGTTTTTCATGACAGAGCTGGTTTGTCATTGCGGCGGCAGGTGGATGGAACAGACCTTTTATTCGCATATGATCGTGATGCGGTTCCGTTTCCGGGAGAAGTATCAGGAAACCTGCCTTTCCACCGACTTTGTTCACATGGAGGATCCGGCGTATCTGGACCGGATGTATGCGGCGGACAAATGTCTGCAGTCGAATAATTACGGGATAGAAGGGGTCATGCACCGGCTGTTTGGTCTGCCGGGCAGCATTCTTTCGGTTGCAGCGTGCTTATCCGTTCTGGGCAGCTTACATATCGGGCTGGCGCTTTTTCTGCTTGGCAACATCGGGGTGTTATTCTGGATGACATGGAAGTGCAGGAGGATTGAGATGAAGCTCCGCACAAAATCCCTGCATGAGGAAAGACATGAGCGTTATTATCATTCCGTTGCACAGGATATAGCCTGTGCGAAGGAAATCCGGCTTTTTCAGCTTTCCGGATGGCTGCTGGAGGCCCTGCGCGCCTGTTGCCGGGAACAGAACCGGCAAAGCGGGAGGCTGCAGAGCAGGCTGTTTTTTATCCGGCTGACAGAATGGTGCATGGAACTGCTGCGGAATCTGCTGACCTATGCGTATGCGATCCGGCAGTATCTGGCCGGCGTGATTGGCATTGCCGATTTTACCATGTATATCAGCTCGATTCTGCAGATGATGGAGAGCGTGCTTGCAATTGTGGATGATACTGCGTTCATTGTCACGCAGAATCCCTATATCAATGAGTTTCGTTCCTTCCTCGAGGAACCTGGGGAGGAAGGGGCTTCGGGCTTATGTCCAGTAGGACCGTACACCTTTGTGCTTGAGCATGTTTCCTTTCGCTATCCGGGAAAGGAGGAGTTTGCGCTGCGGGATGTCAGCCTGACCATCCGGCCGGGCGAGCGGATCGCGCTGGTTGGCAGGAATGGCTCCGGAAAGACTACGCTGTTAAAGCTGCTGATGCGGCTGTACGAACCGACAGAAGGCGTTATTTACTGCAACAAAACAGACATTTCATCCATGGACCGGGAGGCGTATTACAGGCTGTTCTCACCTGTGTTTCAGGAGATCGCTCCGCTTGCCTACAGCATTGGGGAGAATGTTACGCTCCAGCGCCCGGATCAGCAGGACGCCGAAAGGTGTAAGGTCTGCCTGCAGCAGGTCGGGCTGTGGGAGCTTGTGCGGGGGCTTCCGCAGGGTCTGCATACATATCTGGGCAAGGCGCTGGCAGATGACGGGGTGGAGCTGTCAGGTGGAGAAATGCAGAGGCTGTTGATCGCCAGAGCGCTCTACCATGGCGGGGATGTTTTTGTGATGGATGAGCCGACCTCCGCTCTGGACCCCATTCATGAGCAGGAAATATACAGGCAAATGGACCGCGTCAGCATGGGGAAAACGACCGTATTTGTTTCGCACCGTCTGATGTCCACGCAGTTTTGTGACCGGATTCTGCTGCTGGAGGAAGGGCGGATTACCGAATCCGGCAGCCATGAGCAGCTGCTGGCACAGGCCGGGGCCTATGCGCAGATGTGGCAGGTTCAGGCGAAGTACTACAGGGAGGAGGAAGCAGGATGAAACAGTGGCAAAGGCTGATACATCAGATCCGTGTGACAGGGCGTCTGGTCGGAATTGCTGCCGGGGCATCCCCGCTGTATCTGTTCTGTGAAATGCTGGACGCAGCACTAAAGGCGGTCATGCCTTTCTTTTTTATCCTCATGCCGAAGCAGATCATTGAGGAATTGATGGGAGAGCAGCGCATTCAGGCGCTGACGGAAAAGCTGCTGTTCATGGTGCTGGGCCATGGTTTGCTCTCGCTTGCAGACAGGTGGGTGTGCGCCCAAAAAGTGACTTTATCCCAGAAGGTGCGGCAGGCGTTTCTGGAAAAGATCGATGAACGCCTGTTGACGATGGATTATGTAGAATGTATGGATCCGGAAAAGATCAACCATAAGATGAGGGCGCTGCGCCCCATTCGCAATCAGGGAGCGATTGGGGGATTTTTCGACAGTCTGTCCGGAAGCCTGAAAAATGCGCTGGCGCTGGCAGGGCTGACCGGGATTCTGGCAACGTTGAGCCCGCTGCTTGTCGTGTTTTTGCTTGTCATGGTGTGGCTTCATGCCCTGCTGCAATCCAGAATGGAGGGCTGTGAGGAGGAATTTGAGGGGGAGATGGCTGTCATCGACAGGCGGTATGATTATTATGATAATCTGGCGGGTGAGGAAAAGCGGGCAAAGGATGTGCGCCTGTATCAGATGCGTCCGTTTCTAATGGATAAAATCCGGGAGGACAACACCAATGTGCTGGGAAAGTATTTTAACCAGATGTACCGGAGGATGGGAACCTTTGCCGCTGCCGCTGAAGGAGTCAGCAGACTGCAGGCAGCGGTTGTCTGTATCTGGATGTCCGTATGTGTCTTTCTGGGGAAAATCACAGTTGGCGCAATGACCATGTATATCACCTCCGCTTCTACGTTTTCGAAGTCCGTGAATGCGTTTGTTTCCTCCTGGCTGGAGCTTTTCAAAAACGGCAGATATCTGGAGCAGTTCCTCACATTTGTTAACGCGCCGCAGTCGGCCGGTCAGGATGCCGGGACGCAGGAGTGTCCGGAGAGGATCGAATCCGTTGCGTTTGAGCATGTCTGGTTTCGTTATCCGGGAACGGAGCAGTATGTTCTGCAGGATCTGACGTTTCGGGTCAGCGCAAATGAGAAAATCTCCGTTGTCGGGGAGAACGGCTCTGGAAAGACTACCATGATCCGGCTGCTCTGCCGGTTTTACCGGCCGGAGCGCGGCAGGATTCTGGTCAACGATATTCCGGTTGAGCACTTTGCTCCTGCCTTATACCTGAGCCGGATATCTGCGGTCTTCCAGGATTTTGCCCTGTTTGCTTTTACTCTGGAGCAGAATCTGACCTTTGACCGTCGCCGGGAGGAAGTTGCGATCATGGAGCTTCTGGAAACAGTTGGAATGAAGGCGGCGGTAGAAAAGCTTCCGAATGGTTTCAATACCCATCTTTTTAAAAATTTTGAAGAGGACGGTGTGAATTTGTCGGGTGGGGAAATGCAGAAGCTGGCCATTGCGCGCAGCGTCTATCAGGGGAACCTGTCCCATGCCTCTGTCCTGATTCTTGACGAGCCCTCCTCGGCATTGGACCCATATGCGGAAGCGGAGCTGTATGAAACCTTTGGGAAACTGTCGGAAGAAAAAATGACCTTCTTTATTTCGCACAGACTGTCAAGCTGCCGTTTCTGTGACCGCATCCTGGTGATGAAGGATGGCAGGCTGGCGGAAATGGGAGACCACCGTGCGCTGCTTGCCCAAAACGGACTGTATGCCGAAATGTGGCGGGCACAGGCGCAGTTTTATCAGAACAGCGTTTGAAGGCATAAATAAATGTTGTCAGGTTTCGCGGCGGGCTTTAGAAATAGAGCGGGGAGCCGGTGACGGCACAGGGAAGGGCAGCAAACGGAAGGGGGAATAGTGAGAGTTTCGTTTGAGACAGATCATAAAGAGCGATACCTGTTAAAACGGTATCGCTCTGCTCTTATTCTTATCCAGTTTTCAATACAATGCCGGCGGCGGGACTTGAACCCGCACTATGTCACCATAAACAGATTTTGAGTCTGCCGCGTCTGCCATTCCGCCACGCCGGCATTTATTCTGGCTACGCCCATCGCTACAGCCAGTTACTATATTATCATATCAACTCATCGATTGCAAGTAAAAATTTGAGTTTTTTCATTCCCTGATCTTTCATCATATTCGTTTAGAGAGATCAATTTTGGGGTTACTGCTCATGGTGATGCCGAATGGGGACTGCCAGCGCTCCGCCCTCTCTCCTCCGCCTCCTGGCCGGTGCAGACTGTTTTTTCAACGCCTGATATCCGAAACAGGCAAATCCCCTCCAAAGTGCAGTCCGTTTCTGCCGCAAAAGCGGGAAAACGAACAACGTGAGTTCCCACTTTTGCGCAGGAACGGCTGCGCTTTGGAGGGATGGATTTGCCGTTTCGGATATGGGCGTTGAAAAAACAGTCTGCACCGGCCGGGAGGCGGAGGAGAGAGGGCGGAGCGCTGGCAGTCCCCATTCGGCGCCGCCGTGAGCAATAACCCCATAATTGATTTCCCTGGCGCCCGGTTACAATGTAATTGACAAAAGATTGGATTCCCTTTAGAATGAACCGTAGCGGGTTTATCAACAGGAATGGAGGGTTATAAATTGGACAAAAGGCAGACATATGATGTCATTATTATTGGAGCGGGTCCCGGCGGGATCTTTGCGGCATACAGATTATTGGAGAAGAAGCCGGACTGTAAGGTCCTGCTGATAGAAAAGGGGCGGCCGATTCAGGAACGGACATGCCCGAAGCGCGTCACAAAGCAATGCGTAGGCTGTAAGCCCTGCTCGATCACCACAGGCTTTGCGGGCGCGGGCGCTTTTTCGGACGGCAAGCTGTCTTTGTCCGCGGATGTGGGCGGGAATCTGCCGGAAATTTTAGGCTATGAAAGAACCCGGGAGCTGATCGGGGAATCGGACGGCATTTATTTGAAATTCGGCGCGGATACGAACGTATACGGCGTGGACCGGGAAAAGGAGATCCGGGAGATACGCAGAAAGGCGATCGGCGCAAATTTAAAGCTGGTGGAATGCCCGATCCGCCACCTGGGGACGGAAGAAGGCTATAAGATTTATTCCAGGCTGCAAAAGCATCTGGAGGATGCGGGCGTTGCGCTTTTATTCCATACGATGGTGGAAAAAATCATCACGCAGGACGGACATGTATGCGGCGTCGAGACGGACAAGGGCGATGTTTTTTACGCGGACAGAGTCATTTCCGCAGTCGGGCGGGAAGGCGCGGACTGGTTTAAGGATAAATGTGAGCAGATCGGCATTGAATCGGTGCCCGGGACGGTGGATATCGGCGTGCGTGTGGAGGTGCGGGACGAGGTCATGCAGTTTTTGAATGAAAATCTGTATGAGGCGAAGCTGATCTATCATACGCCCACCTTTGACGATAAGGTGCGGACCTTCTGCACGAATCCTTCCGGGGAGGTAGCGACGGAATATTACGAGGGCGGCCTGGCGGTGGTGAACGGCCATGCCTATAAAGCGCAGGACTATAAGACGGATAATACCAATTTTGCCCTGCTGGTTTCCAAAAACTTTACGAAGCCCTTCCGCACGCCCATCGAATACGGCAAAATGATCGCCCAGATGTCCAACATGCTCTGCGGCGGCAAAATCATGGTGCAGACCTTCGGAGATTTCCGCCGTGGCAGAAGAACGACGGAGGAGCGGCTTTGCCGCAACAATCTGATTCCTACCTTAAAGGATGCGGTTCCGGGGGACCTTTCCCTGGTATTTCCGCACCGGATCATGGTGGCGATTGAAGAGATGATCGAGGCGCTGGACAAGGTGACGCCGGGAATCGCAAGCGATGAAACGCTTTTGTACGGTGTGGAAGTGAAATTTTATTCCAATAAGGTGCTTGTGGATAAAAATTTCGAAACGAACATCAAGGGACTTTATGCCATCGGCGACGGCGCGGGCGTGACAAGAGGGCTGCAGCAGGCATCCGCGAACGGATTGTCTGTGGCGGAAAGCATTCTGAATACATGGTTGCAGGCTTAGTCTGTAGCCATGCAGGAGTATGAATATGTTTGCGGACGAAATCAGGAGAATTGAGGCTGACACCCATAAAAGAAAGACGGTGGTCATCTGCATCGCAGCATTTTGTGCGGTCGTGCTGGGGATTTTCCTTGTCATACATTATCTGGGCAATACGAAGGTGGTGTTTACCACGGGCCTAAAGGAAGGGGAAATTTTTAAAACGGGCAGTCTTGCCTGTACCACCGAAGAGCTCATGGTTTATCTGACCAATATGCAGAACCGGTACGAGGCCGTTTATGGCGCCGGGATCTGGAATGCGAAGGGCGCCAGTCTTTCTTTGGAGCATGAAGCGAAGGAGCAGGTGCTGACGGAGCTCGCACAAATAAAATCCATGGTGCTTCTGGCGAAGGAGAAGGGCGTTTCTCTGGATAAAAAGGAGGAGGAACGGGTAGAGGCGGCAGGAAAGGAATATTTCGGGTCGCTAAGCGAAGCAGAAATTGCCGCGCTGGGTGTGGACGAGGCGGCGGTGACACAGATGTATCGGGAATATGCGCTGGCGGAAAAGGTGTATCGTAAGATCGTGGAGGACGTAAATCCGGAGATCAGCGATGACGAGGCGCGCACGATCACCGTTTTGCAGATCCGGCTGGATTCTTATGAAAAGGCGCAGGAGGCGCTTGGGCGTATACAGGAGGAGAGTGCGGATTTTGAAACCCTGGCGGAGACCTACAGCGAGGATCCTGTGATCCGTTATTCCTTCGGAAAGGGAGAGGTGGATGAGACGATCGAGAAGGCCGCCTTTGACCTGGGCAAGGATGAGGTGAGCGGCATTTTGTCCGTGGGAGAGAGCTGGTATATTTTAAAGTGTACCAGCACCTTTGACGAGGCGCAGACGCAGATCAATAAGGGGAAAATTCTGGAGCGCCGCCGGAATGAGGCGTTCCATACGGAGTACAATGATTTTGTCGATGCGCTTCCCCGGCAGCTGGACGAGGAGCTGTGGGAGGATGTGACCTTTATCCAGGACGAAAACGTGAAGACGGACAGCTTCTTTTCCGTATATAACACCTATTTCCATGTGGAGCAGGATTGATGCAGCGGCAGGATGAGAGGAATCGTTTATAAAAAGTTAATAATTGCAAAAACCCAGTGTTTATGCGGGTTTGCGGTACGTTGTTAGCACTCTGTTAAAATGAGTGCTAATTTTGTGTTGACTTTTTGGAAAGACTGGGATAAACTGTGTTTCAGACAGGCAGATCGCAGCTTTGCCTGAAAAGATAACGCAGAATAAACAGTATCATTAGAAGAAAGGATCGTGATTTTACATGGCCGAAAAGCATGGAAGCTTATCCATCAACAGTGAAAACATTTTTCCCATTATCAAGAAGTGGCTGTATTCGGACCACGACATTTTTTACAGAGAGCTGATCTCCAATGGCTGTGATGCCATCACAAAGCTGAAAAAGCTGGATATGATGGGCGAGTACAGCCTGGCGGACGATTATAAGCCGGTGATCCGGGTGCTCGTGAATCCGGAGGAGAAGACGTTAAAGTTCATCGATAACGGTGTCGGCATGACGGCGGACGAGGTGGAGGAATACATCAATCAGATCGCCTTTTCCGGCGCGACGGATTTCATCGAGAAGTATAAGGACAAGGCGAACGACGACCAGATCATCGGACATTTCGGTCTGGGCTTTTATTCCGCGTTCATGGTGGCGGATGAGGTGCATATCGACAGCCTTTCCTGGCAGCCGGATGCGAAGCCGGTTCACTGGGAATGCGACGGCGGCACGGAATTCGATATGACAGAGGGCACATGGGATCGGGTGGGAACCTGCATCACCCTGTTTTTGAATGAGGACTGCCTGCAGTTCTGCAATGAATATAAGGCGAAGGAAGTGCTGGGCAAATATTGCTCCTTCATGCCCACGGAAATCTATCTTTCCCGTGAGAACACGCCGGAGACCGAGACGATTCTGGCAGAAGAGAAGCTGGATACGGACACCGTGGTGGAGGAGATCAAGAAAGAAAAGGACGAGGATCCGGACAAGGTAAAGATCGTCAAGCGCCCCGAGCTGATCAACGATCCCCATCCGCTGTGGACGAAGAATCCCAGCGAATGCACGAAGGAAGAGTATGTGGAGTTCTACCGTAAGGTGTTCATGGATTATAAGGAGCCTCTGTTCTGGATTCATCTGAACATGGACTATCCCTTCAACTTAAAGGGCATCCTGTACTTCCCCAAGATCAACATGGAGTACGAGTCCATCGAGGGCACGATCAAGCTTTACAACAATCAGGTGTTCATCGCGGATAACATCAAGGAGGTCATTCCGGAGTTTCTGCTTTTGTTAAAGGGCGTGATCGACTGTCCCGACCTGCCGCTGAACGTTTCCAGAAGCGCGCTGCAAAACGACGGCTTTGTGAAAAAGATTTCCGACTATATCAGCAAAAAGGTTGCGGATAAGCTGTCCGGCATGTGCAAGACCCAGAAGGACGAATATGAGAAATACTGGGACGACATTGCGCCCTTCATCAAATTCGGCTGCTTAAAGGACGACAAGTTCTGCCAGAAGATGACCGACTATATCCTCTTTAAGAATCTGGACGGCAAATATCTGACCCTGCCCGAGTGCCTGGAGGTGAGCAAGTCCGATCCCGACGAGGTTTCCGAAGAGAATCAGGAAGTAAGCGGCGAAAGCGCTGTGGATGAAAACGGCGAAAAGGTCGAGGCTGAGGTTGTGGAAGAGGGCGAAGCAGAGGATGGCGAAGCGGCAGAAGAGGAAAAGAAAGAAAAGACCATCTACTATGTGACCGATGAACAGCAGCAGAGCCAGTATATCAATATGTTCAAGGCGGCGAAGATGGATGCGGTCATCCTGCCCGAGCGGATTGATCAGCCCTTCATTTCCCAGCTGGAGTCCAAAAATGAGGGCATTCATTTCGCGAGAATCGATGCGGACCTGACCGATGCCTTCAAGGCAAAGACCAGCAAGAAGTCTCAGGAGGAATATAAGGCCCAGGCGGAGAAGATTGAGAAGCTGGTGCGCAAGGCGCTGAAAAACGATAAGATCAAGGTCAGCATGGATAAGCTGAAAAATAAAAAGATTTCCTCCGTCCTGACGGTTTCCGAGGAATCCAGAAGGATGCAGGATATGATGAAGATGTATGGCGGCGGTATGGATATGTTCGGCGCGGAGGGAGAAACACTGGTGTTAAATGCCGGCCATCCGCTGGTGAGCTATATCACAGAGCATGAGGACGATAAGAACGTAGAAATGATCTGCGAGCAGCTTTATGATCTGGCGAAGCTGCAGAACGCGCCGCTTTCTTCCGAAGCGATGACGAAATTCATCGCGCGTTCCAACGATATCATGATGCTGCTGGCAAAGAAGGACTGATAGCCGGAGTAGCGTAGAGAGAAAGGGAATCCCGCAAAGCGGGATTCCCTTTTTGAGTGGTGTGCCTGGCGGCGCACGTTTCCAACGGGTGAAAGTCCCGAATCCGCCCGG
>CAJUEL010000069.1 GCA_910585455.1 uncultured Eisenbergiella sp. | reverse complement strand
CGCCCAACAGTTCATATCTTTCATGACCATGACGGATGCAGAATCATAGGTATCTATAAAGTCATGTGATACCTTGACCTTAAGAATAAAATCTCCTTCTATTTCCGTATAATAATAGGGCGCATTGCAAAGCGATTCCGGAAGAATCCCTTCTTCACATTCGTCAATGCTTCCGCAGAAAAAATCTGTCTGCGCAGGCGCTTTCATTTCAATTCTATTGCCCTTTTTTACGATTTCTCCTTCATTCAGCCATTTAAATTCCATCTCAAAACCTCCTGTCAATACAAAAAATCAAGTTTTCTTCATTGGTTGTATGCATTATATCACCTGGAACGGAGCATAAAAAGATACAATAACGGCTAAAAGCAGCACTATTTTCCCAAAGTGCGATTTTGACCGGGTGCATATCCATAGGTCCGCCGGAATTGGCGGCTGAAATAGTTTACAGAGTTGAAGCCGCAGGCATGGCTGATTTCCTGAATGGTCAGCATTGTATCGCCAAGCAGCCTATAGGCAGTTTGAAGCCGGTACTGGATTAAAGCGTCTACTGGTGAACAGCCCAGATATGTATTGAAACAACGTCCTGCTTCACTGCGGCTGATGTCAGCGGCACGGGCAATATCAGCAAGGGTGACAGATTCCGCATAGTGCGTGTAGATATAGGTCAGCATCTGTTGGATACGTATCTGGGTGTTGATTTGTATGCGTGTGGCTTCGGACCTGGGCAAGTCATCAAAATGTCGGAACAAATATTCAAAAATACTGTTGAGGTCGCGTTGGACCACCATTTCATAGCAAGCGTTACGTTCCCGCAATTGACAGTAAATATCCTCCACCAGACGGTTTACCTCATTGTGCCATCCGTTTCCGTGCCTGAACATGATAAAAGGCAACGCGTCAGAGCCAGCGATGGGGCGAACATATTTCTGGTAGATTACACTGGTTCCCGGTGCGAATATAACATCGGAAAAGACGATATTGGGCATCGGGTCGGGTATATCTCCGGATACCTGTCGGATTCCATGCAGTACATTCCCGTTAATAAATATGCTGTCTCCGGCTTCCAGTGTGAGATGTTTTTGTCCTACCTGAAAGTCCAGGATACCGCTCTTTGCTGTGGCAATCTCATATTCGGGATGCCAATGTAAAGGCCCCGCCCAGTTCGGCAATGTGGCAAGTTCATCATAAAAATATGTGACAGGAAAAACGGATGCGTCGTGAGTTATTTGCTCTCGCAGCTGGTGATCAATTGTTATCGGCATGATTTACCTCTTTTCAAAAATACAGGAAACGACAATCTTTTTGTCAATCGTTTCCCGGCCTTTCTCAATTTCTCTATGACCTGTTTTGTAACAGCGCAGGCAAATCTGAACTGTTGCCCTGATTCAAAACACAGCCTTCACCGCGGCAGGCGTACAACCGCAGTAAAGCGATGAGGCTGGCTGTTTAAAACCAGCTCCCCGCCGCAGGCATGAACGGTGCGCTCAACGCTGCGCAGTCCCAGACCGTGTCCCACCCGGTTGTCCCAATCGGCTTTGCCGGTTCGAAAGAGACTCCCCTGCCGCTGTGCCTGTCCGCCGGCGGCATTTTGAACGCGGATGTAGTAACACGCCTCCCGTTTCCTGCACTCTACTGATAAAAAGCGTCCTTCTGCCACTTTCCGGTTCGCTTCCAGCGCGTTATCCAACAGATTCCCAAGAATAGCGCAGATTTCATGGGGCGCGAGGGGCAGCTTAGCCATATCGCACAGGGATAGCTCCACAACGACCTGTTCCCGCCGCGCTTTCGCTATTTTATCGGAAAGCAACGCGTCCACAACGGGATTGCCGCTTCTCTGGGGCAGGGAAAGGCTGTCCACATCCGCTCCGAACACCTGCAGATAATCCGCCATTTCTCCGTACTTTTCCTCCCGCAAAAGCAGGTTCAGCAGGCTGATGTGATTTTTTAAGTCATGCCACAGCTCCCGCGTGCGCCGGTAGTTGTCCTCTGCCCGCTCCAGATACCTGTCCGTCTCTTTCTTTCCTGCCTCCGCTTCCAGATACAGCCTTCTTTCCCGCTCTCTGCCCTGATGCCAAAGCAGGGAACCGTAATACCCCAGCAGAAGCAACAGCAGGCACAGCAAAAGCAGGGCGATGGCAAAGCGCCCGGTCGCCGTATGTATGCTCTCCGCTGCCCAAAGGCACCCCGGCGCCAGCAATCCGAAAAACAGCGTGATCGCAACCGTCAGACCATCCAGATAATGCCAGCCTGCTCTGCCCTCCCGGTCCGTCATCTTTTCCAGGTTTGATCCGCCATCCCCGCCAGCAATCCGTTTTTCTAAAACGGAACCGCTTTCTTTGCAAAGCTGCCCTCCCGCCGACGCGATCAGCACCGCCGCCGGGATGCTTTTCGACATCAAAAATCCAAGCCCGTTTGCCAACATGTCATTTCCTGCAAAAGCATGCTGCATGATCAGGAAAAAAATGCCGTCCAGATAGCATGCCACAACAAAAAAACCCGTGCCGATAACCACCGCACGGGCGCTGCCCTGCCGTCTGTAGCGCAGCCCTTCATATGCGCTTAGTAAGCCTGTCACACACAGATTGACAACCATCATGTTCCTGCTCCCCTGCATTCCCTATACCATCTCCAGCATCAGCCGTTGTCTCACGCGTTTCGCATAAGAACGGCTGACCGGAATCCGGCTTCCGTTTTGCAGCACCAGCTCCGTTGTGCTGTAGCTTTGAATTTTCCGGCAGTTGACCAGATAGCTTCTGTGACAGCGCAAAAACTGCTCTCCCAGCGCCCCTTCCTCCCGGTCGAGGTTACCGTAAAAGCTGTATTCCCCTTCTGCTGTAAACAGATGTACCAGCCTTCCCCTGCTTTCCAGATACCAGATATCCCTCCGGTCCAGACGCACGCGTTCCTTTCCCTTTTGAAACGCGTATTCCCAACCTGCAAGCTCCTGCCGGATATCCCGCAATACCTCCGGCAGCTTTTCCGAAAGCTGGCTCTTTAGCAGATACCGAAACGCCCTCACCTCATAGCCCGTCTGTACATAATCCCAGAATGCCGTGATATAGACGATCAATCCCCTTTCTCCCCGCTCCCGCAGCCTGCGCCCCAGCGCGATGCCGTCTGCGCCGTCCTTTTCCATCTGAATATCCAGAAAGAAAGCATCGGCGCAAAGTCCGTCCTCCACTGCTGCCAGCAGGCCTTTTGCGTTGTCGTATTCCGTCACTTCCACCTCATGATCGCAGGCAAAGCTGTCCCGCACGATCATTTCATGCAAAAGCTGTCTATAATATGGCTCATCGTCGCACAAAACGAATCGCATCTACACTCCTCCCAGCCCCAAATTCTCCACACTGACTAACCAGCTTTCCCCTGTGACAGCGCGCCGGCAATGGCGCGTGCCGGTTACCGCAAAAATACCGCCTCTCAAACCAGAACAAGCCTCCGCGTATATTCATTTTCGGGCGGCTTCCCGTTTTTGGCTGACAGAGCGCTCCCGTACAGATGTGCCGCCAGAATATCCTTTTGCAGCATCGAAAGGGCATCCCCCGGCAGCAGCCTTTGGGCATCCGCCAGCTTGGGCAAAAGCGGAATGGCGCTGTTTTTTTTGATGGCGGATAAAAGGGGCGCTGCGCTTTGGCGAAATCCCAGCATCCGGGCATAGGGCACATAATCCCCTTTTCTTGCGCGCTCCAGCTCCTCCTGCGTGATGCCCAGCAAAATGCGGCACAGGGCGCGGCTGATGCGGCTATAGGTGATTTCCCGGGATTTCAGCAGGCCGCAAAGCATGTCCCAGTCCTGAAAATCCAGACAGCTTTTCCGAAGCTTATCGGACAGCTCCCGCGTAACGTCCGCATACCGCAAAAAGCCTTCCTCCCGTTCCAGAAGAAGGCGGTATCGCAGCTCCTTTGTGAAGTCCTTCGGAAAAAGAAGACGGTTTTCACAAAGAAGGTCCTGCCAGACCGAATAAAGGTCCTGCGGAATAAAAGGCGCAATTTTTTGCAGCAACGCAGCATCAGCCGCTTTATCCCGCACAGCATCATCGGCCTGCAGGGCATGGCGCAGGGCGGTGGCGGAGGAGACCTGCTCCCCGGCATGCAGCGCTGCATCATGATAGCCCGCGCCCTCCCGCTTTATGGTAAACGGACGGATCGCGCTTTTTCGCACATGCAGCGCCCGGCAATATTCCAGCCCCAGAATGTTGTTGGGCATGCCAAAAAGCCCGTCCGCATCCGGAACAGGCATGCAGGCGCACAGAGCCGCCATGCGGGCGGCGGGGAAGGACTTACCCTGCCGCAGACCGTTTTGCAGCGCCTCCGAAAATGCAGCCGGTTCCTCCGCCAGCAGCTTCGCCGCCTGACAGAGGGAATCGACATCGCCGCACTCACTGCCAAAGCTCAGCACATCCACCGTCCCCAGCTTATCCAGCAACGAAACGGCTCCCATGGCAAAATCACCGGCGCTGCCCGCAGAAAAGAGGACGGGCAGCTCCAGCACCAGGTCCGCGCCGGATAATAACGCCATGCGCGCCCGCACATATTTGTCCGTCAGGGCGGGCTCGCCCCGCTGTACAAAGCTGCCGCTCATCACCACGACAACATAGTCTGCTCCCGCTTCCCGCCTGGTGCGCTCTATATGAAGCTTATGCCCGTTATGGAACGGATTGTACTCTGCGATGATGCCTGCGGTTTTCATCTTCATTTTCCTGTCAGCTTCCGTCACATAATCAGTTTTTAAAGCTGTGAATCGGTGCCGGAATCCGTCCGCCCCGGTTCACAAAGGCTTCGCAGCCAAATGGGTTGACCGGCATGATGGGCGCGTAGCCCAAAAGCCCGCCGAACTCCACGGTCTCGCCCACGCCCTTGCCGATCACCGGGATCAGGCGCACCGCCGTGGTCTTCTGGTTCACCATGCCGATCGCCATTTCGTCGGCGATGATGCCGGAAATGGTGGCCGCTTTCGTATCGCCGGGAATGGCGATCATGTCAAGGCCGACGGAACAGACACAGGTCATCGCTTCCAGCTTTTCCAGCGTCAGCGCCCCCGCCATCACCGCGTCGATCATGCCCTGATCCTCGCTGACCGGGATGAACGCGCCGCTTAAGCCGCCCACATAGGAGGAGGCCATGACGCCGCCCTTTTTCACCTGGTCGTTGAGCAGCGCAAGGGCCGCCGTCGTGCCGGGCGCGCCCGCATGCTCCAGCCCGATCTCACACAAAATATCCGCCACCGAATCCCCGATCGCCGGCGTGGGAGCAAGGGACAGATCCACGATACCGAAGGGCACGCCCAGCCGCTTTGAGGCTTCCTTCGCCACAAGCTGCCCCACCCGGGTCACCTTGAAGGCGGTTTTCTTGATCGTTTCGCACAGCACCTCGAAGCTTTCTCCCCGCACCTTTTCCAGCGCGGTCTTCACTACGCCGGGTCCGCTGACGCCCACATTGATGATGCGGTCCGCCTCCGTCACGCCGTGGAACGCGCCCGCCATGAAGGGATTGTCGTCCGGCGCGTTGCAAAATACCACCAGCTTCGCGCAGCCCAGGGAGTCCTGTTCCTTCGTATATTCGGCGGTTTCTTTGATGATTTCTCCCATCAGCCGCACCGCGTCCATGTTGATGCCGCAGCGGGTGGAGCCCACATTGACGCTGCTGCACACATTTTCCGTCCGGGAAAGCGCCAGCGGAATGGAGCGGATCAGCAGCTCATCCGCAGGGGTCATTCCCTTGCTGACCGTGGCGGAATAGCCGCCGATGAAATTCACGCCCACCTCATGGGCCGCCCGGTCCATCACCTGCGCGATCTGCGCAAAATCTTCCGTTGTCTTACACGCTGCGCCGCCGACCAAAGCGATCGGCGTGACGGATATCCGCTTATTGACAATCGGTACGCCGTATTCCCGTGCGATATCCTCGCCGGTCTTTACCAGCTCCTTTGCGCTGGTTGTAATTTTATGGTAAATCTTTTCCAGGCAGGCCGACAGGTCGGCGTCGATACAGTCCAGCAGGCTGATGCCCATGGTGATGGTGCGCACATCCAGATTTTCCTGCTCCACCATCTTATTGGTTTCATTCACTTCATAAATATTGATCATGGCTTCCCCTCTCAGATTCTGTGCATCTGGGCAAAAATTTCCTCCCGCTGGCATTTGATCACAACACCGATCTTTTCACCCAGCTCCTCCAGCTCCTCTGCCACCGTCGCAAAATGCTTTTCCGAGCTGCTGCGGTCCACAATCATCATCATGTTGAAATATTCCTGCACGATCGTCTGGGAAATATCCAGAATATTGATATTGTTGTCCGCCAGATACGTGCACACCTTCGCGATGATGCCCACCGTATCATGTCCTACTACTGTAATGATCGTCTTCTTCATTGTAAGAATTCCTCCCGTCATTTTGTGGAATTTTCTGTTCCGGATATTGCCGTTGGAAATACCTTTCCTCCATGTTGCTTCCGTCCCCTTCAAGCTGTGTACAGCCGGCGCTGTCACTTTCCTAGAAAGCGATCAGCTCTGAGACCTCGCTGCGCTTCGCGATCTGAATCGGAAAATCGTTCGCCCGATAAGCGTTATCCGCCATTTCAATTTCCAGCCGGACCGTCTCATAAGCCAGCTCCGGCAGATTGTTCTCCTGACTCAAATGCCCGAGCACCACTTTTTTTAGCCCATCATGCAAAACCCGGGATAAAAGCTGCCCGGAGCTTTCGTTGGACAGATGCCCCCGCTTGCCCAGAATCCGCTGCTTCAAATAGTAGGGATAGCTCCCCACCTGCAGCATGTTCACATCGTGGTTCGCCTCTAAAAGTAGCACATCCATGCCCTTTAAGCATTCCACCGTGTACTCGTTGTAAACGCCTAAGTCCGTGCACACCGCCGCCCGCTTTTTCCCATAGGAAAACCGGTATGCCACCGGGTCCGCCGCATCATGGGAGATGTGCATCGGATTGACGGTTAGATCCTTCACCGTAAAGGCCTCATCCGCCATGACCGGACAAAACAGCTCCTCCGGAATTTCTCCCAGGCTCCTGCAGGCTTTGATTTCCACGATCGTCCTTTCCGTCGCATACACCGGAATCCGGTATCGGCGGCACAGCACCCCCAGCCCCTGAATATGGTCGCTATGCTCGTGGGTAACCAGAATGCCGTCAATATCCCGTCCGCACAGGTTCAGCGCGCCAAGCCCCATTTCCACCCGTTTCCCGCTGATGCCCGCGTCCACCAGAAGGTGTGTCGCTTCCGTCCCCACATAAATACAGTTGCCGCTGCTCCCACTCGCAATGCTGCATAATCTCATTTTTTTAATCCTGCTTCCTTTAATCTTTCGTCTATCTGCAAGTAAGTATCCGACAAACTGCCGCTATTGTCAATGACCACTTTACAATGCTTTCGAAATTCTGCCTCTGAAAGCTGACTTGCAAAAATCTGCTCCGCCTTCTGATCAGAGTATCCCCTGGACTCTGTAAGCCGCCTCCTGCGCACATCCTCATCCGCGTAAATGTACCACAGCGCATCCAGAATCGCCCCATAGCCCTCTTCGATCAAAAGCGCCGCCTCCACAAAAAAGGCGTCGATTCTCCCCGCCGCGCGCTCTTTTTCAATCTCCGACAAAATATAGGTCTTCACCGCCGGATGAACAATACCGTTCACCTTTTCAAGCAGCTCCTTTCGGGAAAAAATCGCCGCCGCCATTTTCTGCCTGTCAAAAAATCCGTCCGCTCCCAGAACGTCCGTCCCCAGGAGAGAAACCAGCTCCCGGTAGCAGGGCTGTCCCGGCTCTTCCACCCTGTGGGCCGCATCATCCGCCAGCAGAATGCGGCAATTGCAGTTTTTTTCTATGTAGGACAGGATCTGGGACTTGCCTGCCCCGACCCCGCCCGTGATGCCGATCGTTTTCACTGAAAATCCGTTTCCTTTCTGCATGCCCGGTTTATCCGTCACTTCGCGTCATACCAGCTTTCCCCGGTATGCAGATCCACCTCCAGGCTGACCGCCAGCTGCGCCGCGCCCTTCATCTGCTCCTCCAAAAGCGTCTTCACCTCTTCCTCTTCGGACCGCTCTGTTTCGATGAGCAGCTCATCGTGAATCTGCAAAATGAGCCTGGACTTTAGCTTCCGCCGCTTTAGCTCCTCCCAGACATGGATCATGGCGAGCTTGATGATGTCGGCGGCAGTGCCCTGGATGGGAGAGTTCATGGCGACCCGCTCCCCAAAGGAGCGCTGCATGAAATTGGAGGATTTCAGCTCCGGAATCGGTCTGCGCCGCCCGAACATGGTGGTCACATAGCCCTTTTTTCTCGCCTCCTCCACCTGTCTGTCCAGAAAACGCTTCACATCCGGATAGGTGGCAAAATACTGGTCAATATAGCCCTCTGCTTCCTTTCGCCCGATGCTCAAATCCTGGCTTAAGCCAAAGGAGCTGATGCCGTAAACGATGCCAAAGTTGACCGCCTTGGCATTGCGGCGCTGCAGGTCTGTCACCTCCTCAAAGGGGGTATGAAATACCTTCGCCGCCGTGATGCGGTGAATATCCGCATCGCTTTTATATGCCTCGATCAGCTGGGCGTCGCCGGAAATATGGGCGAGCACCCGCAGCTCGATCTGGGAATAATCCGCGTCGGCAAACAGCCAGCCCTCCCGTGGCACGAACACCTTGCGGATCCGCCTGCCCAGCTCCGTCCGCATGGGAATATTCTGCAGGTTCGGCTCGGTGGAGGAAATCCTGCCCGTGGCGGTGATCGTCTGGTTAAAGGAGGTATGAATCCGCCCATCGGGTCCGATGTAATCCGCCAGCCCGTCCGCATAGGTGGATTTTAGCTTCGTCAGTCCCCGGTATTCCAGGATATACGCAATGACCGGATTGTCCGGCGCAAGCCGCTCCAGAACGTCCGCCGCCGTGGAATAGCCCGTCTTCGTCTTCTTGCCGCCCTTTAAGCCCATTTTCTCAAAAAGGACCTCTCCCAGCTGCTTGGGAGAATTGATGTTGAATTCGCAGCCCGCGGCGGCATGGATGGCGTGCTCCAGCTCGGAGATTCTGCCCACCAGCGCATCCCCGTAGGCCTTCAATTCCTCCCGGCGCACCGTCACGCCCTCCCGCTCCATCTCATACAGCACCCGGGACAGGGGCATTTCCATATCCACAAACAGCGCCCACATGTCCGCTTCCCGCAGCTTCTTTTCCAGAGCCGCCTGCGCCAAAAAGCATACCTGGGCGACATATCCGGCATACTTCACAAAGTCCTCCGGCTTTTGCTCCATGGCATCCGAAAAGGAAAGCTTTTCAAACAGCTGCTTCCGGGAGGGCATGGTGATCCCCAGATGCTCTGCCGCCACGTCCTCCGGCTCATAATCATTTTTCAAAGGATTCAAAAGATATGCCGCGATCAGCACGTCAAAGAGAGCGCCGGTCTGACAGCCCTCCCCGATCTCTCCGCCCGATAAAAGCGCGCCATAAGCCTTTTTGACGCCAAAGGTGGCGAGAGGCTTTTGATTGCGGTAAAGCAGCGCCAGCTTATCCTGCAGATATCCGGCGGTGATGAAGCCCCCTACCCTGATCACCCAGGTATCCGCCTCCCCAAAGCACAAAGACAGCGCTGCCGCGTTGCCGGCATCCTGATCTGTAAGCGGATAAAAGGCACACCGGTCTGCCTGCAGCGCCCGGGAAAAAATCTCCTCCGCTTCCTGTAAATCTGCGGTTTCCCGGAAGCTTTTACCCAGCGCGTCCTCTTTTTTCCCCGCTCCCTCAAACCGGCTCAGCATGTTTTTAAATTCCAGGCGCGTAAACACCTCATAGGCCTTCGGCGTAAACAGCTCTCCCAGCCGCGCCTCCTCCCAGTCCATTGCAATGGGACTGTCGATGTTGATGGTCGCCAGCGTCCGGCTCAAATAGGCGAGATCCCGGTTGTTGATCAGCGATTCCCGCACCGCCTTTTTCGTCACTTCCTCCACATGCTCATACAGATTGTCCAGCGTGCCAAACTGCCCCAAAAGCTCTGCCGCGGTCTTCTCCCCAACCCTTGGCACGCCGGGGATGTTGTCCGCCGTATCCCCCATCAGCGCTTTTAAGTCGATAAAGGCGATCGGGTCCGTGCCGTATTTTTCCTGCACATCCGCCGCGTAATAGTCCTCCACCTCGGTTTTTCCGCCCTTTGTTTTGGGAATCCGGATTTTGATTTTATCCGTGGCGATCTGCAGCAGATCCCTGTCTCCGGAAACCAGGCTGACCGCCATTCCCGCCTTTTCGGCGCGCTTCGCCAGCGTCCCCAGAATATCGTCCGCCTCCAGCCCCGCCTGTTCCATCGTCTTGATGCCCATCGCCGCGAGCACTTCCTTCATGACCGGCACCTGCTCATGCAGCTCCTGCGGCATCGGCTTTCTCGTTCCCTTATACTCCTTGAACAATTCGTGGCGGAAGGTGGGCGCTTTCACATCAAACGCCACCGTCAGATAGTCCGGCTTTTCCTCCTCCAGAATTTTAAACAGAATATTCAAAAACCCATATACCGCGTTGGTATGCAGCCCCTGCGCGTTGGACAGGTCAGGCACACCGTAAAACGCCCTGTTTAAAATGCTGTGCCCGTCGATTAAAACCAGTTTTTCGCTCATATCTCCTCTCCTTTCGGGATTCCTTATAAAACGACCAGCGTCAAAATCAAAAGCGCCGTCAAAAGCACCACCGCCTCCGTCACATACAATCCCCTCTGCAGGGAATCCAAAAGCTGCAGGTGCCTCTTCTGCGTCGTCATTTTCGTCCGCAGCTCCTTGTTCAAGTCAAAGGTATCCCCGTTCTCCAGACGCTGCATCCCTTCCGTCACCAGAAACTGAATGCTCAGCTCCTCATGACAGGACGGGCATTTCTCCACATGGAACAGAAAACGCTTTTCGGTATGTCTGTCCAGATCATCCTTGATAAAAGAAGGAATCAGCTTTTCCGTCTGCTTACAATTCAGTTCCGTCATATCCTCTGGCCGCACCTTTCTCCAAAATCGAAGTTTCCTGTCTGAACTATTACTCCTGTCGTGCAAAAAAGGCTCCGGGCATCCGCCCGGAACCCTCATGATACAGTATGCCACATTTTTTACAACATTTCAATTCCTTTGCAATAAGTCTGCGCCACATCATAATTATCCTTCAGCACGACGATGTCCGCGTCATACCCCGCAGCGAGCCTGCCCTTGCGGTCATCCACCCGCAGCGCCCGTGCCGGATTGATCGTGCAGGAATTGAGGGCGGCATCGAAGGGTACCATGGCGTCCTCCACCAGAATCCGCAGTCCCTTGTTCATATTCAGCGTGCTTCCGGCGATGGTGTCCGTCCCCTTAAGCCGCGCCAGCCCGTCATTGCCGATCTCGATGGGATGCCCGCCCAGCTCATAGTCGCCGCCGGGAGGACAATGCTTGGCGCGCAGGGAATCGCTGACCATAATTGCATAATCCCTGCCCTTTGCCATAAAATAATTGTTCAGCGCTGCCAGATGGGAATGGCAGCCGTCACAGATGATTTCCCCGTAAATATCGCGCACCCGAAAGGCCGTTCCCACCAGTCCCGGCTTTCTGTGATGGTACGCAGTCATGCCGTTATAAACGTGGGTCATGCTCATGGCGCCATTGGCAATGCCCATCAGCGCCTGCTCATAGGTCGCCGAGGAGTGTCCCATGCTCACCACCACGCCGTGGCTGCTGCAGTACCTTGTCAAAGCGAAATCCACATCGTGCTCAGTCGCCAGCGTGATATACTTAATCAGCCCCTGCGCCGCCTCCTGATACTCACAAAACTGCTCCACCGTCGCCTTCGCAATTGCCTCCGGCGGCTGCGCGCCCTTATATTCCATATCCAGATAGGGCCCCTCGAAATGAATGCCAAGAATCTCCGCGCCCTCGTAGCCTTCCTTTACGACCTTCGCCACATTGGCGACGGCGGCCGTAAGCACATCGGGCATCTGGGTCACGGTGGTGGGCAAAATGCCCGTTACCCCTTCCTCGGGAATCCGGCGCATCCAGTCCCGCAGCCCCTCCGGCTTTGCATCGTTGGTATCAAATCCATACGCACCATGGGTATGCACATCCAGAAACCCCGGTACCAGCCGCTTGTCTCCGTAATCCATATCCGCCTTTTGGCTGCCCCAGGGATAAATGCCCGCGATCTTCCCGTCCTGCAGCTTCAACGCAGCGGCAATAAACTGACCGCCGATCCACACTCTTTTACTCTGTATAACCATTGCCGCCTCCTGTCTGGCGCTGCCCTCCGGAAGGTTCCAGAGCGCAGCCGTCCGCCTTTTATATCAATGATAATGCCGCCTCATCCGCAACGAGAATGAAGTTGGGATGGAGCTGTAAAATGGATGCGGGCACCTTCGGCGTAATTGGTCCGAAGAAAGCATCCTTCAAAATCTGCGCCTTGTCTGCGCCGCTGACCACCATCAGCACACATTTCGCCCGCATGATCGTGGCAATTCCCATCGTATACGCCTGTTTGGGCACCTCGTCCGCGGAGGCAAAAAACCGCTTGTTCGCTTCAATCGTCATCTGGGTCAGGTTGACGCAGTGGGTCTCTTTGTCGAATTCGTCATTGGGCTCATTAAAGCCGATATGCCCGTCATGGCCCAGTCCCAGCAGCTGCAAATCCACACCGCCCATGGAGGCGATCACCCGGTCATAATCCCCGCACGCCTTTTCGCTGTCAGGCTCCGTGCCGTCCGGCAGATGGGTGTTGGCAGGATCGATGTTCACATGCTTAAAAAGGTTATCCTGCATGAAATAATAGTAGCTCTGCTCATTTTCCTTCGGCAGTCCCTTGTATTCGTCCAGGTTTACGCTTTTTACCCGGGAAAAATCCAGGTCACCGGCCTGATATCCCTCCACAAGCCTTTTGTAGGTGCCGACCGGGGAAGAGCCCGTGGCAAGCCCCAGCACGCAGTCGGGCTTTGTCACCACCAGCGCGCCGATGACGTTCGCCGCTTTCCTGCTCATGTCCTCATAATCCTTTGTTCTGATCACTCTCATTTCTCATACTCTCCTTTTTCATATCCGTTGCGGCAGCCTGACCGATCAGACGGCCGCAATTCCTCATGTGTCCTATTGTAATATATTTTCCCCATTTCCTCAATGCTTTTATCATATTTGGGTCAATTCTCAAATGCGCTGGTTACTGTTCACTCCGTGACCAGTAACGCGCCACGCGGCTGACTAACGTATGAACAGTAACATGCGCTATTCCACGCATCAATATCCCAAAACCCCGAAAGCCCTCTTGCGAGGGCTTCCGGAATGCCAGGAAACATGTGTAATCAGCTCATCAGAGCATTTTCTTCATTTCATCCGCAACGAACTGCACCTTCGTGCCGACGATGACCTGCACGGAATTTTTACCGGGCCGGATGATGCCTGCAATGCCGGCGGACTTGATTTTCTTCTCATCCACAAGCGTATAGTCCTTGACCTCCAGGCGAAGCCTTGTGATGCAGTTATCCAAAGCGGTAACGTTTCCTTTGCCGCCAAGACCCTCCAGAACGACTTTTGCCACCTGTGTAAAGTCATTGTTGGCAAGCACTGCGGATTTCTCCGCCTCCTGATCGTCATCCTCACGGCCAGGGGTCTTTAAATCCCATTTGGTGATCGCGAAGCGGAATACCAGATAGAATACGATAAACGCTGCGATACCCATAGGAAGAATCAGCCAGGTCTTTGCCGCCGCAGGAAGGGATGCGGAGAAAAGAAGATCCGTCGCACCTGCGGAGAAGGAGAAACCTGCACGGAAGCCGAGGGCCACCGTAATCGCGGAAAAAATACCGTACAGCAACGCATAGATCACATACAGTCCGGGAGCCAGGAACATGAAGCCGAATTCGAAGGGCTCAGTCACGCCGCAGATAAACGCACACAGCGCGGCGGAACCGACCAGACCGATCGCAACCTTTTTCCTGGAATCCTTCGCACACTGAATCATCGCGAGCGCCGCACCGGGGATACCGAACATCATACAAGGGAAGAAGCCGGACATGTACATACCGAGGCTCCAGGACACATCCGCGCTCGTCTCGCCTGCCCAGAAGTGGCTCAAATCGCCAAGACCGATGGTGTCAAACCAGAACACGTTGTTCAGAGCATGATGCAGGCCGGTCGGAATCAGCAGGCGGTTTAAGAAAGCGTAAATACCTGCGCCTACCACATCCAGTCCCACGATCGCTTCGCCAATTGCGATCAGTACGCCGAAAATCAGCGGCCATACGAACAGCAGCACGACGGAAACAACGATCGAAACAACGCCGGACACGATCGCCACGCAGCGTTTTCCGGAAAAGAAGGAAAGCCAATCCGGCAGCTTCGTACCTTTAAATTTATTATAGCAGGAAGAACCAACCACACCTGCCAGAATGCCGATAAAGGGATTCGCAATTTTGTCAAAGGCCAGCGTCTTATTCGCGCTGTCCGCGATGGAAGGCATGATGGTCGTCACAAAGCCGGTGGAAAGCAGCGTTGTCATCATCAGCCAGGAAGCCAGCGCCGCAAGGCCGCCGGTTCCGTCATTGCCGTCGGACATGCCGACGCCGACGCCGACCACGAACAAAAGCGCCATGTTGTCGATCAGAGCGCCACCCGCCTTGATCAGAAACAGACCCAGATTATAGCTGAAGCCTGCCGCCACAAAGCCATTGACCTCACCTGCCATAGCCGCAGGCGCCAACAGATAACCAATGCCCATCAATATACCGCAAATCGGCAGACAGGCTACGGGAAGCATCAAGGCTTTCCCTAACTTCTGTAAATACTTCATAAATTTTACCCCCTTATTTTCCTCCCGCCCTGGCCGCGGGAGCGTCTATCCCTTCAAGGCTGCTTCGCCTCAATGGACTCCTCTGAAATGTTACCTTTTTACAGATTCTCCTGCATGAAAGCTTCCAGCGCCGCCGCTGCCGCGTCCTCATCCTCGCCTTCGATGGTGAAGGTCACATCCTGCCCCTGCTTTACGCCCATCATCATCAGGGACATGATCTTCTTCGCATCGCCCTTCTTTACGCCGTTATCCACGGAAACGGTGCTCGTAAATTCGGCCGCCTTCTTCACCAGAAGCCCCGCAGGTCTTGCATGGATGCCCAACTCATCCTTGATCGTGTAAGTAAACTGTTTCATCGTAATCCGCCTCCTTTTTTATATTTCCCGGATCGTTTTGCGCAGTCCCAGCACATAGGTGGGAGAAACGCTCAGCTCATCCAGGCCCATATCCAGAAATGTTTTCGTAAGCGACTTATCCGCCGCCAGCTCTCCGCAGATGCCGACCCAGGCGCCGCCCTTGTGTCCGTTTTCCACCGTCATCCGGATCATGCGAAGCACCGCCGGATGATGCGGATCATAAATGGAATCCAGGCTCTGATTCTGCCGGTCGATCGCCAGCGTATACTGGGTTAAATCGTTGGTGCCGATGCTGAAAAACTCCACTTCCCGCGCCAGCTCTTCGCTGATCATGACCGCCGCCGGGGTTTCTATCATGATGCCCAGCTCCACCCGGTTAAAGCTGACGCCCTCCGCGGTCAGCTCTGCCTTCACCTCTTCCACAATTTCCTTGATCCTTACAATCTCGGAAACCGAAATGATCATGGGGAACATGATCGCCGCCGTGCCGAAGGCGGACGCCCGGTAAATGGCGCGAAGCTGCGTCTTAAAGACCTGCACCCGGTCCAGGCAGATCCGGATCGCCCGGTAGCCCATGGCAGGATTTTCCTCCCTGGGCAGTTCAAAATAATCGACCTGCTTATCCGCGCCGATGTCCAGCGTCCGGATGATGACCTTTTTGCCCTTCATGCCGGAAAGCACTTCCTTATATATCTGGAACTGCTCCTCCTCTGTGGGATAGGTCTCCCTGCCCAGATAAATGAATTCGCTGCGGAACAGCCCGATGCCTCCGGCATCGCTCTCCAGCACCTTCTCCACGTCCTGGGTGTTGCCGATGTTGGCATATACGTTGATCCTGCGCCCGTCCCTGGTCACGTTATCCTTGCCGATCAGGGAAAGCAGCTGTGTCCGCTCCTTTTCAAAATCCATCTTCTTCCGGATCATCCGCTGTGTCGTCGCCTCGTCCGGATTGATGATGAGCTGGCCCTCCATGCCGTCCACCACCGCCTGACAGCCGTTGTAGTCCTCCAAAAGCGCCACATCCGTTTTCACCAGCGCCGGAATGTTCATGGAACGGGCCAGAATCGCCGTGTGGGAATTGGCAGAACCGTTCTTTGTCACAAAGGCGAGGATCTTGCTCTTATCCAGCTGCACTGTCTCGCTGGGGGACAGATCATCCGCCAGCAGAATGACCGGCACATCGGAAGCGATGCCGCCCTCCACAATGCCCGCCAGATTGTTGACGACCCGTCTGGAAATATCCAGCACATCCACGCTGCGCGCCTTCATGTATTCGTCGTCCATGGAGGCAAACACCGCCGAAAAGCTTTCTCCCGTCATGGTGACCGCATACTCCGCATTCACCTTTTCATCCCGGATCATATTGCAGATGCCGTCCAGATAGTCTCCGTCGTCCAGCATCATTTTATGCACGTCAAAAATCATCGCCTGCTCTTCGCCCGCTTCCACAAGCGCCTTCTGATACAGCGCATCCAGCTGCTCTATAGCTTTTTCCTTCGCCTCTGTAAAGCGCGCAATCTCACATTCCGTATCCGCTACCTGTGTTTTTACAAGCTGATATTCCTGCTTTTTAAAAAGGTAAATCTTGCCGATCGCCACGCCCTCCAGCACGCTTTTACCGGAACATATTACCATCGCACAGGACACCTCCTTTTCTTTTTCGTCCGTTTCAGACAGAACAGACCTTTCTTATATTGCCGTTGGAAACCCGCTCTTTCCTCTGTCCTTCTATTTGACAAGCTTGAGCACATCGTCTCCCGCTTCCACATCGCCCGATACAAGCTGCTCCACCTGCGCATAGGCATCGGTATTGCAGACGACCATCGGCGTGATGATATCCTTGCCCGCTTCTTTGATCTTCTCCAGATCCGCCACGATCAGCAGATCGCCCTTTTTCACGCTCTGCTCAGCCTCCACCTGAATCGCAAACGGTCCGCCCTTGAGCTCCACCGTATCCAGACCGATGTGGATCAAAAGCTCCGCCCCATCCGGCGTGGTGATGCCCACCGCGTGTCCGGTAGGGAATACCGTGCTGATCACACCGTCAGCCGGCGCATACACATGCCCGTCAACCGGAATGATCGCCATGCCCTTGCCGAGGATTTCCTCCCCGAAGGTGGGATCCGGCACTTCTTTGATGCCGACACATTTTCCTTTCATGTACGCGCCCAGCACCTGCGCCGTCTCCTTTTTTTTGAGTTTGTCAAAAAGTCCCATTTTAGTCCCTCCTTATGATGTCATGGATGCTGCGCGGTAAACGCGCAGACCTTTCTGAACTGTTATGTAGTGACTTTTGTCAATACCTGAATTGTGCAAAAAGCAAAC
>CAJUEL010000068.1 GCA_910585455.1 uncultured Eisenbergiella sp. | reverse complement strand
CAGCCTGTGTCCTCTGCCCGCCCATCGTCCCGCGTCCCCCTGTTCCGTCTGTCCGGCCGGCCTTTCTCCCCACCCCGTGAAAAGTAACTTTCGTGCCGCAATTTCAAAGAATGGGTTCCTCTGACATTTCCAGGCAGGGGATTTTCAGAAAGGCGGTGGTTCCTTCCTGTGGCTTGCTTTGATAGGTCAGCCCATATTCTGTCCCATAGTAGAGTTGGATGCGTTCCATGATATTCCGGATCCCATATCCCGCAGAGGCGCCTATGGCGGAAGGATTGCCAAGCGCCTCCAGCTGTGCAGGGGTCATGCCAATACCGTCGTCGGTAACCGCAAGGGACAGGATGTTTTCCTGCACGGAGGCGCTGATGGTGATGGTTCCGGTCTGGCTTTCCTTTTCCTGGATTCCGTGAAGGACGGCGTTTTCCACGATGGGCTGAAGCACCAGATTCAGAATGCCGTATTTTCGGATGTCGTCCGGAACCCGGATATCGAGAGAAACGGGGTGGTCAAAGCGGAAATTTTGCAGACGGATATATACCTCAATGTGCGAAAGGGCATCCTGTAAGGAAATCACATCCTGTCCCCGGTTCAGGCTCAGCTTATAGAATCTGGATAGCAGGGATACGATTTCGGATACCTCATCCGCGCCATAGTCAAGGGCAAGCCAGTGCAGCAGATCAAGCGTATTGTATAAAAAATGTGGATTGATTTGCGCCTGCAGGGCCTTTAGCTCGGAGTTTTTTAAGGCAATGCCCAGCTGGTACTGGGAAGAGGCATAGGTGTTGATTTTGTTGAGCATATGGTTATAGCTGCTGACCAGGTCGCTGATTTCATCGGTTCCGGCGGGGACAGGAATGGGAGAATAATTGTGAAACTGCACTTCCTTCATGCGGGTGGCGAGGAAGCGGATATTTTTGGTAACCAGGCGGGAGGTGAACCCGGCAGCGGCTAAAAACAGGATACTGACAAGCAGCATGGTCAGCAGCATGCGGTTTCTGGCCTCGATGCCGGTTTCCAGGACCTTATCGTAGGGCGTGACGGAGACCAGTGTCCAGCCTGCGCTGCTGACCGGGGTATGGGTCAGCAGCATGGTATCGTTTTTTGCTGTGACGCTTAAGAGGCCGGAGGCGATGCTTTCCATGATCAGGCCGGTTGACAGACCGTAATTTTCAAGCAGCGTCTCGTCGGAAACTGACATGACATTTCCGCTATCGTCAAAAAGCAGGGAAATGCTTCCGGGCAGGGTGGAGGTGCGGTCGATAATGGCATTGAGCAGCTGCTGTGGGATGTTTACGGTGATGATGCCAATGTTTCGATAGGAGGGCATTACCTTCATATAGCGCACACCTGTGATTACGACAGTTTCTTTCTGAAAAACCGTTTCTTCTATGACGTGGGGCGCAAGCCACAGAATTTCTCCGCGAAAGTCCTTTAAATGTCCGTCCAGCATTTGCGCCTGGCCGCTGTCCAGGCTGATAAAAGAAAGTCCTTCCATTCCCCGGCTGTTTGAAAAGGTGAATTTCCCGTTGACAAAAATTTCCGCAGAATACAGATCCCCGGAAGAAAAGATGCTGTCCAGAATGCCGGATGCCGTCTGGTAATCCTGATATAACATGAGGAGCTGTCCGGTGGGCGCGTTTTTCTGATAAATTTCCGACAGCGTTTTATGGTAAGCGGCCTGCCGGGTTGCGCCGATGATTTCCTGCAGGATTCGGTCAAGATACATGCCGGTCTGCTGCAGGGATAGCTCGGAAGAATCCTGAAACTGCCGGATCAATATTCTGGATACATGGGCATAGGACAAAAAGGTGAGGGAGAGCAGGGGGATAATGATTAAAAACGCGTAGGAAAACAGAAGCTTTGTTGTCAGATGTGTCCGATATGCCAATAACGTATAAACTCTTTGCATCAATTTTTTCATAAAGCATGCCTTTCCCGGTATTCTGACGGCGTGATGCCGGTTTGCTTTTTGAACTGTCTGGTAAAATAGTTCGGGTCACTGTAGCCAACGAGGGAAGAAACCTCATACAGGGGTGTATCCGTCGTCAGCAGCAAATCTTTGGCCTTTTCGATCCGAAATTCGTTGAGATACGTATGGATGGTGATGCCGGTTTCGGTTTTAAAGGTCCGGCACAGGTAGGCGGATGTAAAATGCAGCGCAGCCGCCAGCTGGTTGACAGAAAGCGCCGGTTCTCCAAAGTGTGCCTCGATATATTGCCGGATGTGATAGACCAGCAGGGAGGAGCCTTCTCTGTCCGCAAGCGTGTCAAAGTACAGGGAGAGCCTGTCCGTCAGGTAAGATTGTAAGGAAAAAATGGTATTGCTTTGGGATACGCTTTCCCAGATAAAATCCCGGTCATGGGGGAATATGTCGGATAACCCCCGTTTCTGACAGATGGAATCCAGCGTCAGCAGCAGCTGATAATACACATTTTTGATGCTGTTGATTTCAAAGCAGCCGGCGGGCTGGCGCATTTCCTGAAACAGCATTGTGACAATAGAGACGGTGGCCGGGCGGTTTCCATCCTGCAGGGTGCGGGCAAATTCCGGATATAGCGTGTCTTTGGGAGAAAACGCTTTGCCGATGGCATTTTCTGCGCCGTTAAAATAATGGACATGGTTATAGCCGGTAAAGAACAGCCTTTTGGAGCAAATGACAGCATTGATATAGGATTCGTAAAGCTGAGCGGGAGTGGGCACAGGGCTGCCGGCCGCCAGAAAGAAATCCGGAAGGGCGGTCCGCATTTTTTCATAGAGCCGGTCGATCCGGGCATGGAAAGCGTCAGGACGGTCCGGCTCGATGTCGCACAGATGTATGATAAAAATGCCCGGTTTTTTCAGGGCGAGCAGGTATGGCGTGTCATAGGCTGTCAGCATGTGATCCAATGCCGGCAGGATGGAATCTGCGCCGCCCTTTTGCGATTCCGGATCGCTGTTTAAGTGACAGAGCAGGGTACAATAGTGGGGGCGTCCCCAAAAAGCGGGATAGAGTGCGGCAAGCCGGGAGCTCTGTGATGTGTCGGAGGAGGGCAGGGTGAGCTCCAGGGCGGCCTTTGCGCGCAGAATGTCCTGATGCTGCTGTTGCAGAAGCAGGTTCTGCCGCAGGATGTCCGCCTGTTGTCTGCTTTCCTCTATGTTATGAATGGCGTTTGTCAGGGCGCTCAGGATTTCCTGTTCTTCAATGGGTTTTTCCACATAGCCAACCGCTTTCAGAAAAATGGCGGATTTTAAATATTCCTTGTCCGCATATCCGCTGATGAAGATGATCTGACAGCCGGGCGCAAATTTCCTGACCTGCGTAGACAGCCCGATGCCGTCCAGCCTTGGCATGCGGACATCCGTGAGAAGGATGTCAGGGGGCAGGGATTTGGCCAGGGAAAGCGCCTGTATGCCGTTTGCGGCGGCGCCGGTGATTTGAATGGGAAGACGGCTTTTTGAAATGAGGGAGGTAAGCCCTGCCCTTGTCCTGGATTCATCGTCAGCAATCAATAGTTTCACCATAACACTTCCTCCTGAAAATGGCGGGCAGCCGGTCTGCTGTCTGTTTCTGATACCGGTGCGCTTTTTCCTGATGGACGGCAATACCGCCTGTGATTATCTGTATTATATAGGAAAAATGCCCAAAAAGAAACGAAATAAAAGGAAAAAGACAAAATAGTGCTGAAAATAATAATTTTATCAGGTTATGCCGGCAATGGTCCACAGCTATAATGAGGACAGAATCTGCGCAATAGCAATTCGGACAGGGGGAAAGAAAAAAGCATGAAAAAAAAGAATCTGATGCAGGAAATCTGGAAGGCGCGCTATTTGTATCTGTGTCTGATACCGCTGTTTGTCTGGCTGGTGATTTTCCAGTATGGACCGATGTATGGGGTCATCCTTGCGTTTAAGAAGTACAGCGCAAAGCTTGGAATCTGGGGGAGCCAATGGGTGGGCCTTTCTAATTTCAAAAGGATTTTTATGACGCCGATTGCGACAAAGGCGATTGTCAACACGTTGCAAATCAGCATAAGCCGCCTGGTCTGGGAATTTCCCATGGGCATCCTTGTGGCGATTCTGCTGACGGAAATGCCGGGAAAAAGGGGCAAGAAGGTCATACAGACGGTGCTGACCTTCCCTCATTTCCTTTCCTGGGTGGTGGTCGCCTGTATTCTGCGGAATTTTCTGGGAAGCGATGGGGCTGTGAATGTGCTGTTTGAACAGCTGGGGCTTGATACGGTGAATTTTCTGGGAAGTGAAAGGCTTTTTCGCCCGCTTTTGTATGCGACAGCCAACTGGAAGGAAATGGGGTGGTCCGCCATCATCTATATGGCGGCAATTGCGGGGATAGACCCGACGCTTTACGAGGCGGCAGAGTGCGACGGGGCCTCCCGGCTGAAACGGATCTGGCACATTACGCTTCCGGGCATCCGGACGACCATCGCGATCATGTTCATTCTGGCGGTAGGCGGCATCATGAGCGCGGGCTTTGACCAGATTTTCAATATGAACAACGCCATGGTGGCGGACACTGCACGGATTCTGGATATTTATGTATATGACCTGACATTCAAGTCAGTTCCCGATTATGGATTTACCACAGCGGTCGGCATGTTTACAGCGGTGATCAATCTCGTCATGCTACTGGGGGCAAACCAGGTGGTATATCGGCTCACCGGAGAAAAGATGTTCCGCTAGCGGGGGTATAAAGTCCGGAAATAAATTTCCAGACTATTTGATTGGTGTGTGCGCCAAAGCGCGCAAGGGGGTATAAAATGAAAAAAATCAAAATGCGCCACAAAAGATGGGACGGCGTTCAGATTGTGGCAACGGTGCTGCTGCTTATTTTTTCAGGGCTTATCCTGATTCCGTTCTGGAATGCGGTGGTGATTTCGCTGGAGAGCGCAAGGGCATACAGCCTGCATCCTTTTTCCTTTCTTCCGGCAGAGTTTACCCTGGACAATTATAAGGAAATGTTCGAGAAGGGGGGCGGGCTTCTGCTGGCCTATCAGGGCACTCTGATCACCACGTTTTTTGGAACCGCGGCAGGGATGACGGTTTCCGTTCTGGGGGCATACGCCTTTTCACGGCAATTTCCCGGGAAAAAGCTTTTTTTCCGCGTGATGCTGTTTACGATGTTTTTTGGAGGCGGTCTGGTGCCCACCTATTTGCTTTACCGGAATCTGGGGCTTTTAAATACATATGCCGGCGTGATCATCGTCAGTCTGGTGTCGGTTTATAATATTATCATCATGAAAAACGGATTTGAGGGCACGCCCATGGAGCTGCAGGAAGCGGCGATGATTGACGGGGCGAACGATCTGGTCATTTTTGGAAGGGTGATGCTTCCGCTGCAAAAGCCGCTCATCGCCACCTTTACCCTGTTCAGCATGGTGGGATATTGGAACAACTGGTATTGGCCGATGCTGATGCTGACCAAGGGAAATAAAAATGTGCTGCAGCTGTTTTTGCGGGGAGTTGTGAACGGAACGATTCTGGGGAATACATCCGGGGCGAGCATGGCGGCGGAGCAGCAATGGTTTCCACAGGGAGTCAAGATGGCGTCAGTATTCATGGTCATGCTGCCGATCATGCTGGTTTATCCCTTCCTGCAGAAATATTTTACCAGGGGAATTTTACTGGGAGCGGTAAAGGCATGACGGAAAGCTGCAAATGATAGCCGTAAGGATCCAATCCCTGCATGCAGGGTTGTGATACAAAACAAAAAGGAGGAACAGGTATGAGAAAGAGATGGATTGCGTTGCTGCTGGGCAGTGTGATGACGGTTTCCATGCTGGCAGGATGTGGCAGCGCGCCGGCGGCAGGGGGAACAGGCGCAGGGGAGAGCAGCCCTGCACAGGAAAAGGAAGAGACACAAAAAGAAAATGCGCCGGAAGCAGAAGGACAGGAGGCAGGCGGGTACGCGGACAAGATTTCCTTTACCATGACCGGCGTCAATACGGAAGCGGGGGTGGACTATGAAGCGGCGGCGGTTGGCCAGTATATCCGGGACAAATTCAACGTCGAATTTGAAGTGCTCCCCAACGGCGCCGATGGGGCGGCGGAGCGCTTTGCGATCGAAGCGACCAGCGGAGAGCTGGCAGACCTGAACATGTGGGGAGGCTTTGACTGGCCGTCTTATTACGAATATGTGGATCAGGGACTGTTCGCGCCGCTGCCGGAGGGCTGGGAGGAACGGTGGCCGAATCTTTACAAAATGGTGGAAAAAAGCGGATATCTGGAATCCCTGGAGGTGGATGGACAGACCTATGGTTATTTGCATTCCATATACGGGATGATGACGGATGTGGAGGTGGCGACATCGCACACCTCGCTCTATCTGCGCCGGGATCTGGCGGAGCAGGTGGGGATGAATGACCTCTGCGCGGACGATACCATTACAATCAGCGAGCTAAAGGAGTACCTGCAGAAGGTGAAGGAGGCAGGGCTGGTGGACCGTCCGGTGCTCGGTGGGACCAACGGAGACATACTGCTCATGTTCAAGCGGGCCTTTGGAATGCCGGAGGAAGATTTCTATGTCGATGGAGGAAGCTATGAGTGGCTGCCGAACCATGAAAATTATGCGAAAATGATTTCTGCAGTGCAGGAGTGGTATCAGGAAGGACTGCTGGATCCGGATTTTTATAATGATACAACGACTGACTATGAGAGAGAAACCTTTTACAGCGGACAGACGCCCTGCATGTATAGCCCTGCGGATCCGGGCAGCATTCAGGCAGTGACGCAGCTGGAGGGGTATGAAGAGGGTTCCGGTTTTGGTAATGTGGCGGTCGTATGCGTGACGGATGATGACGGAAATGTTTTCGCAAGCGAGATCGGCAATTACTGGCTGTGCACAGTATTTTCGCCGGGCACCGATGAGGCGACGATGGAGCGGCTTTTAGATATTGTGGATTGGGCCTGCACGGAGGAGGGCTCTGTGATTACCCATGTCGGTATTGAGGGCAGCGAATGGCAGTACGCGGAGGATGGAACGGTAGAGAACCTCACAGGGGAGGAGTTTTATCCGGAATTTCTTGCATATTTTATGCTGGGCTGGTGTGTGGATGATCTGACTGCCAGCGGCATGATGACGCCTCCGGATAAGAAACCGATGGTAGAGCATTGCAGGGATCTGTATGCGGTGCGCGCAAGCGGAACGGTATTTCCTATTCCGCAGGAATATATGATCTACAGCGGAGAGTTGAAGACGGCATATTATGGAGCGGTCAACCTGAAAAATATGGCGATACAGATCATTTGTAATGGGGAGGATGTAGAGAGCGGCCTTACGGATTACAAGGAGGCGAACGGGAGCATCTGGGAGCCATTCCTGGAGGATTTAAACGCACAGATCAAGGGATAAACAAAAGGGGCGCAGGGCAGGCTTTTGGCGTATCTTTAGACAACTGAATCGGAAATATAAGAAATCCGGAATTCTGATATGATTTCCGGATTTTTTATATTTCGGAGCGGCTCATTTTTTGTTATCCTGATAACTGACAAGAGCAGTGCGCACTGTTTGTTGGGAGAAAATGAAGGAAATCTGACGGAGGTTAAGAGATGAAAAAGAGAACACTCAGCTTATGTTTAGCGGCAGCGATGGCAATGACAGCGATGGCGGGATGCGGCGACAGCAATGGCAGCATGGCGAATATGAGCGACGAGGAGAAGGCAGCATGGGAAGCGGCAGCAAATGACCCCTATGGAAAATATCCTGAGCTTGTTACATATACCTGCGGCTACAACCTGACCGCACAGGGCGCGGATACGCTAGCGGGAACGCCCTATGAGAACGATACGCCGAGCGATAACGCGTATACCCGTTATTTAAAGGAGCTGCTCAACATCCAGAACGAGAATATGTTTGAGGCACAGACCGGCGACGACTATAACCAGAAGGTTTCCATGGCGATCGCGGCGCAGGATATTCCGGACATCATGTTCGTCAACGATTATTCCACGATGGTGGAGCTGGTGGAAAACGACATGATCGAGGATCTGACGGATGTATACAACAATCTGGCATGCGAGACCGTAAAGGCATCCTATGAGAGCTATGGCGAAAACAGCCCGCTCAATTATGTCACCTTCGACGGAAAGATCATGGCTATCCCCAAGACGCAGCTGAGCGACGGACAGGATTTCCTTTGGCTGCGCAAGGACTGGCTGGAAAATCTGAATCTGGAGGAGCCCTCCACGCTGGATGAAATGGCGGATGTGCTGCGGGCGTTCATCGAGCAGGATCCCGACGGCAACGGACAGGACGACACGATCGGTCTGGCGGCGCTTTCCACCGTTTACGGGGATTATCCCAACAACACCTTTGCGATCGACAATATTTTCACAGCCTTTGACGCGTATCCCAACATCTGGATCACGGACGATGCGGGCAAGGCCGTATACGGTTCCATTCAGCCGGAAATGAAGGATGCCTTACAGCTGATCGCCGACTGGTATGCGGAAGGGCTGATCGACAAGGAATTCACCACGCGCACCAACGATGACATTGTGGCGCTGATCTCCAGCGGACAGTGCGGCGCCTATATCGGACCCTGGTGGTCTCCCTTCAGCCCCGCGCAGACGGCTTCCTACGCGAGCAAGGACGCGGAATGGATCAACGTGAGCGCGCCGGTAGGCTCTGACGGCAAGATTAACGCGATCAACACCAAACCCTACGCGGGCTTCGTGGTTGTGAGAAAGGGCTATGAGCATCCGGAAATCGCGATGAAGATCGTGAACGTGAACTCCGAGTATTCCAAGCAGGATAAGACCGATGCGGTAAATGAGATCGTGGAAAATCAGGCCATCGCATATTTCAACTGGCCTCTCTACTGTGAGATCCAGCCTGGCAACGAGGCGGAAAACATGACCGCCCATGTGGAAGCGGTTTTGGACGGCAGCGCGGACGTATCCACATTGAACACACAGGAGCAGGGCTTCTATGAATCGGCAGTACGCTTCCTGGAGGCGGAAGAAGCGGGACAGAAGGCGGATTCCGCGGACTACTCCCAGTATATGTCCAGACAGGTTGCCATTCATAAGTTCCAGAGCGAGCCTGCCAACTTCCTGACCCCTTCCTATCTGGAGACCTCCGAGACCATGAAGACCAAATGGGCTTCTCTGGAAAAGCTGGAGCTGCAGACCATTTTGAAAATCATCGTTGGGGAAGCGGATATGTCCTCCTTCGATGAGTTCGTGGAAAGCTGGACAGCGGCAGGCGGACAGACCATCACGGATGAGATCAACGAAGAAATTTCTGCAAAATAAAAAGCATGCATGAATAGAAAAAGGAATGGAGGGACCGTATGAAACAGGGAAATAATGCGCCTGCGATCCGCAGGACGAGTCAGGCAGGGCATGCCGGAAAAGAAAAGAGAATGTTCCATCTGATGATGCTGCCCGGAATGATCATGTTGTTTCTGTTTACATTCGTACCGCTTTTTGGTTCTCTGATGGCGTTCCAGAACTATGTTCCGGCGAAGGGAATCTTCGGCTCCAAGTGGGTGGGACTGGAAAACTTCAAATTCATTTTCAGCCTTCCCGACAGCCGCCAGGTATTTGTCAACACGCTGGTGATCGCCTTCGCAAAGCTGGTGCTCAATATCATCGTTCCGGTGTTTTTCGCAATCCTGTTGAACGAAATCACCAGCAAGATTTTCAAGAGAACCTTCCAGACGATCGTATATCTGCCTCACTTCCTCTCCTGGGTTGTGCTGGCAACCGTAGTCACCAATATGTTTTCCCTGACGGGTCCCTTCAACGCCGTGATATCGGCGGTGGGGGGAAGCCCCATCCAGTTTCTGGCGGACAACAACTGGTTTCGGAAGGTCATTGTAGCCACCGATGTGTGGAAGGAATTCGGTTATAACTCCGTCGTGTATCTGGCGGCGCTGACCAGCATCGATCTGGGGCTTTATGAAGCGGCATCCATTGACGGCGCGAACCGTTTTGAACAGACATTACATATCACGCTGCCGAGCCTGATGCCCACAGTGATCCTGATGACAGCGCTGAATCTGGGCAATATTTTAAACGCGGGCTTTGACCAGGTGTTCAACCTTTACAACCCGATCGTATACGAAACCGCAGACATCATTGACACCTATGTGTATCGTATCGGTATGGTGGAACGGCAGTACAGCATCGGTACTGCGGTAGGATTGTTGAAATCCGTCATCAGCTTCATTTTGATTATGGGCGCCAATAAAACCGCGAAAAAGCTGACCGGAAGCGGTATCTTTTAAGGAGGGATGGGTTCATGAAAAAGAAAATGAGTTTTGGGAAAATCATTTCCAAAGTGATCATATGGGCGGTTGTGGTGATCTTCACCTTAAGCTGTCTGTTACCCCTTTTGAACATGATCGCGATCTCCTTTAGCGGAAGCGATGCGGTTGCGGCGAATGAGGTGGGACTGTTGCCGAAGGATTTTAACGTATCCACCTATAAAAAGCTGTTACAGGACGCACAGTTCTGGAGATCCTTCCTGATTTCCGTAGAGCGCGTGGTGCTGGGACTTTTGATCAACATGTTCTTCACGGTCAGCATGGCATATCCGCTTTCCAAGAGCAAGCTGCGTTTCCCGGCGAGGGATGTGTACATCAAGTTCGTCATTTTCGCAATGCTGTTCTCCGGCGGCGTGATCCCGCTGTTCATGGTGGTGAGCAATCTCCATCTGACCAACACGATCTGGTCCCTGGTGCTTCCAGGTGCGGTGCCGGTATTCAACGTCATCCTGATGATCAACTTCTTCAAGGGTGTGCCGGAATCTCTGGATGAGGCAGCGAGAATCGACGGCGCGAGCCCGATCGAGATCCTCATCAAGATTTATCTGCCGGTATCCCTGCCGTCTCTGGCGACGGTGGCGCTGTTCTCCATCGTCAATCACTGGAACGACTACTTCTCCGGTTTGATTTACATGAGCAAATCGGCGATGTATCCGCTGCAGACCTACATCCAGCAGCTGACGGTCGATATCACGCAGGTGACGGATGCGGAGCAGTTAAAGCAGATCGCATCCATGAATAACCGTACCTTTAACGCGACAAAGATTGTGGTTTCCACGATCCCGCTGCTGGTCATCTACCCGTTTTTGCAGAAATATTTCGTATCGGGCATGGTAATCGGCGCGGTAAAAGAATAATGGCTTATCAAGAAGAGTCATGTGATACAGGCTTCCGCTTTATGGTGGGAGCCTGTATTAGACAGAAGAAAAGAAAGGTTTGCGTTTTTTTGCAGAAAGAAAGGCTTGTGTTTTTGGGCAGAAAGAAAGGCTGCGACACAGCACGGCAGGAACGTTTTTGGAAAAGGGAGGATATTTGCGATATGCGTAAAAAATGGTGGCATGATCTGGTAGGCTATCAGATTTATCCCAAGAGCTTTCAGGATAGCAACGAAGACGGGATCGGAGACATCCCCGGCATCATCCGGCGGCTGGACTATTTGCAGGAGCTGGGGATTAATATGCTCTGGGTTTGTCCGGTGTACCGTTCCCCGATGATGGATCACGGGTATGATATTTCCGACTATACGCAGGTGGACCCGATGTTCGGCACGAACCGGGATCTGGAGGAGCTCATCCGTAAGGCGAAGGAGCGGGGCATCACCGTGATCATGGACCTGGTCATCAATCATACCTCCAGCGAGCATCCCTGGTTTTTGGAGGCGTGCAGGGATCCGGAGGGAAAGTATGGCCAATACTATATCATCCGCAAGGGGAAGGAAGGGCAGCCGCCCAACAACTGGCGCTCCCTGTTTGGAGGCAGCGCCTGGGAGCCGATCGGAGAGAGCGGATATTTTTATCTGCACCTGTTCACGAAGGGGCAGCCGGACTTAAACTGGGATAACGAAGCGCTGCGCAGGGAGCTTTATCAGATGATCAACGGATGGCTGGAAATGGGGATCGGCGGTTTCCGCATCGATGCCATCGCCCATATCAAAAAGGATCTTTCCGGCGGCAATGTCCCGGCGGACGGGCCGGACGGTCTGGGAAACGGCATGCGCTTTTTCAGGAATATGGAAGGAATCGAGGCATATTTGCAGGAGCTTAAGGAAAATACCTTCCAAAGGTACGACTGCTTCACGCTGGCGGAGGTGGACGACATTCCCGATTCCCGTTTGGACGCCTATATCGGAGAGGACGGATATTATTGTACGGTATTTGACTTCTGTCACTGCCATCATAACCTGCGGGACGGAGAATGGGAAGGCAGAGGAGAAGAGATGCTTCTGGATATCCGCGACCGGGTTTTTGCGCGGCAGAAGGCGATGTGCGGCAGAGGATTTTTCTGTAATTATCAGGAAAATCATGACATGACCCGTATTCCCGACCGCTTTTTGAAAAAAGAAGATCAGAATTTCTACAGCATGTCCATGCTGCCGGTGCTGTATTTTTATCTGGCGGGCATTCCCATGGTATATCAGGGACAGGAGATCGGCATGACCGGATTTGACCGGAACAGCATGGAGGAGTACGCGGATCCGGCGACCTTCGGCATCTACCGGGACTATCTGATGCAGGGCATGACGGAGGAAGCTGCGCTTCATAAGATCAACGCCTCCATCCGGGAGCACTCCCGCACGCCGATGCAGTGGAGTGGCGAAAAATACGCGGGATTTTCCCAAAGTGAGCCCTGGTTTGCCTGCAATCCGGGCTATCCGTCCTGCAATGTGGAACGGCAGCAGGCAGATGAAAATTCGCTTCTGTGTTTTTTCAAAAAGGTGATCGCTCTGCGGCGGAATTCGGACTATCAGGAAACATGGATTTATGGCAGCTTTACGGCGCTGGAGGAGGATTCGGCGCAGCTTTGGAGCTTTGAACGCAGCCTTGCGGGGCAGCGGCTGCAGATTTTTGTCAATCTGACCGGCCGGGAGGCATTGACCAAAAGCGAAGTGCATGGTACAGTTTTATTGGACAATTATGGAGAGCTGGCAGAGGCAGACGGCAGGCTTGCGCTGAAGGCGTGGCAGGCTGTGGTGGTCAAGGCCGGTGAGCAGCAGGAATGATGGGAGATTTTTATGGCGATTCATGTAACACAAAACGGGCGGCTGTTTCATTTGCATACTGCAGACAGCACGTATCAGATGTACGCGGACGAAAAGGATGTGCTTTTGCACACGTATTACGGAAAGCGGATTGAGGAAGAAAACCTTTCTGATCTGATTTACCGGGCGGATGTGGGCTTTTCCGGCAATCCGCCGGAGGCGGGGGGAGACAGGCGTTATTCTCTGGACTGCCTGCCTCAGGAGCTTCCCTCCAGCGGCGTGGGGGATTTCAGGAGCGACTGCATCCGCCTGCGCCACCAGGACGGCTCTGCGGCGGCGGATTTTCGGTATGAGGGCTATGAAATTCTGCCGGGCTCCTACCGGGTGCCCGGAATGCCCGCCCTCTATGACGGGGAAGAGGAGCAGGGAGAAACGCTGGTGATTTCCATGCGGGAGACAGCCTCCGCCGTGACCGTGCGCCTCTTTTACGGCGTATTTGAAAAGGAGAATGTGATCACCCGCACGGTCCGGGTGGAAAATCATGGAAAAAGCGAGGTGCTTTTGGAGGAATGTCTTTCCTGCTGTCTGGATTTCCAGTTCGGGGACTATGACCTGATCACCTTTCCGGGCAGGCATGCCATGGAGCGGAATGTGGAAAGAGCACGGGTGGGGCATGCGAGGCTGGAGGCGTCCAGCATACGCGGGGCTTCCAGTCATCAGTGCAATCCGGCGGTGATTTTGTGCGCGCCGGAGGCGACGGAGGACTTCGGGGACTGCTACGGGCTGTGTCTGGTATACAGTGGAAATTTCGTAGCCTCCGCCCAGAAGGATCAGCGGGAGCAGACCCGGGTGGTGATGGGCATCAACCCGTTTCAGTTTTCCTTCCGCTTAGAGGAGGGAGAGGCCTTTGACGCGCCGCAGGTTATTTTAAGCTATTCCGACAGCGGGCTGACGAAGCTGTCCCGGCAGTATCACCGGATTTTGCAGGAGCATATGTGCAGGGGCAAATACCGGAAGGAAAAGCGTCCCGTGCTGATCAACAACTGGGAGGCGACCTATTTCAATTTTGACGGGGACAAGCTTGCAAAAATCGCAGAAAAGGCGGCGAAGCTGGGCATCGAAATGCTTGTGCTGGACGATGGCTGGTTTGGAAAACGGGAGGATGATAACAGCGGTCTGGGCGACTGGTTCGTCAATGAAAAGAAGCTGGGCAGCAGCTTAAAGGAGCTGGGTGAAAAAATCCATGCCATGGGCATGAAGTTCGGGCTTTGGTTTGAGCCGGAAATGATTTCCGAGGACAGCGACTTATACCGGGCACATCCCGACTGGGCGCTGCGCATTCCTGGCAGAGAGCCGAACCGGAGCAGAAACCAGCTGGTGCTGGACATGAGCAGGCAGGACGTGCGGGACTATCTGCTAAAGCGCCTGACCGATATTTTATCGGATGCGCCCATCGACTATGTGAAGTGGGATGTGAACCGGAACCTGTGCGATATTTACAGCCATGTGCACGGGCGCAGCGGAGAGGTGTATCACCGTCATATGCTTGGCGTGTACGATCTGCTGGAGCGGTTTTGTGCCCGTTTCCCCGATATTTTGCTGGAGGGCTGCAGCGGGGGAGGCGGCCGCTTCGACGCGGCGATGCTCTATTATTCGCCGCAGATCTGGTGCAGCGATAATACCGATGCCATTAACCGGCTGAGCATTCAGTATGGCACCTCTTTCTTTTATCCGGTCAGCATGGTCGGCTCCCATGTGTCCGCGGCGCCCAATCATCAGACCGGACGGGTGACCTCTTTTATGACGCGGGGGCATGTGGCATTGTCCGGAAGCTTTGGCTATGAGCTGGATTTGAACAAAGTTTCGGAGGAGGAGCAGGCGCTGGTAAAGGAGCAGATCGGGCAGTTCCATCAATATTATGACCTCATCCACGAGGGCGATTATTACCGGATCAGCCCGCCGGGAGGCCGGTTCTGCGCCTGGGAATTCGTGGACAGGCAAAGGGCGCACGCTCTGCTGACATTGGTGATGACCTCGGCGGAGGGCAATCCGGTTCCCGTGCACACGACAGTGAAGGGGCTGGATGCAAACCGGCAGTACCGGTGCAGCTATGACAACAGCATAAAGAGCGGGAAAAGCTGGATGAACGGCGGGCTGACGCTTGGGAAGGCGCTTAAGGAGTATGAAAGCCTGCTCATCACATGGGAAGCGGTGGAATAGAAAGTCTATACTTTATTAACAGAAAGTACACATTTTCATCATGATTTCCTCATATTCCCTGTGTAAGATAGAAAATGTAAAAAGCAAGTGCCAAAAAACTTTTTCATTTTTCTTCCTTTCTAAATATTATAAAAAGAACGGGCTTCCGGAAGCGGGAGCCCGTTCTTGATTTCCCTGATTCCTGACAGCACAACGTTGCGGAACAGCCTTTTTTGTGTTAGAATGGACAGAGCGAAATGAAATGGCTCTGTTACGGATTTGTCCGGATAATATAAAATTGATTGAGCAAAAGGAGGAACAGGCAACATGAGTGAGAGTAAGAAGGCGCCGATGCGCAGCGAGGTGGCAAAAAAGGACACCTGGGCGGTGGAGGACATGTATGCGACGCGGCAGGACTGGGAAGCGGACCTTGTAAAGGCGGGGGAGCTTGCGAGACAGGAGGCAGGGCTTTGCGGAAAGCTTGCCGGGAGCGCGCAGGCGCTTTTGGAGTTTTGCAGGCTGGATGAAAAGCTGGACTGCATCCTGGACAACGCCTATGGCTACACGTCCCGGATCAACGACCAGGATACGGCGGACGCGCAGGGACAGGAAATGGAAGCGAAGGCGATGAGCCAGTATGTGGAATGCAGCGCCCTGACCGCCTTTGCCAGACCGGAAATCCTTTCGATTTCCGACGAAAAGCTGGAAGCCTTTTATCAGGAGGAAAAGGAGCTTGGCGCGTACAGAAGAAGCATTGCGGACATGCGCAGAAGCAGGGAGCACGTGTTATCCCCGGAGCTGGAGAAGCTTCTGGCGGATGTAGGAGAAATGGCGCGGACGCCGGATTCCGTATACGGCATGCTAAATAACGCGGACCTGACCTTCCCTTCCATCAAAAATGAGAAGGGCGAGGAGGTGGAGGTGACCCACGGCAGCTTCATTCCGCTGATGGAAAGCGCGGACAGGAATGTGAGAAAGGCGGCCTTTGAATCGCTTTATCACACATATCAGAAGGTCATTAACACCTCCGCTTCCCTGTTAAACGGACAGGTCAACCAGCTGAAATTTTTTGCGAGGGCGCGCAAATATCCGAATACGATGGATGCCTCTCTGGACCGGACGAACGTCCCGGTTTCCGTATATAAGAACCTGATTCAGGCGGTGCATGAGGACATCGGCGTGCTCCATCGTTACATGCGGCTGCGCAAAAAGCTGCTGGGTGTGGACGAGCTGCATATGTATGATCTGTACACCCCGCTGGTCGCCGATGCGGATGTCAGGGTTCCCTTTGAAGAGGCGAAGCAGGCTGTATTGGAAGCGACGGCGGTGCTGGGCAGCGAATATACGAAGGTGCTTAAGGAAGGCTTTGAAAACCGCTGGATCGATGTATATGAAAATAAGGGAAAACGCAGCGGCGCTTATTCCGCGGGACAGCTCGTTCATCCGTATGTGCTGTTAAATTACGCGGATACGCTGGATTCCGAATTCACCCTCGCCCATGAGATGGGACACGCGATGCATTCCTGGCTGTCCAACAACAATCAGGCGCCGGTGGACAGAAACTATGTGATCTTTGTGGCGGAGGTGGCGTCCACCTGCAATGAATCGCTGCTGATGCAGCATCTTTTGAAGAAAACGACGGATAAGCGCACCCGCGCCTATCTGATCAATTATTTCATGGAACAGTTCCGGACGACACTGTACCGGCAGACCATGTTCGCGGAATTTGAAATGCTCATCAATGAGGCGAGCGAGAGAGGCGAGAGCCTGACCGCGGAGCGCCTAAACCGGATGTACCATGACTTAAACGCGTTCTATTACGGAGAGGACATGGTGATCGACGAAGAAATTGATGTGGAGTGGGCGAGGATTCCCCATTTTTACTACAATTTCTATGTGTTCCAGTACGCGACCGGATTTTCCGCGGCGATGGCGTTGTCGGAGCGCATTCTGGAGGAAGGGGAGCCTGCGGTGAAGGACTATCTGGAATTTTTGTCCGGCGGCTGTTCCAGGGATCCGATTTCCCTGTTGAAGGGTGCGGGCGTGGATATGCGCACGGCGCAGCCCATCCACAAGGCGCTGGCGCTGTTTGATTCCCTGCTGGATGAAATGGAAGCCCTGATGGAATAAGGAAAGACCGGCGGTCCGGCTTTTGCCGGACTGCCGGTTGTTTGTAAGGTTTACCGGCGTTTTGCGTGGCGCAAAATGCCGGTATTTGTGCTATTTTGTGAAAATGGCGGAGGGACGAAAAAATATTTGGTGCAGAAATTATAGGAAGTGCTTGACAGATGTGCCAGGATTTGGTAAACTGTGGATAGTTTATAAAGGATCGGCATTATAACATTTGGATTGTTACTGTCAGGCAGGCAAAACCAGATTTTATAAATGAATTGCCGGGATAATGGCCCGGAATTGATTTATAAGATTTGGTTTTTTTGTTTCGGATTTCAGGCAGTGTGCTGTCAGGGAAAGGTGACGGCGGTTTTGAGGTGGGTCGGGTATGAAGATTCAGAAAATTATCAACAATAACGTCATTTCCGCCCTGGATGAGCGGGGCAAAGAAATCGTGGCGATGGGAAAAGGAATCGGCTATCAAAAAAGATCCGGACAGGAGCTGGATGAGACCGCAGTGGAGAAGATTTTCAGGCTGGAAAGTCCGATGATGGAGCAGTTTGAGGAACTGATTGCGAATATGCCGCTCATCTATGTGCAGGTATCCGACGAGATCATCAGCTATGCCAAAACCGTGCTCACACAGCAGCTGAATCAGAGCGTGTATCTGACGTTGACGGATCATATTCATTTTGCCATAACAAGGTTTCTTGACGGCATGCATTTTGCGAATGCGCTGTATAATGAGATCAGGCGTTTTTATCCGGAAGAGTATGACGTGGGAAGGTATGCGCTGGAGCTGATTGAGAAAAGGATGGGGGTGCGCCTGCCGCAGGATGAGGCGTCATCCATCGCATTTCATCTGGTCAATGCGGAATATGGGCTGAAATTCGGGGATATCCAGATGAGGTCGGAGCTGATCAGGCATCTGATCAGCATGGTGAGCGAGCGGTATTCGCTGGCGGAGGATTCTCTGGAGACGGACCGCCTGCGGACGAACCTGAAATTTTTGTTGAACCGGCTACTGCTTTGCGAAACGCCGTCCAGGGTGGAAAAGGATACCGCCTTTTTATCCTTTATCCAAAGGCACTGCGTTCGGGAGTATGAACTTGCCGTGAAAATGAAAGACTATATAGAAGCGGTCTGTAACTGCCGGATGGCACAGGAGGAAGTGGCATATCTGGCGATACAGTTAAAATACACGCTGTAAAACAATTTGTTCAGACAAAAAAACAGATAATATGTAGTGACAGGAAACGTACCCCTTTCCTGAAAACAAAAAAGT
>CAJUEL010000067.1 GCA_910585455.1 uncultured Eisenbergiella sp. | reverse complement strand
ACCCTTTTCCAAGGAAATCTTTTTCATTTTCCTCTTGACATATTACCAAATTGCTCCTTATCTATTCCAATTACAATTTTTGCAAATTGGGAAAAGGGTTCTGTCGCCTTTAAGTAATTTTTTCTGTACAGTTTTCATCTTTTCACTATTCATCGCCTCTTCTAAAGACATATTATAAATATTCGCCAGCTTATATGGATGCTTATAATCCAAACAGCATGTTCCTATTTCACCGTCTGAATATATGGATACCTGCGTAAAATATGTTTTACATGGGGTGACTGATATTGGCGTTTCACTCTCTTCATACATATTAAGACGTTCATCTAAGTTTCCAAATAATACACAATATGCCATATCAGTTTTTAAATCTAACAACCGTTCATATTCTTTTTCACCATATCCAGTAACCTGCAAAATATCCACTCCGATCTCTTCCAATTCATTTATCATCTGACCATTTAAATAATATCCATTACTGTATATCTCAATTTTTGCATGTATTAAATTCTTTTTTATATACTCAATAAACCAAAATAACCTTGGATCTATCAACGGCTCATTATAGATGTGAAAACATATAACTCCGTCAAAATCAACTGTCTTCAATTCCTCTAAAACTCTAAATATAACTTTGCTGGATAAAATTTCTTTTTGCCCAATATGATTCGCAGGACATTTTTTATGTTCACAAGCATAATTACACAAATTCGACAACATAAAGGCTATCTCACTAATATTCTTGAAAAGATTTTCTGTCTCTAAAAAGTTCTTTACAGCATTTCCTACTCTTTTTTCCTTCTGCTCAATATATTGAATATATCTGCCATTCATATATCCGCTTCTTTTCTCTCTGCAGAATTCTTCATATGAACATATCTTGTCTAAATACACATCATAGATTCCAATAACTGAATAATGCTTTCGATAGCACATCTGATAAACTTCAAACCAAAATGAAGTTGTAATTATAATTTCGGTTTCCTCATCAATATATTCTACTTCTCTTACCTTATATCCCTCTATTTCAAAGCCGGTTAAATCTGAATTGCTGTCTGCAAAGAAAATCTCCACATATTTTTTTCTAAAAAAATCTTTATTCTTTTTTATAAAAGTTCTTCCCGTCTTTCCCGCCCCATATAGACAAAGCCTCATATAAACTTCCTCCCCATTTCAACAAATTTTCAAACCAATCATTTGTAAAAAACTATAAAAATTTTTTTTCCAGTTTTTTTCATAAAATTCATAATGCCGAACAGACTCCATATCATCCCTGTTTGACCAAAGTTTCATAAAATCCTCTGCTGTATCAAATAAATATAATCAAACCTCCCACATCAAAAATGTGCATAAGCTCTTGAAAAATCAAGCTAAATCAGTCATTTATTTGATGTATTGACAACAAAATAGCACCTAAATCTGGTATAATATAGATAGCGAATCCAACAAAATACCAAGAAATAGATGCTATCCATATGATAACAGAAAACAGCCAAAAAGTGAATACCGAAAATGCAGTGGAATGCCAATTCGGCAATTCCATCAAGGAACTGGGCATCTGCTGGCTGCTGAAGGTATCCAATATCCGGAAGAAGAAAGGTGGAAGCATATTTGATACCTTCCAGTTCCTGTTCCTCCTCGTATTCCAGAACTGCAACCTATACCATTTCCTGAATTCAAAAAAGTAGGATATGACATTTTCAAAAAATACCTATTACCGTTTTCTGAATGAGCCTAGGTATAACTGGAAGCGTTTCCTTACCTTGCTTGCTGTCAGGACCACGGGTTACTTCAACTCCCTGACAAAGCCTGACAGGATGCCGTGCCTGGTGCTGGATGACTCCGTCATACCACGGGAACGCAGCAAAAAAGAAGAGCTCCTATCCCGTGTCTATGACCATGTCATCCATAAAACGGTAAAAGGGTTCAACATGCTGACCCTTGGCTGGACAGACGGGTATAGTTTAATGCCTGTAGGCTTCAACATGATGGCTTCTGCTGATGCGAGGAAGAGAGTCATACCCGCATCGGATTCCATAGATAAACGCAAGGCAGACTACGTCCTTATGGACACCTGGTTCACAAACGAGCCTTTTATCAAGGAACTCGTTAAAAAGGCATTGATGTCATCGGCATGCTGAAAGGCAACAAGCAACGCTATTGGTACAAGGGCAGGCTGTATAACCTAAAGCAGCTTACGGTGTTTGTGGAATTCAACACACAGCGGCAATATCTTTGGCCCTGTCTGTGTAAAAACCGGCAAAGACCATATCCCAGCCAAGCTTGTGTTTGTCAGGAACCGGAATAAGAAAAACGAATACATCGTGCTCCTGACGACTGACTGCAGCCTTTCGGACAGGGAAGTGGTACGCATCTACGGGCGCAGGTGGTCGATTGAAGTATTTTTCGGGCTGGAAAGTCACTGCTGGATCTCGGGGATGAATTTCAGGGGCTCAGTTATGACCTGACAGTAAGCCGCACAGCACTTGTGTTTACCAGATATATCATCTTGGAATGGATGCGCCGTAAAAACAATGACCAGAAAACTATCTGCGAGCTGTTTTATGTCTGCTGCGATGATATACAAGACATTGAACTGAGTACAGCATTGGGCAGCCTGCTCAAAATTCTGTGTGATGGCATCCGGAATCACGCCATTGCTATCACAAATGAAGTAAAAATGCAACTTATTAACTGGTTTGTGTCTCAGCCCGCATTTATCAAGGCTTTGTACCCTGATTTCATGTGGGAAGTTTGAGTTTATTATATCTACTATCACACTGCAAATATATCCTATCCAACATTTTTATCCTGCCCGCCCATTTTTCCCTATATTTTCTGATAAATCTTGTTCCCATATTTACAGTTTTTCATACTTTTCTTCTTTACTTTTTTTTCCTTTTTTATTAACAAAATCAACTGTACAAGATTTTTTTCAGGTAACTCATATATTATTTTTCTTTCATTCATGCATAAGTTCATACATAACTCATTTTCTACAATAACTTCTATCTCCTCTTTACAACTTCTAGTAGTATCAAACATTGCAAGCATTCCCAAATCACTCCTGTAATATATACACTTTTCTCCATCAGATTTGACAAATGAATAATTTCCTTCAGCAATCTCCACTCTTTTTTCTGATGTATCTATCCATTCTTTTTGGTCTTCAGAATGGTATATAACCACTTTATCTGGCAGACACAAAATCCCCACATAAGCATACGGTCTTACTTCTCTTTTTATAGAACAAATTCTAATTTCTTCTTTTTCATTTGTATTTGGATTCCACTTGAGAATATGATCATATGCCCTTGGTGATAACCAAAAACTACTTCCGTCGAAGCTAATCCCTGAATACCCAACCTTCTTTTTACCTACTACGTGTATTTTTGTTATCAAGGTATTACAATCCAATTCCATCACGGCATTAACATTGCAAAAAGGTACATAGATTTTTTCCTCTCGAATTACACATTGTTGTCTAAAAAATCCATCTTCTGTATCAAAAACAATATCTTTAATCTGATTTAACCATTCTGTAATGTATACTAATTGCCCATTTTCGGTATTTAAACGTAAAATACATTTTCCAAAAACCGGAAATATAAATATATATTGTTTATATTTTTCTGTTCCCATAAAAAGACATCTATTTTTTCCCGATTTCACATACTTTTTATCCAATGCAATATCAGAAAAAGTCTTTTTTTCAACATTAAATATCGCAATCGTCTTTGCCAGAAAGGGAATAAAATATATTCTATTATCTATAGCTATTGCTGACGAATATAAATACCAACTGTTAGTCTCCTCACCTGGAAACTGTCCTGAAAATTCTACCTTTCCAGTTTTTCTATTTAATGCGAATAATCCATTAAAATAACATGCACTAAACCAAACCTGTTCCCGAAAATAAACAGCATCCAATACACAAACTTTCCCAAAATCTTTCTGCTTTACATCAGGATTCTGTATTAATATAACTTTTTCAGTTTCTTTATATAACTCTGCCACGCTACTAAAATCCCCATAATACCCATCACTCACCGCCACCGCCCGATCCATATCCGCCGTATCGTCATAAATCCCCCAGCCCTCTGTCCGATACCGTCTCACAATCTCCCGATACCTCTCCCAAAGCTGCGGTCTCATGGACTTAAGCGTGCTTTCGATCAGTGGATGCGGCCGCCAGAGCAGCGCCACCTCATCCCGATTCTCATAAAAAACCCGGAGCACATCCTCAATCTTGTCCAGCATCTTCTCATTATGCTCCAGCAGCGCCGCAATGCCCGTATTATAAAAGATGATTTTCTTCCAGGTTCCATCCGGCTTTTCGATGATCGAAAGCCACCCGGCGGGCACCTCTACGTCTTCCTTTCCCGTGCGCAGCACCTTATCCACCTTCGGCGAGCCCAGCCCCAGTATTTTTTCATCCCAATACGCCCGGGCTTCCTCGCTGTGGTTGTCCGTAGCATCCAGAAGTGCCCTGATGTACACCTGCTTCATCGCCTCGGACTGCACAATGACTTTGTCCGCATTTAATACCGCCTGTGTCGTGACGAAATGCTTCACGCCCTCCACAACCGCGTCATCCTCCGGATCAACCTCCCCCAATATGAAATAAGGTATATAAACTAATTTATCCGTAAGCTTTTTTAGCCGGTCCGAGTAAAAATCCGGATGTACGCTCGTGACATAGTTGTATGCATCGTATGGGTTATGGATAAAAATCATGTCCGGATGGTGCGCTTCCAGATCAAACGCGTCATATCTGGTGATCGGCACATACGCCGGATACTGGTCGCCCTCATAGTGCATTTCCCGAAAGCTTCCGTCGGGATTTTTGTCATAGTACGGAATGGGGATGACGTAAGCATCACAGTCCGGATCGGCATCCGCCGCCTGCCAGACGCTTTCCAGCGAATCCCACATGCTCGCCTTGTAGGGAAGAAAAACCGCTTCCGTTCTGACGGGCACATCGTTTTTTAAGCTGTTTTCCGCTTTGATCAATCTGCGGCGCAAAAGCTTGTAAATTTTGCCCGCGCCTGCCGCTTTTTCTCTGTCCTCCGCCAGATCCTCAAAAATCTGACCGATCAGGTCGCAGTATTCCTCCAGCGCGGCGACCGCCGCGTGCCCTTCCCCTTCGGTTTCCTCAATCAGCGTACCGATGGTGATGCCGGCATTCTGGCAATCCTCCAAAAGCTTCAGGGCGGACGGAATGCTGTTTTTTTCTATGTATCTTTTGATCTGGTCATGGGCTTCTTCCATCTGCCCAACCAGCGCCTCCGCCTGTTCCTTCTGTGCTTTCCTCATCTTCTTCCTCAACTGCATGTTTTTTTGTAGCTGTTCCCTGCTGACGGAGAATAAGAATCTTTCTCCAAAAACGCATCCATAAGCGCTCGCATTATCATAGGGATTATCGGGACGTTTTACCGTCTGCAGGCTTTTCCTGACAGAGAAGCCTGCTTCGCTCCGCTTCAAAGCAGCGGTCCTGGCATACCCGAAAGCCACCGGACAGTTTCCTGCCGATACGGCTTAGCCAATGCCGACTGGTTGCTTTTCGGAAGCTGTATGAAAACAACACCTGCAAGGCGCATATGCTGTTTTCATACAGCCCCCTATGTTAATGTACATCCTCTGCGATCCCTTTGGGTAAAATCATCTTTCGATCATTCATTCGCAGATTCGTACAAAGTAACCGTAAATCGTAACGTTATGCTTCATATTTCTTTTTGACATTCTGGGCGGCATTTAAAGCGATCGTGGTCGTATAGCCACAGCTTTCGCATAAAAATGCTTTTCCCTGTCTTTTGCCCTCTGCGCCGCAGACAGCGCAGAGGCTTCCGGTTCCTTTGGAACTGATCTCCACAAGCTCTATGGAATGGACCCGGCATTTATAGGCAAGCCGCTTACGGATATAGCCGGTAAAGCTGCGCGCCAGCCTTCTGTTTACGGTTTTGGCATAAATTTTCGTTTTGTTTTTCGTGACAGGTCTGGTGATCACGATTCTGTCGGGCTTTTCCTCCCGGAGCATCCGATTGATTTCGGCGTTGATCCAGGTTGTCAGACCGGCTCTCTCCCGTTCCTTCTGCTTTGTATACTTCTGTCTGCCCAGGTTATTTTCTACGATATTTTCCGCTTTCTGTCTCTGACCGGATGCGGCATTTTTTTCATAAGCATCATACATTCGGCGGCGTTCCCGGTTCTTCTGCATGAGCCTTTCCGTTTCCGGATTCGTCCGCTCATCCAGCCGCTCCCCGTATACTTTCCCGTCAGAAAGCGTGAACATATCCCGGCTGCCGATGTGCATATATACCGTATTGCCATAATCCGGATGTGTTCTGATCTTCGCCTCTGTCGGCACCGCAAGCACCACAGAATCCTCACGGATATTCACACGGATCTGTCTGTCAAATCTCCTGTCATCCTTTAGCGGAATGAGAATCCGTTTCCGCGGCGTCCTGCATACGATGCGCATCGCATCCTCTTTATAGGAATAGCCGTTGGGCGATATTCGAAACCAGTCTGCATCCTCCGTTTTGGGCATGGTCAGATATTTTCGGGTCAGCCTGCACAAAAGATTGTTGAGCCGCTTTGTGTCAATAGATAGTCCGAAGGTTTTTTCCGGCATCTCATATTCCTGACGGTTCAGAATGGCGGCATAAATGCTTCCGTTCTTTAATACAGTGCGCAAATACAGTCTGTCGGCATCGCTTAAAGCTTCATTGGCGGTAATCCTTTCCCCGAGCTTATTTTTCACAATGCCCCAGTTGCTTTTGATGTCCGCCACCGCATCCGCTATGGCCAGCTCATAATATACTGCCGGAAGATTCAGCTGCTCCCGCAGTCCGCAATAACGCATTTCATTCAAAATGCTGTATACCGGGGTCAGATTGTTCATGCTTTTGATTCCCGCATATCTTTTGTACACATAATTTCTGACCTTGCTGTAATCCGACGCAATTCCCTTTAAGAATTCCATCGTCTCCTGTGGCAAAGGTTGGCTGTGCTGCCAGATCGTTTTCGTTATCGAATTATCCGCAGCCATCAGGCTCACCTTCCTGTCACTTTTCGCAGATTCCCTTATTCTGCGAAAAGTAAAGAAAAAGGGAGCTTCTCAGCCTGCCTGACCACAAATCTGACCATAAAACCTGGAAAGGGCGTTCAGGTACTGCCGTTTGCTGTCCATGGATGGATGTACATAGCGGTTTAAAGTAATCTGCACATCTGAGTGTCCCAGCATTTCGCTCAGGCTTTTCACGTCCATTCCACCTTCAATACAGTTCGTGGAAAAGGTGTGCCGCAGGATGTGAAAATTTTTGTCCGGCATACCGGTGTCTTTACATATTTTTTTGAAATAATATTGCAGGGTACGCGGCTCCAACGGTTTATCGCCGCCAAAAACATATTCCTTTCCATTTTGAAACTTCATCAGCAGCAAAAAGGCTTCTTCCGATAATGGAATCTCACGTTTTGAGCTTTCGCTTTTTGGAGGCGATTCCAGCAAGACAGTCTTTTTTTCCTCCGCATAAAGCCGCTGTACGGTTCTGTTCACTGTAAAAATTTTATTTTCAAAATCAATATCCGACCATTTCAAAGCACAGAGCTCTCCCAGCCGCAAGCCTGTCAGCAGACAAAGCAAAACTGCCATTTTATACAGGTTCATTTCCTGATACAGTGCGGAAATCAGTTCCTTTTGTTCCCTTTGCGTAAGCACACGGATCGTTTTTCTGCGGGTGGTCTGCGCCGGTTTTCGCAGAGACGGCATATAAGCCATATCCTTTTCAGAAGCGAATTTCAAAATCTGATTGAGCACACAATAAATACTGTTCCTCACGCTGTCTGACAAGCCTTCCGTGATTTTTTCTTTTACAAAAGTATCTGTCATTTCACCAAGCAAAGCTTCCGGAAAAATCGCTTCTATATAATTCTGATAAATCACGCTGTATTTTACGTAGGTTGACGGCTTCCTCTTTGTCTGGACCTCCACAAGCCATTTTTGTGCCATATCTGTCAGCTTCACATCACAGCAAATGTCATCCCGCTTCCCCATCCCGTCGCCTGCATTTTCAGAAAGATTCTTTAATATGGTCAGCTTCTTACGCACTCCGTCATAGGTCGGCGCATAAACGGAACGATATATTTTCTTTCCCTTTTCCTGACTGTATACCGGATACCTCCCTTCCCAGCGTCCGTCCGCTCTTTTTCTGATGTTTTCTCCATGTCTCGCCATAATGTCACCTTTTCCTTTCGTATATTTTTGACCCGGAAACTGACCATAAAATATGCGTATATAACCGTTTTTGCAAGTATAAATCTTTCTGAATATCCTCCCGGACTCTTGCTAATGTTTTTGATAAAATAAAAAAAGATTTGTCATTTGACTTAAAACGTGGTAAAATGAGTCGATATAAAACAAAGGTAACGGAAGTTGCTGATTTTTTGCCCATAGATATGGATTTGTTTTCGCAGAATAAGGGAATCTGCGAAATTTTTATCAAAATAACACAAATATAAAAGGCAGATAGCCAACCTTCACCGGTTCCTATCTGCCTTCATTTATTTTGTGTTCCCAAACTTCCCGCATCCGCCACATCGCCCTGGTCAGCTTCATTCCTCCCTTTATCCTCCTCCTCACGGCATTTATGGTGCCGTTTTTTCTTCATTCTCAGAAGGCGACGCAAGAAAAATGGCAAATCCTGTCACTTTTTCTCCACCACGAAACATAAAGGTGCTACCATCCCATACAATAAATTTAATTTCGTGATTCCGAATAATTTTCGAAATAGTTAGAGGATACCTTTATGCAGAAATTACGCCCTGATTTGGACATTGGCAGGAATATTGCCCGTCTCCGGAAAGAAAGTAAGCTGACTCAGGATGAGGTACTCGCCAAACTACAGCTGATGGGACTGAATATCTCCAAGAGCACCTATGCCAAGCTGGAAACCAACCGGATGAATATCCGTGTTTCTGAGCTTGTTGCATTGAGTATGATCCTGCGTGTAGACTTCAATGCATTTTTTGATGGACTGACAATCCCGGAGCTGCCGGATTGATTTGATCGGCAAGACATTTAGCAAGCCACATATTGCCTGCTATCCGAGTGGATGCTCTTTGCTATCAGACATAACAGAATTCTCCCGTAGACGATTATCTGACGGGTTTATTTTGTGTGCCATTTTTACTTCTTCCGGCATTCGTCACCTGCCATGCAAACATAGCCGACCGGTTCATTGCCCGTAGAAACAACAATGCGCCTGTCCATTGTCATTGGGTAAATGATAACGGACAGGCTTTTTTGTATGAAAATTTTCAGGAAGGCTTAAACTGCTGAAAATATTGCGTCGCCTCCTGCACAGATAAACTCAGCTTTCTTTGCAGCCGCTCCATAATATCCTCTTCGGAAAGCTGAAATTCAAAGCCGGATTCAACAATCTCCTCCGCCTTGCCTTTTTCTATTCCTTTTTCTATTCCTTTTTCTATTCCTTTCTTTTCTCCTTCCTGCCAGACCTCTTCAAATGCAGCATACATACCTGTTCCCCCTCCTTTCGTAAAAAAGCTTTCTTCAATCCCGCTGTTCGCGACGCCCGCCACCGTCATGATGACCGATTTGTCCGTCTCATGTTCCCTGCTGTATGCTATGGCTTTTTCCCTTGCTTCTTTTTTGGAAATATTCCCATCCAGAAAAAAACCGAGCAGCTTAAACAGATCAATATTGTCCGTATTTTGAAACACCAGATCGTGCTTTCTGGCCTCTATGAGCAGGACGCGGTAATCATTGACATATTTGTTCAGACCAGCCGGAATTTTTAGCATTCCATGAAGTGATATCGCCCCGTCCCAGGGCTTTTCTCCATAATAAATGACAATTGTGATCACGGGAATGAATTTATCCTCCTTCTTCATCCGCGACAGATATTCATCCTCACTCATCCCGGTCTTTTTTCGATATTTTATCGCATTGCTGTCATACTGCTTTTTATATGACCCATAATCATACCCCATGATTCGCATGGGCATCGCATAATGAATATGCTCCTGCCCCTCATTTCCCAGCAGCACAAGCTCCATCCCATGAGCGCCGGACAGCTTCCGCACCTTGATATTATCCCGGGCAGCTGCCATGCCTTCCGCGTACTCCCGATGCTCCGTCACGCCGGAGTTTTCCGTGTCCACATCCTCCAGCTCCTCCGCCCTGATTTCCTGTTTTCCCCCAAACAGCACGGCGTTGAACAGGTCCGCAAAGCGTCCGTTGTCGCGCCAATAATTCTTCAGCACCACATCCGGCCTTAACCTCCGTTTTGTTTTTGCCATTTGTCCCTTCTACCCTGCAGCTTTCCTGCAGAATGCTCCTCCCTTCGCATATTGTCAGAAGCATGCCCCTTCGGTCGCCCCTGCATGTTAAAATGAATGATAAGCATAGAGTTTCCGAAATAAGACTGTAGAAAGATATCCGGATCATCAAGAAAATTATGCTTATCCTGAGTCTATCACAGGATAAGCATAGATGCAAATAAAACTTTTCTAAATATTTAATGAAACTGCTGTCTCCTCCAGACTTTTCTGTCACACAGACTGTAACTGGCCGTTTACTTCCCGCTGTCCCCGTAGTTTGCCAGCACCCGGGCGCTGGGATCGTCCACGTCACAGCCCTCCCATTCCTTATTGGGCATCCAGAATCCGGGAATCATCCCCGCCTGTCCGGGATAAAACTTTTCAAAAATTTCCCTGTAAAGAAGGCTTTCCTTCGTGAAAGGCTGCGCAAAATCGTACTTTTTGCGTAAAGACTCATATTCATCATCGGTATAAAAGGCATTGGCATATTCCTTTAAGTCATCCACCATGCTGTGTCCCACCGCGTCGGAAAAAGCCGCCTTTTCCCGCCAGAGGATGCTGTCCGGCAAAATGCCGTCCTTTTCAAAGGCCCTGCGCAGCAGATATTTTCCTTTCCCGTAGGTGTTGAGCTTCTTTACAGGATCAATCGCCATGACATAGCGCACAAAATCCAGATCGCCAAAGGGCACCCGCGCCTCCAGGCTGTTCGCGGAAAGGCATCTGTCCGCCCGCAGAACGTCATAACAGAAAAGCTCCCGGATGCGCTTTGCCGCCTCCTGCTGAAATGCCGCCGCCCCCGGCGCAAAGTCCGTATATTTATAGCCGAAAAGCTCATCGGAAATTTCTCCGGTCAAAAGCACCTTGATGTCCGTTTTTTCATGGATCGCCTTGCATACCAGGTACATGCCCATGCTGGCCCGGACGGTGGTGATATCGTAGGTCGCCAGCGCTTCGATGACCGTTTCCAGATGAGAAAGCACCTCTTTTTTCGTCATAATGACCTCTGTATGGTCCGCGCCGATGAAGTCCGCCGCTTCCTTCGCATATTTTAAGTCGATGGCATCCACATCCATGCCGATCGCAAATGTCCGGATCGGTTTGTCCGAAAGCTTCGCCGCAATCGCGCAGACCAGACTGGAATCCAGTCCGCCGGAAAGCAAAAAGCCCAGGGGCGCATCGGCATCCAGGCGTTTTCTCACGCCCTCCACCAGCTTGTCATGAATGCTTTGAGTTATGGCATCCAGTTCCCCATGCACATAGCCGTGCACAGCCGCAATGTCCTCATATTGGATGAAGCTTCCGTCACAATAATAGTGTCCGGGCGGGAAGGGACGCACCTGATCCACCCAGCCGATCAGATTTTTCGCCTCACTGGCAAAGGCGATCTGCCCGCTTTGGGAATATCCGTAAAAGAGCGGACGGATACCGATGGGATCCCGCGCCGCCAGCAGCTTTCCGGTTTTGACATCGTAGAGCACGCAGGCGTATTCCGCGTCCAGATGGGAAAACATTTCTGCCCCATATTCCTCATACAGCGGCAGCAAAACCTCACAATCACAGTCGCTGGCAAAGGAAACGCCCCGGTCCTCCAGCTCCTTTTTGATCGCCCGAAAGCCGTAAATCTCCCCGTTGCAGACCACCCAGCTTCCGTTCCTGCAAAAGGGCTGCATGCCCTCCGGTGTCAGTCCCATGATCGCCAGCCGCGCAAAGCCCAGCATGCCGAAGGGCGTTTCCACCACCTGCATGGCATCCGGTCCTCTTCTTTTGGTCCTTTCCAGATATCCTTCCATTTTTTCCTTTGAGATGTCTTTTCCCGCGTAACACAGAATGGAGCACATGGCATTTTCCTCCCTGATGATACAATAGACAGCACGCTTCGCGGGCTTTCTATTGTTATGAATAATAAAGCAGCCATTTGTCCCGATGTAATAGGACGAATAGCTGCTTTTATCCGCGGTGCCACCTAATTTGCCGCACGCCCTTGTGCGACCTCTCTTTTTCAAGAAGGCTCCAAAGTGTTCTTTCCTCCACCCTCTGTACAGGACTCCCACCAACGCCTGCTCTCTGCGCCAGAAAAATGGACTACTTTTCTTTGTCATTGCCTTTTATACTTTAACACGATACCACAGGAAAATCCCCTTGTCAAGAAAAAATTGATTTCTCTGTGTAAAGCTTTTATACGTAGTACTGCGCCTGTGTCCGGAACATCCCGGCGTACAGTCCTTCTTTTTCCATCAGCTCCTCATGCGTGCCCTGCTCTGCCACACTTCCTCCCTGCAAAACGACGATCCTGTCGCAGAGTCTGCAGCTGCTCATCCGGTGGGAAATGAATACCACCGTTTTGCCCGCCGCCATCTCATAAAACTGCCTGAATATCCGGTACTCCTCCATGGGGGACAAATTGGCGGTGGGCTCATCCAGAATCATCACAGGCGCGTTTTTATAGCGCATCTGCGCGATGGCGATCTTCTGCTGTTCTCCGCCGGACAGCTCTATCCCGTTTTCATAAAAGGCTTTTCCCAGATACGCGTTTTCTTTTTCCGGAAGGCCCTGCACCGTCTCCCACAGACCGCTTTCCCGCAATGCCGCCCAAAGGCGCGCGTCGTCCGCCGGTTCCTTTCCCAGAACGATATTGTCCCGGATGGAAAACGCCAGGGTTTTAAAATCCTGAAACACAACCCCTACCTTTCTCCAGTAAGCTTCCCGGTCATATTCCCGCAGATCGCGCCCGTCCAAAAGGATTCGCCCGGACACAGGCTCATACAATCCCATCAGCAGCTTGACCAGCGTCGTCTTTCCCGCCCCGTTATCGCCCACGAGGGAAAGGCTCTCTCCTGCCGGAATCCGCATACAGACATCCTTTAAAATCCAGGTATCGCTTCCCGGATAACGGAAGCTGACATGATCCAGTTCAAAGGATATTTGCTCCGGAATCTCCAGATTTCCCGGCGCTTTTTGCGCTTCCTTCCCATCTACTCCTACCCTGTCGCCACAGGAAAAAATTCTATAACCGTTCATCCCCGTCTGATCTGTTATGAAGTTCCAGAAATCCTCATAATAGGGGACCAGCTCCTTCCATACCAGATACTGCCGCATCGTCTCCTTCATGGACTCCGCAAAGGTGTTGATTGCTGACACATACATCGTCACATCCCCCAATGTGATCCTCTTTTTCAGCGCCAGCCAGCCGATATACAGATAAGCGCAGCATTCCTGCAATGCTCCCGCAATGATGGAGACAGCTTCCGCCGATATCTGCCTGTTCACCGCTTTCATCGTTCCGGCAAGGATGGACTGCAGCAGCCGGTCCGCGCGGCCTGCGAGCCACTCCTGCATCCGGTATACGCGGATTTCCTTCGCGTATTTCCGCTCCTGCAGCTCATTCATGAAATAGCTGACCCTGCGCACCTGCGGGGCAAAGCTTTGCAAAAGCGCTGACATCCTCTTCACCGCCCAGGCATTGCACAGGGAGGACAGGATGACCGCCGCACTTACCAGCAGGGCAATCCAACCGTTTAAGGTGAGCAAAACCGCCGCCGACACGGCTATCGACAAAATCCCGGAGGCAGCCTGCAGCAGGGCATCCACTCCACGCTTTAAGTCCGCCTGCCACAGCGTATAGACAGAAAGCGCTTTCTGATAGCTGTCCATGAATCCCGGCTCCTCCAGCTTTTCATACTCTGTCTTTACCAGCTTTTCCTGCAAAAGCAGCACCATCCATTCCCTGCAGGCTACGATCTTCTGTTCCTGATATTTTTCCAGCAGGTCAGCAAAAACGGAGCCCAAAAGCAGGCAGCCTCCCATGACAAGCGCCAGAACAAACGCGCTCTGCCGCCCGGTATCCCGCAGCATGGCATCGATGATCAGCTTTGGAAATATCATAAATAAAATACCTCGAAAGGCCCTGCCCAGCGCGACAAGCGGCAGCATGCAGCAATAAATCCTGTCAAATTTCCAGATCAGCCTGAGTAAATATGCGCTTTTTTTCATACCAGTTCCTCCTGATAAAATGATGCCTGCTTTTCAAACATCTCCTGATACAGACCGCCGCCCCGCACCAGCGCATCATGTGCGCCGTCTTCCACAATCCTGCCGCCTGCCAGCACCAGCACGCGATCCGTGAACCGGGAACTGGATAAGCGATGGGATACAAAAACAGAGGTCCGTCCCTTTGCCATCCGATAGAAGCTTTCATAGAGCTTACTCTCCGCAGCCGGAGACAGGTTTGCCGTCGGCTCATCCAGAATCAGCACCGGACTCTCCCGGTAAATGGCCCGCGCCATGACAAGCTTTTGCTGCTCCCCACCGGACAATTCAATTCCTTCTTCCGTAAACCGCCTGTCAAGCTGTGTCGAAAGTCCTTTCTCAAACTTTTCAAGCGGAAATCCCCCTTCCCGGAGGGCTTTTACCACTTTTTCCTCATTCTCCCCATCTACATCGGCAAGCGCGACATTTTCCTGCAGGTTAAACGCATAGGTCTGGTATTCCTGGAATACCGCAGAAAAAAGCTGTCGGTATGCCTTTTCCCCCAGCCCCTGGATATCGACGCCGTTCACCAAAATCCGCCCCTCAGTCGGCTGATACAGCCGAAGCAAAAGCGCCAGAAGCGTGGATTTTCCCGCACCGTTATCCCCCACCAGCGTGACGGATTCCCCTTTTTCGATCACAAAGCTTACATCCCGCAGCACCCATGCGCTGTTCTGGGCATAGCGAAAGGAGACATGGTCAAACTCGATTCTGGCACCGTCACTGTCCGATGGAAGCTCTGCGCCCTCCTGACATTCCCTTTCTTCCTCCGATAAAAATGCCGTCAAATCCCCCGCAAAATAGCTGTAATGATTCCACAAAGCGGCGTGCTGCGCGATTCCGTTTAAGGCGGCGGAAAACTGATGGACTGCCGCCAGATACAGGGCATATTCTCCGATCGTAATGCCCCGGTTTATCACCATCCAGATCAGGTACAGGTAAACGCAAAGCTCCTGCATCGCACCCAGCAGGGAGGAAACGTACCGGATGCGGTACTCCCATTTTTGCCCCTCCCGGCTGGCGGCACAAAACGCCTCTCTTTTTTCTCTGGAAATGTCCAAAAGCCAGTCCCCAATGGCGTGCAGCCGGATCATTTTTCCATAGTGGTAATCGCCGGTCAGATTTTCCAGATACTGTGTCCTGCGCTGCAGCGCCGCTTTCTTTTTTTCAACGGCATGCAGCCTTTTCTGACAATATACATCGACTGCCAGAGAACAGAAAAAGGAACCGGCCAGCAGCAAAATCACCAGCGGGGAAAGTCTGCCGATCAGGAATGCAATCACAATGGTCTGTATCACAAAAGACAGAATTTCCACAAAGGAATAATAGTACCCGTTAAAATAGCTGCTGTTATAGCTGATTTGAGCGGCGGTCTCCATGCGGTCCCAAAAGTCTGCATCCTCAAAAACCGCCATCGGCGCCCGCATACTGATCCGGTTGAGCCGCATTTTCAGCCGGATCATCAGATATTCCCCCTTCATTTCCCCGTTTTTTTTGCAATAGTTCTCCAGATTCCGAAGCAGCAGGTAAAAGACGCCCATCGCCAGAGCCGGATACAAAAGCCCTCGAAGGGGAACCTGCATTTCAATTCGCGTGATGATTTTACCCGGAAAAAAGACCGCCCCAAAGGGCAGTATGGTGACTGCCAGAAAATATCCTGTCAGCGTGGCGAAATATCCGCCATACTCCTGCCCGGCAAAGCGAAACATCCGCCCGCAGATCCTCATCCTGTTTCCAAAGCTTTCCGCTGCCCTTTTGCATGCGGCGCGCGCTTTTAAAATTTTACTCTTTCCCCTCATGCTTTACCCTCCTCCTGATTTTCTCTGCCGTTTTCTGTCAGTATAACGGATTTCCGGCAATTCGAAAACGGTCTGTGCACAAGAGGTGAATTTTCACGGGTAAAAAGTGAGCCCGGCAGCCTGAGTTGTAACAGACCGCCGGGCGTAACCGTTCAGACAGGTCTGCGCGTTTACCGCGCAGACCGTGAGAAATTGTTCCGGTAGCAAACATCCGGTTTATAAAGCTCCATCCTTTTGTATATCGTCGGAAACGAGCACCCCGCTCAAAAAGGCGAGCGCAAGCCCCTGTCCCCAGCCCTGTATCCATCTTCTGGAAATTTCTCTATAGCCGGCTATATCCCGCATGACCGCAGTGCCGCCGGAAACGTTCATCACCTTTCCGTCCCTGCCCACATTTTCTAAAATGCCTTTGATTGCCTGATTGATATAGCGCGTATGCAGGGGATTGCCTCTTTCCAGCATCGCCGCCGCAATGCCCGCGGATGCGGAAATTTCCTCATAGGACTCCTCATCGTTTAAAACGGTCCGCCACAGACCGTTCTTTGTCTGCACGGTTTTCAGGGCGGAAAGCTGCTCGTTTAAGGAGCCTGCGATTTCCATGTACACCGGATACAGATAGCATTCCGGCAGGATATTGCCGACTTTTGCCATGGTATAGGCCGCCCAGGCATTGGCGCGCCCCCAGAAAATACCGGACATATGATCCTTTGTGATATTGTTATAGCCATGATAATAAAATCCGGTTTCCGGATCCTGTAAATAATTGATATGCCAATACCACTGATTGAGGGCGTCATGGATCATTTCCCCATCCTGATTGATCACCCCCACCCGTAGCAGAAAATATGCCGCCATAAACAGCGTATCCGCCCACGCCTGCTCCGGAAAATCATTGTTTGCCGACACCGTATGCTGCAGCACATCGCTCCCGAAGCGCAGCGCGTCCTTTCGCAGATATGCGACCTTGCTCATGACAAGCTCCCAGTAACGCGCCTCGCCGGTCGCCTGATACAGCGTGATCAGGCAGTGGCCCATGGCGCAGGCGTTGACCGTCCACACCGGCGGAAGCCCCAGCCCGATCAGCTCGTCCACCCGGTCCTTTAGCAGCTTTAAGTAATGTTCGTTTCCGGTCCTTTCGTATGCCTGACTGATGCCGTAATAGGCAACGCCGCAGGGCCAGTCCCAGGCAAGATCCATCTGCATGGTTTTTTCCACGATGCGGTCAATGGCCTGTGAAATCTGTTCCTTATCGTATGTCAGTCTCATATGCAATCCCTCCCTTTTTGCCGTGACGTGCACACCGCCACTGTTCTTTTCGCAAGCTCCGATATCTGTACCTGTCCCATGCCGTCCACACCGGAACGGATCCGGTCCTTCAGGGGCAGAAGCCATTTTTCAGGAAGTCCCTGCGCGCCCAGCAGCATGCCCACCACTGATCCGGCAGTCGCACAGTTGCAGTCCGTGTCAAAGCCCGCCCGCAGACAGATATCCATCGTCTTTTCAAAGTCTTTGCTTCCATATAAAAGTCCCATGCACACGATCATCGCGTTGGAAATCACATGGCACCAGTCATAGCCATCCTCTTCATCGTAGCGCCTGCATATCCGCTCTTCCACTATAGGCTGCAATACGCCCGCCTTCCACCAGGATAGCACATCCCTGACAGCCTTTGCCAGCCTGCAGTTTTGGGGAATCTGCATAAGCCCTGCCTGCACAATCTGTTCCATATCCGTGTTGACCGCCGCCTCCGCCAGCATCGCCGCCACAAACATTTCTCCGTAAATTCCGTTTTTCACATGACTGATGCTGGCATCCCGCCACGCCAGCGCCGCCGCAAGCTGTGGTTCACCCGGGCAGACATAGCCGAAAAAGTCCCCCCGGATCTGCGCGCCGATATACTCCCGGTACGCATTTTTGTACGCGCCGGACCGGGGCGGATTGATTCCGTTTATCATATTGCAATAGGCCACCCGCTCTGCGGTGCACACGTGCAAAACAGGCAGGGAACCCAGCCAGCACGCTCCCACATCATAGGGCGTAAAATCAAAGCCCTTCTGTTCCATCAGCTTTAACGCCAGAATCGTATAGTTGGTATCGTCATCCTCCGGCATGCCGTCCGTGTTGTTGATCCAGTTCACCTTATTGCTTCCATAAACGGCGGCATCGTCCACGATCCCGTACCGCTCTCTGACGCTTTGGGGTACCTGGGAGGAAATATATCCTTTGACCGGAAAATTTCCCGTATCCTTAAGCAGTCCACCGATCCGCTCCTTCCGCCAGCCCTCCACCGGCTGCCCCAGCAGGCATCCGCCGCATCGCCCCAGCCATGCGCCATACACCTTATCATAGCTGACGGCAACCGCCTGCCGCTTTTCCTGCGCGGGACGGCACTTTAAAATTTCCTCCAGGCTGTCCGGCTCCTCATAACCAAAATCCGCCCGGACCGGCATCGCCTCCCATTTCTCCCACAGGGCTGCCGCGCGCTCCCGCTTTTGGGGATCTCCATAGGGCAGCGCCGCGATTTCCTCTACGGCAGCCCAATCCTCCTCCACCGCCTTTCCCTCATCCAGACACTGCCGATACGCGACCGGCATCGCCTCCTCAAACCGAAACCATGGCTGATTTGCCAACATATCCCTCTCCTTTCATAGGAAACGGCAATCTCTTTGTCGTTTCCCATCGTAAAATCATACGATTTATCTGGTTACTATTTTGGCACAATATGCCTTCTGTTTCTATGCATTCTATTATAAAAGCAATTCCCCCTGATTTCCACCTTTTTTACCGAAAGATTGCATTTCCGTCTTCCTGTCGTATGAAAAAGTGTGCGTAAAGCGCACGCTCTACGTCGAGCACGGTTGCCGACAGGCAACTTCTTCCTCGCACGCGAATACGCATAAAGAAAAGAGTGCCAAAAATTATCTGACACTCTTAAAGACTTTTAATGCTTATTCACTTGTAAGCGGAGGTTTTTGATATAACTTTCTTTCTATTTGTTTACGCTTTTTTGCTATTGCCTTTAGCGTCTCTTCCGCTTTCTCTTTTTCTGCAATCTCTTCCAAATCATCTAAAATGGTTAATTGATCAAAAAGAATGCAATTCAGTTCCTTTTCATATGTCGGCATACCGTTTCACCTCCCATTGTTGAAAAGAAAAGTTTTTGGCTGTTTTTAATATAACATAGTTGTAACTTTTTTTCTATATGTATTTGTACCCCTGCAGGTTAAACTATAATTGCCTGTTACTGTACATGGTGCCGCCGAATGCGGACTGCCAGCAGCCCCTCCCCTTCGTCCTCTCCGCCGGTGCAGACTGTTTTTTTAACGCCTGATATCCGAAACGGGCAAATCCCCTCCAAAGTGCAGTCCGTTTCTGCCGCAAAAGTGGGATAACGAACAACGTGAGTTCCCACTTTGGCGCAGGAACGGCTGCACTTTGGAGGGATGGATTTGCCGTTTCGGATATGGGCGTTGAAAAAACAGTCTGCA
>CAJUEL010000066.1 GCA_910585455.1 uncultured Eisenbergiella sp. | reverse complement strand
GTCTTCAGTGTGGAATTTAACTTTTCATGCGGAATTTAACTTTTCATTCAACCAATAAAACAGGGCATCGTGTCCCCCAACACATAGGATGCCCTGTTTCATACCTTTTTCTAAAAAGGATCAAAAATCATTAATACTGTCAGCCTGCAAAATCCCTGGCTCAGTCCTCACCGCCCTCGGCAACCTTCGCTGCCCGTGCGGCGACTTCCTTCTCCTGTACATCGCTGGGCGCCTGCTCGTAGCGCGCAAAGCTGTATTCATAGATACCGCGTCCGCCCGTCATGGAACGCAGATCCGTACAATAACCATACAGCATCGAGGTGGGTACGTCCGCCTCAATGATCTGTTTGCCGCCCTGCACGGGAGTCATGCCCAGCACTCTGCCGCGGCGCTTGTTCAGATCACCCATGACATCGCCGGTATACTGATCCGGCACGGTCACCTTTAAAGATGCGATCGGCTCAAGCAGGATCGGTCCCGCGTCCATAAAGCCTTTCTTAAACGCCTGGGATGCCGCCATCTTAAACGCCATTTCGGAGGAATCCACCGGATGGTAGGAACCGTCATACAGAACCGCTTTCACGCCGACAACCGGATAGGCTGCCATAGGTCCTTTCTGAACGGATTCCGAAACGCCCTTTTCCACAGCCGGGAAATAGTTCTTCGGCACTGCGCCGCCCACAACGACCTGCTCAAACACATAGGAGGACTCCAGATCCCCGGAGGGCTCAAAACGCATCTTCACATGACCGTACTGACCGTGACCGCCGGACTGCTTCTTATATTTATATTCCACATCGGATTTCTTCTTGATGGTTTCCCGGTAAGCGACCTTGGGCTCGGACAGCTCAATCTTCACCTTATATTCATTCTCCAGGCGGCTTGCCACGATATCCAGATGCTGATCTCCCATACCGTAAATCAGGGTCTGCCTGTTTTCGGCATCGTTGACCACCTGCAGGGTCTTATCCTCGTCAACCAGCTTCTGTAAAGACTGGGAAATCTTGTCGATATCGGCTTTATTGACAGCCTTATAGCGCTTCGCTGTATAAGGCTTGGAAAACTCCGTTCTTGCGAAGGAAATCGGCGTCGCCTTCGTGGAAAGGGTATCTCCTGTTTTGGCGGATGTCAGCTTCGCCAGCGCGCCCAGATCGCCCGCATGCAGCTCCTTCACCTCCACGGGCTTATTGCCCTGCATCACATAAAGCTTTCCGATCTTGCTCTCTTCGTCCTTATCCTTATTATAAAGCAGGTCGTCCGACTTCAGCACGCCGGAGCAAACCTTGATCAGCGAATATTTGCCGATGAAGGGATCCACCATCGTCTTGTACACATACGCGGATTTTGCCTTGGAAAAATCGTAGTCCGCATGGTAAATCTCATTCGTCTTGGTATTAATTCCCGCGCATTCCCTGTCCTCGGGGCTGGGGATATATTTCACAATATCGTCCAACAGCGTATATACGCCCTGGCACAGCGTATTGGAACCCATGGACACAGGAACGATGGAACCGTCGATCACGTTGGTGCGCAGCGCCGCACGGATTTCCGCATCGGAGAAATTCTCCCCGCCAAAATACCGCTCCATGAACTCTTCGCTGGTCTCTGCCACCGCTTCCATCAGCGTCTCCCGGAAAATCTCCAGGTTGGGCTTATTGTAATCCGGAATATCACAGGGAACCACCTCTTTGCCCTGCCAGCGGTTCGCCGTCTCGGACACCACATTGACATATCCTACAAAGCTCTCATTCTCACGGATGGGCAGGTTGAAGGGAGCAATCCGCTTGCCGTACCGCTCCCGCAGATCCTCCACGATCTGACGATAGGACACGTTGTCAATATCCATGTTTGTCACATAGATGAAACGGGGAATACGATATTTCTCACAAAGCTCCCAGGCCTTCTCGGTGCCGACTTCAATGCCGGACTTGCCGTTGATCACGATGATCGCCGCTCCTGCAACGCTCACCGCTTCCTCCACCTCACCCACAAAATCGAAATAGCCGGGCGTATCTAAAATGTTCACCTTCACCCCGTTCCACTCGATCGGAATGACGGAGGTGCTGATGGAAATCTGCCTCTTCTGTTCCTCTTTGCCAAAATCGCTGACCGTATTGCCATCCGGTACTTTACCCATCCTGGATGTGATGCCGGACAGATATGCCATCGCTTCCACCAGACTGGTCTTTCCAGAGCCGCCATGGCCTAACAGAACCACGTTACGGATCTTGTCAGTTGTGTAAATATTCATGTTTAATCCTCCGCATTATGTAAATTCTGGGTATTCTGACAAAGATTTCTGCGATTCTCAAAATCCATCCCAATTTCCCCATGTTGATATTCTACTAAACTTTTCCCCATTCCGCAAGCCCTTTTCGTGAAAAGTTGCAATTCGTGTTTTGTAACTGTTGCTATTCTCACGCATGCTCTGAATTTTTCAAGACGGTTGACTTCTCCGATTCAGCGTGCTATAGTGGGCGTACAGATCAGAAGTCATGAGACGTTATATTTTCTGCAACATCACAAAGCTCTATGAAATAAGCGCACATTTTATGTCGCGTCATTCCAGAACAGGAGAATATTATGATTACCTGCGGTTTTATTGGGCTCGGACTGATCGGCGGTTCCATCGCACGGGCCCTGAAGCAAAACAGAAACGATATCAGGATCATCGCCTGCGATCCGGACAGGGAGACCTTACGGCTTGCCCTCCTGGAAAAGACAGCGGACATGGTCTGCGAAAATCCGGATGAATCCTTTTGCGCTTGCGATTACATTTTTTTGTGCGCGCCGGTTTCCTGTAATGACGAAAATCTTTGCCGGGTTATTTCCTATAAAAAAGAGGGTTGCATCCTGACCGATGTGGGAAGCGTGAAAACTCCGATTTTTAAGCAGATTGAAGCGTTGGGACTGACGGATTGTTTTATCGGCGGACATCCCATGGCGGGAAGCGAACGGATCGGTTATGCCAATGCCAAGGCATCTTTGCTGGAAAATGCCTACTATATCATAGCGCCCGCCGCCGGAGTTTCGGATGCGCAGGCAGACGCCTTTCGCAGTCTGATTCTCTCCACCGGAGCCATTCCGCTTATGGTGGACTGTCAAAAGCACGATTATGTGACCGCTGCGGTCAGTCATCTGCCCCATATTGTCGCCTCTTCTTTGGTCAATCTCGTCCGGGATCACGATGAAGACGGCCTGATGAAAGCCATTGCGGCGGGCGGTTTTAAGGATATCACACGGATCGCTTCCTCTTCTCCCGTCATGTGGCAGCAGATTTGCCTGACCAATACGGTCAACATCTCCGCGCTATTGCAGGATTACATTGATTCCCTGTGTGCGATCAAACGGGAGCTGGACAATCAGGAGCCGGACAGCCTTTACCGCTTTTTTGACAGCGCGCGGCTCTATCGGGATTCTTTCATCGATACAGGCAGCGGCCCGATCAAAAAAACGCCGTCCATCCGTGTGGAAATTTCCGATCAGGCGGGTTCGCTGGCGAGTGTTGCCACACTGCTGGCGCAAAACGCCATCAGCATCAAAAATATCGGCATCACCCACAACCGGGAAGCGGAGGAGGGCGTGCTGCATATTGAATTTTATGAAGACAGCGCCATCGCAAAGGCGGTCAGTGTGCTCGCCGCCAACGGCTATACCACCCATCTGACAAAATAGCGTACAGGAAAGGAGTTTACCCATGCAGATAAAGCCCACAGGTCCCTTAAAAGGAGAAATCACAGTTCCGGGAGATAAATCCATCTCCCACAGGAGCATCATGTTCGGCGCTATTTCGGAAGGAACAACGGAGGTCACTAATTTTTTACAGGGAGCGGACTGTCTTTCCACCATTTCCTGTTTTCAAAGGCTGGGCGTCTCCATTGAAAATACGCCGGACAAAATTCTGGTTCATGGAAAGGGCATGCGCGGGCTCACCGCACCTGTGCAAACGCTGGACGCCGGAAATTCCGGCACCACCACCCGGCTGATTTCCGGCATTCTGGCAGGGCAGCCCTTTACCACCACCCTGACCGGAGACGCATCCATTCAAAAGCGCCCCATGAAGCGGATCATGGAACCGCTGTCCCTGATGGGCGCTGATATTGTGAGCGAAAAAAATAACGGCTGCGCGCCGCTTCGCATCACCGGCGGCAAGCTTGCGGGCATCCGTTATACAAGCCCTGTGGCATCCGCCCAGGTCAAATCCGCGATCCTGCTCGCGGGACTTTATGCGGAAGGAAAAACGCAGGTGATAGAGCCCGCCCTTTCCCGCAATCACACAGAGCTGATGCTTAAGGGCTTTGGCGCGACAGTCACAAGCGAGCAAAATACCGCCTCCATCCTGCCCTGTGAGCAGCTCTATGGGCAAAAGGTTGCGGTTCCCGGCGATATTTCCTCTGCCGCTTATTTTCTCGCTGCCGGTCTTCTCATTCCCGGCTCCGAGCTTTTGATTAAAAATGTAGGAATCAATCCCACCCGGGACGGCATCCTGAAGGTCATCCGCGCCATGGGCGGCAATCTCACCATTTTGAATGAACGCACAAGCGCGGGTGAACCGGTGGCCGACCTTCTCGTTTCCCACAGCAGCCTGCACGCTGCCACAATAGAGGGCGACATCATCCCCTCCCTGATTGATGAAATTCCCATCATCGCGGTGCTGGCAGCCTTCGCGCAGGGCGTCACAATCATCCGGGATGCCGCTGAGCTAAAGGTCAAGGAGTCCGACCGCATTCAAACCGTCACCGCAGGTCTGTCGGCGATGGGCTGTGATATCACTCCCCAACCGGACGGCATGATCATCACCGGCGGACGGCAGCTTCACGGCGCTGTCATCGATTCCTTTGCGGATCACCGCATCGCCATGAGCTTTGCCGTCGCCGCCTGCGCCGCCCAGGGTGAAACGACCATCCAGGGCGGGGAATGCGTCAATATCAGTTATCCTGGCTTTTATGCGGATCTGGCAGGGCTTTCACATTGAACAGGCTTATGATGCTCCGGGATTTACCCTGTCCGGCAGACCGCTGATACATTTTTCTTCATCAAAAAGGGACTGTCTGCAAAACAGTCCCTTTTAAAAATCATACGCCATGCACGCCGACAGGCGCTTTTCCTTTCAGCGCGGGTGCGCATGAACCTCTTCGCCGTGCCTGTTCATATCCCGCACAGCCTGCACAGACATTTCTCAAATGCTTCAACCCTTTAAGCCTCTCGACTGCCTGTCCATATCCTCCACCACGATATCATAGATTTCTCCCAGCGTAGCGCAGTATTCAAGCACCTTCCAGGGCTCGTTGGTGTGAAAATGAATTTTGATCAGCTCATCATCTCCCACCGCCAGCAGGCAATCGCCCTTGAAATGCGTCTCAAAATATTCGCTGATCTCATCTTCATCCAGATCCTCGCCTTCAATCAGAAGCTGCGTGTCGTATTTAAATTCCAGCATCTCCGGGTACCTCCCACATTCATTTTATACATAAATTTCCATATATCCCTTGATCTTCGTCAGGTCATAATGCGCGATCACGCCCAGATTGGAATCGTATCCCTTCCCGTCAAAGTAAACCAGATAATGGCTGTATCTTCCCATTTTCTCCATGATGATACAACACTTCGGCAGCGTCACATCCTCCTTGCCGTTCGTGTAAATGATCTCCTCTGAGTGATCGATGCCGAAATAGTTTAACGCGCTGACGATCTTATCCATCGTCGCCTGCCATTCCCCACAGTGCATGGTATCGATCGCCTCCTCCAGCGTGATGCCTGCCAGCATCGCCACACAGGCCTGTCCGCAAAGACCGTCATGGGGCTGAATCACCGGCTCCATGCTGTCGATTCTGCGGATCGGATTGCCGGTGCTGTAGGGGCTGTCCTCCGCACTGGATTTGGTGATCCGGAAGGTGACAGGATAGACCTTCTCCGTCTCGAACTGCTGCAAGATGCTTTCCTGCACCGGGATATTGTAATAGCCGTTTCCTTCCGGATTCAGGTTACACACAAACACAGTTTCCCCGATCCGCACCTTGACCGGAACGGCGCCTTCCTTTTTGCAGATTTCCCAGACATTAAAGGGAATCTTGATCGTGCCGCCGGTCTCATTTTTAGAAATTTCCGCTTCAAAAGTATACTTCATCGCTTTTCCCTCACCCAATCATGATTATTACCGCAAACGATGGTTTTTCGGCATTTTTATTATAGCAGAAAGCCACCGGCAGTGTAAAGCACTTCTTCTGATTTCTATATGATGGTCAGTATCCCCAATGATTTCAGCAGCAAAATCACCAACAGCACCGGCGCAATATACCGGATCATCACAATATATAACCGCTTTCTGGAAAACGGATTGCCGGATTTTTCCACCTCATCGATCACAATTTGAGGTTTGAGCACCCAGCCAATCAGCACACAGGTTCCGATTGCCACCAGAGGCATCAGGAAATTGTTACTGATAAAATCCATGATATCCAAAATCTGCGCAGTGGTCCCGTTTGGCAGATTGACTTCAAAATACAGCCTGTTATACCCAAGGCACACGATGATTCCGCCGATGAGGGCGATCACGACTTCAATGACCGCCGCCTTTGTGCGCGTGATATGAAATCTGTCCATAAAGCTGGATACCACCGCCTCCAGGACGGACACCGCGCTCGTCAGCGCGGCAAACAGTACCATCGCAAAAAACAGACAGCCCACCAGATTGCCGATTTTACCCATCGATGAAAATACCTTTGGCAGGGAAACAAACATCAGGCTCGGTCCCGATGCCGCCATGCCCTCTTTTCCCATGAACGTGTACACAGTGGGAATGATCATGACCCCCGCTAAAAACGCGACAGCCGTATCAAACAGCTCAATCTGATTGATCGATTTTACCAGATTGGCATCGTCCCTGACATAGGACCCATACGCCACCATGATCCCCATCGCTACGCTCAGGCTGAAAAACAGCTGCCCCATAGCGTCCAGCAGCACGGTGAAAAAGCTCTTTACCGTCATTTTGCTCAAATCCGGAATCACATAAATCCAGAAGCCTTCCATTCCGGTCCTCGTCACGCCGGATTCATCCTGATAATGGATCGTCAGCGAAAAAACTGATATTCCGATGACCAAAAGCAACAGCAGCGGCATCAGAATCTTTGAGCTCGCCTCAATTCCCTTATTGATGCCCCGAAATACGATAAACGCAACCATAAACATGAATAATGCCGTCAGCACAATCGGCTGCCAGGAACCCGTAATGAACCCTGTAAAATAACCATCCTCCGTCGCCGCGCTTCCGCTGCCCGTCATATATGCGAGAAAATATTTGATCACCCATCCGCCGATCACACAGTAATACGGAAAAATGATGACGGGCACCAGACATGCAATCGCGCCGAGAAATCCCCATTTCGGCTTTAATTTTCCATATGCCGTCAGCGGACTCTGCTTTGTCTTTCTCCCTATGGCAATCTCTGTGGTCAGCAGCGTAAAGCCGAAGGTGAGCGCCAGAATCAAATAAAGCGCCAGATACAGGCCGCCGCCGTCCTTAGCTGCCAGATACGGAAAACGCCATATGTTCCCCAGACCGACCGCACTCCCCGCCGCAGTCAACACAAAACCGATAGATCCTGAAAATGAATTTCTGTCCTTTTCTTTTTTCATACTGTTTTCGGGAAATTTCCCCGTTCCTTTCTGTGATTCCTTATTTTGCAGATTCTCTGCGTTTTTATCTGACCAATAAACCGGAAGCTGTCGTCCTGCCTGTCATATTAGATGAAAATGCTGCCGCTTCCAATAAAAACGCGAATCATTCCAATGACAAAAAGATGCGCCGGATAATAAATATAGAATACCCATTTCATGCCTTTCCATTTTCCCCTCTCCCCGTTGTAACAGCCAAGAACAGGAATAGACAATACCGTAAACATTTGCAGTATTCCATAGAGTTTATCCAACACAAAGAAATAAACAATCGCATAAAGCAATGACCATATCACAATCGAAAGCGCCTGCTTTTTGAAACTGTCCCTATGAAGATAAAGGAACACCGGACACATTGCCGCTATACACGACCAGTCCGCAGGAAACGTGATAAGGCATATCAGAATAGTACAGATTATTTTCTGCCATTGTTTCAGCTTTTCAGTAGTGAAAACAACCATCAGGACAACCGCCCACGCAAGTGACCACATGACTCCCGTTTGATTAAAAATTCCAATGGGAATAAAGGGTATTCCACCTGCAAAATTGTATGCGAAATGAGATATGACCGCAAACAGAAATAATCTCCCAATGTACTTTTTCACATTTCGGGTGTAATAAAAGCCTTCTGCTATAAAAAACCACATAACGGGCGCCGTTATTCTGCCAATAACGTGCAGACACCACACCCACCATATATGCTGACATCCCGGAAACAGAAGCCAGACAATATGGTCTATTGTCATTGCAATAATGGCAATCAATTTAATTTGGTTTGAGTTTAATCCAGCTTTTTGAATCAGATTCCCCATACTTCGCCCAGGTCTTTCTCCTCAGCTTTCCGATTTGTCAGTGTGTATTGGAAAAAATTGTACCACATCCAACGGGGAAAAGCAATCTGCATTTCGTTAAGCCTGCAGGCAATGCAAATACGGAAATGCAAAATCTATCCCCAACCTTCATCCACTTCAAACCGGTCACTCAGCTTCCTGTTGGATTTATATATCCTTTCAGATTCTTCCACGGGATGACCCTGATAAACAATAGAATTCACGCCCTGCGAGAATTCTATTGTCATGAATGAAAATCCGCAGGATGCTTTTCCATCCTGCGGATGATGCTTCACGGATTCCGTTAATGGGAGCCAGACAACCGCTTACTCATAAAAGGATGCCCACAAAATGGCTGCCTCCAGTGCGCCCAGCTCTTCCCCACTGTCCGGCCAGCTTATTCCGTTCAGCGATACTTCAAAGGAACCATCGCCTGTCTTTTCATAATAAAATTCAATTCTGATTGTCTGTCCATAGTCCGGGCAGTATCCTTCCACATACACCAGCTTTGTGTCTCCATCCAGCTTCTTTTGTGACCATTCCGGAGCTTTTATGTTTTCATCCACAAGCTCGCCGATCGTCTCCGTTCCAATATCGTCAAAGGAAATTGACCTTATGATGGTATAGGTTCCTCCACCGGTTTTCACGACAACTATCAGGGCAATTATGATCACCACTGTCCCGATGCAGAGATTCTTTTTCTTTTTATTGATGGCAGCTTCATCCGGCAGTTCACCAGCATCCCCATTCTTTTTCCGGGATATCAGAGCCATGACGCCGTTGATGCAGCTGGCAAGTCCGCCCAGCCCGAAAAGAATTCCGAAAGCGTAGCCCCAGAAGCCTTTTTCCTGAAACAGAAATCTGGCAAGAATCACAAAGATGATCCCTTCCAGGATTTCAAGAATATTCCCGAATTTGATTGCCACTTTTGTAAACAAGGGGCTGTTCCAGATCCGGGAAATGATATTCCCGCTCGCTTTGCTGCTGCCCGTTTTGTTGCCGTCTGCTTTTGGATGTGCGGGCATCATTTCCATATTCAATTGTTCCTCTGTCGCTTTCGTCCCCATATCCTGCGCGCTCGTATGTACCAGAGTCCCCTCCCTTTTCACCCCGCAGACAGGACAGAATTTTGCATCATCAGCCAGTTCTTTTCCACAGTTTTTACAAAACATGCTCTCATCCTCCTTGTGTCTGTATTTTTATCCTGTGTGTTCCTTAATCATACATTCACAGAATGACATATCCTGTCATTTTTCTGCTTTTTTTAATATTTTTTCAAATAAACCTGTTTACGGGCAAAAGAAAGGGAGCGTCTGCCAAAAGAACGCTCCCTTATAAACTGTCCTCACTCCTTTGCCCTCCCGCTTTCCAGAAACCTCCTGCGCAGGCTGCAGATATCCTTCGGCATCTTCCTTAACTCTCCCGCCGCATATTTCTCCCGCAGCCAGCTGTAAAACAGATTCGCTTCCGGCGTTGTCAGCATGGCGGTATTGGTGACCGAGCCCTTCTTTGCCACCTCACGGGCTACGCCGCGCATCTGCTTCCAGAACTGATAGTATGGGAGCTTTACCTTTACCATATACCCTTTGCTGTCCTCCGCCACGAAGCCCTCTGTCCGGCGTCCCTGATACCGGTACTCTTCCCGCCGGATATCCCGGTACCAGTCAAAAAAGGTCTGCCAGTCCGGTATTTCACAGGCTTTTTCCTTCGGGGCCAGCCCGAAGCGTTCCGCCACCGCACATAGCTTTTCATAGCTGTATTTTTTTGTCTCCGGCTCATTGTGGAGGATATCCAGCAGGAAAAGGCGGCTCTCCGGGTATTCTATGATGTGCGGGTCGTGCTCCATGTCAACGCATTCGAACACAAAGGAGACATCCTTCTCCTTTATGTATTCCTTCATCCCTTCCAGATGCCCGGCGGAAACCTTCGCGCGCAGCATTTCCCCAAACCACTCTGCAAACCGGCTGTCCATGGTGGATTTGCAGGCAACGAGCAGTTCATCCTCATATCCGTTATAGCTGACGATGCCCAGATACCCGTTTTCTTTTACATAGACGCTCACCGGAAAACAGAGCCTGCGCTGCAGCGCATCTATCCGGGTCTCTTCCCGTTCCCCGATATTGAAAAATTTGTCATAGGACCTTGCTGCCACTTTTCCCTTCACCGTATCCAGCCAGAGCCCCCTCGCCTTCACCGTCTGGCTGTTCCAGACCCTGCCGTGGAAGGCTTCATCCGAAAAGTTGAAGGAGGAAAAGGGTCCGTATTTCCTTTCCGTGATGTACTTATTGTTACGCAAAGCGATCAGCACATCCGCCGCCGGGCTTTCCGACAGCGCCTTCTGTACGCTCTCCTCCTCCGCACTTTTATAAACATGGTTTCTGATCTCTGCCGGGAAGATTCCCTCATGGGTGACCTTAAGGCAGCGCAGGCTGCCGCCGTATTCTACCTGTCCCTCCAGATTGAATACCCTGTCCTCCGGCGTGAGGGGTACTTTTTTCGGATTCCTGTGCCCGTGTATCTGGAAGCAGTTCTCCGGCGCGGTTTTCCGGAATGTCTCCGTGATCTCTTCCGCCTCCTCAAAGCTTCCGGCTCCGCTGATCATCTGCTCCGCTGCCACCAGCGACAGGTTATCCGGAAGGGCGGCAAGCCCGCCGTGGGTGACCAGATAGCTGTTTCCGCCGTATTCATACCATGCACACTGTCCGAAACGGCGGTAAAGGCTGCGCACCTCCTTCCGGTTAATCCCTGCCGCCTCCAGCGCGGGCTTTGTCACCAGTTCGAACTCCCTGTCCGGGCAGGCTTCTTCATGTGCCCAGAGCCACAGATTTTTTTCGTGGTTTCCTTCCAGCAGGAGGACATTTTCCCTGTCCATGATGGAGAGCAGGAATTTTATCACCTCTGCATTCTCCGTCCCCCGGTCAGTGTAATCGCCCAGAAAGATATAAAATTCATCCTCCTTCATGCCGCCCTCTGCGGCAAAATATTCCTGCAGGACTGTGTAGCAGCCGTGGATGTCGCCGATATGATGGACCGCCCTGTAGCGGGAAAAGTCCCGCTTTTTTAACCAGACTGTGTCCAGCTCATCCGGTCTGATCACCGTGATGCCGGAGGGCACCTTCTGGGTGGCAAATCTGACGTACATGGTGTCAATTGCCTGATCCGGCACCCTGCGGAATTCCTCCCGTTCTGCATTCCTCCGTTTCGCTTCTTTTGCCGGGACTGCCGTGAAGTCCACACAGTAAATCCGGTAGCGGTATTCGGAACATAATTCCTTATAGCGGAGCAGCTCCGATGTCCGGGCATTAGTAGCATCCACCACTGTAAAATCTCCCCGCTGCAGCCTGCCGCGCAGGATGCGGAACAGGGTTTTCCAGACTGCTTCGCCGTTTTCCTGACTGATATGCAGCCGCCCGTCTGTCCCCATGACGGGGCTCTGATGCATGAGGCGGATGTCGTCGGAAGAGAGCGTGTATGGCTTTAAATGGTTCTTTTCCACCCATGTGGACTTGCCGCTGCCTGCAGCGCCGCGCAAAAGCAATAAGATACGCATGGTTCCTCCTTTCCGTGCTGTTTATGGCACTTTGCTTTTCTTTTTCTTCTCTGTAAAATAATCCTTCTGTTCTCCAAAATGTTATGTCTGAAAAGATATAGCCGATGTCCACCTGTTCTCAATATGCTGACTTTTCCCGTTTTCCGTTCCCCGGCATCCCTGCAATCACACAAACCATTAATGAAATATTCCGTCTATAAAAGCAGGGGTTCCGGAAATATGCCCCGGAACCCCTGCTCACTGCCACTTCTGTCAATTGGATAATATCTTCCGGAACTCTTTCACGCATTGCATATCAGCCTTTTTCAGAAAAACCCTCCAAACAGCTTTCCCATACGCGAAAGACCCTCTTCCACAGATGAAATCGCCTTTTCCCGGTAATCAAAATCCCATAGCAGCTTTTCAAAACAGTTCCTCACGGAAGCCGACACCAGGAATCCCCTGCTTTCTTCATGGAACAAAAACCGGATAATCTCTACGATATCCTCCATTTCGCTGTCCTTTATGTGTTTGATTTTTGCAAAATCACAGATCAGGGACAGATGCTTTTCTTTATCCGTATTGTCAACGGCAAGGATCATCAATGCCCAGAATACGAATTTAAGGGAAGCGTAGTCGTAATTGGAATCAATAAACTGTACAATCCACTCCAGCTGTTTTATTCTGTATTCCGTATCCCGGTATTCCGGCAGGTATCCTTCATTATTTTCAAAATCACTCACCAGCTCCATGACAGCCCTGCCGTAATCATTCAGTTTTTCATAGTCATAAACGGCTGCCAGATATACACTGTCATCCATGGAGGCTATCGTATTATCCATGGTTAAAGGTATCCCGCCCAGATCCTCCCAGATTCTTTCCATCAGCTTTTTAAACTTCAACATTTTAATATAATCACTCAAATCCGTTTTCTCCGTTTTTTCTTCATTTTACGCCCTGCCGTTTCAGGAATTTCTGTTTTGCCGGACATCGGGCTGATTATAAATTTTTCACATATTCCCCATTCAGACCTTCCATTAATACGGATATCTTTTCATAACACTTTTTCGCATCCGCCCTCTTTTCCGGCGACAGCAGAAAGCTCAGGTCAGAATCTGCGTAATAACTTCCGTACTTTGTGGCGGATGTTTCCTGCCTGACGGGCTGCTTTTCTTCGATCGGTTCTGCAGCCTCATCCAGAATCCGCTGGTACTTTTCATCAAAGTGCACATTCTGAAAGTGGATGCCCTTTTCCGCAAAATCCACTTTTTTCTTTGAAGAAATAACTACAACAGGATCGTTCACGCCGATATAGGTAATCCCTCCTTTTGCCAGAGGAATGGTAAAACGTTCTCCATTCAGATAGATCGTGGTTTTTCCCTCATCCAGCAGGTCATACAGATCATCCTGCTCATATGCCACCCTGTTGTCCTCATCCTCCTGCGCAGGTTCCACTTCAAATATCTCACAAAGCTGCCGGAGAAAATCTGCGTCTGTTTCGTCCAGCTCTGATAATGCATCTGCAATATCATCCATATACCTGTCACGCAGCCATGTATCCAGCCTTCCGTCTTTCAGATAAAGAAGGACCCGCTCCAAAGAAAAATTTTCTTTCAGACCTTCCAGATCTCTTACTTCGATTCCATCCTTCATTTCCAGCGGGAATCTGATTTTCTTTTCTGCTATCCTTGCCATTTTGTTCTTTCCTCCTCGTTTCATGATTTCAGTACTGCTGTCCATAAATCCATTTGCGGATCTGATTTTAAAATCAGTATATATGCCATGGATGACATATTCTGTCACTTCCGGAAATATTTTATGGACAAAAGAAAAACCATGGATGGCTCTCCATGGTTCTGGCTTTCTTCCTGTTTATGATATATAATTTCAAATTCTGATCCGGACAATTAACTGTACAATGCCAGTATTTCCTGTGCCTTTTCCTTCATTTCCTGCCGGAGGCTTTCCGGAGAGAGCACCTCAACCCTGCTGCCCTGGCTTAACAGCCACATGAGAATCCCTTTCCCGTATACTTCGGCTTCGATGATGCTCCCGCCCGCTTTCTCTCCGACAACCTTTGCCGTGGGAAGCCGGTCCAGAACAGCCTCCACATTTTCACCCGTATAAAGAAGCTGCAGCCTGACCAGCTCACCGGCATACATGAACTGGACCCTTTTTCTGAATTCCCCTTCCTCAAAGCGGCTGGTATAGGGAACACTGAATTTTATCCCCAGCTCCCGGTAGCTTTTGATCCTGTCAATCCGGAATATTGCAGGATAATCATACTTTCTGACATATTCACCCTGCCCGTCCTGCTCTGTAATATAGGCATTTAAATAGAAATAGTATTCGGAAAACAGGACCGCAGCCGGCTGGATAACGCGCTTTACCGGCGTGTGGGAATCCGTCTGCCGGTAATAGACAATCTCCAGAAGATTGCACTGCCTGATTTCGCTGCCCAGCTCCCACAGCCTGTCCCTGATGCCGGACTTATGATGCAGCTCCACATAATGATACTTTTCATTTGCGATCAGGTCTGATACCAGCTTCATGTTCTTCCGGGGGACACAGCCCAGCACCAGCTTGTCCAGAATCGCCGTAATCTCCTTTTTCGTAAAGGCACGGCTTTCCAGAAGGATCTTGCTGACCGCCAGTATTTCGCTGTTATCCATGAGCGCGCTTTCGTTTCCGGTCATGATGAAGCCCTTTTTCGTCCGGTCATATATGACCTTTCTCGTATCTGTGGCATCTGCGGTGGCGCAGTCGTCCAGAAAGGAACGGATATCGTCGATATCGCGCTGGATGGAGCGCTCGTCTACACCGGATTTCTGGGCTTCTTCGGCTTTATTGATGACCTTTCCCTTGCAGAGACGGGTGTATAGGTCGAGGGTTCTGTTGTTTTTTGATAATTTGGCTGTCATATAAAAATTCCTTTGCAAATCCGATTGTCAGATTCTAATCCAAATGAAATTATAATATAATCTCCTGCTTGCCTATTTTATAAAACTTTTCATTCTCAAATACAATAGCAATTCCATTTTCCTGGTCAAATTTATAATTACACATAATAGAAACAATACGTTTATCAGCACTCCTTACAATAAACAGATATTGTGGCATTACATATTTAAAGATATTCGAAATCTTTTCTTCCATAATATCTGCTTTGTTTTGAGCGAGACAATAAGCCTTCACCTTTTCTAAGGAATTTGCAATATCACTTTCAGATTTCAAGAAAAATTTTAATGCATTTCTTTGATTATCCAAAATCTTCTCATCTGCATAACAATCATATTTTATCTCAAGTTCAAATTCTCTTCCCCAGATTACAGTTTTTTCTTTAATCATCAAATTCATTTCCTCCCTTCTCTGCATCACGCTTTCTGCATTCAGAAACACCACCCAAATGTCCAAAGTAATCATTCACTTCGGTTGGTACAAGATCGCATGTCTTCATATCATTTCTTTCATGCCATGAATAGCCATTTTCCTGCCTCCACTCTTTCACATCTCTTGCTCCCCAATCTGTTCTATCATTACGACTTTCCATATTCCATTGTTCAGCGCACTTTTCATCACATTGCCGGAAATTATCAACACGATTCTCCGTCATATTATCTATTTCCACTGTTGATTCTGCTACTTCTGAAAAATCCGGAATAGCATCTTCATACGAAATACTGCTCTTATCGTATCGCTCCAGAATATTGCACACCCCCTCATCATTAGGGGTAAATTCTGATTCTCCGCGTTCACCGGACCATTCTCCACGATCACCGTCTTCTCGTGGTGTCTGTTTTATTCTTTCTTCATAACTACTATAAAATTGTATCTCCTTTTCCAATATGTCTACGGATTCTGTCAATTGCGGTAGTTCCACAGATTCACGATCTGAATCCTCCGATCTCCATTCCAGCTCTTCCCTGTCATGATATTCTGAATCTCTCAATTGTGGAAGCTCAAAAGGTAAGGGACGTTCAGATTCCATATTCTTGATATTTCTTTCGACATATATGTTCTGTTGATTTAGATCATTTCTTCCCAAATGTTCAAATCCCATTAAAACACCTTCTTCCTCAAATATCGATTTCGTAACAACTCGATTGCGGCATTTTCAGGATGTCTTTCATGTTCTATCCTGCAAATATAGTACAAAATAGCATATAATTCCTGCTGATCAAATTCTAAAAATTCATCTTTAATATTTTGAAGCATAACTGAGCTTAACTGCTCGAAATCCTTAAATTGGGATGTACCTCTAAACACATTGCTGAAGTCGTAATTTTTTTTAATATAGTCTGCAACTGCCCATTCAAAAACCCGGTTCCTTTTTTCAAAATTAAGTATTAAATCTTTTTTCACCTTCGCCGGAGCACTCGACGCTTTTATTAATTCTTTGATATGCTCTGCGTCTTCATAATCTACTCTTTTTTTCAGTAGCAGGTGCAATAATTCAGAATTCTTATTTGATCTTTTTCTCTGTAAATTACATATTTGCTCTTTATGCGTTTCATTTGCAGGAGGCTCAAATTTTGGCAATGAGCAAAGTACTGCTTCCTGCCAATCATTTTGATAAACAACCGCAACCCCTGTAGGAAGTTTGGACAATTCATCATATTGCTGCCTGTTTAACGCCATTGCACCTCCCGTTATCTCACGGTCTGAGCATTCCGGGAGCCTTAAGACTATCTTGGTATTGGTGTTTCTGATTGCGGCAGTATCAAGAAGATCTGGAGCCTGATCCACAATCACAAATCCTTCTCCAAAGGATCTTATTTCAGCAATCGTATTGGTAATCATTTCCACAGACTTTCCAATCATATTTGAATTTTCTGCACTTTGCTCTGTGGAAGTTTTTTTTAACAAATTGTGTGCTTCTTCCAGTATTGTCAGGTGTTTCAACGGCTCATTCATTTCAACTGCATGAGACATTCTATATTCCTGCAGCTTCAAAACTACCAACCCCATAATCAGAGACTTGGTTTCCATCGAACCCACTCTGCTAATATCTATTATGGCATTTCTATCAAATAAATCTTCAAGCGCCATTTCATCACTTACAAATATTCTGCCATTTATCCCGTTTGTCAGCGTTTTCAATCGCATGGATAAGGCGCCAATATAATCGCCCTTCGTATCTGCCGAATACTCAGAACTGGTAATTGTAGTATTCAGCTCCCGTAACACGTCATCAAATGTAGGATACAATCCTTTCACTTTACGATTCTCTGATAAATCCAAATCCCATCCGGCAGAAATATACGCCCGCTCAATAGATTCTTTCAAAACCGCAGGCATCGCTGCATACATCGGCCAGCATACATTGAAAATTTCAATAATCCGATCAATATGCTCTAATACATGTATCTCTTCTGGAAAGGAAAATGGATTCAGCCTTAACATTTCCCCTTGCTTTGGATTTGTTCCAAAACATTTCACATCTCCAAAAACTTTTTTATACTCTCCCTTTGCAGGCTCGACTATCAGAAATGAAATTCCTTTTTTTCTTGCCTCAGATATCATATGATAAACAGCATTAGATTTTCCTGCTCCTGTTGAACCAGTTATAAAGGTATGCATTGCCAGACTATTCAAATCAAGTTCAACGCTTGTCCTCATCTTTTTTCCAAGATGATATATATTTCCAATATATACCTTCTCTCCCTCACACTCATTGTGATTTATGACTTCCTGTGCAAAAGCCGCGTGCTCTACAACCGAAAGCCCTTTTACTGAATGGCGCGGAAGTCCCATATGAATTGCCAGTTCTTTTGTACTGATTAACACAGACGGATTTACAGCTATATACCGCTCGTTATCATAGTCAAAGCCGGCATACATAAACAGTGGATGAACAAAATTTTTAACATACGAAGTAAGGCAAGCAACCGCTTCTTCATCATTCCAGGAATTAATTGCGCTTCTCTCAATCCCACTGTCATTTCCTGCTATAACAGACTTATATGTATTTGCAGCAGTTTCGGTTTCTGATGCAGATTCTCCCAGAAAATATGCTGCAAAATTCCACATGCCATAGCTTTCACACTCTTCTATTCTTTCGAGATGTTTTTCTATCTTCTGCAAAGTGAGCTTTAACGTCATATTCTGTGCATTCAAAGTAACTCCTTTGGATGAACCAAAGGATTCCGTCAGTGTCTTTGTATTTACCAGATTAAACGCTTCGCTATTTGTGTTGGCAATACTTTTTGATGTTCCAAACCCCCTGCTTTTTGCCATACTATCGCTCTCAGATGTACCGTAACTGTTGCTATCGCTATAAGCATGACTATGACCATGAGAATCACTAAAGCCATGTGTTAGCGTTTTTGCGATAGAATCAGAAACGGAATCCGTATGACTTGCACCGTTCGCAACAGAGTGACTTACACCTGCATTTACGCTACCTCCAATATGAATAGGTCCAATATGCAACCCATCATTTGTAGAAACTCCCGCAAATATCCCATTCGTTACCGTCCTGCTTGTTCCGTCGGATATTCCAACCGTATGTGTCTTTCCATCTGACTCAGATTCTGTTGATGTATGCGTACTACTATCCGTATGCGTATCCGTACTTCCGGTTGTTTTATTTCTTCCATCTGTATGAGTTTTTGTATCTGCTTCCGTTTCCGTAGTTCCTTCTGTTTGGGTATATCCCGTAGACAATGTTTTACCTTCACTATCGCCCACTGCCAGGCTTCCGCCATCTGAAACGGAAAAATTCATTTGCATATTGGCAAACGGTGATATTTGCGTATAAATCTGCTCATATTCCCGCTTTCGCCACATCAATTCATCATGAGAAACATTATCTGCGATAAAAACAGCTGTATAGCTCTTGCCCTGCATTGCATATACAAATTTTTCCAGTCCCTGAATAAACTCTTTATTTGTAATCGTATCAGATTCCTGTTTATAATCAGCAACACAGGTTACACTCGATATGCAGCCAACCTCCATTGACTGCATATCCCTCTTCATATCCTCGTCATAATAGTCCAAAATCCTGCTGCCAGGAAAAAATCCAATCAGGCTTTGCTTAAGCATTTGGAATAATGTACCTGCTGAATTATGTTCCTTCGGTCTTGCTCCAAGATAAAAATCCGTCTGTTCTCCATTACTTTTCAGCATCAAAACCAAAGTACATGGTTTATTAGACAGAGCGTGAAAAACCATTGCCAGTTTATCTACCGAAAATTCATTCTCCTGGTACACAAGCTCTGAAATTTTAAAAAAGTGAATGTCATTTAATTCTCTTTCGAATCCCTCTTCCGGCCGAATGATTGGAAACTGATTCAATCTGGTAACATACCCTTTCATTACCTCATCATCAATCATTCCAAGGCAGTTACCCAGGTTTGTCTGCAGAATACCCAGATTCATTTGCGCCGGTTCCGGTTCTCTATATGGCTTTGCTTCATATGCAACCGTTACCGGCAATTCCGCTTTATACGTAACCTGTTCATGCGCATTTACCGTTTTATCAATATCTTCGTATTTCATTTGCGGGCAATCTCCTTTTATAATATTTCCAATCTTTCCAGTTTACTTTACGACGTAGCGATATTTTAGATTTTTCTACTATTTTTATATATCCGGTACTTTTTCCTGTAATATCATGTTGCTCCAATATAATATAATCACCAGAACAAAGAAATTTAGCCAATTGCTCACTCATGAATTCTATTTTTTCTATCAAGTCAGAGTTATCGATAGTCCACCGCTCACTCATGACTTCTATTTTTTTTATCAAATCAAAATTATCGACCTTGTCATAAAGTATCTCTTGCTTTTTCCCATCATTCATAAGATTGCGTTTTATTAGGAAAACACACTGTCAAAAGGATTTCATGCTTTG
>CAJUEL010000065.1 GCA_910585455.1 uncultured Eisenbergiella sp. | reverse complement strand
TAGGCTCCGAAAAGCCTTGATATTACAGTGTTCCTATTAAAACTCATTCATATGCGTGCGTCTCAATACTGATTCCTGAAGCGACAACTCATATTTCAAAATGTCAGAACAATAGATTGTGATATAACCAACACCTCGTTCATTTTTTTTCTCCCTGGGAATAGTGGAATTATTCATTACCGGGGATTGTGTCACAGAAGCGCTTTCATGACCAGCACTACTACCACTATTACTATAATAACCAACACAGTCCCCATAACTTTTTTTAATCCATTACCTCCACTCTGTACATTCCGTCTACTTAATGACTCCTGCCTTGCGATTTCTCTTCTGGCTGCTTTGGCCGCTTCCTCCTCCTCAATTTTTCTATTATACTCCGCTAATTCGCGCCGTTTTTCCTCAAGTCTACGCTTTTGAATCTCTTCGTCAGAAAGGGAATTTGCAGTAGCAGCAGGAATAGTGGACCTTTGTGCATGAATTGCATTCTCCGAACGGACAAAGTCCTTCCTTTTTAAATCCTCATTAGCACCAGCTACAGTATGGCTCCTGGCTTTTTCTTCATCCCGCTCATTCAATAAACGTGTAATTTTATCAGCATAAACAATCCGCGCTACTGAAATCATATGTTCGAATCGTTTCTGAGAAAAATTTTTCATCAGATCCAGCTTCAATTGATCCCAATATTGATCCGTCCATTTCTTTGAATCTGTAGTGATTTCGTTCAAGGCCTGATAGTCATCAAAAAATTCCGGAATAGACTTACAATATTCATAACCTGCTCTGTATTTTTCAAACGTTGGATCCACATCCAGACTATCTACAAATATGTATCTAAGCCCCTTAATATCATGAGCTTCCGCACATTTTTTTACATCTGCAAGCATTTTGGCGTCCTCCACTTTTAAATATTAAGAATTTCGCTTATTTCTGTTCGGCATGCTTCTATCCAGGTGAGCAGTTTTCTGTTCTTTTCCAGCTCTGCTTCTTTTGTCTGCTGGTCATTTGCACACTGCTCCAGTTCCGTATATTTCTGCTGAATAAGCGCATCCAATTCATCAAATATTTTTGTGAACTGTGCTTTCATTCCCTCGATCTGATCTGCCGCATATCGTAACGCTTCTTCGATGCCTTCATCAAGATTTCTCCTGAGTTTACTCACCAACCCTGTCTGAATCACCGATGTTTCAACAGAGAACTTCTCAATTTGTTCTCTGTGTTCCTCATAAATATCTCTCATAACTGTCTTATACTTCACAACCGTCTCGTAAACATCTTCATCCTTGTAATCATCCACAGTTTCATAAATATCTTCCTCAATATATTTGCTTTCCCAGAATTTCAGAAAGCCAAAAAAGCCTCTTTTATTGGGATTCCTTACTGTCCTGGTACCCGTTTTTTCCCTATGGGAACCAACTTTTACCTTCTTTGTTCCAACCTTGACTTTTTCCGTGCCTGCTGCAACTTTTTCCTCTTCCTGACCAACCTTTTCATAATAAACTTTTTCTTCATATGTAACTTCGCCCACATCATCGACTGTTTCAGAAGCAAAATCATCAGAGCACCAGGCCGCCGCATCTTCCCGCATACCGTTTAATGCACCCTTGATTAAATCAACTGTACCGAAATCCAGCTGCTTATCCGTTGCGTCTTCATCGATTTTAACCAGTTTTTCCTGATATTCGTTCAGAATCCGCTCGCCGGTCTCCATAACCTCCTGATTGATCACGCTTTCCAATTCCGAAGTCAGCTCAGCTATATAATCAGAACTCATTATTGTAAACTGAGACACAAGTCTCTTTGCTTCCGCCTTGTTGGTAATCACATCGCCATACGGTTTAAATACTCTGCCAGTCTTTCTGGTTGCCTCTGCTTTCAATGTTTCTGCCTTCTTGACAATGGAATCCATTGGATCGAGCGCTGCTATTCTTTCCCTGAATACTTTTGCCTCTTTTCCGTCAGCTATTTTTGCTTTAACAGCCGTCGCTCTCTCTGCACAGGCTTTCGCCGCTTCTTCATCTGTTGCAACCTGTGTCTTGGCTTTAGCCAGAACCTGTGTACTTTCCAGAACCTCCTGAAAAGATTCCACCAAATCTTTAATTTTCTTTGTCTTCGCATATTTTTTCACATATGCAGTGATTGCTGCTTCGATCGAATAAATACCACAATGAATTAAAGCTTGTTCCTTTGTATCACCATTCTTTTCTGCCTGACTGAGTTTATAATCAAGCTCTCTTTGCGCGCTTGGAGACAGCGTAGAATATTGCTCCAAATGCATGGGTTCATATTCTATGAATTTGTCAATCATAGGCAACGTATCTCTCGCAGCAGACGGAAGTTTTCTTTCCTCACTGCGTGTCAGATTATCTATATCAATATCACCAAGATAAGTTTTAATATTTAAGGCAGTATAGGCAGAACAGGGAAATATCTGTGGTTCATCTATTCCATAGGATGCAAGGTAACGCTTCGCAGCTTCTACTGCTTTGGCAATATCTTCCTCTTCCGGATTAAATCCATCCATTTTGTTAATTACAAAGAGAAATCTATCCCTTACCTGCTTTCCTCCTTTTTTTATCTGCGAAGCTACATAAGACAATAAAGCCGCATCATCATTCGTTGATAGCTGGGTACCATTTAAAACATATAAAACAAGGTTATTTGAATCATTATTAATGGCACGATATGTCGTATTTTTATGTGCCTGATTCTGCGAATTATTGGGTCCGGGAGTATCTACGAGCATCAATGCCGTGCTTTGTGCATCAAGAAACGGAATGTTGCCCTTTGCAACAATTCTATGGACATCTGAATTATCATTCAGTTCACTCATGATATCATAAGTCAATTCTGAAACTTCACATAGCTTCACATTCTCCTGATCGTACACCACCGCTTCAAATATTTCTCTGTCATTATCGAGAATTTCTGTAATTGTAGCAGTACAAGCTTCATTCTTGGACGGCATAAGTCGTTTTCCGAGCAAAGCATTTATCAATGTTGACTTTCCAGAACTCATCGTTGCAATTACATTAATCGGAAAAACAGAGTTATTAATATTTGCAAATGCTCTTGTCAGTTTCGGATCTCTGAAATCATCGAGCGGCCCTTCCTGCAAATCTCTGAATACCCCTACAATTTTATCGTTTATATCTTCATCAGACTTTCCTTCAATAAATTTCAGATTTAAGCTCTTAATTATTCCAGATGATTTTGCATGAGAAAAAGCATCTTCAAAATCATCCCAATCCAAAGCCATTCCATAAAATTCCATATCCAGATCTACTGTATTCAATTCGTCTTTTAACATTTGTGGAAATTTCCCTACCCACTCCTGAAGACGTTTTCCTTTTACTACTTTATAAAGAGTACTGTCACTGGAAATGCTCCTGCCATTCACATCTATTCTTGTCTCCATCCGATAGGGATTATAACTAACGTATACCTGCGCCATTTTTACTTCCTCCTTCGTATAATGCAATCATAATCTTTTCCACATATGCCAATCCACTTGTCTTAATCAGCTGTGTTTCCTCATTTTCCGCATCTTCAATTTTTATTTTTTTAAACTTTCTGGAATAATAATCAACCAGATTCATTTGATCGAACTTATCAACGTAATTATATAATTCTCTTTCTTCAGATTTTGATAATCTGCCTGTTTTAAATTGTTTTGCCAGGTATCCAGCTCTCGAGGAAACAGGACATACAATTGGATCACGAAATCCCTTTTTCTTCAACATCTCGATTTGCCTTTGTATAGCCCCCTGGATATCCTCTTCCTCAACATTAAAAGTGTCAATCTTATTAATAACAAACAAAACAGGAATCCTTCCCACTGTTTTCTTTACATAATCTAAATGATCACTCTCATCATTGGTAGCCAGCTGTGTTGCATTCATCACATATATCAGCAAATTATAGTTTTTGGCTTTAATTAATCGTTCTGTTATTTGTTTATGCTCTGCATCCCCACTATAATTCACTCCCGGAGAATCATTTACTATAATCCTTTGCTTAGATAACCCTCCCGTAAATCCAGTACTCACTACTATCTTATCTGACGGATTCAGCTCATTGTTGTGAAACAATTCTTCTTTTCCGGCAGTCATCACCAGATCATGGTCATATTCTGTTGAATATCCATCTTCAAAGGCTTTGTTAACAATACAATGTATTTTGCTTGTACATGCCATATTTTGAGACAAACAAATATATTTTCCAATAAGTGCATTAATAAAAGTTGATTTTCCTGCGCTCATGGTTGCAGTAACCATAATCCCGGCGGGCTCTTTTTTCTTAAATTGAATATTTTTGTAAATCGCCTCAATATATTCTTTTTCTGTTTCCAGTTGTGCGTTTTTCAACAATTGCTTTATCTTTTTATCCGGATTTGACGCTATTTTAAAAATCTGATCAACGATATCCACATCTATGGAATCCGCAAATTCTATTACATATCGTTCCTTAACCATATGTAGCTTTTCAAAATCCGCAGGCTTAAAATCATATGCCATTATATGCATCAAATCAAACAAAATATAATATTTATAAAAGGAAATATCATGATTTTCGCTGTTTTCCGTTGCATTCATTATTATCTTTTTATAAGCTTCAAGTTCGGCACAGCTAAATTTTCTTCTGTTCCAACCCGCTGTTTTTAAATATCCATTCAGTCTTTTTAAGTATTCTTTTTTTATCTCAGCTGAATCCTTTGTAACTGGATTATAGATAATAATGTGTGCCAACGTTAAATATGCCGTATTAATACCATCCACCTCCTGACAAATATGTATTTTAAAATCATTGCCGTCTATCCTCTTATGTTCTTTTTCTTTTTGTAGCTTTCTATATTTCCTTCCGTTTTTCTTCATTTTTCACCTCAAACCGTTGCTAAAAACAAAGCAACGTATCTTTTCTTTGACTACTATATAAAACTATTTAACAGACATTTATCAAAACAGTAAATTAACAAATCCCTCGATGAAGCTTCCGACTCCGCTCACCACGGATTTCGCTCCTTCCCACAGACCTTTCACAACCGTACATGCCGCCTTTCCGACCGCCTGCACTCCCTTCGCTATAACCTGTCCAACCTTCGATCCCGCCACATATCCGACCGCACCGCCGACCAACCCGCCGACAACCTGCCCGGGCAGCCCCAGAACGGAACCGACCGCCGCGCCGACCGCGCTGCCTTTGGCTGATGCCGAGATTCCCGCCACACAGGAAACGGTTGTCTCTCCCATTTTGTCCAGCCCTTCCCGGGCTGTCAGTTCCCCGCTGGCAACCTTTCCTGCCACCTTCAGATTTTCAACTGCGACAAAAGCGATGTTTGCAAATGTTGTGCCCGGCGTCCCCTTCGGCAAAACAGACAGGACTCCTTTTTCAGATGCCGTCTTTAATGCTCCTGCTGCGGCTGCTTTTACCCCGGTATCCGCCCCGGATACCACCGCTGTCTCAATCACTTCTTCGCCATCGACAGGCTCCCCACTGCACACTTTGGACAGAATATCCATTCCCGCCCCGATCACTGCCCCCTGCAGTCCGGCGACACCTGCCTGCTTCCCAATTCCGAGCGCGATATCCTTCGCCGCATAATCATTCCAGTCAGCTTTTTGAAAGGCACCCGCCTGCGCCTGTTTCTGGAGCGCTTTTCCCTGTTCCTTTGTAAGGGGGGTACTGGTAATTTTCCCTTCCCCGATCACAGAGGAAACCTTTCTGTTTGGGAATGCCTTCCGCACGGCTTCCAGCTGTTCTTCCGGTACAAGCAGCTGTTGTCCGCGGTAATCCCCATTCTGTATCATTCTGATGGTATCTTCCGCAGTCGCGCCGTATTTTGCCTGATACCTGCTGACAATCTTCCCGCTGGCACTGTCCCGAATGACAATGTCCACGGAGTTTTTCCCGTAGGTCTCGCCCGGTCCGGGTTTCAGCACTTCCGCATAGCAGTCTCCGCCCGTTGCCTGCGCTTTCAGATTATAGGTATTGGCATGGTGCTGCTCCGCTATGAATCCGTCCAGATTCCTGTTCTGGTTCGGAATTCCGGCATTCGTCAGAACCGTATCCCGCATGGATTCGTTTGCCTTTTTTACGGCATCATCAAGCCCCTGTAGGTATTTTGCCGCTTCCTGCCCTGTCATGTGGGAAGTATGCTGCATCAGGGTGGAAGCAAGCCAGCTTTCCCTGCTCCTTCCTGCTTTTACCGCTTTTTGCAGAGATTCTTTGCTTTCTTCGGTTATCGCAAGAGAGCTGACGATCTCCTTACTCATTTCCGATATTTCTTCCTCAGAGCGCTCCGGCAGCTGCTTTTTCAGTTCCTGCGAAAGCCATTCCTCCACGGGAACCTTCCCCTTTGTGGCGGCATAGTCTTTCAGAAATTCTCTCTGGATAGCAACTGTCTTTTTTGCTTCCTCCTCTGTCAGCACCTGACCCGTTATCTCTGTTGGATAGCCGTTTTCCTTATCCATCCTCCCGCATCCTCGCTTTCCTTTTCATTTCCGGTATTTTCAGCCGGCAGACACTCTTTTTCCGGCAGGCTTTAAATCAATGTCTTTTGCGGCACGTCTGATCTCCGTAATCCGCTTTTCCAGCGTTTGGGAAATGGAACGGATGTTGCCCTGCGCCTTCTTCAAATCTTCCGTTGTGAGCCGCTCCTTTCCTTCCAGAAAGCAGTCCTCAACCGCATCCTTGACCACCGCTTCCAGATCTGATCCGTTATATCCCTCCGTAAGCTTCACAATGGAGATCAGGTCCAGCTCCCGGTTCCATTTTTTTCGTTTCTTTAAATGGATTTCCAGAATTTCCCGTCTTTCCGCAGCATCGGGAAAATCCACAAAAAACAGCTCGTCAAAGCGCCCTTTCCGCAAAAACTCCGGCGGTATCCGGGAAATGTCATTGGCTGTCGCAACGATGAATACGCTGTTTTCCTTCTCCTGCATCCAGGTCAGGAACTGGCCGAACAGTCTCGTTGTCACATCGCTGCCGCCTCCCTGCCCGCCAACTCCCGCAAACGCTTTTTCAATTTCATCAACCCACAACACACAAGGGCTGATCGCTTCGGACAGTTTCAGCGCACGACGCAGGTTTTCTTCCGATTCCCCTACATATTTTCCCAGCAGACGTCCCACATCCAGACGTACCAGCGGCATTTCAAACAACCCTGCCGTCGCTTTTGCCGCAAGGCTTTTCCCGCATCCGGGCATCCCCACAATCAGGATCCCCTTCGGGATGTCAACGCCATATTTCAGCGCCCTGTCCAGCCGGGCAAATACCTTCGCCTTCTTTTCCAGCCAGGTCTTTAAATGAGACAGTCCGCCAATGTCCTTTACGGATTCATCTGCCGGAACCATTTCCAAAAGCCCCGCCTTTTTGATCAGCTGCTCCTTCTGTTTCAGAATCAGCTGCCTGTCGTCTGAATCGAGACATCCTCCGTCCTGATAGGCAAGGTTTAATATCTGCTTGATCTGGAATTCGTTCATGCCCTTGAAGGAGAGGGCAAGCCCGTCCAGCGTCTCTTCCGGTACGGAAATCTGCAGCCCGTCTCTGAATTCTTCCATGATCTCTTTTATTTGCGCCACACCCGGAAGGGGCATGTCAAAAACGGTAATCAGGTCTTCCAGCTCCTGTGGCACATGCAGCCTGCTGGAAACAATGAATACCGTCGCATTATATTCCTCCCGGTACAGGTTGCGCTCCGCAATGTATTTGATGAAGGATATAATCACAGGGTCATCCAGCTGATTATGTACATCCTTCAAAACAAGAAATACCGGCGTGTCATAGCCGTCATCCTTTACCAGACTGAAAAAGCCTGCCAGATCGCATTCCTTCATGGGGGATTTATTCCGGAAATCCACAATCCCAATACCGTTATTATATTCTATTACCTTCCTGCCATCGGCAATGTTTCCCAGCATCCCGTCAACCGCCCTGAAATCGTAGTGGTTGATATAGATGACGGGATACAGCGCATCCACGTAGGAAGCCAGCAGGTCTTCCGCTCTGTTCTTCATGCTCATACCTCCACATAAAGCAGCTCATAGTTTTCATTGTTACACTGATATTCCAGTCCCTTTAGCAGGAGGAACTTTCCATATGTCTCCGGATATCCAAGCTTTTCTGAAAAATTCCCCGCATTTTTCACAAATGCACCATGGGTGACCGAAAGAACCATGACCCCAACTTCCGGTCGTTCAATCGGATCCCACATGGCCTGTGTATTTCTTTTCACGCATTTCAGATCATCCCCCAGGTTGTTTTTCAAATCATCTGCTCCTATAAAGTTGGTCATGATATTACGCTTGATCACATCAACCGATTTTTCACCGATCATATAATCGCGGAAAGCATCCCTCATCAGCATCGCATAAATAGCTCTGGGCGCTTCCTGTGCAAGCCTGGCACATAGTCTTACCGGGTTATGTATGAATAGCCTGAAATATTCCTTCTCCATCTCATGGATATCGGCTTTGATGGCACCCATGCTTTCTTTATTGGCAACAATCCGGTCAATAAGCGCCTCATAGCTTGCGTGGTATTCTTCGATCACGCGTTTTTGATCGAAGGAATTCTTTTTATATTCCGCCAGCATGCGCTGTTTCTTTTCCTCGTAATCAAGAATCCCTGTCTCTCTGTCAATTACCTGTCCCTCCGGCGCCATTTCAAATATCGCTGCCAGCCTGCAGATCGTCTCTTTCCGGTTCATGTCCGCCGCAAGTCCTTTTACAGCCTCCAGCTGCTTTTCATATCCTCTGACCTCCAGCCATCTTGCGAGCAGTCCGCTCTTATAATAGTTCCAGATGTCCTCAATCGAAAAATTCTCCTGCAGCCCTTCCAGATTCCTGACAGGCTCTCCGTCCATGATCAGATTGAATTTGATTGTCTTTGCCATTGTGATAAAGCCTCCCTGCATTTTTGTTTTTCATTTTTATTGCCGCTTTTTTGGTTTTGTTGAGCAATTTGTTCTTTGATTATAAATCTCTTATTTATGATAATTATACACAATTTCCAACAAAAAACAAGGTTTTTATACGGTTCCTGTGAAGAATGATCTCTGTCATGATTGCGCTCCTTTGCAGCTTCCGCAATCCGTTCCTTTTCCCGCATAAATCATTTCACTGATCTACATCCTCTTTTCCAGAAAACATCTCCCCATAATCGTACATTTTCAAACACAGATGGTTGATGATCCCAAAGAAGGAGTTGACGATCACTTCCACATCCCCATCTTCATCTGCTCCCAGCCGCTCGCACAGCCTTCTGTTGGCTTCATATATCTTTTCATATTCCTTCCCGCAAAAACTCCCCTCCGCAAATTCATTTCTGATTTTTCCCGCTCCCGGCACCACAGAATCCGCAGGCTCCATCTGCCCGCACATCAGCTCAAAAATTTCCTGCTTAAATTCTTCTCTCTTTTTCCCGCCTTCTCCATTTCCCTTAAATACCATCCATCCGTTCCCAGAGTGATTTTTATCCATCTTCTTCTCCTTTTCCCTTTGTATGCGGAATTCCATTCCTGCCGCAGGTCAAAACACAGCCGTACCCATCCGGATGACAGAGAAAATTCGCATCATTTCATGATCACTTCCTGCTTAGGGTAGGTCTTTGCTTCATCATACAACACCGGATTGACATATTCTGTCACTCTGCAATTTTTTCGTAAAAAAAAGGCTCCGGATAAACCATCGCACATGATTTACCCGGAACCTGCATTTACCATATCTGTAAACAGATTCATTTCTTTTTATCCACACCGCCATCCATGCTCAAGCACGCAGAGTCTTTAAAGCCCATACTGTACAAGCAGCTCTGCCTCCTGCTCCATGATTTCCAGTAATGCCTGACACATATTCCCATCTCCTCTCAATTCTTCCACAAGCTTTCTGTTTGCCCTGACGCTAACCTCTAAAACAGAATCCGCCAGCTCTCTGTCCTGCTTTTGCGTCAGGGAATCCCCCTGACGCCTTCACGACTTCTGATGAGCCATGGCAGACGATCATCCGGCAGGCTTCTCTGCCAGCCGGATGTCCCTGTGTCATATTTGGGGTTTCACAATTATTGTATTTTAAATGTGCTCCTATGACTTTTTTGGAAGAAACCTCTCCCCTTCATAAACCCGCACCGGATTCCCCCTGACAATGCGGGTATGCTCCCGCCATGCAGCATTGACCTGCTTTGCCTTCTGCTCTTTCTGTAAATCCGCAAGCTTTTCCTGCAGCTTCTCCATGGCTCTCTGCCGGTTCATAAACTGGCTCCTCTCCCCGGTGGATTTCGATACAATGCCTGTGGGGATGTGGATGATCCGCACCCCGGTCTCCACCTTGTTCACGTTCTGACCGCCCTTCCCGCCGCAATGAAACTTTTCAATCCGGTATTCTCCATCATCTGTAATTCTGCCCTGCTCCGGAATGATGCTCACATCCACATACCAGTTTTTCCGTTTATGGTTCTTTCGGAAGGGGCTTTTACAAATCCATAATATCGTCCCTTCCAGACCGCTCAGATCATGCTCTGTCCTGAAACGGATGGATTCAAAGCATCCCTTTTCCTCCCCCTTCGTATCCGATATGATTTCCGGATCGCCATATTCCTTTTTGAATGCCGCAAACAGCTTTGCCACCGCCAGCTGGCATTCGGACGGTCCCTGTCCTGCGCTTATCTGTACAATCATAAATAAACTGCCTCCTGTTATCTGCTTCCTGCCTTAAAATTATAGACCGGCTTCAATATTTCCGTAATTTCCACAGTATCCCGCACCTGCTCTGCGATCTGCGCCATGGTGCGGTAGGCAAAGGGTGCCTCATCCAGCGTATCCGCCCCGACGCAGCTGGAATAGATCCCTTTCATTTCCTTTTTAAATTCCGCCACTGTATGCCGGTTCTTCACATCCTCACGCTTCAATTTTCTGCCGGAGCCGTGGGGCGCGGAATCATTCCATTCTGCATTGCCCTTTCCAATGCCCAGCAGGATTCCGTCCCGCATATTTGCCGGGATGACCACTTTTTCCCCGCTGCGCGCCGAAATGGAGCCCTTGCGGAGTATCCCTGCGGCATCCAGATAATTGTGCGGCACAGAAAAATGCTCCACCGCTTTCCATTTCATCCCTTTCAGGATTTCTTTTACGATGATTTCCCTGTTCAATGCAGCGTATTGCTGAATCAGCTGTACGTCCTCCAGATAAGCTTTCCTGTTATCGCCCTCCAGATAGCTCATGTAATAGGGAATGTCCCTGCCCAGCTCCTTCAAACTGCTATGGGCAAGTTTCGTATAATACTCCGCCACTTCCTCCCCCAGATGCCTGCTTCCCGTATGCACCACAAGATACAGACTGCCGTCGGCACATTTATCCAGCTCTATGAAATGGTTGCCGCCGCCCAGCGTGCCAAGGCTTCTTTCCGCCTTCTGCCGGTTGATATGCCGGCTGCAGCAAAGCCCGTCATAGGAAAATTCTTCCGCCATGTGATGTGTTTTTTTCCGGATGGCAAAGCCTGACGGGACATTTTCCCGTATCACCCTGTCCAGCTTCTGAAACTCTACGTTGCTTTTATTCAGCTTTACGCAGGTCATGCCACAGCCGATGTCCACGCCCAGAAGCTGCGGGATCACTTTGTCCGTAACCGTCATGGAAAGCCCGATCGGTCCAACCTTTCCGGGATGGATGTCCGGCATCAGGCAGATTGTGCTGCCCTTTGCGACTTCATTGTCGCATATCATTTTTACCTGTGTCTCCGCATACGCTTCTATATCATCTGTAAAAATTTTTGCTTCGGCATAAATGCCTTTTACTGTTTTCATACTCTGTATTTTTCCTTTTCGTTCTAAAAATGGGCACAAAAAAAGCACCTCAAAGGTGCAGCCGCAAATACGCTTTCTGTTACAGCAAATAAGAGAAATCTTATCTGTCATGCACAGGGAGTGCCCCGCCTTTGATTGTCTGTTTCATGATTCTGTTTCGGATTTCTGTATTGTTCTGCATGGCGGTTCCTCCTTTCGGTAAACATAATTACTATTTGCAACGGATAAATGATAACACAGGAATTCAGAATTGGCAAGTATCTGTTTTCATCTTTTATATCCGATAAATAAAATAAGGGAGCGTTCCGTTTCCGGAACTCTCCCCTTGTCTAATCCGTTCAAGCAGCTCCTTCATATCCTGCTTCCCCATTCCCTCAGACAGCTCTGACAGCCACATATGATTTTTTCTGTCCAGCTCCTTTGTAACAACGATCTGGGTGGGAAACAGAACCGCATCCAGCACATAATATATCATTCCTGTTTCTGCCTGAGAACCTCCACCGCACATCTGTGCTTCTTCCTGCTCCGGTCATAGCCTATGCCAATGCCCAGCACTCTCCCCGTATAATGAGGCTCTTCTCCCAGCTTCCCCGCAAACCGCAAAGCATACTCCCTGTCCTTAATCTGGGCAATCGCTTCTTCCGGCGTATGGTCAACCTTGCATTCAAGTATCAGACAGTCAGCTGCCCTGTCTGTTTTCGGGTAAAAGATGAAGTCCACATACCCGGTACCGCCTTTATCTTCCCGCTGAATATCATAAACATCCCGTGCTGACAGATATACCAGATTTACTATGGCAGCCAGCTCAGCTTCTCTATTATATGCAAACAGCGGTGTTTCCGAATTGTGGGCATACTCCAGAATTTCCGCCATCTCCTTCACATTCCCGGCAAGGGTCGCTTTCAGCATACGGGCGGATTCCATTGCCAGACGGTTAACATAGCCTAATGAAGTTTCTTTTTGAACCATATCAGAAAAGCGATCCATCAGCTCCTTATTAGGAATTCTGACCCTTCCGTTCTCATAGCTTAAAAAGCCATAGACCACCATCGCAGAAAATATTTCATCCTTTGTCTGTAGATTCATGGACGTAGCGGCATATTCCTGCACTTTGGCTGGAACAGCCTCCCCGGCGATCATCAGCGCAAGATCATTGCGGATATCTGCGATATTATTGCGGATATAATAAAAAATCTCATCATAGGGACCGGAACCCGTCCAGTAATTTGCTAACTGGTTATAGCTTAACGCCGCCACAACCGACCGGGGGTTGTACACATTCACACCCGATGCCGTATGGTAACCGTCATACCACTCCTTAAGCCCCTCCGGACTCACATTCCGCGAAACGGCATTCCGTTCCTGATATCTGACATAAAGCTCTCTGACCTCCGGTTCCGTAAAACCGAAATAGCTGCTGAAGCTTCTCTGGCTGACCATGGAAAACTCCAGAAACATGTTCAATTCCGAACCGCTGGAGTATTTCGCTATTGGCAGAATCCCTGTCATATACGAAAGCGCAACATATGCCTTATCCTTTAACAGATTGCTTAAGAAGAAAAGATAATCCTGCCGGTCTTCTTCCGTGATAAAATCCCTGTGAAAAATAAAATCCCATTCATCCAGCACAAATACAAACTGCTCACCTTTGCGCAAAAACACCTGCGTAAAGGCATCCCAGACAGCGTCTTCGTCCGATAGCCTGCAGTCCGGATAGGCTTCTTTCAGATCACGGATCAGACGCTCCTCAATCCGGTTGATGTACTGCCCATAGGATTTGCATGCCCTTGGCAGCTCATTGAAAGAAATGTATACTACATTGTACCGGTTCATGTGGTCCATGATTTCTTTCTCTTTCCCGATCAGCAGGCTGCCAAAAATCCCACTGCTGTCCTGTCCCTTCCCGAAAAAAGCTCCGATCATATTTGCCATGACCGTTTTCCCGAACCTGCGGGGTCTGGTGATGCAAAGATGGTTATTCCCCTGCTGTATCAGAGGCAGCAATTCCTCTATGATCCGGGTTTTATCCACAAAATACGGCTTTTTCTGCTCACTTGTATACATGGTATATGGACTGGCACTGTTTAAATAAACTCCCATAAATACATCCCCCGCATATTTACCGGCCTTTTCAGATTTCACGGATGTCATAAGGCGTCGTCTGGTACACGTAATAATTCAGCCAGTTCGTGTAAAGATTGTTACAGTGCGCCCTCCAGGACAGAAGCGGCTTCTGTGCCGGATCATCCTGCGGATAATAGTTTTCCGGCACATGAATCGGCAATCCCTTATCGACATCCCTCTTATACTCATTGTGCAGCGTATAACGGTCATACTCCGGATGCCCCATGACAAAAATCTGGCTTCCTCCCTCCGTCATGCACAAAAGTACCCCCGCCTTTTCGGACTCCGCCATGACCGTGAGCGCCTTACAGGCATGGATGGACGCCGCAGGCGTGGCGGTATGTCTGCTGTGAGGGATATAAAACACGTCGTCAAAGCCCCGCACCAGCGGCACCTTTCTGTTAAGCACCCGATGGGAAAAAACGCCGAACAGCTTTTCCGGAAGCGCCACCTTATTCAGTCCGAAATGGTAATAAAGCCCCGCCTGCGCGCCCCAGCAGATGTGAAAGGTGGAGTGCACATGGGTTTTGGACCACTCCATGATGGTGCACAGCTCTTCCCAGTAATCCACCTCTTCAAAGGGAATCTGTTCCACCGGCGCGCCGGTGATGATCAATCCATCGTATTTATTTTCCTTCAGCTCATCAAAGGTATCATAGAACTTATTTAAATGGGTGGTGGAGGTGTTCATGGAAACATGGCTGTTCATTTTCATGAACGTCACATCCACCTGCAGAGGCGTGTTGGAAAGGGAGCGCAGAAGGTGCAGCTCCGTATCCTGCTTGACCGGCATTAAATTCAAAATACAGATCTGCAGCGGACGCATGTCCTGATGCATGGCGCGGTGCTCATCCATCACAAATATATTTTCATTATCCAGTATTTCTCTCGCCGGCAGATCGCTCTGTATTTTAATCGGCATTTTCCTCTCCTCCTCCCAGAAAGTCTCTGATAAATTCATCTTCCGTAATGATCTGCACGCCCAGCTCCTTCGCCTTTTTGTTTTTGGCAGAATTGGAGGTGCTGTCATTGTTGATCAAAAAGCCGGTCTTTCCCGTCACGCTTCCCGTCACCTTACCGCCCAGCGCTTCGATTTTTTCCTTCAGGGCATTCCTGTTTTCAAAATGCAAAAGGCTTCCGGTGATGACGAATACCTTGCCGGAAAGGGGCTGATTTTCCTCCGTAAAAATTTCCTCCTCAATCGTAACTTCCGAAAGCAGCGTCGCAAGCGCCGTCCTGTTTTTTTCATTTTTCCAGAAATCACAAAAAGCGGCTGCGATGACAGGTCCCACTCCGTCGATGGCGCTCAAATCCTCGATGGGCGCATTCAGCATTTTATCCAGATCGTTTTTATATTCCCGGCAGATCATTTTCGCGTTGGCGATGCCGATGTTGGGAATTCCCATGCTGTAAATCAGTCTGGGCAGTGTGGTATGACGCGCCGTTTCCAGACTGTTTTGCAGGTTCTGGTAGGACTTTTCTCCAAAGCCCTCCATTTCCACGATCTCCTCCCGGTAACGGTCCAGATGAAACAAATCCGCGTAGGTGTGCAGAAACCCACGCGCCAGAAATTTTTCCAGCGTCGCCTCCGAAAGCCCGTCGATGTTCATCCCGTCCCGGCTCACAAAAAGCGTGAAGGACTTGATCTTTTTTGCGTCGCAGTCCGCGTTTGTGCAGACGAGGGTTTCCGTATCGTTTTCCCGGTTGATTTTCGTCGGTCCGCCGCACACGGGACAGGATTGGGGAATGGTAAGCTTCCCGCTTCCCGTCAGGTTCTCCGCGATCTGGGGGATGATCATATTCGCCTTATATACGGTGATCCTGTCGCCGATGCCAAGCTTAAGCTCCTTTACAATGCTCACGTTGTGGACGCTGGCGCGGCTCACCGTGGTGCCCTCCAGCTCCACCGGGTCAAAAATCGCCACTGGATTGATCAGCCCTGTCCGGCTGGCGCTCCACTCGATTTCCCGCAGGGTCGTCTCCGCCAGCTCATCCGCCCATTTAAAGGCGATGGAGCTGCGGGGAAACTTCGCCGTTGTGCCCAGAGATTCCCCGTAGGCGATATCGTCATACATCAGCACAAGCCCGTCCGAGGGAACCGGATTGGATTCGATCCTCTTTTCAAAATCCGCCACCCCATCGACCACGGTCTGTGCCGTTACGCTTTGGTACTCCACCGTTTCAAAGCCCTGCTCCCGTAAAAAAAGAAACTGCTTTTCCCGGGAGTTTTCAAAATCTGCCCCTTCGGCCCGCACCAGCATAAAAGCATAAAAGCGGACGTTTCGCTTCGCCGTGATTTCGCTGTTTAACTGGCGCACAGAACCGGAACAGAGGTTCCGGGGATTTTTATACCGGGCGGCGGCATCCTCGATCTCTTCATTGATTTTTTCAAAATCGCGATAGCTGATCACCGCTTCTCCCCGCAGCACCAGCTCCCCCAAAAAAGGAATCCGGTAAGGAATATTACAAAAGGTTTTCGCGTTTCCCGTGATGACCTCGCCCACTTCCCCGTTGCCCCGTGTGACCGCTCTGGCAAGCTGTCCCTCCCGGTAGGTCAGCACGACGGTCAGCCCGTCCAGCTTCCAGGACAGAATTCCCTTCTGCTCTCCCAGCCATTCGGAAAGCTCTTCCCTGCTCTTGGTCTTTCCCAAAGAGAGCATGGGACTTTCATGACGCTCCTTCGGCAGCTCATCCACCGCCTCATAGCCCACAGATACCGTAGGGCTTCCCGCCAGCGTGACCCCCGTTTTTTCCTCCAGCGCAACCAGCTCGTCATAGAGGCTGTCATATTCCAGGTTACTCATGATTTCCCGATCCTGCGCATAATAAGCCTTCGCCGCTTCCTGCAAACGCGCGATCAGCTCCTTCATTCTCTCCGTATCATTCATGTCTTCCTGTCCTGCCTTTTTGCCCTGTTACGGGCCTTTTATAATATCCGGCCTGCGGTTTCAAATCCTGTTTCCCTTTTGAGGACCTTTGGGACTGCTCCCCTTTGCCTTGCGGCTTCTGCCCACCCTTTGGGAACTGCTCTGCCTGCTTTTGGGCGCTTTTATTCTTCTGCCTGTTCTGATTCGCGATGCCCCGCGACACATTCTGCGCCACATGATCATAGAGCGCCTTCCGCTCGTCGCCCATGATCGGGCGCACCTCTCCGGGCTGCATCTCCCCCAGCAAAATATTCGCCACGCGCACCCGGCGGATGCTTACCACCTCATACCCCAGTTCCTTACACATCCGCCGAATCTGCCGGTTGATGCCCTGGGTCAGGATGATGCGGAATACAAACTTCCCTTCTTCCTTCACGAAACAGGCTCGGGTTTTCACTTTAAGCTCCTTTAGCAGGACGCCCTCGGACATTTTCTTTAAAAATTCCCGGCTCATGGGCTTGTTCACCCGCACCAGATATTCCTTTTCATGAAAATTAGCCGCCCGCATCAGATTGTTGATCAGATCGCCGTCATTCGTCATCAGAAGCAGCCCTTCCGAATCCTTATCCAGACGTCCCGCGTAGGTCACCCGCACCGGATAATCAAATACATCCCGGATCGTCACCTGCGCATGCCTGTCCCGTTCCGTACAGACCACACCGACGGGCTTATAATAGGCGAGCACCACCTTTTTCTCTTTGCCGGCAACCGCTTTGCCATCCACCGTTATTTTATCCGAATCATCCACCTTCATGCCTGTTTCGGCGGCCTTTCCGTTCACAAGGACTTTCCCCTCTTCAATGAGCCGGTCCGCCTCCCTGCGGGAGCAGATGCCTGCCTCAGATAAATACTTATTCAGCCGTTCCATGCCGTTCCTCCCTCTTTTCTCCCATCCTGTCTGTTTCATACGGACTGCAGCGCACGGCGCACTCCTTGCCGCAAAAAGCGATTCCAAAAAGGCTTCATATCCCTGCTCTTTACCCTGTCGCGAAACCATCTCTGTACCTTCTGTTCAAAAATATAGTGCACTTCCTTATTGGGAAGGGCGAGCTGTGCACGGATTGTCCTTCCCTCCATCCATTCCTTTATTTTGCGAAAATACCCGGTAAAATACAGAAAGTTCCAAAGATTATCCCCATCCTCGTAAATTTCGTCATACGTGATATCCTCATGAATCTGTATTTCTATCGTGCCCCCCGCGATCAGCTCCTCAATTTTTTCCCTGTCCACATCATCGGCATGCTCGATCAGCGTTTTCACAATGTCATTGGAAGAGGTGTTCGCCCAATAGGCCATTGGCAGCCAGCTTTTGTTGGGCAGGACGTCAAAAACATACCGGAGCACGCTCCAGGGATTATAAATATCCGTCAGCCCGAAGGTATATCCATCATACCAGTCCTTCACCGTTTCATATTGATCATCGATACCATAATCATGACAGAGCGCCTTCACTTCCTCTGTCTGAAAACCAAAGTATTCATCAAAATTCGCGCTTCTGATGGAGACAATATTGAGGTTGTTCAGCCCTGTAAAAATACTTTCCTTCGACACGCGCAGACAGCCTGTGATCACCGCAAATTCCAGACTGGCGTTGTCCTTTAGACCGCTCTCAAACAAAGCCCTGATAAAATCTGCCATTTCGTCATAAAAACCGCGCGCAAAAGAATTTTCCAGTGGCACATCATATTCATCGATCAGCACAACCGCCTTTTTCCCATAATAAGTCTCCAGGCACCGGGAAAGAAACAGAACAGATTTCGCATACTCCTCCTCCGATGCCTCTTCTGACATGAATTTTTCGTATCTGTCTTTCTCTCCGGACAGCGCCGGACAGTCTGCCACAAAGGCGTGGCGTTTGAACTCATACGTGATCGCATCCGCAAGCTACCGGAAGGATTCCCGGTAATCCGGCCGCTTCGCATCCTTGAAGGTCAGACAGATCACCGGATATTGTCCCATATGGGACATATATTTTGGTCCCGCCTCCATGATCTTAAGCCCGCCAAAAAGCTGTGACCAGTCCCTTCCATTTCCTTCCCTGTCCCTGTCATCCTCGAAAAAATATTTGAGCATGCTCATGTTGAGCGTCTTTCCAAAACGACGCGGACGCGTAAAGAGCGTAACCTTTGTTCTGTTATTCAGCAGATCCCGTATCATCAACGTTTTATCCACATAGTAATAATCATTCCGGATCATTTCAGCGAAATCGCTGACTCCGATCGGCAATGGCTTATAATCCATATCCATACCCCCGCATGCGCAACGCGATTCGCAGACCTTCTTTTCAAAAGCTCCCGCCCGCATAGCATTATTTTAGCATCGAAAGCCGAATCTGTAAACAAAAGCTTGCCGGAAGCCAGGGAAATCAATTTTTAATCCGGAACAGGGAGCGCCGGCCTGCCGGGGCGGGAAATGCGGGTATGGGAGGGACAGAAGATATGACTTTTTCATTGCTATATCCAAACCGGGAAATTCCACCCGGTTCCCGTCCCATTCCAAAACGTGTCATGGCGCAATCAACTCACTCCGTTCGGACAGTATTGCGCCATGACACAGGAATGTGCCGGAAACCGGGGGAATTTCTCCGGTCTGGATATCATGCCATGAAAAGCCATATCTTCTGTCCCTCCCATACCCGCATTTCCCGCCCCGGCAGACCAGCGCTCCTCACTTCAAACTGAAAATTAATTTTCCTTGCAGTTACTTTTCACAGAGCGGAGAAAAAGGCCGGGCAGAGCATCCCTGAGCAGACTGAACGTATTTTTATGTGTCGCCTGGTGATTGCTTAAAAGCCGTTCTGAGGTTCTCAGGGTGATTTCCGGGTAAAAAAAAGTGTGCGCTAAGCGCACACGCTACGTCGAGAGCGGTTGCCGACAGGCAACCTTTCCCCCGCGCCGGATGTCCGATACGGAGTCTTGCCTGGGTCAGAAGCGATTGGACAGGGCCATACCCGCACTGATCACGAGCCCACGGATGACCTAGCCGATGATATAGCCGGCACCGACAAGAACGAGCTTGCCGATCACCCAGCCGAGCCAGGAACATACCTCGTGACGATTGTGCTTGTATCCGCCTACTTCTTTGAAATAGATCTTCATAATGCTCACTCCCTCGTATAATAAGTTTGTAAGCAAGAAAAACAGCTTACAGACTTATTCTTTTTT
>CAJUEL010000064.1 GCA_910585455.1 uncultured Eisenbergiella sp. | reverse complement strand
TGGTGGCTGATGGCCTCCACCTGCATTTTCAGAGACTGGGCCTTTTCCATCGGCAGAATCTTTTCCCGGTGGCGCAGGTTGTCGTCCGTCATCGCAAGGATGGCCTCGTCATCCGTCATGTTGCGGACGATACAGGGCATATTTGCAAACCCGGCCAGCTCACTGGCCCGCTGGCGGCGGTGGCCCGCGATGATTTCATAGCCGCCGCCCTCCCGGGGACGCACCAGCGCGGGCTGGTGTACGCCGTTGTCCTTGACGGACTCCACAAGCCCTTTCATTTCCGCATCGTCACGGACACCAAAGGGATGGTCTTTGAACGGGAACAGCTCCGAGAGGTTGAGATAAACAATCTCTTCCTTTTCGGCGCGGGTCGCGTCACGGGGCTGGGGCGGCGCTTCCGGCGCAGGCTGGGGAGCGGCGGGGGCCTCTTCTTTGCCCTTTACCGTGGCGGCTTTTGTCCCTTTGCTTTGGGACATTTTGTCTCGAGGTGGGGACGGGGGCTTGTCCGTGGCCGCCTTGTCAGCCTTGGCCTGGCGGCCACGGCGGGCCCCCGTCCCTCCCGGCTTGCCGGGCTCCGCTTTTTCCTCCTTCGGCTTGCGGCCACGCCTGCCCTTGGGCTTATCCTCCGGGGTGGGCGTTTTTTCCTCGGCGGCCTTTCCCTTTTTGGCGGGGGCCTTTTCCTCCGGGGCCGGGGTGGGCGGCTGTTCCGGTTCGGGCGGCTCGTTCTTTTCCACCTCCGCACGTTCCGCCGCCCGGCGCTCCGCCATCAGCTTTTCAATCTGGTCAGCGGATACGTTCACCTCGCCGGGGGCCCCAGCGGGGGCATCCTGCGCGGGTGGTTCCCCGGCGGCCTGCTCGGGGGCTTTCTCCGGGGCCGGGGGCTCCGGCGTGGGAGCCTCAGCCGGGCCCGTATCGAACAGGCTGGGCTGGGGATTTTCCTCCGGGCTCGTGTTCAGCTTTTCGTCTGCCATTCGTTACCTCCTTTTTATTTTCGTGAATGTTGCACAAATCTTGTGCTAAAAGTTTGTTACTATTTTTTCGCCTCCCTCCCGGCTATCCACGCAAAAAAGCCGCCCGTTTTTTCATGCCGGACGGCTTTCTGCGTAATGTGATAGCTCTAATTTTATTTTTTTGTGGTTGCAGGCTCCGAAAAGCCTTGATATTACAGTGTTCCTAATAGGAGCCATTCATATGCTTTATGATGTTTCCATTATCATCATACTCGCTTAAATCTGAATCTGTTATATTCCCATCCGCATCATAGGTAGTATATCCTGGAAATGTATCGTCGCCATAATATTCATATTCTGTTTTCTCAATTACATTTCCATCCCCATCATAGGAAAGCTGAACTTTACCGGAATAATTGCCGTTTTCATCGTATACAGCCTCATCTGTCAATTCCATGGAACCGTCTGCAGCATAAGAAACACTTTTCAGCCAATTGCCATTTTCATCATATTCTCTCTCGGTCGATGATGTTATGGACCCATCCGCAGCATAAGAAATCTCCTTTTGCAGGTTGCCAGACGCATCATACATATATTTCGTCGCTGTTTGTGGCGAACCATCCGCGTTATATTCTGTTGTTTTCAGGCATATATCGTTTTCATCCTGCGCCGTTTCAGTTTCCTCTGCAGCTGTTCCCGCAGTTTCCTCTTCTGCGGCATCCGTCGTTTCCTCTTCCGCCGTCGCCGCCTCTGCTGTAGCCAAAGCTTCTGCTTCCTTCTCCCCGCTATCCCCACATCCTGCCAGTGTTGCACCCATCATGGCTGTTGCCATGATCAGCGCTATCAGCTTCTTCTTCATTCGTAAAAATCTCCCATCACGTTTTCATAGCATACATAGTTGGGACCAAAATCCTCAAAAACGACATTCTAACAATAAGGACTTTCCAACCGTACTACGACTTGGAAAGTCCTCATATTACGCTATTTCAAGCGTCAGATTCACATTTCTTCTAACCGGCCTTCACCGCAATGGCATGCCGGCCTTTGATTACTCAGAACTTGCCAGCCTTAGCAGCTTCCTCAACCGCAACAGCCACAGACACCGTCATGCCGACCATCGGGTTATTGCCTGCGCCGATCAGACCCATCATCTCAACGTGAGCCGGAACGGAGGAGGAACCAGCGAACTGCGCATCGGAATGCATACGTCCCATGGTATCCGTCATGCCGTAGGAAGCAGGGCCTGCCGCCATGTTATCGGGATGCAGGGTACGGCCTGTGCCGCCGCCGGAAGCGACGGAGAAATACTTCTTGCCCTTCTCCACGCATTCCTTCTTATACGTACCTGCAACGGGATGCTGGAATCTGGTGGGATTGGTGGAGTTACCGGTGATGGAAACATCCACACCCTCTTTCCACATGATTGCAACGCCTTCCGTCACGTCATTTGCGCCGTAGCAATTCACCTTCGCGCGGGGACCGTCAGAATATGCCTTGCGGAATACTTCCTTCACCTCGCCGGTGTAGTAATCCATTTCGGTCTCCACGAATGTGAAGCCGTTGATTCTGGCGATAACCTGTGCGGCATCCTTGCCGAGACCGTTTAAGATCACGCGCAGGGGTTTCTGACGAACGCGGTTTGCCTTCTCAGCGATACCGATCGCGCCCTCTGCCGCCGCAAAGGACTCATGGCCTGCCAAAAAGCAGAAGCAGTCCGTTGTCTCTTCCAAAAGCATCTTGCCCAGATTGCCGTGTCCAAGACCAACCTTACGCTGATCCGCAACGGAACCGGGGATACAGAAAGCCTGCAGGCCTTCTCCGATCGCAGCAGCGGCATCCGCAGCCTTGCGGCAGTCCTTCTTGATGGCGATCGCCGCGCCTACCGTATAAGCCCATTTCGCATTTTCAAAACAGATCGGCTGAATCTTTTCCACCATATGGTATACATCCAGACCCGCGTCTTTGGTGATCTTTTCCGCTTCTTCGATGGAAGCAATGCCATAGCTGTTCAAAACCGCATCAATCTGTTTGATGCGTCTTTCATATGATTCAAATAATGCCATTTGTCAACATCCTCCTTATGATATTTCCAAGCTTTTTTGAAAAATTATTCTTCCACCTTATCCGTTCTGGGGTCGATGATCTTGACCGCGTCAGCCACGCGTCCGTACTGTCCGCTCGCCTTCTCATATGCGGTAGCGGCATCGTCGCCCTTCTTCATGAAATCGGTCATCTTGCCGAAGTTGACAAACTTATAGCCGATGATCTGATCCTCTGCATCCAGAGCGATTCCGGTTACATAGCCTTCTGCCATTTCCAGATAACGGGGTCCCTTCGCCAGCGTGCCGTACATGGTGCCGACCTGGCTTCTTAAGCCCTTGCCCAGATCCTCAAGACCTGCGCCGATGGGAAGTCCGTCCTCGGAGAATGCGGACTGGGAACGACCGTAAACGATCTGCAAAAAGAGCTCTCTCATAGCGGTGTTGATGGCGTCACAGACAAGGTCCGTATTGAGCGCTTCCATCACGGTTCTGCCGGGCAGAATTTCAGCCGCCATCGCTGCGGAATGCGTCATGCCGGAGCAGCCGATCGTCTCCACCAGCGCTTCCTGGATAATGCCTTCCTTCACGTTCAGGGTCAGCTTGCATGCGCCCTGCTGGGGTGCGCACCAGCCGATACCGTGTGTCAGGCCGGAGATATCCTTCACTTCCTTCGCCTTCACCCATTTCGCTTCTTCCGGGATCGGCGCACAGCCATGGCTTACGCCCTGTGCAACTTTACACATTTCTTCTACTTCATGTGAATAAATCATGTGAAAACTCCTTTCAATATGTATGTAGAATATTGGATGACAGAGACAGACCTCTTTGTCCTGCCATACGCTGATGCTATTTTCTCACATTTTCCGCTAAAAATCCAGTCCTTTTTCATAAAAATCCATAAAAACAGGTAACAGTTCAGCCAGGTCTGAACTGTTACTAAAAACCGACGCCATCAGGACAGGATCATTCTGTCATTGGCGAACTCCCCGCCGCTGACCTCTTCAAACTTCCGCAACAGGTCGGAAACCGTCAGTTTTTTCTTTTCCTGCCCGGAAACATCATATATGATTCTGCCGGCATCCATCATCACAAGGCGGTTGCCGTGGGCGATGGCATCCTTCATATTATGCGTGATCATGATCGTCGTCAGATGATCCCTTTCCACGATGCGGTCGGTAGCTTCCAATACCTTCGCCGCAGTTTTGGGATCCAGCGCCGCCGTATGTTCATCCAGAAGCAACAGCTTCGGTTTTTTCAGGGTTGCCATCAAAAGCGTCAGCGCCTGCCTCTGTCCGCCGGAAAGCAATCCCACCTTTGCGGTCAGCCGCTCTTCCAGCCCCAGCTCCAAAACCTTCAGCTGCTCTTTGTAGAAATCCCGCTCCTTATTGGAAATTCCCCTGCGCAGCGTCCGCCGCATGCCCCGGCGCGCCGCCAGCGCCATGTTCTCCTCAATCTGCATGCTCGCCGCCGTCCCTGTCATGGGGTCCTGAAAAACGCGCCCTAAATAGCTCGCCCTTCTATGCTCCGCAAGCCGGGTCACATTGATGCCGTCCACAACGATAGTTCCCTCATCCACAGGCCACACTCCCGCGATGGCGTTTAACATGGTGGATTTACCTGCGCCGTTTCCGCCGATCACCGTCACGAAATCGCCGTCCTGTAAATGCAGCTCAAGACCGTCCAACGCCGTCTTTTCGTTCACTGTCCCCGGATTAAAGGTTTTACTGATTCCATTGATATCAAGCACGGCTTCCACCTCCTTTTTTCACCGGTTTTGTAAAATATTTTCCCTTCAAATACGGAATCGCCAAAAATACCGCAACCACCAGCGCGGACAAAAGCTTTAAATCATTGGGCTTTAATCCCAGCCATAAAACGATCTGGATCACCAGATAGTAGATGATCGCGCCGAGAGAAACGGATAAAAGCTTCGCCGCAAAATTTCTGCTGATTTTCCCGAAAACCACCTCGCCGATGATGACGGCGGCAAGTCCTATGACGATCGCGCCCCGCCCCGCATTGACATCCGCAAAGCCCTGATACTGCGCATACAGGCCGCTGGCGAAGGCGACGATCCCGTTGGAAATCATCAGCCCAAGAATTTTGGTGAAATCCGTGTTGATGCCCTGCGCTCTGGACATATTCTGGTTCGATCCCGTAGCGCGGATGGAGCTGCCCAGCTCTGTCCCGAAAAACCAGTACAGGACTCCGATCAAAAGTATGGTAACGACAATGATGACCAGAATCGTATTGCGATATAGCGGCACGCCCTTGACATAACGCAGGGAAACGAGCAGATTGAATTTATCCACACTGATCGCCTGATTCGCTTTATCCCCCATGATGCGCAGATTGATGGAATAAAGACCCAGCTGCGTCAAAATGCCCGAGAGGATTGCGGGAATTCCCATCGCCGTATGGAATACGCCGGTCACAAGCCCCGCGACCATTCCCGCCACAAATGCGGCAAACAAAGAAAAGCCGACGGAATAACCACTCAGCATCAGCATGACGCAGACCGCTCCGCCGGTGCACATCGTCCCGTCCACTGTCAGATCGGCCAAATCCAGTATTTTGTACGTGATATAGACGCCGATCGCCATAATGCCCCAGATCAGTCCCTGAGCGAGGGCGCCCGGCAGGGCATTAAAAAGTGTAACAAAATTCATGTCCTTTTCCTCCTGATAAGTATCGCTGCCCCGGAATCAAAACCGCTTTTCCGGCTTTTTATCAATATTTTTCCGTAAGACAACACTTATGCAACATTATAGCAAAAGGCACCGAAAAAGGAAAGCCCTTTTTGATGCCTTTTTGTGTTACTATTCAGACAGGTCTGCGCGTTCACCGCGCAGACCGTGAAAAAACGTGGTGGCAACAGGCATCCGCCCCATCGCGAAGCGATTTTTATGGGCGGATGCAGTTACTACTATTCAGACGTGTCTGAATAGTAACTTTATTCCGCCGCAATCGCCTCATAATCGTCAGGAACGGTGATCTCCAGCGCTTCGCAGTTCGCCTGATTATACTTCTTCGTCACCTGAGGTGCAAATTCCACAGCCATGGAAGAAATATCCGCACCATTTACCAGAATATCATATGCCATCTCACCCGCCTTATAGCCGATGTCATAATAGCTGATGGAAAGCGTCGCCACGCCACAGCCGGAACAGATGCCCTCTTCTCCCGCAATGACCGGAACGCCTGCGGGCAGACAGATATTGTTGATAATTTCCGCATTGGACGCCGCCGTATTGTCGGTAGGAACATAGAGCACATCGCTTTCGGATGCCGCGGATGTGGCCACGGACGCAATATCGTTGGAATCCGCAAAGGTATAAACCTTACAGGTATATCCCATGCCCTCCAGGCTCTCCTGCACATTGGATACCTGATATTCGGAATTGGGCTCGGCAGAGCAATACATAAGTCCTACCGTCTTCGCATCCGGGAACAGCTCGTTGAGCATCTTCGCCTGCTCCTCAAGAGGAGCCAGATCAGATGTTCCGGAAATATTCTTGCCGGTTGTCCCTGTCCAGCCTTCAATATCCAGGGCTGTGGCATAGTCCGTGATAGAGGTGCCAAGGATCGGAATTTCACTGGTCGCCGCAGCAGCAGCCTGCAGGGATGCGGTCGCGTTTGCCAGAATCAGATCCACATCCGCAGATACAAACTGGTTTACAATCGTTGCGCAGGTCGGGGAATCGCCCGACGCGTTCTGATAATCAAATTCCACATTGTCGCCAAGCAGCTCTGTCAAAGCCGCCTGAAATCCTTCCGTTGCCGCGTCCAGAGCGGGATGCTGTACCAGCTGGCAGATGCCGATCTGATATACCGTATCGTCTGCGCTGCCCCCGTCCGGGTTCTCCTGCTCCTCTCCCGCCGCTTCCAGAGGCTCTGACGCTTCGGGCGCCACCTCTTCCGTCTGTGCCACATCCGCCGCATCAGAGGCGGCAGGCTCCTGCGCAGGCGAAGCGCCGCACCCTGCAAGGGTCATCGCCGTCATGGCAAACGCCATGGCAAGCACTGTCAACTTTTTCATATTGTTTTCCTCCTCATTTCCGTCACCGCCATACCCGAAGGTGACCTCATTCTTTTTCACTTTAGCGCGTGCAAGCGTTAAAATCAACATCCCTACTATACACCGGTAAGGCACTGTCCGTCAAGAAAAATTTAGCGTTTTTCCACAATCTCATTCTGATTTTTGAAAATCCGCCCCGCCGGGATAAAGCCGCGCACTCTCGATAACGGATAAATGTTCGTGTTCGGACCGATCACCGTGCCGGGACAGAGCACGCTGTTACAGCCGACCTCCACATTGTCCCCCAGCATCGCGCCAAATTTTTTCAGTCCGGTCTCCAGGTTTTCCTCAGCGCTTTTGACCACAACCAGCGTTTTATCGCTTTTCACATTAGAGGTGATGGAGCCTGCGCCCATATGCGCCTTGTATCCCAGTATACTGTCTCCCACATAATTGTAATGGGGAACCTGCACCTTGTTGAATAAGATGACATTTTTCAGCTCTGTGGAATTTCCCACCACCGCGCCTTTGCCGATGATCGCGCTGCCGCGCACAAAGGCGCAGTGACGCACCTCCGCGTCCTCGTCTATGATACAGGGACCGTTCAGGCAGGCGCTTTGCGCAACCTTTGCGCTCTTCGCCACCCAGATATCCTCTCCCCGCTTTTCAAAACGGTCCGCCGGAAGAGAATTTCCCAGCTCGACAATAAACGCTTTTATTTTCCCAAGCGCCTCCCAGGGATATTGGACTTCCAAAAGAAGCGGAGCCGCAATCGTTTCCTCCAGATTATAAAGCTGCCTGATCTTCATCGCTTCCATCATAACACTCTCCAATCTGCCGCCCCTTGCCGGCGGCACAAATAAGAATCCATGTTCTATTTTTTGTAGTACTGCGCGCTTTCCTGAAACTGCCGAAACAGCACGGACTGGTTGGTAAGCTGCTTGACCGCATTCGTTCTGCGGGATACAAAGCCGTTTAGCTTTTCCATGTATTCTTTTTCTGTAATCGTACCTTCCGCCACCCCGGTCAGACCCTTTTCCCAGCTCGCGGTGAGCGCCGGATTTAACAGCGGACGGATGGAATCAAACACCACGTCGTAAATCATCTCTCCCATCAGGGTGGGCGTAAAAATCTGCGTTTTTTTGTTGAGCGCCAGATATTCGATGGTCACCAGCTTTTTTAAGATTTCCGCCCGGGTGGCGGAGGTGCCGATGCCGCTTCCCTTGATCTGGGCGCGCAGCTCCTCATCCTCAATGAGCTGTCCCGCATTTTCCATCGCCAGAATCAGCGTTCCTGAATTGTAGCGCTTGGGTGGCGAGGTTTCTCCCTCCTTAATGGAAAGCCCCGAAAGCGGCAGCTCCATGCCCTTTTTGAGCTTTTTTACCACTTCCAGAAATGCGGCGTCACATTTTTCCTCTTCTTCCCCGTCCTGCTTTGCCTCCTGCACATCCTCCTTCTTTTTGAAAAAGGAAGGTCTGCTCACCGGCAGATAGCCCTCTGAAACCAACACCTTAAAAGACGCAAAAAAACGCTCCCCGGCGGGGAGAGACGCAGATTTGACCAGCACCGTGAGGGAAATCTTCTGATAGACCGCAGGCGGATAAAATATGCTCAAAAACCGTCTGGCAATGACCTCATAAACCCTTCCCGCCGTAGCCGACAAGGAAGAAAGCGCGGAAAGCCCCTGCCCCGTGGGAACGATCGCATAATGATCCGTGATCTGTTTGTCGTTGACATAGCGGGATTTTCCGATCTGCTTATGACTCCCTTCCTGAAGAACCTGTGCCGCCCAGGCGCTGACAGGCGCAAAATTGCGCAGACCGGCGATATTTTTGTGGATTTCCTTCGCCACCGCCGATGATAGCACTCTGGCATCCGTTCTGGGATAGGTGGTCAGCTTTTTCTCATAAAGCTCCTGGGCGATCCGCAGCGTTTCGTCCGGACTGATTTTAAAAAGGCGGGAACAGTCGTTTTGCAGCTCCGCCAGATTATACAAAAGCGGCGGATTCTTCTGTTCCTTTTTCCGTTCGCATTTATCCAGAAAGGAACCCTGATATCCGCTGCCCGGCGCGCCCTCCGGCATACGCATGCCCAGTTTTTCCATCAGCTCTTCGGCATGCTTTTTCTCCCGAAACCCGTTTTCCTTATATAACAAAGGAGAGGCAAACCATTTGCTTCCCTCTGCCGCACGCCATTCTCCCTCCAGAGGGCGCGCTTTTGCTGAATCCTCTCCCGGAATCTGAAAGCTGCCCATCACCCGGTAAAAGGGGGTCTTGACAAAGGAGCGGATCTCCCGCTCCCTGCTGACCACCATGCCCAGCACGCAGGTCATGACGCGCCCTACCGAAATGACGCCGCGATCTCTTTTTAAATACCGTTTGACATGATCTCCGTATTTTAAGGTGAGCACCCGGGAAAAATTGATGCCCATCAGATAGTCTTCCTTCGCCCGCAGATAAGCGGCGTCGCAAAGATTATCATAGGCGGAAAGATCCTTTGCCTCCCGGATTCCGCGCAGGATTTCCTCCTCCGTCTGGGAATCGATCCAGACTCTGCGTCTGCATTTTCCCTTCACGCCCGCCTGCTGTTCCACCAGCCGGTATATGTACTCCCCTTCCCGCCCGGAGTCCGTGCACACATAAATTGTGTCCACATCCGGACGGTTCAAGAGGCCGCTCACGATGTCGAACTGTTTTTTCACCCCCGGTATCACCTCATATTGAAAGGTCTCCGGCAAAAACGGCAGGGTCTCGTAAGCCCATCGCTTATATTTGATATCATAGACTTCCGGATAGCTCATTGTGACCAGATGCCCCACGCACCAGGTCACAATCGCCTCCTCTGATTCCAGATAGCCGTCCCTGCGGCTCATGGAATATTTTAACGCCTTCGCAAATTCCTGCGCCACGCTCGGCTTTTCCGCAATGAATAATTGTTTGCCCAAACTACTTCCTTTCGTCACTGCCCTAAACAGCTTAAAGGATCATTTCTTTTCAATGTATCCCTGTGCCTTTAAAAGCTCCGCGCACAAAACCGCGCCGCCTGCCGCACCCCGGACCGTATTGTGGGATAAGCCCACAAATTTCCAGTCATAAACCGTATCCTCGCGCAGGCGTCCCACGGAAATGCCCATGCCGTTTTCATAATCCACATCCAGCGCCACCTGCGGCCGGTTATCCTCCTCCAGATACTGGATGAACTGCTTCGGCGCGCTGGGCAGAGAAAGCTTTTGGGGCACGCCGCTGTAGCTGACAAGCTTTTCGATCAGCTGCTCCTTCGTGGGATTTTTCTTAAATTTCACAAAAACCGCGGCGGTATGCCCGTTTAAAACAGGCACCCGGATGCACTGACAGGTGATGACAGGGCTCTGGGCCGGCTTGATGACGCCGTCCTCGATTTTGCCCCAGATGCGCAGCGGCTCCTTCTCGCTCTTTTCTTCCTCGCCGCCGATATAGGGAATGATATTCTCCACCATTTCCGGCCAGTCCTTGAAGGTCTTGCCCGCGCCGGAAATCGCCTGATAGGTGGTCGCCACCACCTCATAGGGCTCAAATTCCTTCCACGCCGTCAAAACAGGCGCATAGCTTTGGATGGAGCAGTTGGGCTTCACCGCCACAAAACCCCGCTTCGTGCCGAGGCGCTTGCGCTGGTATTCGATGACCGCCATGTGCTCCGGGTTGATTTCCGGCACTACCATGGGCACATCGGGCGTCCAGCGATGGGCAGAATTGTTGGAAACCACAGGCGTTTCCGTTTTGGCGTAGTCCTCTTCGATCTTCTTGATCTCCTCCTTGGACATATCCACCGCGCTGAACACAAAGTCCACCTGGGAAGCGACCTTTTCCACCTCGTTTACGTTCATCACAACGATATTTTTCACAGCCTCCGGCATGGGCGTGGTCATCTTCCATCTACCGCCGACGGCTTCCTCATAGGTCTTGCCCGCGCTGCGGGGGCTGGCCGCGATCGTCGTCACCTCAAACCAGGGATGATTTTCCAAAAGCGCGATGAAGCGCTGTCCTACCATTCCTGTGCCGCCTAAAATTCCAACCTTCAGTTTTTCACTCATCCTTTTTCTCCTCTCCTGTATCCGTTCTGTTCCATTCCTCTTCCAGATAGCTTCTGTGCCTTTCGATGACCGCGCGCATCGCCTCCTGGCCGGGCGCGCCGATCGTCAGACGCTTCTCCACGCAGGTTTTTAAGCTGACCGCATCGTACAGATCCGCTTCAAAGACCGGACTGATTGCCGTAAGCTCTGCAAGCGAAAGCTCCTCAATGCTTTTTCCCTTTTCCAGGCAGTACAGCACCAGCCTCCCGATGATGCCATGGGCATCCCGGAAGGGCACACCCTTGTTCACCAGATAGTCCGCCGCATCCGTGGCGTTGGTGAAGCCGTACATCGCCGATTTCTCCATCACGTCCTTATGAAATTTCATCGTCTTTAGCATGCCGTCAAAAAGGACGAGACAGCTCTTTACCGTGTCGATCGCGTCAAAGGTCAGTTCCTTATCCTCCTGCATATCCTTATTATATGCCAGCGGCAGCCCCTTCATGGTCACAAGAAGGCTCGTCAGCGCCCCGTATACCCTGCCGGTCTTGCCCCGCACCAGCTCCGCGATGTCCGGGTTCTTCTTCTGCGGCATGATGGAGGAACCGGTGGAATAGGCATCGTCGATCTCCACAAAACGGTATTCATTGCTGTTCCACAGGATCACTTCCTCACTGAAACGGCTCAAATGCATCATGATCATGGACAGCGCGGACAGAAATTCGATCACATAGTCCCGGTCTGACACAGAATCCATGCTGTTTAAGGTGGGACCCTCAAAGCCCAGAAGGGATGCGGTATAATCCCGGTCCAACGGATAGGTGGTCCCCGCCAACGCGCCGCTTCCCAGCGGACAGAAATTCATGCGTCCGAAAATGTCCCGCATCCGCTGCCGGTCCCGTTTGAACATTTCAAAGTAAGCGCCCAGATGATGGGCGAGAGTGACAGGCTGCGCTTTCTGCAGATGGGTAAAGCCCGGCATATAGGTGTCCAGATTTTCCTCCATCAAGGACAGCAGCGTTTGTAAGAGCGCCTTTAACAGTCCGTCCGTATCAAGGACCTCCTGCCGCACATACAGACGCATGTCCAGCGCCACCTGGTCGTTCCGGCTCCTTCCTGTATGCAGCTTCTTGCCCGCTTCTCCGATGCGCGCGATCAGATTCGCCTCCACAAAGCTGTGCACGTCCTCATATTCCTCGCTGATGGCAAGCCTTCCGCAGGCTGCATCCTCCCGGATCTGCGTAAGCCCCCGGATGATCTGATCCTTTTCTTCTATTGTTAAAATGCCCTGCTTTGCCAGCATGACCACATGGGCGATGCTGCCTTCCACATCCTGCTGCAAAAGCCGTCTATCAAATGAGATTGACGCATTAAACCGGTAAACGAGCTCATCCGTCTCTTTGGTAAAGCGTCCGCCCCAGAGCTGTGCCATAGATATTCTCCTCCTTGCGTTCATGTTACGTCTGATAGTATCACAAAATTTCCGCCATTGCAAGAAAAGGTTTCCCGGTCTTTCTCTCCATGAAATGAGCAATGACAATGTAATGTCATTGCAGCTATCCTTTTCCGGACAGGAAGAAGGGCGGGATGTGGCTGCGCAATTTCTACACATTTCCCGCTTTTTTTCATATCCTATTAATATAATTCTCAACCGGGCTTACGCCCGATCATGAAACGGAGGGAATATACAGATGGAATCTGACCTTGTCAAAATCGACAGCCTCTCATTCTCCTATCATACGTTAAACGGAGAAACAAGAGCGCTGGAAAATCTCTCTTTTTCTGTAAAAGAGGGCGAATTTCTGGCGATTGTAGGGCCCAGCGGCTGCGGCAAGTCCACCATCCTGTCTTTAATCGCAGGCCTCATGGAACCGGAAAGCGGCGGCATCACCTTTTACGGAAAAAACGGAAAAAAGCCCGGCATTGGCTACATGTTGCAGCACGATCACCTTTTTGAATGGCGCAATATCTGGCAGAACGTGACGCTGGGACTGGAAATCCAGCATAAGCTCACGGCAGAAAATAAGGAAAAGGTGAAAAAAATGCTCGATGACTACGGGCTTGCAGGTTTTGCATACAAAAGACCGGGCGAGCTGTCCGGCGGCATGAAGCAGCGCGCCGCCCTGATCCGTACGCTGGCGCTGGAACCGGAAATTCTGCTGTTAGACGAACCATTCAGCGCGCTGGACTATCAGACCCGTCTGACCGTTTCAGCGGATATTGCCCGCATCATCCGGGCGGAGAAAAAAACAGTCGTCCTCATCACCCATGACCTTTCCGAAGCGGTCAGCCTGGCGGACCGGGTTCTGGTGCTGTCCAAAAGACCTGCTTATGTCAAGGCTGAATTTTCGATTCACTTAACGCTGCCCGACGACTCCCTGCTCGCTGCCAGGAAAGCGCCGGAATACAGCGAATATTTCAATCAAATCTGGGAGGAATTGTCCGATGAAACACAATGAACCCATGTCGGAAGCACAACAGGAATATATCAAAAACCATCACCGGCACCATCGCTTCATCCGCTATGCCAGGCTTATGGTCCTGCTTGTTTTTCTCATCGTATGGGAGGTGTGCGCAAATTTCAAACTCATTGACAGCTTTTTCTTTTCCAGCCCTTCCCGCGTCGTATCCTGTTTCTTTTCCATGCTGCGGGACAAATCGCTGTTTGTGCATATCGGCGTCACACTGCTGGAAACCGTAGTCAGCTTCCTGCTCGTCATTGCATTAAGCCTTGGCGCTGCAACCCTGCTGTGGCATTCCCGGAAGCTGTCGGAAATCCTCGAGCCCTATCTGGTCGTTTTAAACAGCCTGCCCAAGTCAGCGCTGGCGCCGCTTTTGATCGTATGGCTGGGCACCGGTATCGACACCATCATCGTGGCGGGCATTTCCGTCGCGCTCTTTGGCGCCATCATCAATCTGTACACCGGCTTCATGCAGGTGGACTCCGAAAAGCTGAAACTGATCTATACGCTGGGCGGTACGCGCCGGGATACCTTCTTTAAGGTGGTGCTTCCGGCCTGCGTCCCCACCATTTTAAGCAACATGAAGGTCAATATCGGGCTGGCGCTGGTGGGCGTGATCATCGGGGAATTTCTGGCGGCACGCCGGGGGCTTGGATACCTGATCATATATGGCAGCCAGGTGTTCCAGCTCAACATGCTGATCACCTCCATCCTGATCCTCTGCGCAATCGCCATGGGCCTCTATCAGGTCATCCAGTTTTTAGAGCATTGCTATAAGAAGCGTATATAATCCTGCTCCACCCCGTTTTCACAAAAACCGGGCTGTAAGCGCGCAGACCTGTCTGAATAGTAACTACTGTTACCATTTTTTTCCTGTCTCCGGGCAAAAAAGGAGGACTTTTGACGCTTTTAGGTTTATAATGGTTCATATCCATTATAAAGTCCTGCTTTGGCAGGCAGACAGGAGCCAATCATGAAATATCTGCAAAACAAAGTGGAGGATATCCAGATCGCCTATATCGGAGGCGGTTCCAGAGGCTGGGCATGGGGACTGATGAGCGACCTGGCATCCTGTAGCGACATAAGCGGCCGGGTGCTGCTATATGACATCGACCTGCAGGCGGCAAAGGACAACGAGCAGATCGGCAACAAATTCAACCATGCCGACGCTGCCCGTTCTTGTTGGGAGTACCGCGCGGTTAAAACCCTTCCGGAAGCCTTAACAGGCGCGGATTTCGTCGTGATTTCCATTCTTCCCGGCACCTTTGACGAAATGGAATCCGATGTGCACACCCCCGAAAAGTACGGCATCTACCAATCCGTCGGGGATACCTCCGGTCCCGGGGGGATTCTCCGCGCGATGCGCGCGCTGCCCATGTTTGAAGAAATTGCGTCAAAAATCCGCGATTTTTGCCCAAACGCCTGGGTAATCAACTACACCAATCCCATGACGCTGTGCGTGAAAGCGCTCTACCACACATTCCCTGCCATCAAAGCCTTCGGATGCTGCCATGAGGTTTTTGGCACGCAAAAGTTCCTCGCTAAAATGGTGGAGGAAATGTATGGAACCGGTGAAATCGACCGGCACGAAATCAAGGTTAACCCCGTGGGGGTCAATCACTTCACCTGGCTCACCACAGCTGTCTGGCAGGACAAAGACCTGTTTTGGGCCTACCAGATATTTTGCGAAAAATACAGGGACGGATACCGGACCGGCGATAAAAATATCGATTCCAACTGGATGAACAACAGCTTTTCCAGCACGGAAAAGGTGAAAATGGAACTCTTTCGCCGCTTCGGCTATATCGCCGCCGCAGGCGACCGGCACCTCGCAGAATTCTGTGAGGGAAAATGGTATCTGGAAAATCCGGAGCGCGTAAAGCAGATGCAGTTCGGATTGACCAGTGTCGCATGGCGGAAAAAGGACCTGACAGAACGCCGTGAGAGAAGCCGTCGTTTAAAATCCGGCGAAGAACCGGTAAAAATCAACGGCACCGGCGAAGAAGGCGTAAACCAGATCCGCGCTCTTCTGGGATTGTGCGAACTCGTTACCAATGTCAATCTCCCCAACAAGGGGCAGATTCCCAATCTACCGCTGGGCGCAGTGGTGGAGACCAATGCGGTCTTTCGCGCCGGCAGTGTAAGCCCTGTTCTGGCGGGTCCCATTCCTGAGAAAATTCTTCCGCTGATCAGCCGGGTATGCGCGGAACAGGAGCTGGTTTTCAAAGGCATAGCGGACAGAGATCCGGATGTGATTTTTGCCGCCTTTTCCAACGACCCCCTGGTGACCTGCAGCCTGCGGGACGCCCGGGCACTGTTTGCAGAAATGTGCGAAAATACAAAGGAATATCTTGCTATGTATGACCTTTCCGGCTGGTTATCCTCTGAAAGCTGACAGACCGGCCAGCTGTAGACAAAATATCACCTTCTCTCAAACGATAACGGCTTCCTGTCGGCACAACTTAACCGTACCAGCAGGAAGCCGTCTGTTTTCAGATAATGCGTCGTTTTTGCGCATATTCTATTTCAAATTCTGCCAGCCGCACAAGCTCCGCCGCGATCCTGTCCTTTACAAGACCGGCAATGGCACGGGTATTCATCCCCTTATACTCTTCATAGCGGATCGGCTCCAGGAAGCTCACCTGCGTGCGGACCTTCCGAAGGGAATTGACCGAAAAGACCTTGTAGGTATCATAAATTGCAACGGGCACGATCGGCGAGCCGGATAGCTGGGCACATTTAAACGCGCCGGCTAAAAATTCCTGCAGGGAATTGTGGTTATCCGTATAACCGCCCTCCGGAAAAATGATGATATTTCTTCCGTTTTTCACCTCATTTGCCACTTCCCGGATCGCCTTCACCTGTTTGCGCAGATCGGACTTGTCCATCCGGATTCCCCGGACCAGATCAATGAACTGAGATGTAACCAGCGCATGGGAAGCCTTGTCGTCTATGACGACAGAGCAGGGACGCTCGTGCGCGGTCATGATGCCCAGCGCGTCATATTTTCCCTGGTGGTTTGGATACATGATGTATCCGTTTTCTCTGGGCAGCCGCTCCTGCCCGTAGCTGATCGTCTGGATGCGCCCGTTTTTATTCAACCGCCGTATCATCCGGCGGGCCAGGCTGTACCGCTCCTCTTCCGTGTATTTATCCTCATTTCTGGTATAATAAATTGCTTTCGCCAGATAAAATGCGATAAATGGCAGAGATATGCCTATCAGATAAATCATTCGCAGCATGGATATTCCTCTCTCCTGTTCTTCCCCCTTTTTGCAAGGCTTTCATATAAGCTTTGCATGTACCAGAAATATTTTAGCACTTTTTTAAGTCATAAGCAACTTTCATTTTTCATTCATGCTGCCGCTTTTCTTAAAACGCGTAACGGTTCAAGGTCTGAGCTGTTACTGAAACGCCGCTTTTTACAGGGTAGAGGAAATGCCCAAAAAGCGGGCATGCCCCCTAAAAGAGCACCGCCCGCTTCCGATCAGAAATTCATATCATGACAGCATCTGTTTTTCGTTTCAATTCTATGCTATTCCCGTTGCTTCCTCCTGCATTTCATCAGTTTTTTTTGCCTCTTCACCGGCTGTTTCCTGCGCTTTGTCGTTTTTCTCTGCTTCCTCTGCCGTTTCCTCCGGTGTGTCTGTGCTTTCCTCCGGCAGTTCTTCTGTTTTTTCCGGTGTCTCACCGGCCTCCTCCGGCAGTTCTTCTGTTTCCACCGGTGTCTCACCGGCCTCCTCCGGCAGTTTTTCTGCTTCCGTTGGTGTCTCAGCAGTCTCCTCCGGCTCCCTGCCGCTTTCTGTCCTGGTTTCCTCCTCTTCCCTTTCAGGTTCCTGCGTATCCAAAGCATCCGGCTCAGATTCGCCTGTTTCCGGATTTTGCGCGGGAAGCGCCTCTGCCTGTTTTATACTGCCGCTTTTCAGGCTTTCCATCCCCCCGGTTGCAGTCATTGGGGTCGCATTACTGTTTCCGCTTTCTCCCTGCACATAAACAATATGAGCGCTGACAATCTGTCCTTCGGACAGCCCGCAGGAGGGTGCGTAATATTCCACAGTTCCACTTCCCTTTCCACACCGCAGCACGCTGGATGTGGCATTGAGCGGCACATCATTACAGGTGTAGTCTCTTGCCCAGTAAGGCTCTGGAACCCAGTCCACCAGATAAGTATGGGTCGGACAATCCTTTGTATGCTCGTGGTACCAGGTGGTATCATAGCAGCCGCCCGTATGCACATGGGTGACACCGTTCGTATAACAGCCGCCCTTCGTGTCGGTCTTCTCCGTGTGCGGATGCGCGCCTGACGCATCGGTATGATAGTGATACTCATAGCTGATCGTTCCCGGAATTTCCTGTACTCCAAGCACCAGCTTTTGATCAATGCTTAATATGGCGTCCTTAAGCTGTGCAAACGTTGCATCTGCACTGGTAGTCACTCCCTTTGTGAGCAATGCGGACGCCAACTCCCTTTTACCATTACTCACAGATGTAAAAACCTGGTTCAGCTCCTCCTCAAGCGTATTGCGCAGGGCATCCATAGCGTCAATCAGAGCATCCCGGTTATTTCCGTCCGATGCTAAAAGCTCGGCAAACTGCATCAGAATACTCGTGTTCATCTGCTGAAACTTTCCGTCCAAATTCACGCCAAGCTCTGCAAAGCTGCCTGTCACCCCCTGTTCCAGCTCTGCAAGGCTGCCGTCCAGGCTCTGTCCAAGCCCTGCGAAATTTCCGTCCAGACTCTGTCCAAGCTCCGCAAAATTTCCATTCAGGCTCTGTCCAAGCGCTACAAGGTTTCCGCTCATATTTTGATCAAGCTCCAGCACTTTCTCCTGCAGCCCTTCCGTTATGCCCAGAAAAGTATCGCTGATGTGCACCATATCGGTTTCCAGAAGCTCCTTCATGCTTCTCTCAACATCCGAAAGCTTCCGCACATATTCCGACTGGTTGCTTTCCCCGTTCTTTTGAAGCTCCCTGAGCAGAATATCAAGGCTCTGATAGGATTCCTGCAGATTCGTCTCCACTGTCTGAATGGATTTCCCGATTTCGGTCACCGCCTCATTCATTCGGGCAATTTCCTCCCCGGACTGGACGCGTCCTGCTTCGCCCTCCAGCTCTGCCCGCTCCAGAGCCTGCATTACCGTGGATATTTTTTCCATCGCAGACCGGATATCCGTATGAATAAAATCCATATCCTTTTTCAGCGTTTCCACCTGGGTTTCCGCCCTCTTTTCCAGCTCAGTAACCCTTACGGAGGTCTCGGAGGCATTCTCTTCCATTTTCTTCTGTGTCGTTTCGACCTCCAGAAGAGATTCCTCCCTCTTTGTCAGCTGTTGGTTCACTTCATCCAATGTTTTCTGGTTTTTTGTCACGCTGCCATCCAGCTTTTCCAGATACGAGGACGCCTCTGCCATCTCTTCCCGCATCTGTCCTGTTAAGTTTTTCTCCAGCTTCTCATAGGATACCCTTCCGGATCCCGTGTTGTTCGCATTCAGATACTCCAGACCCGCGCCCAGTAAAATGAGCGCGACTGCCCCGATCGCAATGCAGGTGACCGTCAGCTTCCTCTGCGCCGACCTGGTCAGCTTTCTGACACCTTCCGTGTCCGCACGATATACTTTTTTGTGATGAAAAGATTTCATGGGCATTTCCTCCTCCCATTCCTTTGCGTTCGACTTTGCCGGACGAATGTCCTCGCGAAAATTGTCGAACGAAATTGCGTGTAATCAGGCGACGGATATCCATTCCGTCCCTTTTTTCATTTGCGCACGAAAAAAAAGTGCGTATAGCCGCCATACTTTACCTCTCCATGAAAAGCAATAAGGAAATGTAGTGAACTGCTATTGATAAAACTGAAACTGATACAGAAGTTGAAATACAGAATTTCTGATGAAATGAATTCTATCACAGAACCACTTTACCGTCAAGATTTTTTTCTGAAAAATCCCTGTGGAATTTCAAACACCACCACAATGCCCAGCACAATGGCAATCGCCACCTTGACAGCCAGAAAGCCCCGTGCCAGCGCCTGGTCAAGCTGATTGGTCACGAGGTAAAAGGACGTCCAGTAAATTCCGGCTCCCGGCACAAGGGGCAGGATACCGCTGATCAGAAAAATGGTCGCAGGACAGCGCTTTCTCACCGCACAGAGTCTGGAAAGAAACACCACCAGCACTGTCGCCATAAAAATGACCGTCGGCTCCGAGCTAAACTGCAGCATCTGCCACAAAACAACATAGACCGCCCAGCCTGCGCCGCCGATCAGTCCGCAAAAAATATAATATTTTTTTTCCACACCAAAAATCGTACCAAATGCCATCGTTCCTATGGTCGCCGCCAGAACCTGCGCCAAAAAAGTCACAGCACCGCACCTCCCGTCAATTGCCGATATGCGCTGATCACGAAACCAACGCCCGCCGCAATGGATAAAAATACCAATATGGCATCAATCATGCGGACCGTGCCGGATATGTAGTCCCCATCCGCAATATCCCGTATTCCGTTCGTAAAGGCGACACCGGGCACCAGGGACATGATCGCACCGCTGATCATATGGCTCATATCCATGCCAAAGGGCATATTGACAAAAATGAGCCCGAGCAGCGTAATCACCATACCGCCCCCGATGTTTTCCACAATCTTTGAAAAATGCCCTTCTACAGCCAGCAGGTAGCAGTATAGAAGAATGCCGATACAAAAGGTAGCCAGACAGTCCGGCAGGCTGCCGCCGAACATCAGACAAAAACAGCCGCATCCCACACCCGACATCAAAATCCGCGTTCGTTTCGGCATTCCGGGCTGATTCCGGATGCCCGCAAGCCTTTCTTTGATTTCAGAAGGCTCATACCGCCCTTCCTCGATCTCTCTGGAAAGCTGATTGACCGCCGCCACCCTGTGCAGCTGCGCGCCATGCATCGGTATCTGCTTCACTCTCGCAAAGCGTTTCTCCGCTTCACTGCCCGCAGTCAGAAATATGCCGTTGCTCAACACAAAGGCGTTTTTGGACTGCACGCCGAAATGCCTGCAGATCCGATCGATGGTTTCCTCCACACGGGATATTTCCGCCCCGTTTTCCAAAAGGATCTCTCCCGCGTCCATCGCTATGTCCAAAACCTCACGCTGATCTATACGTCCCTCTCCCGCCATGATCTCCCACCACGAAATGTCTCAAAATGCTGCCGCAGCCATTATTCTGCGACAGCATTCACCTGTTTTAAAATCATAACAATCGTTCTTTACATGGATGCCAGAATTTTATCCACGCTGACAAGCTTGACACAAAGCACAAACAGCCGGGTAGCCTGTATCAGCTCGTCAATGGGCGGGAAGGACGGCGCAATACGGATATTGGAGTCATGGGGATCCTTTCCATAGGGATAGGTAGCGCCCGCGCCCGTCATCACCACGCCCGCTTCCTTCGCCTTTGCCACAATCGCTTTCGCACAGCCGTCCAGTGAATCAAAGGATATGAAATAGCCGCCATGGGGCTTCGTCCATTCCCCGATCCCAAGCCCGCCAAGCTCCTCTTCCAGAATCTTTAACACCGCCTCAAATTTCGGGCGCATGATCGCCGCGTGCTTCTCCATCTGCTTCTCGATGCCATGTATGTTCTTAAAATAGCGCACATGGCGGAGCTGGTTTAACTTGTCATGCCCGATCGTCTGAATCGTCAGATGCTTTCGCAGATCATTCAGATTCGCCTCCGAAGCGGAAATCGCCGCAACGCCGGAACCCGGGAAGCTGATCTTGCTTGTAGAGCTGAATTTATAAACCATATCCGGATTGCCCGCCTTCTCACACTCGGAAAGCAGTTCCAGAATAACATCCTGGGGTTCCTCGTAAAGATGATGCACATTATAGGCATTGTCCCAGAAAATGCGGAAGTCCTTTGCCGCAGGCTTTAAACGGGCAAAACGGCGGACCGTCTCATCGGAATAGGTATAGCCCTGCGGATTGGAATATTTCGGCACACACCAGATGCCCTTGATCGCCTCATCCCCGCTCACCAGCTTTTCGATCATATCCATATCCGGACCTTCCGGCGACATGGGAACGTTGATCATCTCAATCCCAAAATATTCCGTGATGGAAAAATGCCTGTCATAGCCCGGCACCGGACATAAAAATTTTACCTTATCCAGCCTGCACCAGGGTGTCATTCCCATCACACCGTGCGTATAGGCATGGCTGACCGTGTCAAACATGACGTTTAAGCTGGAATTGCCATAGATGATGATATGCTCTGCCGGAACCTCGATCAGCTCGCCCAGCAGACGCTTCGCCTCCGGCACACCGTCTATCACGCCGTAATTGCGGCAGTCAATTCCCGCCTCACACTTCAAATCCGTAAAGCTGTCCAGCACATCCATCATGCCCATGGAAATATCCAGCTGCTCTGCGCTGGGCTTTCCTCTGGACATATCCAGCTTCAGCCCCATTTCCTGAAATTCCTTATATTGTGCCTCCAGTTCTTCCCTGAGCGCCTGCAGTTCCTCCCGGCTCCGGTCCTTATACGCTGTCATATATCTCTCCTCCTCATTCCTGTCGTGAAAAAGGGCGACATGATCTATCATCAGTCGCCCCCTTGCGTGAGAGCTGGAAAAGGGACTCGAACCCTCGACCTACTGATTACGAATCAGTTGCGCTAC
>CAJUEL010000063.1 GCA_910585455.1 uncultured Eisenbergiella sp. | reverse complement strand
TTTTTCATTTACTATTTGTGCCGCCAGCGTCAGCGGCGGAATGGAGATTAGCATGGCGCAGGGCGTGATACATAAATGCACCCGGAAATGCCCCTGGCATAAGCAATGCTTCGTCTGTAAGACGGAAAAGGAAGTCGAAGAAGATGTCGTAGTACTTCATAAATGCAAGGTCACGAAAGAAGATATCCCGATCCATTTGGGAAAACGGGAAAAGCTTACGTGAAATAATTTGCTTACAACTTAATACCATGACTAGCTTGTAAAAACAGCCACCTGGATGTGCTGATATCACAGTAGCTCTACTATGAAAGGAATGTTCGTAGAATACTGCAAAATCAGCGCGTTCCGGTGTTTTTTTGATTGTGACAGATAAAGCGTTTCATATGGGTCCGGGCAAGATTTTTTTGAAATATCTATATATAATTGGAGGGGAAAAGCCATGAAAGAAAAGATAAAATTCGTCCTGAAATTTGCAAAACCCCATAAATGGAAATTTATTATCATGCTGCTCAGTATCATTTTAGCTACCATAACGCTTATGATATTGCCGTTTATTATTGGATGGTTGGTTGATGAGGTCCTCAATTCTCAAAACATATCGCGCTTTATTTACATTGCAGGTATATATGGAGCGGTATATATATTTAATCAGGCGATGTATACAATAGTCAATATTATGGAAAAAGTAACCGGCACAGCATTTCTATTCGATATAAGAGCGGAACTGTATTCCAGAATTTTAAGATTCAAGGGCAGCCGTTTGGCAAGTATGTATAGCGGCGATATGATCAGCAGAATGGGATATGATGTTGACCAGATTATGACCATGATCAGTATAAATTTATTTGGATTGGTGTCAAATTTCATTAATATGGTCATTGCTCTTGCCTTCATATATTGTGCAAATATATGGATGGGGGTTTTTACGATAGCCGCAACTCCCATAATCATATATGTATCCGGATTTTTCTTCAAAAAAGCGAAAAGGAAGAATTCCCGTATGATCCAAAAAAAGGGGCTATTGTCATCCTGGACCTTCGAAATTTTAGGCGCCATGCGGGAAATAAAGCTTTTACATGCTTCCAGACAAATCCTTTCAACATTCCTTCGAAGGAATGTTGAAATAGCCAGAATGCGTGTTGATTTCAATAGAACAGAGGTGATGGCAGAGCGGCTTAACGCCGGAATATTGGTGATCGCGCAGATGTGTATGTTTACCATTGCGGCTTTTCTGGTAAAAGCCAATCAGCTTACGATCGGTGGGGTTACAGCCTGTTTCGCTTATTATACGAACTGCATCACAACGTTTAACAGCATGAACTCAAAAATACTTTCTCTCTCGTCCAATATGGTTTCCTGTGAAAGGATTATGGAGTTATTTCACGCCCCGTTGGAAGAAGAAGCAGGACGCTTCAAGCAACAGGAGCTTCTTAAGCGTAACAGGGAACAAATTGCAGGAAGCATTGCATTTAAAAATGTTTCCTTTTATTACAATGAAAAACAGAATATATTTAAAAATCTGTCATTTCACATCAATCCATGTGAGAAAATCGCGATAGCAGGGAACAGCGGTGTCGGAAAAAGTACTTTGGTGAATTTGTTGTGCAGGATTTATGATGTCAATGACGGAAATATATTTGTGGACGGTAAGGATATCATGGAATATGATATCAAATATTTGCGTGCGCAAATAGGAGTCGTTCATCAAAACAGCATTCTTTTTAACGGTTCCATAAGATTTAATCTGCAGTTTTCCTGGGACAGTTTTCAGGATGATTTATTATGGGAAGCGCTTAAAATGGCAGACCTGTATGATTTTGTGAGCAGTCTGGAGGATGGGCTGGATACCATTGTCGGAACCAGGGGCCTGGATTTTTCAGGAGGCCAGAAACAGAGGATTGCAGTTGCGAGAGCGTTTGTTAAAAATTCTCCAATCATGATTTTTGATGAATCTACCAGTGCGTTAGATGCCGAGTCCGAAATGACGATAAAAAAGTCATGGGAAATACTTGGGAAAAACCATACATTGCTTATTATCGCACACAGACTGTCTACAATCATTCATGCGGACAGGATCATTGTTTTTGAAGACGGAAGGATCGCAGGTTTTGGTAAACATGAAGAGTTACTTAAGACCTGTGAGACGTATCAGAAACTTTTCCGGGAGCAGTATTCGAAAGACATGGTATCGTAATCTCCCGAAATCCTGAGAGCTTATAGAAATCATAAGAAAAAAGAGGTGGATTAATTTGAAAGGACAGACAGATCGTATAAAAACTTTGCAAAAAACCTTCGGATTACTGGGTAAAAAAAAGATACTGTTATACCGGCTTCTGTTTTTGAAAAGCCTTGATTTATTGATTGGAATCGTACAACCAGTTTTTTATTACATATTTATTAATCATGTGATTGTCGGGGGCCAAACCGGGCAGCTGCCCGTCGTTATTGCCGGTTATCTGTCTGTTTTTTTGTTACAGACATTGCTGATCAGGTTTACCAGAATATCGTATAATACTTTATTTACGAAACTAAAGATCGAAATGCGGGTCAATGTCCTGAAAAGATACATTCATATGAAAGCGGCTTCCTATGCCAAATATAGTACGGGTGATTTGGCGAACAGGATTAACCCTGACGTTGAATTGTTTGAAACCTTTTTACAGAAACATGTGATTGATTATTTCTTCTCGATTGCAAAAATTTCAGTGATATCTGTCATATTATTTGCAATGAATCAAGCATTAACAATCATCGGTTTTCTCGTCATTCCATTTTCTTTCTGGTTCGTACAGATTATCAGTAAGAAGGCCAATCGGGTATCAGAGGAACGGCGTAAATTTGAAGGAGAATATGACAGCTTTTTAAATACTTCCTTCCAAAACTGGGCTGACATAAAAACAAATAATTTAGAGCTATGTATGGAGGCAGAATTCGACAGATATCGAAAGATCCTTGCAAAATTAATCGTGAAAAGCCAGATCTATATTGCTCTTAACTGGCTCTTTATCGCATTTAAAGATTATTTCGTCACCAGAATGAACCTTTATTTTGTAGGAGGATTGCTGATTGTCCGCAAAAAACTTACCGTTGGAATTCTGCTCACCTATATGGATTACTTTATCCAGCTGGTGGATCACATTACGTCCGTTGTGAATTCAATTCTCGATTTCAGCGCTCAGAAACCCAATATGGAACGTGTATTTGAGATTCTGGAATCAGAATATCACGCAAAGATAAGAGCTGCGAATCTGGAAGATAAAATAACTTTTTCGGATGTCAGCTTTCGATATAATGATAATCAGGAATTCATTATCAATTCATTCAATTTAACCATTGAGCCCGGCGAGCACATTGCGATTGTAGGCAGGAGTGGTTGCGGAAAAACGACCCTTGCTAATTTGCTGACGGGAGTATATGAGCCATGCAGCGGTGAACTTCTGATTGGCAACAGACGGATCTCTGAACTGTCACATGAGAGCATAAGCAGTAAAATCGGGATAGCCTCCCAATTCTCTCAGATGTTAAATCTCTCCATCAGAGAAAATCTATTGCTTGCAAACAGGCATGCAGGGGAAGAAGAGATCAGAGACGCTTGTGAGAAGGCGAACATCCTTTCATTGATTGAGAGCCTGCCTGATCAATTTGAAACGAATATTGGTGAGCGTGGTATCAAATTATCCGGCGGTCAAAGGCAGCGTCTATCAATAGCAAGGCTATTGCTGCAAAATCCAGATATCATTATTTTTGATGAATCCACCAGCGCATTGGACAGTCATAGCGAAAACGAGATACTGAAAACGATTCGTTTCCTCTCTGGCAGCAAGACGATCATAACGATTGCGCATAGACCTTCAACGGTTCTAATCAGTGACAGGGTCGCTTTCATGGAAGGCGGAAAAATTGTTGCGATAAAAAGCCGTTACTCTTCAGACACGTCTGCGCGTTCACCGCGCAGACCGTGAAAAAGCGTAGTGGCAACAGGCATCCGCCCCATCGCGAAGCGATTTTTATGGGCGGATGCAGTTACTATTCAGACGTGTCTGAATAGTAACACAAAAAGTCCCTCTGATACAGGAATTGACCATATAATTTTTTGACAAACCGAGGCGCTGTGATGTATAGTAGCAATGTATAGGAAACGACAATCCTTTTGCCGTTTGTTATAGCATTCCTGCCAAGGCAGTTCAAACAGGGGGATTTCATGGATCTGATTTCCAAAATATTTGAAATGAAACGCAACATACAGCTACAACGCATCGGTTCCAGACTGCAGCTGCCGCCCACCAGCGAAACCGGCACCCTTCTCGCCATAAAGGAGCTGACGCAGGCGCAGGATCAGCCCGGCATCCGGGTATCCGAGCTCGCCGGGCTTTTGTGCGTCTCCGTGCCGACCGTCTCCCGCTGCCTGCAAAAGCTTGCCGACAAGGGCTATGTGCAAAAAACATTGAATGAAAAGGACAAGCGGGGCACCTATGTCACCCTGACGGAGGAGGGAGACGCCATGTGCGGTCAGGTTCGCACAGCCATCAACGCCTTTCTTCTGCGCGTTCAGGCGCGCCTGGAGCCTGCAGAGCTGGAGCAGTTTCTTTCCACCCTGGATAAAATATATGACGCCATCCGCGCAGAGCTTCCCCAGGAATCAAGGTCCCCCGCCACTCCCCCAAAGGGCAATCCCCTTATTTAGAGAAACGAAGCACGTTCCAGCTTCTTGCCGGAATCTTAACCTCAGCCTTTCCGTTTTCCGCAAGCAGCGTCTCCGGAAGCGTCTGCGGCTTTATGCGATCCGGATTTTCCAACGAATTCACCGCTTTCATATCCGGATCAGCCATAACGATATGGCTCAGCTTTTTCAGACCCTCAAATCCGCCCAGCTCGCATCGTGTTGCCAGCTCCTCTTCCGCCCTGTTCACCACGAAAACAGTCACCGTATCCTGATCGGTCACCGCGATCGTATCCAGATACGGCACATCCGTATATTCCTTCGCATCATACTTCGGCGATTCCGCCAGCGTCTGTAACACGGTTCCCCTTCCATAATTGGAAGCATGCATAAACGGATAAAAAATCGTCTGCTTAAAGACGCCCTCCGGCATCGCCATGACAGGCGCGATCACATTCACCAGCTGCGCCAGACAGGCCATTTTCACCCTGTCCGCGTGACGCAGCAATGTGATGAGCATGGAGCCGACCAAAAGCGCGTCCTCCATGTTATAAATGTCCTCCAGCTGCGCCGGTGCCTCGCACCAGGGCTCATGCTTCTCCTGATTCGAATGATACCACACATTCCACTCGTCAAAGGACAGATTGATTTTCTTCTTGCCCGCCTTTTTGGCTGCGACAAAGTCACAAATCGAGATTACGCTGTTGATGAATCTGTCCATATCCAGCGTTCTCGCCAGAAAGTTGGGCGTATCATTCTCCTGATTTCCATAATACTGATGCAGGGAAATATAATCCACATGCTCATAGGTCTGCTCCAGCACCGTCGCTTCCCAGCTTCCAAAGGTCGGCATTCCGATCGAGCTTGATCCGCATGCCACCAGTTCAATGTCCGGATCCACCCACTTCATCATCTTGGCGGTCTCACACGCCAGCCTTCCATATTCCATGGCGGTTTTATGCCCCATCTGCCAGGGACCGTCCATCTCGTTTCCCAGGCACCAGGTTTTGATTCCAAAGGGAGCCTCTGCCCCGTTCTTTTTCCGCAAATCGCTATAATAGGTATTGCCCGGATGATTGCAATACTCCACCAGATGCCTCGCCTCGTCCGCACCCCGGGTTCCGAGATTGACCGCCATCATCACCTGGCTGTCCACCCTTTTGGCCCATTCGCAAAACTCATGCAGTCCAAAGGCGTTCGTTTCCGTCGTATTCCATGCCAGCTCCAGTCGCCTGGGCCTGTCCTTCACAGGTCCGACACTGTCCTCCCAGTTAAATCCGGATACAAAATTTCCGCCGGGATACCGGATGATCGGAACATTTAATTCCCGTATCAGCTCCATGACATCCCTGCGATATCCCATTTCATCGGATCTGGGATTGGACGGATCGTAAATCCCGCCATAGACGGCACGTCCCAGATGCTCGATAAAAGAACCGAAAATCCTTTTATCCACCTGCCCTACCGTAAAATCCTTCTCCACCCTGATTTTTGCCTGTTTCAACTTCATGTACCCCCTTTACTTATCTTCTTATGGCGACATTCTCCCGTCCGCCGAAGCTTTCCCGGAAGCGGCTGCCATACTCCTATCATACCGTCAGGCAATCCGTTTTGCAATAGCAACCTGGATTTTTATCGCAATGCGTTGTAACAGTTCAGTCCGCATTCGGCGGCGCCCTGGGCTGTTACAATGCGAGCCCAATCAACCGGCTAACCTGGTCTGCCATGAAAAGCGGAATGTTCAATACATCTTTGTCCAGCTTCAGATTATTCATGGACAGCCTGACACGCAGCTTCACCCTGTCGCCAAACAGCTCCTTAAACTTTTTCAGGCTTTTTCCTTCTATATTCGTTTCGGCTTTCACTTCCACAGGGAAAATATCATTCTCTCTCTGAATCAGGAAATCAACCTCATATGGCGGGTTGTTTTGACTCCAATATCGGGGGACAACCTCAAACTGCGTAAGGAGCGTCTGCAACACATAATTTTCTGTCAATGCTCCTTTAAACTCAGTAAACAAACGATTTCCTTCCCCAAAAGCTGTCGGCGCCAGCCTTGCAAGCCTGCGGAGCAGTCCCACATCCACAAGATAAATTTTGAATGCGGAAAGATCATCATAGGCAGAAACCGGAAGCCCCGGCGCACTGCTTCGATATATCTTATGCACCAGACGGGCATCGTTCAGCCATTGCAGCGCATCCTCGTATTCTCTGGCCCTGGCGCCCTCTTTCACCACCTTGTATATAAATTTCTTATTTTCCCTGGCCAGCTGGGAGGGAATGGATTTCCAGATCATCGATATTTTGGGGAACTCGCTTATATCAGGATGCTTTGCAAAGTCCCGTTCATATGCATCAAGAATGCCCGACAACGCTTCCTGCATAGCGCTCACGTCCCTCGCCTGCGTCCACATCAGCACAGATTCCGGCATGCCTCCGGTCACATAATACATTTTCAGTTTTTCCTGCAATGGATTAAAAAAAGCGTTCGGAAGCGGTTCTATGGTATCAATGCTGTTCAGATATACCGCCAGGTTTTTGTCTCCATTGGCAATCAAAAACTCCGTGAAGGTCATGGGATCGATCTGCATGAAATTCACTTTGCCCACCGGAAAAGAGGAAGGCTTTGCCAGTGCAATTCCCAGCAGCGACCCTGCGCAGGCAATATGAAATTCAGGCGCATTCTCACAAAAATATTTCATGGAATTGATGACCCTGGGACAATTCTGCACCTCGTCAAAAATGATCAGCGTCCTTTCCGGCATCACCTTTTGTCCGCTCGCCATCATGAGGTTCTGCAAAATGCGTTTTACATCCATTGTCGTTTCAAAAAACTGCCCATATTCCTCATTTTCATCAAAGTTGAAATAAGCCGTATTTTCATAATACTGCCTGCCAAATTCCTTCAAAAGCCAGGTCTTGCCCACCTGCCGGACCCCTTTCACGATCAGGGGCTTGCGATATGGAGATTTTTTCCATTCCAACAATTGTTTCATAGCCAAACGTTCCATGCGGTTCCCTCACATTATAATTAAGAATTCTGTGATATATTTCACACTTTTATTATATTTTGTTGCCATATAAAAGTCAATCATTCCCATACACAAATTTCTTTCTGTTTTTCCCGCATTATCTTTTTGTTTTGAGGCAAGCCCGGGGAATGGAGAGGAGAACCGGCGGCGGACACAGACTGTTTCCAGTCGCTTTATCCGGAGCGGAGAAATTCCCAAAATGGCTGGATATTCCTGGGACAGGGCGCAAAACTGTCCGAACGAAGTGAGTTTTTTGCGCCCTGTCCCGTTTAGGAATAGCCGGTCATTTTTGTGGAATTTCCCGCTCCGGATAACGCAGCTGGAAACAGTCTGTGTCCGCCGCCGGTTCTCCACGCCCTTCCCCGGGCCCGCCTCAAAGGATATAATCCGTAATGCAATCGCACCAGTGCAGGTAAGGCGTACCGTTTACGAAAAGCTGTTCGCTCTCCGGTATCCGTTCTCCCCAGATTTTTTTCAGGCGGTCGGTCACCCAGCCCATGCGGCTAAAGCCCCTCCAGAGCAGCGTCCTCCCTTCCCGGTCCAGATACTGCTCCGAGACCATACCGCAGCCATAGCTTTCCAGCGTCATCAGGCATACCGCATCATAACGCTTTTGATTGATGGTAACGGTATAGCGTCCCACAATATCCTGCAAAAAAGCGCGGTCTGCGCCCGTAACGATCCTTCCGTCCTTCCGGATATTCCCCTTTGGAAAAAGGCTCGTCTCGTGCCCGCAATTTGCTTCGCCGAATCCCCAGCCGGTAAAAAAGGCGTCTCCGTCAAGAAAGGTGAGATAGCTCCTGATCCCGCCCTCATTCCGGGTTGCTGCCAGATAACGGCAATGGGTATCGGTCAGCTGCGCCACAAAAGTGCGGTCAATCAATTTTTTATCGGAATAGGGCGCTTCCCGGGCGCGCAGCTCCACCCCCGCAATGCCGTGCACCCTCGTCCTGCCTGCCGCTTCCATGTCATATGCAAAGCACCGTCTGCCGGATGGCGCCTCATACATCCCCCAGGACAGCCTTTCCCCGGTTCTGGGAATGAGAAACCAGGACATAAGCTCCTCCCATTTCACCTCAAAGGGAGCGCCGGCGCTGGCTTCAATCCGATACGCAAAAAGCCGTTTGGGCAGCTCTTTTGCGCCGCGCCATCCTTCCTGCTCCTCTCCGGTATGACAGGAATATTTGCTCTTAAAATTCTGCTTTGCCGTATGGAGACGGCTCTTCACGGTCCCCACCGGAATATCCAGCCTCCTCGCGATTTCTGCCTGAGGCATTTCCTTCCAGAAATACAGGTAAAGAATCTGCTTATCCTTATCTCCAAGCTGCTCCATCGTTTCCCGCACGGTATACGCCTCCAAAATCCCAAACCTTCCATCCGACGGCTCCATTTGAGACGGCGCATCGGACAGCGGCGCATGGGACCCTCGCGGCAGCCGCCGGATATCCGCCCGGGCGCAGCCGCCCGGTTCGTCGTCCACAGCACCCAAAAGCTCTGGCCGCGCCGCTTTTTTGCGGAAATAGTCATTGCATTTGTTCCGGGCGATGCTAAGAAGCCACGCCCGGAAATGCTCCCTGTTTTTCAGCTGTGAAAATTTCTGCCATGCCGCAAAATATACCTCCTGCAGCACGTCCTCCGCTTCCGCTTCGGAGTCCATCCGCAGCCGGACAAAGCGCTCGATAGCCGCCCTTTCTACGTTTAACAGCTTTTCAAAATCTTCCACCGCATCACCTTCATTCCCGCTTCATCTCTACCACCGTGCCGCACCTTTGCATGACCTGCCTGTCGTGGGTCACGATGAGGATATCCATATTCTCCCGCATTTCGGACAAAAAATCCATGATTTCTCCGATATGCGCCTCATCAACCGCCGCAAGGGCCTCGTCCAGTATCAGCACCGGCTTTTGATACAGCACCGCCCGGGCGATGGCGATCAGCTGCCGCTGTCCCCCGGAAATATTCGAGCCGCCCTCCTGCAGGATGCTGTCCAGCCCTGCGCTCTTTATCCAGCCATCCGCGCCAAGCCGCGCAAACACATCCAGAATTTCCCCGTCCAAAACACCGTCCCGGCGGTTTCCCCACAGCACGTTTTCCCGTATGGTTCCTGGAAAAATGATATTTTCCTGCGGAACATATGCGACGCTTCCCCGAACAGAATCACGGCTGCACGCGCCGATTTCCTGCCCGAAAAACCGCAGCTTTCCTTCCGGGTAAGGGTACAGCTTCAGCAAAAGCCGCAGCAGAGTCGTTTTTCCGCAACCGCTCCTGCCTTTCAGGGCGATCAGCGTTTTCTCCCCGAAAGCGATGTCCAGATCCGCTATCCTGACCGCATTGTCCTGCCAAGCGCAAACCAGCCCCTTCGTTTCCAGAATTTTTTCTCCCTGCCGGACCGCAAATGCTTCCCCAAAGGCTTCCTCCTCCGGAAGGTTTAACAGCTCCAGAATGCGGTCAATCCCCACCATTGATTTTAACACACTCATGGCGCTGTCGGAAAGGGATAACAGCATGGTCGCGATCAAAGGGGCCAGCTGGCTGATCAAAACCACATCCTCCGGCTGCATCCCGGCTCCAAACAGACCATAGCAGAACACGCCAAAAAAGCAAAACAGCCGCAGCGCTCCCTGCACCGCGCCATAGACGCCTTCCACGGTCCCTTTTTTCATAAACAGCCTATCATAGCGTCCAAGCCCTGCGCGGTGCCGCCCGGACACATGCCCCGCCAGACCGGCCAGCCTGATGCCCGCGGCGCGCAAAAAGCTCTGCGTCGAAAGCGACAATATGGCGGACTTTTCCGCCTGAATTTCCGCCATATGCCGCCGGATCCGCTTTGACAATGCCGCCTGCAGGCAAAGCGCGGGCAGGCCAATCGCATAGACCGCGACACAGATCGCCCGGTTATACCCGAATATGGTTATGGTCGCGCCGATGCCGGAAATGCCGCACATGAGCGGCCACAAAATCCCGAAGGACAAAAGTCCGGTGGCATTCTCAATATCCAGATTCATCCGCGCCGCCAGCTCATCCCGCCCTCCAAACCGGTCCAGCGCCGAAAGGGGGGCTCGCAGGAAACGGGAAAACATTTTTTCTCTGAGGATCAGGGATATTTTATGGATGATGAGCGTCTGAAAACAGATGCCCGCAGAGTCCACCGCCACAAAGCAGACCACCCAGATTGTGATCATCCTGACCGAATCCACAATCGAAGCGCGGGAGGCTGCGACCGCCACCGCCCTGCTGCTGATCATGGCGCTGATATAGGAAATGGCAAAATTGCGGCTCGCCGCCACCAGCGTGGCAATTCCATAGGGAATCCACAGCTTTCGGAACAGTCCAAAAAACTGTGCCAGCTTTTTGAAGTCATTTTTCATGCGTCCCACCTCCACTTAAAGCATGTACCGTCCCCGGATATTTCTCCGTCAGCTCCCGGTCATGGGTGATCACAACCACACAGCGCTCCTTTGCCAGCCCGCCAAGCATCGCCATCATGCGGGCGGCGTTTTGGGCGTCCACATTTGCCGTGGGCTCGTCGAACAGATAGACCGCCGCTTCCCGGAGCACACACCGGATAAAGGTGAGCCTTTTTTTCTGTCCGCCGGACAAAGGCGCGCCGTTTTCATGCAGAACAGTATCATAACCCGCTTCCATACACTGAATTTCCTCATGCAGATCGAGCTCCCTGCACATGCGAACCATGTCCTCCTCCCGCCCGGTCGTCCCGGCGAGCAGATTTGCCCTGATGGAATCCGCAAAAAGAAGAGGCTCCTGCGGCATGGCGGAAATCGCCGCCCTCACGTCCTTTCTGCTGTCGCTTTTTGCGGGTAAATATATTTCACCGCTGTCGATCTCATAAATGCCGCCGATGATTTGAAAAAGGGTGGATTTCCCGCAACCGTTTGCACCGACGATATAATGAAGCTTTCCCTTTTCAAACTGCAGCTCCAACCCGTCGAATACCGGTTTCCCGCCGGGATACCGAAAGGAAAGCGCCCAAAAGCCACATGCCGAAGTCGCTTTGACACCCAAAACCGCCTGCCCTTCCTCTTCCATTTTTTCAAAAAGGGAAAAGTTCTTTAAATGGACCGTTGCCCGCCTGCACTGAACGAGGGAGTTTTCAAACCGCATGACAGGAGATACGATGTAATCTGACAATGCCGCCGCCGACAGCAGCTGCCCGATGCGCATCCGCCCCGTCAGCACAAAATATCCGCCGCAAAGCACGATCGCCAGCAGCGTCACAAAGGAAAACGTCATCGTGGGCGCGGATAAAACCGCCTGCCGCAATGCCACCTGCCTTCTGATTCTGTGGAGCCGATTCAGTTCGTCCGCATACCGTTTCTTAAGTTCCTCCTCCATCTGGCTGATTTTGACCATTTCCAGATTAAAAAGACTGTCCGACGTCATTTTGTTGACGTCCTTTAGTTTATCCTGATAGGCGTTCAGCCCCTTTACCATGCCCGCGCTCAGCTTTGTCATGAAAAAAGCCGACGCCATTGCGGAAACCAGGGCCGTAAGAGCGAGCACCGGGTTCATGCGCACAAGCAGGCTCAGACACAGGGCGAAGGAGAGGATGTCCGGAAAAAGGAAGAGCAGCATTCTTTTTGTATACTGCAAAATGCCGGGGATGTCCGAGGTAAAGCAGGTGGTGAATTCCCCCACATTCCTGTTATCAAGCTGTTCCTGTTTTGCCAGAAGAACCTTTTCCTCCAGCCGGGAGAACAGCGCTCCCGTATAGGACGCCTCATATCTGTCCTGGGCATATGGCGCGAGATATTGCAGCAGCAGATTGATGCCGCAGACCACACCGATCACAGGCAGCGCCGCGAAAAAAGCCGCCCCGTCCGCTCCGTTGTCCACCAGCACTCCGGTCGCATTCCTAAGGATAATATCCGCTGTCTTCGCCGCCGCGGTGATGCCGCAGAGCGCAAGCCCCTTTCCCCCGCTGACCCGCAGGGCATCTACATGTTTCATTTACGTGTCCCCCTTTCACAACACTGATTAGCTTCCCCTTATACAGACGGATGAAAACAACGAAAGGTTCATTTTGAACATTACTTTTCACGGGGTGGGGAGAAAGACCAGGCGGGGCAGACAGGGCAGGGAGCAGCGGAAAGATGGGCGGCGGCGGACACAGACTGTTTCCAGCCGCATTATCCAGAGCGGGTAATTCCACAAAATGACCGGCTATTCCCAAACGGGACAGGGCGCAAAAAAACTCACTGCGTTCAGACAGTTTTGCGCCCTGTCCCAGGAATATCCTGTCATTTTGGGAATTTCTCCGCTCCGGATAAAAGCGTCAGGAAACAGTCTGTGTCCGCCGCCGCCCATCTTTCCGCTGCTCCCTGCCCTGTCTGCCCCGCCCGGCCTTTCTCCCCACCCCGTGAAAAGTAACACATTCTGACCTGAATTGTGATCCGGCATCCTATATTTTAGTGGTAAGCAGAATCTGGAAGTGATATAATCAGATTCACCGATATGCGCTTTTTAAAAATATCAGACTCCGGCGAAACGTTTGCTACAGCGGGAAGCGCCCATCGCCATATCAGAGGTGTATACCGGTTGCCGGATCAAAGGGGGAAGGGATATGGAAATCAAAGAAGCGACTTTGACTGATGAAATTCTAAAGCAGCTGATTTTTCTTTCTGAAGCCTGGGAAGCAGAAAACTCCTGTCACGGGTATTGAAAGAATAGCGAAAGTTATATTGCGGGAAATCGAATTTTTCTGGCGATGGAAGCCGGCAGGATTATCGGCTACCTGTTCGGGCATATGAAAGTCGCAGAAAAGACATCCTCTGTTTATCAGGCGGGCGCAAAATGCTTTGAAATTGAGGAGCTGTATGTCAGCCCGCCCTGCAGAAACCGTGGAGTCGGAAAGATGCTGTTTCGATATGTCGAAGAAAATGTCGCAGACGAGGCTGATATCATTTTACTTAGCACGGCAACCAAAAATTTCCGGGCAATTCTGCATTTCTATATAGATGAACTCGGCATGGAATTCTGGAGCGCCCGGCTTTTTAAAAAAGTGAAATAAATTGACAGATTTTTATACCTATATGCGCCAAAGCGCACAAGGAGCATCGATATGATCAAGGAAATTTATGAAAAGGACATCGCGCAATGCGTTACTGTCATAAGGGAAAGCTTTCTCACTGTAGCTGACGAATTTGGTTTTACGGCTGATAACGCCCCACGTTTTACAGCGTTTGCTACAACCCAGGACCGGCTGCTATATCAATTACAAAATGAGCACAGACCCATGTTCGCATATTGGGATGGCGGTAAAATAATTGGCTATTATTCATTGGCATTGCAGGATAATCATGCGTGCGAGCTTAATAATCTGTGCGTTCTTCCACAATACCGGCATAAGCATATCGGCACAAGGCTGCTGGAGGATGCCTGTATAAAGGCAAAGGAAATGGGATGCAGAAAGATGCATATTGGAATCGTAGAGGAAAACACAATATTAAGAAAATGGTATGAGGATCATGGTTTTATCCACATTGGGACAAAGAAGTTTGATTTTTTCCCATTTACCTGTGGATATCTGAAAAGGGATTTGTAAAATATCATTATTATCCACACATCAGCCATACCCGAGATGTTTTCGCACTTTCAGTGTGAAAATCCCGGGGCAACGGCAAATAAACGCAAACCTGTTGAAAATTCGGCATTGAACCCTCCACGCTGGAAAACCGCTATATACCAGCCGCCACTGATGTAAGCCCATTCTCATATTTTCTGTAATTTTCTGGCTTGTATCTCTTTGTGAATTTCCATACCGTGTATATTATAATAATCTATTCGCTCCTGTCGGCTCATATCTTTCGTCAGATAGTAGTTATATTCTCTTAATTTATGAATATCTTCAATAGTAAAATCAGAACTTAAAACTGGTTTGTTCATAATCATTCCTCACTTTCTAACAACACAGAGGGATTCAGAATCTCAATTGGTTTATGGCCTTTCAGATTAGTAATTGCCCGTATTCCTCTTATTGTTTTAATATTTACAATATGCTTAAAATTCCATGATATAATACAATCACATTCACTAACAATAGCAGCTCCAATATGTTGGCAATCGTCATAGCTTTTCTTTGTCAGTATACCCATTTCAATAATTTGCTCTGCAATATCTGCAACATTATCATCGACTTGAACGAGGGTATACTCAATAAGTCCCAAATAATCGAAAAGCTGACTCTGCTTTGGTTCTGAACATCCTTTTAGTTCTTCAAGTGTCACTGTGGAAAGATATACCTCATACTTTCCTGTACGAAACATTTCCCATAATTGTCTGGTATCAGCCATTTTTTCCGGCACATCCTCCTGAAGCAAGTGACTGATTACCGAAGTATCCAGATAAACTTTTAATTTCCCCACATCTACCACCTCCATCAGGCATCTTTATAAGTAGATTATACAAAAAAGCGCATATAAAAACAATGGAGAATTGAAATTTTGAATTCCCAGGCCCCCTATATTTTAATGGTAAGAAGAATCCGAAAGTGATATAATGATATAAGTTTAAAAGAACAATTGACTGGTATGCGCGCCAAAGCGCACATGGAGATCACTTATGAAAATAACCAAATGCAGCAACGGACACTTTTATGACGCAGAGCAATCCGCCCAATGCCCGTTTTGCCGGGAAGCGAATGCGGACGCGGTAAACGGGATACCCGCCAGATTTGCCGCGCTGGGAAACGTCGAAAAAACCGGACAGGGCTCCACAGGCTCCGTCTACAAAATCAGTGGTGAAAAAACCTATGCCTTAAAGGAAATTGTGTGTGGAGAGGATGTAGCGCAATACCAGAACGTCCTGTATGAGATCGCGGTCATGCAGGCGCTTTCCGGGGCGGCACAGACCGTGCAGCTGTATGACTGCGAGGAAAAAACGGAAGGACGCAGCAGAATCGTTTATCTTCTGGAGGAATATCTGACGCCCCTGACCCTGTTCTGGTCCATGCAGCCGCCGGCTGTCAACGATATTCTCAGGCTGGCGATCCAGCTGTGCGACGGGCTCATCGCCTGCCGGCAGGCAGGCGTCGCCCAGCTCGATGTGCAGCCGAAAAATCTGTTTGTGGACGCAAATGGAAGCCTGAAAATCGGTGATTTTGGCGCATCTCTCTTTTTATCGGATTTAAAGCGCAACCGCCATATGCGGGGAACGCTCGCTTACATGGCTCCCGAAGTATATCAAAGGGGCATATGCGGGGAACAATCGGATATTTATTCTGCCGGCGTCCTTCTGTATAGCCTTTTCAATGAAAACCGGATTCCCTTTGCCCAAAACGGAGAGGAAGAGCTGGCGATCTATAAACGGCTGGCCGGAACGCCCCTTCCCTCAATCGCTTACAGGGATACGCGGCTTTCACCAAAGCTTGACCAGGTGCTGAAAACCGCCTGCGCATATGAGATGGAAAACAGGTTTCAAGCCTTTGAGGATTTAAGAGAAAGACTGCAGCTGCTCTATCGGGAAGCACAGGAATGCGGTGTGGGCAGCCAAGGCGTTTTTGATACCCTTCCGCCGGAAAGCCGCAAGCCCGTTGTTCCCGTTCCTCCGGCAGAGGAAAAACCGCAAACAGAGCCTGCCATTCCAAAACGCCCTCAAAAACCGGTTCGGAAATTCTGCATCATCTGCGGCGCCGCCATCCCGGCTGGAGGCAATTTCTGCGTGAAATGCGGTGCCAGCGCGGATGACCCGCAGGCAGGAGACTTTCCGCTGGCTGCCGCCCCGGCAGCGGCTCCCGTGCCGCCCATGGCAGCGACCGCTCCTTCACCCACGGCTGCTGCGCCGGGTCCATCCATGACGGCGGCTGCCCCGCCACCCGCAGCAGCCGCGTCGCTTCCGTCCATGACTGCGCCGCCCTTTACAGAGCCTGCCGCCGCCCCGCAGGCAGGAGGCAGCGTCGATTTAAAAAAAGTACAGTTTTCCGCGGTCGCCCCCAAAACCTTCTTAAAGGGCGATTACACCATGATCGAGATCGCCATGTACGAGGAATCCTTCCGCCATGTGGTGGACGAGCTGATCGCCGAAGCGGAAGCGCCGGTGAAGGAAACCCGATCCGGCATTTTCAAGGTGGCAGAAGGAGCATCCGTCCGGATCGTCCTTTCCTCTCCGGATATCGAAATTGAGGACAACGAGGAAGAACAGGAATGGCAAGGCGGATACCTGAATTTCAGCTTCCCGGTCATGCTTCCGGAGGACTACAAAAAGCGGCAGATCCTTTTCACCGCATCGGTTTACATAAATGACCTGATCGCCACGAAGCTGAAATTCATCGCGAAATGCTTTTCTCTCTTTGAGCAGAAGGTAAAGGTCGCCCGGGAGGATGTCCTTTCGGCGTTCATCTCCTATGCCAGCCAGGACAGGCACCGGGTAGCGGCCATCATTCAGGGCATGAAAAAGGCGCGGCCCGAAATGGATATTTTCTTCGATGTGGAAAGCCTGCGCAGCGGTGACGACTGGGAAAAGGCCCTGTATCAGGAGATTGAAAAGCGGGATATTCTATTCCTGTTCTGGTCACAGTTCGCCCGGGAATCCAAATGGGTAGAGGCGGAATGGAGATATGCCATGACGAACAAGGGCGTAGAGTGTATTGAGCCGGTTCCGATCGACCCGCCCGGCGTATGCCCGCCCCCGGCAGAGCTGAGCCAAAAGCATTTTAACGACAAGCTGCTTTACATCATCAACGGCAACGGCAATACAGTCTGACAGGGCATGCGTGTGGCAGCTGTGGATTCTCCTGCGCGAATTCACAGCGCCTCATCGTGCAAGCCTTCCCGAACAAAGAGTATCATGAAAAGGACCGCCATACCCGCAAGGGGTGTGGCGGTCCTTTTATCGCTTCCTGTATCATGCGTTCATCTGAAAAATATACACGTCATATTTCTTCAGCACAGTATCCTCCGACACGGTTTCCCCGGTCAGCAGGTCCTTCTGCTGATAGAAGCACTCCGGCAGTTTCCGTTCTTTATCGCCGAAATTCATCACAAAGAAAAGCTTCCCTTCCTTCGCCCTCCTGCAGACGATTTCCAATCCTTCGCCGCCGGAAACGACGCTTTCCACCTTCGCATCCGCCGCCACCATGTCCAGAACGCTGGCAAGGCCCTGCTCCTCCAGGCGGGTGCCCACATAGTATACCTGCCCTTTGCCGAAACGGTTTTTTGTCACGGCGGGCATGCCCCGATAGAAATCCGCTTTGTATGCGCCAAGGCTTTCCGCCCCTTCCAGGTGCATCAGGTCGCACACGAGCCCACAGCACCAGGTTTCGCCGGACGCCATTTCCACCTCGTTAAACTGCTCCGGCGCCAGCGCGTCAATTTCCTCCGCCCAGATGCCGGCAAGCTTCCGCAGGGGTCCCGGATATCCGCCCAGATGCACGTTATCGGACTGACCGACGATGCCGCTCATATAGGTGAGCACCAGCGTGCCGCCGTTTTCCACAAAAGCTTCCAGCGCCTGCGCCATGCCTTCCTTTACCATATACAGCACCGGCGCGACGATCAGGCTGTATTTTCCGAAATCCGCATCCCAGGGAATCATGTTCACCGCAATATTTTTATCATAAAAATACCGGTAGTACTCATGAATATGCTTCACATAGGTAAGATCGATGGAAGGACCGCTGGTATACTCCAGCGCCCAGTAGTTATCCCAGTCAAATATGATGCCGACCTGCGCTTCGTTTACGCTTCCAGGCACGACATTGCCCAGCGTTTCCAGCTCAGCGCCCAGCTGTGCCACCTCGCGGAACACCCGCGTATTTTCCGTCCCCACATGGGCGATCACCGCACCGTGAAATTTCTCACACGCGCCTGCGCTTCTGCGGAGCTGGAAAAACTGGATGGTATCCGCCCCATGCGCCACAGTCTGGTAGCTCTGCGCGCGCATCTGTCCCGGGCGCTTTAAGGAATTGTATGCCTGCCAGTTCTGTTGGCTGGGCGTCTGTTCCATGAGCATGAAGGGCGCATCCTTTAGACCGCGCATCAGATCATGGCACATGGCGACCTGGCTCCAGGGCGTATTGTAGCTGGGATAATTGTCCCAGGACACCAGGTCCATTTCCTTTGCCCATTTAAAATAATCCAGCCCCTTATAGGTTCCCATCAGATTTGTGGTGATCGGCGTCTCTTTGTCATATTCCCGGATCGCGTCCCGCTCGGCCTTGAAATTCTCCAGCATGCCATCCGAATTAAAGCGCCTGTAATCAATGGAAAGTCCCGCGAAAGCCGTCTTGTCATATCCAATGCCCTCTCCCAGGGCATTGGGCAGGACAATCTCGTCCCAATCATAGAGAGTATGTCCCCAAAACTCCGTATTCCAGGCCTGATTCACGGCATCCAGCGTTTTATACTTTTTCTTCAGCCATTCCCGGAACGCCTTTTCACAGTTTTCACAATAGCACTCCCCGCCGTATTCATTGCTGACATGCCAGCACTTCACATGGGGATTGCCGCCATAGCGCTTTGCCAGCTCTCCCGCCAGCGCTTTGGAATATTTCTGAAATACCGGGGAATTGGGACAGGCGTTATGCCTCTGTCCGAATTTGTGGCGCCGCCCTTCATAGTCGGTCCGCTCCACCTCCGGATATTTTGCCGCCATCCACGCCGGAAGCGCGCCGGTCGCGGTCGCCAGCACGATATCATAATTTTCTTTGCTGAGCATATCGATGATATCATCCAGCTCGGAAAAATCATACCGGTCCTCGGCGGGCTGAATTTTTGCCCAGGAAAAAACGTTGACTGTGGCGCTGTTGATATGGGCCTTTTTAAACATCCGCATATCCTCCGCCCAGATTTCCCTCGGCCATTGATTCGGGTTGTAGTCTCCCCCGTACAGAATTCCGTTAAAAGCTTTCATCTTAATACCCCCTGTCCGCTTTGGCGGACACAAATGCAATCGTATGAAAGTTTTACTTTCACACCTGTCTCCTTAGTACGACAGCCGCCCGCTCTCCAAAAGCGGACGGCTGTCACGCAGCTATGCCATTTAATTGCTTATTTGCAGCAGTTCAGACAGCTCCGAACTGTCACGTTTATTTTGTCTTTACTTCCTTCTTAGGCAGCTCCACCTTGTCAAGATGCCAGATTTCGTCCACGTATTCCCGGATGGTACGGTCGGAAGTGAACTTGCCGGACTTCGCCACATTTAAGATAGCGCTCTTCGCCCAGCCCTTTTCATCACGGTATGCGGCTTCCACACGGCGCTGCGCTTCCGCATATGCCTTGAAATCAGCCAGGATGAAATACATATCCGCCTTGGAGGTATTCTGGGTGTTGAGCAGGGAGTTATACAGCGGGCGGAACAGCTCCGTATCCTGGGAGTAGGTTCCGTTGATCAGCTGCATCAGCACGCGGCGGATATCCTGATCATTGTTGAAAATATCCATCGGATTGTAGCCGCCGAAGTTCTCATACTGAATGACCTGATCGGAGCTTAAGCCGAAGATGAAGGCGTTCTCCTCGCCGACCTCTTCCACGATCTCCACATTCGCGCCGTCCATCGTGCCCAGCGTCAGGGCGCCGTTTAACATGAATTTCATATTGCCGGTTCCGGAAGCTTCCTTGCTCGCCGTGGAGATCTGCTCGGACACATCCGCCGCCGCAAAAATCCACTCCGCATTGGATACGCGGTAGTTTTCAATGAACACCACCTTGATTCTGCCGTTTACGACGGGATCGTTATTGACCACGTCCGCAACGGAATTGATCAGCTTGATGATCAGCTTCGCGTTCACATAGCCCGCGGATGCCTTCGCGCCGAAGATGAAGGTTCTGGGATAAAATTCCATATCCGGATGATCCTTGATCTCGTTATACAGATACATCACATGCAGGATGTTCAAAAGCTGGCGCTTATACTCGTGCAGACGCTTCACCTGCACATCGAAAATGGAACGGGGATCCACTTCCACGCCGTTGTGCTCCAGAATATATTTCGCAAGGCGCACCTTGTTCTGGTACTTGATGTTCATGAATTCCTTCTGCGCCTTCTCGTCGTCCGCATAAACGGCCAGTCCGGAAATCTTCGGCAGGTCGGTGATCCAGTCGTTGCCCACATGCGCCGTCACCCAGTCCGCCAAAAGCGGATTGCCGTGCAGCAGGAATCTTCTCTGGGTAATGCCGTTGGTCTTGTTGTTGAACTTCTCGGGCATCATCTCATAGAAGTCCTTTAGCTCCTGCGTCTTTAAAATTTCGGTATGCAGTCTGGCAACGCCGTTTACGGAATAGCCGGACGCGATCGCCAGATGCGCCATCTTGACCTGACCGTCGTAGATGATCGCCATCTTGCGGATTTTCTCCTGATTGTTCGGATATTTCTGCTGGATCTGAAGGATGAATCTTCTGTTGATCTCCTCCACGATCTGGTACACTCTGGGCAACAGTCTGGAGAACAGCTCGATGGGCCATTTTTCCAGCGCCTCAGACATGATTGTATGGTTGGTATACGCGCAGGTCCTGGAGGTCACTTCCCATGCCTCATCCCAGGAAAGATGATAGTCATCCATCAGCACGCGCATCAGCTCCGCGATCGCCACGGTCGGATGGGTGTCGTTTAACTGGAATGTAACCTTCTCATGGAACTTGCGGATATCGTCATGATTTCTCATATATTTCATGACCGCCTCCTGCACGGATGCGGAAATGAAGAAATACTGCTGCTTTAAGCGCAGCTCCTTTCCGGCGTAATGGTTATCGTTGGGGTAAAGCACCTCCACGATGTTCTTCGCCAGATTCTGCTGCTCCACCGCCTTCTGATAATCGCCCTTGTCAAAGGAATCCAGACGGAAGCACTCCACCGGCTCTGCATCCCAGATGCGCAGGGTGTTCACAATGCCGTTGCCATAGCCGACGATAGGCATGTCATAGGGGATCGCCTTGACGGACTGATAGTCCTTCTGTTCGAACACGGTGCGGCCGTTCTTGTCCACATAGGTGCTCACCCAGCCGCCGAACTTCACCTCTTTGGCGTATTCCGGGCGGCGCAGCTCAAAGGGGTAGCCGTCCACCAGCCAGTTATCCGGCACCTCGATCTGGAAGCCGTCGCGGATCTCCTGCTTAAACAATCCGTAATGATAACGGATGCCGCAGCCGTATGCCGCATAGCCCAGCGATGCCAGGGAATCCAGAAAGCATGCCGCCAGTCTGCCCAGACCGCCGTTGCCCAGCGCGGGATCCGGCTCCTGGTCCTCTACCACGTTGATGTCCACGCCAAGCTCCTCCAGCGCTTCCTTCACGCCCTCGTATGCCTGCAGGTTGACCATGTTGTTGCCCAGCGCACGTCCCATCAGAAATTCCATGGACATGTAGTAGACCATCTTCGGGTCCTGTTTCTCATACTCCTTCTGGGTCGTCATCCAGTTATCCACAACAACGTCCTTGATGGCGTAGGATACCGCCTGAAAGATCTGCTGCTGGGTCGCCTCATCCAATGTCTTGCGGTACAAATTCTTCACATTGGCATGAACGCTTTTCTTAAACAGCTCTTTGTCAAATTTGATTGATGCCTTCTTGATCATTGTTATCCTCCTCGATTTCCCTTCTATGCCCTGCGCTGCGCAGGGACACAGTAGCACCTTTATTATACCACGCTTTTTCGGACGTGCAACACATGAAATACCATTTTTTTCATTTTTGTTAAATGAAAAATTAAATTCCACTCCCCGCTGAATTTAGTCTTACAATCCATC
>CAJUEL010000062.1 GCA_910585455.1 uncultured Eisenbergiella sp. | reverse complement strand
TACAAAGAATACTTGATTTATAAGCATTTTATCATGACCAGCATATCCTGCCGTGACATTTTTGCGGCAGTTCGTTCCGGGCTTTGAAAGCTGTTACCTGATCAGCTCCGCCTCCCTGATCGGCGTGAGGGAAACCCGTCACTTTGCCGGGGAGGCGACCCTGACGCAGGAGGACATTCTGGCGGCGCGGGTTTTCCCGGACTGGGTGGTCACAAAGGCGCATTTTAATTTCGACATCCACAACATGACCGGGGACGGCCTGGACGAAACCGGTGTGCAGAAGGGCTTTGCACAGCCGGAAGGCTACACCATTCCCTATGGCTGCTTTGTGCCTCAAAGGGTGGAAAATCTTTACCTTGCCGGACGGAACATCAGCGGCACCCATATGGCGCATTCCAATTACCGGGTGATGCCGATCTGCGCGAATATGGGACAGGCGGTGGGCGTCTCAGCCGCGCTTTGCGCCACAAAGGGCTGCACACCCCGTAAACTGGATGTAAGAGCCGTGCAGGAGAGGCTGCGCAGGCTGGGCGTAGAACCATAAGAAAAAAGGGCGTTTTGGCGGCCCGGTAAAGCTGCATGCGGGGGAATGCAGCTTTACCGGGCCGCTGCGTTACTATTCAGACACGTCTGAATAGTAACTGCATCCGCCCATAAAAATCGCTTCGCGATGGGGCGGATGCCTGTTGCCACCACGTTTTTTCACAGAAGAATCGGAAAACGGATATTTTAAATTGTCCGCATCTATGCTATACTGATGGCGGGAAACGGCGAGGTGCAAAGCCGCTTTTGCAGGAAGGAGCATATTGTGGCAGTCAAAACAAAACTCCCGATGGGGATTGAGAATTTTAAAGAAATGCGGACGCAGGGCTATTACTATATCGATAAGACGGGTATGATCCGGGACTTTTTGAATAATGTCGGAAAAGTAAATCTGTTCACGCGTCCGAGGCGGTTTGGAAAGACGCTGAACATGAGCATGTTGAAATATTTTTTTGAAATCGGCTGTGACAGCGCGCTTTTTGACGGACTTGCTATCTCCAGAGAGAAAGAGCTCTGTGACGCATATATGGGAAGGTTCCCGGTCATTGCCATTACATTAAAAGGAGTGAGCGGCAAAAGCTTTGATGAGGCGAAGGGGATGCTTCGCAGAATCATCGGAAAAGAAGCGATGAGATTTCAGTTTTTGATGCAGAGCGACATGCTGACGGAAATGGAGCGCAGTCAGTATAGGGCGCTGACAGATATGAACCAAAAGGGTATCTTCACCATGGAGGATGAGCTGATAAAGGACAGTCTTTTGACATTGTCACAGCTGCTGCAGAAGCATTATGGACAGGGAGCAATCATCCTGATTGATGAATATGATGTGCCGCTTGATAAGGCGTACCAGGCGGGCTATTATGATGATATGGCGGATTTAATCCGAAGTCTGTTCGACGGCGCCTTTAAGACAAATGACAGCCTGCATTTTGCGGTATTGACGGGATGCTTAAGAATATCAAAGGAGAGTATTTTCACCGGGTTAAACAATTTCAATGTATACACGGTAAAGGATGTCCAGTATAATGAATACTTTGGCTTTACGGATACGGAGGTCAGGCAGCTGCTTTTCTATTATGGATTTATGGAAAAATATGATGCCATTAAGGAGTGGTATGACGGCTATCATTTTGGGAAGCTTGCGATTTACTGTCCGTGGGATGTGGTGAGCTATTGTCATGCGCTGAAAATGCAGCCATCCGTAAGCCCGCAGAATTACTGGGTGAATACGAGCAGCAATAGCATAATCAGAAGGTTTATTGATAAGGCAGGGGCGACCACCCGCGATGAACTGGAGCTGTTGGTTGATGGCGGCAGTGTGAAAAAGCGGATCCGTCAGGAGCTGACATACCGGGATCTGGATTCTGATATTGACAATCTGTGGAGCATTCTTTTTACAACCGGCTATTTGACGCAGAGAGGTCTGGAGGAGGGCGATCTGACACAGCTTGTCATTCCGAACAGGGAAATACGCTGGATATTTATCCGGCAGATCCAGGAGTGGTTCCGGGAGGAATCCGTAAGGGACATGGGGAAGCTTGAAAGGTTCTGTAATGCTTTTCTGGAAAATGATGTTGCGGCGATAGAGAAGGGCTTTACATCCTATCTGAGACAGACCATCAGTATCCGTGACACCGGAGTGAAAAAGGAAATGAAAGAGAATTTTTATCATGGAATCCTGCTGGGCTTATTTGCCGGCATGGCGGGATGGAGGGTCAGGTCGAACGCGGAGTCCGGCGAGGGCTACAGTGATATCAGCATAGAGGTCGCGGAAAAGGAAACCGGCATTATCATAGAAATTAAATATGCGGAAAATGCTGCGTTTGAGAGCGGATGCAGAGCGGCGATGAAACAGATCAATGACAAAAATTACGGGGAAATGCTGCTTGACGATGGCATGACCGTGATTCATAAGTATGGGATCGCATGCTACAAAAAGCGCTGCAAAGTGATTTCCGGATAATTCCGGGCAGGTCGCAGAAGACGGCACAGAGTGATCACGCACAACAGGATGGGGGTTTTTCAAAAACAAATTTCATGATACAGGGGGTAAAGTTTGGAAATAAATTTCCAAACTATTGATTGGTATGTGCGCTAAAGCGCACAAGGGGGTATAAAAATGAGAGCGGTATACGGAGGGATTGCGGATGATATGATTCATCTGGCGCAGCGGGAGCAGCTAAAGGACAGGGGGCTGTGGGCGCTTGTGGCAAAGCAGTTTTATGGCTCGCCGGACGACGCAGACCGGGGCTGGAGGGGCGAATACTGGGGAAAGCTCATGCGGGGCGCCTGCATGACCTGGGAATACACAAAGGACAGGGAGCTTTACGCCATTTTAGCAGAGAGCGTGAACATGCTCCTTGGGGCGCAGGAGGAGGACGGCAGAATTTCCACCTACAGCAGGGAAGCAGAATTTGAGGGCTGGGATATCTGGTGCCGGAAATATGTGCTGCTGGGGCTGCTGCATTTTTATGAAATCTGTCAGGAGCAGGCGCTTGCAGAAAAGGTCCTGGAGGCGGCGTGTATGCATCTGGATTACATCATCGCCCATATCGGAAGGGAAGAGGGCAAAAAGAGGATCACGCTGGCTTCCGACAATTGGCTGGGCATCAATTCCAGCTCCATTCTGGAGCCCGTGGTGCGGCTATATATGGTAAAACCCCAGAAGCGGTATCTGGATTTTGCGGATTACATTGTGGAAAACGGCGGCGCGGAGGGCTTTGATATTTTCCGGGCGGCCTATGAGGACAGGCTGTATCCATATCAGTATCCGGTGGTGAAGGCCTATGAGCTGATGTCCTGCTTTGAGGGGCTTTTGTACTATGCGCAGGTAAAGCGGGACGCGCGCTGGGAACAGGCGGTGATCCGGTTTGCGGACAGGCTTCTGGAATCGGAAGCAACGATAGTGGGCGGCTCCGGCTGCCTCCATGAGCTGTTCAATCACTCGGCCCTGATGCAGACCGGGACGGCATACGACGGGCTGATGCTGGAAACCTGCGTTACGGTCACATGGATGAAGCTGATGGCGCGGGTATATCAGCTGACCGGGCAGATGAAATATCTGGAGGAGGTGGAGCGGTCCGCCTTCAATGCGCTTTATGGCGCGGTAAATACCGAAAACAGCGTCTGCGGACCGGATACGACCTTTGACCTGCCCATCTATCGGGCTGCCTATGATCAGGGAGTTTTGGAAAGCGGCGGAAAGGGGCAAATCTTTGACAGCTACAGCCCGCTGCGGGCGGGAATCCGGGGCAGGGCCGTGGGCGGCTTTAAAACCATGGAGCAGGGGACGGCATACTGCGGCTGCTGCATCGCCATCGGTGCGGCCGGCTGCGCGTTGGCGCCCGCCGTGGCGGCGCGGGACATTCCGGAGGGCATTGAGATCGGCATATATCTGCCCGGCAAAATCACCACAACGGCGGGCGGGGCCAGGGTGGAGCTTTTGGTGGATACCCGCTATCCTGCAGAAGGGGAAGTTGCGATCACTGTTCATGTATCGCAGGAAGCCGATTTTGCGCTGCTGCTGCGCATCCCCTCCTTTGCAGAGTCTGTCGGGGCATTCGTCAACGGAAAAGCGCAGGAGAACTTGCGTCAGGGCGCATTTTGGCGTTTGTGGCGGCGTTGGAAAACGGGAGATCAGGTGAAGCTTTCCCTGGAATTTTCTCCCCGGCTGGCATACGGCATGGAAAACCTGGAGGATCCGGGCAGCAGCCGTCATGTGGCGGTTTTATACGGACCGCTGGCTCTGGCGAGGGACCGGCGGCTGGGAACGGTGGGAACGCCCGTCCGGCTGGAGGCGGGAAGCTTTTCGGTCAGGAGGACAGAGGACGTTGGATTTCCCTGCCAGTGCGGATTTGTGGTATCGGACGGACAAGAGACATTCTACATGGTGGATTATGCTTCCGCGGGAAAAACCTGGAGGCGGGATTCGGAAACAGAGGTGTGGATGCCGATGGAAAAGGAATGAACCGTATCTTTAATGACTTCGTTCCATACTTCTGCGGGGAAATGTGAATTTGCCATAATCGTATGGGTGGTCTGCACAAAAGTCTTTTCACAGGATTTGCAGAAAAAACGTTGTTTATCACATTTGTGTCCATAGCGGATAACGGAATGTGAGGTACAATAAGGGCAGTCCGGTATTGCCGTTACGGACTTTGAAGGGATACCGACCTGTTTCTTGACTAACACCATAATATTTTAATCAAGGGTGTGCATTTACATAAAATATGTATTTTCGCACCCTTTAATCTTGAATATATTTCTTAATTTAAAATTACTATTCAAAATTAACTACAGCGTTAGATATGTGAATTTTTTACTATACTTATTTCATAGTTTTCATACTATGTATTGTTTAATATGTTCTCGCAAAAATTTCTTAAATCCGATATAATAAGGAGCAAAAGTAATGAACAAATCTTTCTACCTCCTTTCTTACAGGTAACTACTCTTAATGTTCCTGTATCTTCCACAATGCCATTGGATGACTGCTGATCCGCCTGATGATTTGAACATCGTAATAAAGCAGTTCCGGACAATATTCCTTTTCCTTGAATCTTCTCAAAAAATCATGCTCATCCGTTGTAAGAACCATTAAGCCCGATAAAAATTCTTTTACACAATTCTTTATTTTTTCCAGCTCTATAAACTCTCCCTTTTGAATGACTGGAAGAAGATCTGTCCTTATTTTTCTGATGCTGATCCGGTCAATCACATTTACATCATATCTTTCCGGAATTTCCTCCTGTGATATAGCCGTATAAAAGATAACTGATTTTCTCAGCATCTCATATTCGTCCTTAGAAAACAGCCTCAGATTGATCATATTGTATGTATCATAAAGATCTCTTGCCGCTGCCCGGCTGAGTAATGCATTGATCTTTGCCGCAAAAAGTTCAAGCGGCGCAAGCACGGTGATCAAATGCTCCATATGGATCACATCTGATAAAACAGACTTCTCATCTAGCTCAAACAGATGACTCCTTAGTGAATAATTTATTTCTACTTTGATATTATCTCTCATCCCTCCCAGATTCACATAGTTAAACACAAAGGAATCCAGACTGTGACGGCTCCTGCTTTGTGGATTTAAGCCATAGCCCTGCGTCTGCATATATTTTTTCAGGTCTTCCGTGATCTGCTGTCTGTGTACCAGCATTTCTTCTCGTTTTTCAAAAGAACAATAATCCAGGTCGATGTCAACCGATAACCTGGGAAGATGAAAGACAGTCAGATTGATAGCTGTCCCACCCTTTAGTGCAAGACGGCCTTTCATTATGGGATTACTATTGATATAATCCAGAACTTCACTTAAACGCACTACCTTTTCCAAAGTATCCCTGATAAAATTCTGCTTATTCGCTAGTTCTGACAATTCTGCTTTTGTATAATTAAACAAGTTGTTCCCCTCCCTCATTTACAAGCTGCATGATATCTTCCGGTATACATAAATTCCATTCTTTTAGAAATACATTCCTTTCCTTTTTCAGATCATGGTAGAGATAGCGCGAACTGTTCCCTATATTCTTTTTGCAGAAATCAAAAAATTCATCTGATAATTTCGTCTGTGGATAAAAAGATAAAAGATATCCTGCTTTCTGCACCAGAAACTGGTTATGATACTTTTCGAGATACGTGATCAGTCTGCTCTCGTCCAGTACCGTGATCATTTCCAGGCAGCGCAGCAATTCCTCCAGCCCCCCGACCTTATCAAAATCCTTTATATTGTCCAGTACTGTCCTCTCCAGATCCGTTACCCGTACCGTTTTTTGTAAGGATATCCCAAAATCCCTTTTACTTTTCATACAATGATACCACCGCCCGCCGAACTCAAATTCCCGGAACTCCTGCTCTGTGGAAACATATATATCAGAAAAAACCTGGTTTGCAAGCCCATAGAATTCAAAAGCTGAATGATGGGAAATATAACTGTTTTCCGTTATGGATGAAGCAATCTCAAAAGGGGTTGCAACAGCCTCCTTTGTTTCGAGACTTATGGTGGCATAATAATTACGGCGGACTGACTGTAACAGCCCCTTCTTCTTTAGCATGTATAATATATTTTTGGTCCTGCGTTCATTCCCAAATATTTTTGCTGCATCATCAAAAGAAAAACATTTTAATTGTAGCAGTTTTTCATAATATTCAAGTACCATAAGCTTCTCCTTTTCTTTAATAATACAGCAATAACATACTTATTTCAAGACTAATGCCAGAAAAATAAAGAATACTTTTATGTTGTATAGATTTTTTATTTTTTCCATAAAAGCATACTGTATTCATTTTTCCTGAACCTGCCCGGTTTTTTATAAGATAAAAATTGGCACGCCACCGGCACGGTTCTGCTCTTTCCCCGTAAAGGCATCCATGCTATACCTGGTACAGTCAAAAATATGTAAAGCAGCCGTTTTCCATCCAGGGAGACGGCAGGAGCGTTGGTTTAAAGCGGCTTTTGATGAATTGCGGCAGAAAGCTCCCGTTTGCAGCCTTGAAGAAAATGAAATATCCGGCAGGCATCATCGGCGTGCTTCGTGTCCTTTATGCCGGAAAAATATGCCACAAATAAGATTTCGATACATTCCATCACGCAGGGGAGAGCGGCTTTTTCCTCTTTGGAGAGCGGCTGGAGGCTTTCATAGCCTGCAAGAACCGCGCCCACTGTAGAGAGCCACTCGTTTTTGGTAAAGGCATCCGCCGTTTCCTCTGCCAGCAGTCCGGACAGAAAATAGCCAAGATCGAATATCCGTATATTTCTTTGGCTCAGATCAAAATCAATATATCCGGATAAATCGCCCTCAAAAAACAGGAAATTCCCAAAATGCACGTCCCTGTGAATCAGCTGCTTAGGCAGGCGGTCATAGCAGCTTTCCAGGGCTTCCACCGCTTTGGCATATTCCGGTTCGCTTATGCTCTGCCATTCATTTTGCTGCAAATTTTCAAAAACCCATCCCCGCATTTCTGCAAGCAGGCCGTTGTCCCAAAAGGCAATTTCCTTTTCACATTGTAAAAACGCCCTGTGCAGCCGGGCGATGGCGCATCCCATTTTCCTTGTCATTTCCAGGTCCTTTAAGTCGGAAATATTGCTGCCGGGCAGCTTTTTTGTCATGAGAAAAAAAAGGTTTTCCTGCGCAGCGTATGCTTCTCCGGCTTTGGTTGGGATGATTTGGGCAACCGGAATTTTGCATTCGGACAGGATGGAGGACAGCCTGATATTTCTTTCCAGCTGCACGGCATCATCATATACCTTTATGACGCAGTTGTGGTTTACCTCCCATGCGGTGGGATATATCTGGGATAGCTGCCGGTTTTTTATTCCCCACAGGGGTAAAAGCTGTTCGATGAGTGTTTTCATTTTCAGATGCCTGATCCTTTCTTTTGCGAGAATCCGCCGGATGCTGGAACCGGATAGATGATAGATATTACCCAGTTCCCTGCAGGTTTGTCCTTCCAGGTGTTTCAGATAGATGTACTGGTTGCGCATGTTCAGTTCGAGCTTATATTCAGTCAGCTGTCCGGTCTGGTGTGCGTTTTCCTTTGGTATGTATAAATAGCCGCCCTGGTAATACTGCCGGATCTGTGAAAGCAGACTTTCCGGCAGAATATCCTTTGCATTTACATATTTCACTGCGATCACTCCGTTCGGGTATTGGAATACAAAAATCATTTCTCAGGCTTTAGTATACCAGATTCTTCTTAGTTTGGGGCGCTTATCTTTTTTCTGTCTGAAAGATAAGTGCCCGTTCCGGTTTGCCTGCATGCCCTGCCTGCCGCACTGTGAACAGGAATCGTTTCGTTACAAAAATATGGCATTCCATGACGGCAGGATTGTTCTTTGGGCTAAGATTTGTTATTCTGATAAAAAAGCATGCAGAGTAACAGTTCATAATATGTGGAGGAGGAAAGCTTCTTTCAGGCGATTGATTGGTCTGCGCGCCAAAGCGCGTAAGGGGTATATGTTTGGAAATAAATTCCAAACTATTGATTGGTATACGCGCGAAAGCGCGTAAGGGGTATAAAAAAATGATGAAATTTGCAATCTGCGATGACGAGCCGGTGATGGTGCGGGAAATCCGGGAGCGGCTTTTGGGATATATGGAAGAACAGCATATCACCGCCTTTTGTGTCAGCAGCTTTTCCGGCGGAAGGTCACTTTTGGAAAGTGACTGTGATTTTGACCTGATTTTTCTGGATATTCAAATGGAGCAGCCGGACGGGATGGAAACCGCCAGAATGCTGCGCAGACGCGGAAATCGCAGCCTGTTGGTCTTTGTAACCGTTTTGAAAGAGCTTGTATTTGATGCTTTTGCGGTGGAGGCATATGATTATCTGGTGAAGCCTCTGGAAGATATCCGCTTTCGGCGGACGATGGACAGGGCGGTCAGGGTGTTAAGGCAGCAGACGCAAAGGAGCGTGATTGTCCGACAGGGAACCTCCTGTGAAGTAATTCCCCTGGCCCAGATCGTGTATTGTGAGGTGCAGGGGCGAAAAATATATATCCATCAAAGCGATGGGAAGCTGACCGGATATTACGAAAAAATGGATGCCTTTGCAGGGCGGGTGGACGGGCGTTTTTTCAGATGCCACAGGAGCTATCTCGTCAATCTTGCCTATGTGCGGGGCAGCAATGCCGGGCAGGTCATATTGTCGCAGGGCGATCGGATTCCCGTTTCCAGATTGCGGGAGCAGGCCCTGCTGCAGGCTCTTTTGCGTTATATGAAGGAGAAACCGTAACGATGAAACCAATTTTCGCTTTTGATGTTTGCCTTACCGTTTTGTCTTTGATCGGGCAGGGCGTGATGCACATCCTGTTTATCAGCCGGCTTACCGGAAAAAAACGGAGAGTGTGGCATTTTCCTCTTTACATTTTCCTGCTTGGTATCATACAATTCGTGCCCTTTCCCGACGCCGCTTCCGGGCTGCTGGCCATCGGCGCACAGGCGCTTGCGCTATATGGGATGAGCCATGCTGCGCTGGGAAACGGCGGGTCCGTGTCCTGGACGGTGACATTTCTGGCAATCTATATTTCACAGCTTTCCTTCGGGATCATCAATTCGATGGAGACGATATTGTTTCCACAGCTGATCGGGAAAAAGCTGTTGTACCCGGTGGTTTTTCTGGCAACCCTGGCGGCATTTACAATCTGTTTTTGTCTCTATGCGGTCGTGCTGAAATTCCTGTCGCTTACAGAGGATGGCCGGACGGCTTCTGCCGGGGTGCTGCTCCCGCCGGGCATGTTTTTCTGTGCCGCGCAGCTGTATATTTTGCAAACCGCCTATCGCGTTTTGCAGCTTCCCCTTTCACCGGAGGCGGTTGGAAAACATGCGATGCTGTTGCTTTTGCAGATTCTGGGACTGGGCGCGTTGCTTTGCATGCTATACGCCTGCCGGCATCTTGACCGCAGTATGGAGCAGCAGGAGGCGCTGCGGTCCCTTGAGCAGGCAGCACAGGCGCAAAAGGGATACATTGCCGAAGCGCAGGCGCGTTATGAGCAGACGAGGGCATTCCGCCATGATATCCAAAATCATTTGTCCGTAGTGTGCGCCCTGCTTGACAGCGGAAAAACTGATGAGGGCAGGCGCTATTTACAAAAACTGAGAGCGGCCTCGTCGATGCTGGCGTTTCCATATCAGACCGGCAATCCGATCGTGGATATCCTGCTGGGAGAAAAGCTGGGGCTGGCGAAGGAAAAGGGAATTTTGGCGGAGGTTTCACTGCTTTTGCCTGCGTCCTGCGGCATAGAAGATCCGGATTGGTGTGTGATTTTTTCAAATGCGCTGGATAATGCAATCAGCGCGTGTCGGAAAATGGAGGGAGAACGGGTAATCCGCATCAGCGGGGAGAGGCAGGGAGATTTTTTCATGCTGGCGTTTGAAAATCCCTGCCTGGAGGGACCGCTGCCTCCGGCAGGGACAGGGCTTTCCAACCTCAAAGCGGCGGCGGAAAAATATCAGGGCACAATGCTGACAGAAAAAACGGGCGGATATTTTTGCCTGCATGTATTGCTGAACCTTTCATAACGATGCTGACAGCGATATCATTCGGTTTGGCAGCGGACAACGGGAACGCAGCGGCGGACCGACAGCGGGCGCGGGAGAAGGACGGCGGGCAGAAGGGGACATACTGTTTCCGGTCGCGATATCCAGAGCGGGAAATTCCACAAAATGGCAGGCTATTCCTGAACGCCACAGGGCGCAACAAACTCACTTCGTTCAGACAGTATTGCGCCCTGTGGCAGGAATCCCCTGCCGTTTTGGGAATTTCTCCGCTCCGGATAAAGCGACCGGAAACAGTATGTCCCCTTCTGCCCGCCGTCCTTCTCCCGCGCCCGCTGTCGGTTCACCGCTGCGTTCCCGTTGTCCGCCGCCAAACTGAATGACATTGCTGTCTGAGCAGCTGCAACATTTCAGGACGGACAGGGGACATTTCGAGACAAAGCCATTGATTTTTCGGGCAGAAATGCCTATCCTCAATGCAGGAGGTGATGATATGGGCATTTCATCTGTCAATGCAGGCTGGCCGTCAGGCGGATACGAACCGCAAAAGGGCACCGGTGCGGATGCTAAAATTCAGGCGCTGGAGCAGAAGCTTACGCAGCTGGGCAGGGAGAGAGAAGAGGCAATTTCGCGCAGGGATGAAAAGAAAAAAAGGGAACTGGAGCGGCAAATTGAAAAAATTGAGCGGCAGCTGGAGCAGCTAAAGCGGCAGGAGAAAAAGGAAAAGGAGACCGCGCCGGAGGCATCCCGGCAGCCGGAGACCGTTTTAAGACCGTCCGATGTGGGAAATTACATCGATACCTGCGGATAGCGTGAAGAGATTTCCCAGAGCGTCCAAAAGACGCCGCCTGAGAAAATCTAAAACTTTCACACCGAAATGAAGTGCAGAGGGAGGGATGCAGTAACAGTTGTCTGAACTGTTACTGTCAATCAGATAGTTACTTTTCGTGGGGATGAAAGGCCGGGCGGGGCAGAAGGGACAAGGGGCAGCAGGAAGATGGGCAGGCGGAGGACACAGGCTGTTTTCTGACGCTTTTATCCGGAGCGGAGAAATTCCCAAAATGACAGGATATTCCTGGGACAGGGCGCAAAACTGTCTGAACGCAGTGAGTTTTTTGCGCCCTGTCCCGTTTGGGAATAGCCGGTCATTTTGTGGAATTTCCCGCTCCGGATAATGCGGCCGGAAACAGCCTGTGTCCTCCGCCTGCCCATCTTCCTGCTGCCTCTTGTCCCTTCTGCCCCGCCCGGCCTTTCTGTTCACCCCATGATAAAGAAATGAATCATTTTATCATCCGGTATTGTGCCGGAATGAAAAATGTGTTATGGTAAAAGCGGTGTAGGCAATGGCGATGCAGGAAGCCGCTACCGGACAATTCATATGCGGAGAGTGGAGAGCCGCTCCGCATCATAGAGAATAAGACAGAATGCTGGTATCGCCGGCAAAAGAGGTGACGGCGATATCGAGCGCCTGGTTTCTGAAAATTTCATGCCCTGTTCAGGCAGCTATCAGAAAAGAAAAAGCAGCAAAGTAAAAGGCTTTGCATTGGATAGAAAGAGGGGATAATCGAAGAGAGAGACTCTTTTAGTCCCGAATAAGGTACGCCATGACCGTTACTATTCAGACACGTCTGAATAGTAACGGCATCCGCCCATAAAAATCGCTTCGCGATGGGGCGGATGCCTGTTGCCACTACGTTTTTTTACGGTCTGCGCGGTGAACGCGCAGACCTGTCCGAATAGGAACCCATGATCTACAATAAAAACAGCAGGAAAGGATGCGAACAAGATTGCCGTCAAAGGCGGGGGAGTGGTTTCCGGCAAAACCTGGAAAGTGAGGTTTATGCTAAAAATGGAAATGGAAAAAAACGGGCAGACAGTTCACGCGGAGGATCTGGCATCTAAATTTGCGATTCAGTTTTTTGGCTCAGAATTGCTTCGGTATTTCGGAATCTACAGGAAAGCAAGGCGTGCAGAACCGACCGAATATGTGCATCTGGAGCTAAAGAGGATGAATGAGGACTTTAATTACCTGATGGATAGCGGAGACTGGTATCACTTTGAGTTTGAGAGTGACCGCATTTCCAAAAAGGATCTGAGACGTTTTCGGGCATATGACGCCGTTACGAGCCAGGCGCATGAGGTTCCGGTAATTACCTATGTGGTATGTAGTGCAAAGGTAAAAAATCCCATGTCCTGCCTGCGGGAGGGGATTAATTCCTATCGTATCCGGATCATCCGGCTGAAGGATCAGAATGTGGAACAGTTGTTTTGGCGATTGCAGGATAAAACAGATGCCGGGATGCGAAAAAAGGATCTGGTGCCGGTAGTGCTGGCGCCATTGATGGACGGCAAAATGTCGCAAATGGAACGGGCAAAACAGGGCTTTGCGCTCTTGAAGAAGAACTATCCCCATATCGATCGGGAGGATATGGAGCGAATGCAGGCTGTGCTCTATGTTATTTCCTGCAAATTTTTGACACAGGAGGAAAGTTTGAAAGCTTCTTTCAAACTATTGAGTGGTATGCGCGCTGAAGCGCGCAAGGGGTGTAAAAATGCATTTAAAAGAATTTGTCGCAACGGATTTTCTGACACAGCTTTTTATTGAAGACGGAAAGGTACTGGGAAGAGCGGAAGGAAGAGCAGAGGACATTCTTGACTTTCTGAGAGATATGGGGGATGTGACAGAGGCGCTGTCGGACAAAGTTGCCGGACAGAAGGATGAGACTGTGCTGAAAAGATGGCTGAAGCTTGCCGCCAGGGTGAAAAGCATAGAAGAATTTGAAAAAGCCATAGGATGAAACGCAACAAATTGTGACAGTGATAGTTTTTGCACTTCTTTTGAAAAAAATGGACACCGCAGGGAAAAGTATGGTAAACTGTTGCAGACGGCGGGAATGCGCATACAAGGTCCGGTTTTGCCCGTAGCCGAAAGGATAAATGCGCCGCAAAGCGGCGACATGGAGGTTTTTATGAAGATTACATGGCTGGGAACGGCGAGCATCAGAATAGAGGCGGCAGGGGAAAGCGTTTTATTTGATCCCTTTGTACAGCTGATCGGCGGCGAGAATCCGAACTGCATTGAGGAGTTTGCAAAGGAGGACGCGATCTGCATCACCCACGGACATCTGGACCACCTGATGGAGGCACCGGAATTTCTGGAGGAGGAAGGCATCGGAGAGGCGACGGTGTTCTGCGGCAGCATGGCGGCAAAAACGCTGTCAAAGCTGGTGGGGGACATGAGCAATGTGGTGCAGGTGGAGCCGGGAACCCGGTTCCAGATTGGGAATATGCGCTTTCTGGTCCGGGAGGGCAGGCATGCCAGACCGGGAATCGGGATGCGCATGAAGAAGCTGTTTTCTCTGCGGACGTTTCGATATGGCAGAAACCTGCTGGCGCTGGCATATCTGCATCCGAAATTTCCGGAAGGGGGACAAACGCTGTTGTACGAGGTACAGGCGGAGGGAAAGACTGTGCTGGTGATGGGAAGCCTGGGATTGCAGGAAGGGATTTCCTATCCGACGGGGGCGGACCTTCTGATTTTGCCATATCAGGGCAGCAAAAATCTGGAACAGGAAGCCATGGATGTGGTGGACCGGCTTTTGCCGAAGCGGATATTGCTGGATCATTTTGACGATGCCTTCCCGCCGGTGTCCGATACGGCGGATACCCGCGGCTTTAAGAAACGCATGGATGAACGGCATCCCGAAATCCCGGTGGTGAAGCCGGTTTACGGGAAGGGTGTGGAGCTTTGATATGAAACATGAGAATTTACTGACAGAGGGAAATGTATTCCGGGTTTTGTTAAAATTTTCCGTGCCATTTCTGATCGCCAATATCATTCAGGCGCTTTACGGCGCGGTGGATCTGATGGTGATCGGCTGGTATTGTCCGCCGGAGAGTGTGGCGGCGGTGTCCACGGGGACACAGGTAACACAGATCATTACCAGCATGGTGTCCGGGCTGACGCTGGGCGGCACGATTCTGGTGGGAAAATATACGGGCATGCAGAAGGAGGAGGAGACGAAGCGGGCGATCGGGACAACCCTGACGCTGTTTGCCATCGTGGCTCTGGGGCTGACCTTTGTGATGCTGGCATGCGCCGATCCGGTTCTGGCGGCCCTGCAGACGCCTGTCGAGAGTCTGGCGGGAGCGAAGCAGTATGTGACGATTTGCTTTTGCGGCATTTTTTTCATCTGCGGCTATAATGCGATCAGCGCGGTTTTGCGGGGATACGGAGATTCCAGGAGACCCATGTATTTCGTGGCGTTGTCCTGTGTCATCAATGTGATCGGGGATATTTTGCTGGTGAAAATTCTGGGGCTTGGGGTGTCCGGTGTGGCGCTGGCAACCGTTTTTTCACAGGGCATCAGCATGATCTGCGCGATTCTTTATTTAAACCGGAAAAAATTTGTTTTCACCTTCCGGCTGCGCAATTTCCGGATTGACAGGGCGCTGGCGGGGGAGCTCGCCAGAGTTGGCATTCCGATTTCTCTGCAGGAGTGTATGGTGCGGCTTTCTTTTCTTTATCTCACCTCCGTGACAAACCGGCTGGGCGTGCATGCGGCGGCGGCGGTGGGAATCGCCAGCAAATATGATGTGTTTGCCATGCTGCCCGCCACCTCCATCGCCAGCGCTCTGGCGGCGATCACCGCGCAGAATCTTGGGGCGGGCAAGCTAAAGCGGGCGCAGCAGTCCCTTGCGGCAGGGCTTTGCTTTGCTTTTCTGGCGTCGGCGCTGTTCTGGGGCTGGGCGCAGCTTTCCCCGGAGACCATGATCGGGATTTTTGACCGGGACAGCCAGATCATCGCGGCGGGCATTCCCTTTTTCCGGTCATGCAGCTATGATTATCTGGCGGTGGCATTTGTGTTTTCTCTAAACGGCTATTTAAACGGGCGCTCCAAAACGGTGTTCACGATGATCAGCTGCACCTTCGGCGCGCTGGCGCTGCGCATGCCGCTGATTCATTTCGCTTATTCCTGCTGTCCGGACAATCTGCTCATGATCGGCTGCATCGCGCCGGCGGTATCGGGAATTATGGCGGTATATACGCTTATTTATGTGGTCAGACTTATGAAGAAGGACAGAGCGGTCACATGAGGAAAATCTATGATTCACAGCCGATGGGAGGGGCATATGGCGGCAAAACGGATTGAATATCTGGATAGTTTAAAGGCGATTGCGGTTTTTCTGGTGGTATTTTGTCATTTCGTGCTGTTGTCTCCTACGGTTTTTGCCAATCTGTGCATGTGCGCCTGCTGGATGGCGGTGCCCATCTTTTTTATGGTAAACGGCGCGCTTTTGTTTGCGAGACCGCTGTCCTTAAAAAAGCATCTGGGAAAAACGCTCAGCGTCTATCTGGTGCTGGCGGTCTGGAAGCTTCTCTATATGCTGCTCATCCCGCACTTTGCCGGAACCGGGCTGGCGGGAGTGACAGCCTGGGAGGTGTGCAATTACCTGTTTTTGTTCGGCGAATTGCCCGGAATCATCAATGGGCATTTGTGGTTTATTGAAGCGCTGCTTGCGGTCTATCTCGTTTTTCCGCTCTTTCGCATTGCCTTTGCTTGGGAAATCGGAGAAACGAAGAAAAGGGAAAGGCAGGAAGCGACAGGAGAGCGGGAAAAGCGGGAACTGGCGGGGAAGTGTCCCCATTTTCTGACCTGGTTTTTCGCTCTGGCGGCCCTTGTGTGCACAAACGGATTTTACAGCCTTGAGGTGGCGGGAAGCATGCTGCGCCGGGCGGGCATTCCTTTTGCCCTTTCCTTTGATGCGGCTGCGGCTTTTTCGCCCTTTGGGAAATACGGGAATATGCTGGGCTTTTTTTTGCTGGGCGCGCTTCTTGCGGGCAGGGAAAAGCCTCTGACCGGCTCCCGCTTCGGTCAGAGGCTTGCAGGGGTATTGATGCTTGCAGCCGGGCTTTTTTCGCTCTGGGGTGTGAAATGGTTTTTGAGCGGCCAGGCGGCATGGGACGGCATCCTGCTGCAGGAGGGCTACCGCCATGTGCCGGTGATTTTCATGGCGGCCGGGCTTTTTTTGCTGCTTCAAAATACGAGGATCCGCCTGCGCTGGCTTTCCCTTCCCGTGCGCGCCCTTGCCTCCCGGACGCTGGGTATTTTTTACATCCACTGGCTTTTCGGCTGGATGCTGGTCAATCCCCTCGCAGGATGGCTGACGATGCGCGGCATCTCATTTGGCGTCGGCGCCAATATTCTGAAAAATATCGTTCTGATGCTGCCGGCCTTTCTGATGACGGTCATTCTGGAAAGGATCCCCTTCATAAAGCGGCTGGTCACCGGCTGATTTCGCAAATAGGATTTGTGGTTTCGGCAAAAGCATGGTACAATAGGAACAGAGATTATGCCGGCACCGGGCAGAGCGCGTGTGCAGAATAAAGAAGAGGATTCCGGACATCTAACATTTTGACAGGTATGGACAACAAGAGGGAATTGCCGGACAGCGCCTCTTCGGTTAAAATAGGAGGGAACAGATGGATAAGCCGACACTGGTGATTTTAGCAGCGGGAATGGGAAGCCGTTACGGCGGATTAAAGCAGATCGACCCTGTGGATGACAGGGGACACAAGATCATCGATTTTTCCATTTATGACGCGCTGCAGGCGGGTTTTGGCAAGGTCGTTTTCATCATCAAAAGGGAAAATGAAAAGGACTTTAAGGAGTGCGTCGGGGACGCGGTGAGTAAACATATTGAAGTGGAGTATGTGTATCAGGAGCTTTCCAATGTGCCGGAAGGATTTCAGATCCCGGAGGGCAGAGTGAAGCCCTGGGGCACGGCGCATGCGATTCTTTGCTGCAGGGACGTGGTAAAGGAGCCCTTCGCGGTGATCAACGCGGACGACTATTATGGAAGAAGCGCATATGCAGAGCTGTACCGCTTCCTGACAACCCATAAGGATGATGAAAAGCTTCGGTATGCGATGGTAGGGTATCAGCTGGGCAACACCCTGACGGAGAATGGCTCCGTGGCAAGGGGTGTCTGTGTGACGGATGAAAAGGGTTTTTTACAGGATATCGCGGAGCGCACTAAGATCGTGAAGCGGCAGACGGATGCAGCCTTTACGGAGGATGACGGCGCAACCTGGACGCCCCTTCCCCTGGATACCCCCGTGTCCATGAACATGTGGGCATTTTCTCCCAGCATTTTTGAGGAGCTGACCGCTGCCACGGAACGGTTTTTTGCGGAAGAGGTGGAAAAGAATCCGTTAAAGGCGGAGTGCTTTCTGCCGATCGAGGTGGGCAGGCTGCTAAAGGCCGGCAAAGCCACCGTGGAGGTGCTTCACTCGGCGGACAAATGGTTTGGCGTGACCTATAAGGAGGATAAGCCCTTTGTCACGGCGTCCATTGCCAGCCTGAAGGCGGCAGGCGTTTATCCGGATGTTTTGTGGTAATGACAACAGAGCGGAATGGAGGATGGTATCATGGCAATTTTGGTGACAGGCGGCGCCGGTTATATCGGCAGCCATACGGTGGTAGAGCTGCAGAATGCGGGATATGATGTGGTGGTTGTGGATAATCTGTGCAACTCCAGCGAAAAGTCCCTCGCAAGGGTGGAGAAGATCACGGGAAAGAAGGTTCCTTTTTACAAGGCGGACATTTTGGACCGGGAGGCGCTTGAGAAGATTTTCAACCAGGAGCAGATCGATTCCTGCATTCATTTTGCGGGGCTCAAGGCGGTGGGAGAATCCGTCGCAAAGCCCTGGGAATACTATGAGAACAATATTGCGGGCACGCTGACTTTGGTGGATGTGATGAGAAAGCATGGCGTGAAGAATATCATCTTTTCCTCTTCCGCCACCGTATACGGCGATCCGGCGGTTATTCCGATCACGGAGGAGTGCCCGAAGGGACAGTGCACCAATCCCTATGGATGGACCAAGTCCATGCTGGAGCAGATTCTTTCCGATATCCAGAAGGCGGATCCGGAATGGAATGTGGTGCTGTTGCGGTACTTCAATCCGATCGGCGCCCATAAGAGCGGCACGATTGGAGAGAATCCCAACGGCATTCCGAACAATCTGATGCCCTATGTGACGCAGGTTGCGGTAGGAAAGCTCAAGGAGCTGGGCGTGTTCGGCAATGACTATGACACGCCGGACGGAACCGGCGTCAGGGATTATATCCATGTGGTGGATCTGGCGAAGGGGCATGTGAAGGCGCTTAAGAAGATCGAGGATAAGTCCGGTCTGAACATTTATAATCTGGGCACGGGTAAGGGCTACAGCGTGCTTGACATTGTGAAAAATTTCGAAGAGGCGAACGGCGTGAAGATTCCTTATGTGATCAAGCCCCGCCGCCCCGGCGATATCGCGACCTGCTATTCCGACGCTGCAAAGGCGAAGGAGGAGCTTGGCTGGGAAGCGGAGTACGGCATTAAGGAAATGTGCGAGGATTCCTGGAGATGGCAGTCCAATAATCCCAACGGATATGAGGATTGATGGCGCGCCTCTGAAAGGACCGGGGCGTAACGGATGGAAATGGTAACAGTTTGGGCTTGTCCAGGCTGTTACCGGAAATGAACGTGCGCATCCAAAAAGGAACGACATGAAAGGCTGAATTTTTACGGATAAGGCGCTTTGCCTGCGGGCGGGGCGCCTTTTGCAGTTGTTTTGTAAGAAACCTGTAAGATTTCCCACAAAAATTTTGTAAGATGTCTGCGTTACCATATTGCCGTAAACAGATGACGAGGATGAAGGAGAGAGACGATGAGCGAATGCGTGCTGGTTGTGGACGATGACAGAGAGATTGTAAAAGCGATCGCGATCCTTTTGGAAAAAGAGGGCTATCGGGTGAGAAAGGCTTATGATGGTCTGCAGGCGTTGGACGCGCTGATTGACGAAGAGGTACAGCTGATTTTGATGGACGTGATGATGCCCAGGCTGGACGGGCTTTCCGCCCTGATGAAGATCCGGGAAAAGCGGAATCTGCCCATCATTGTGCTGAGCGCCAAAAGCGAGGAGACGGACAAGGTGCTGGGGCTTTCCATGGGGGCGGACGATTATGTGACAAAGCCCTATCAGCCCCAGGAGCTGACGGCACGGGTCAAAAGCCATCTGCGCCGTTACACCAGTCTGGGCAGCATTCACGAGCAGGAAAAGCAGGAACGGATCGTAAACGGGAGGCTTTGTTACAGCGAGCGGGAGCGCACGCTGTACGCGGACGGTGAGGCGGTGAAGCTGACCGCCACGGAGTTAAAGATCGTGGGGCTTTTCATGCGCAACCCCGGACGGGTTTTCCCGGCGGAAGAAATCTACCGCAGGGTCTGGGAGGAGGAAGCATTTTCGCCGGAAAATACGGTGATGGTGCACATCCGCCGCATTCGGGAAAAGATCGAGCTCAATCCGAGAAATCCGGAATATGTAAAGGTGGTGTGGGGAATTGGATACAAAATGGAAAAAAAGTAAAATGATTGTCGCTGTGGTCAGCCATGTGCTGGGCGTCAGCCTGTTTCTGTCGGCGCTTTTTCTAAATCCCTTTGTGCTGTTTGGGGATGCGCTGCCGGATATGGGAGCGCTTTTGTCTCCCGACGGGCGCTATGAACAGACGCAGGATTTTCGGGATTATGTTTCCCGGATGACAAACAACCTGCTCTGCGTGGGCGCGGGACGGCCGATTTCCTTTGCGGGCGAGGAATATACCCGTAGGGCGGGCTGGTTTCCCTGGCTGTTTGGAAGCGCGACGGACACGGCGATTACGGTTACGGTGCCTGCAGAGATCTCACAGTATGAGGAGATGGAGGCGGAAGCGATAGCCGGCGAGGAGGAGCTTGTGGAGGAAGGAGAAGCTTCAGCAGGGGCTTCCTGGAATCAAAGCGCTCCAAAAGAGAGCTTTTGGCAGGAATCGGAAGGCGACTGGAGCCCGAAGGAGCTGGAGGAGATGTATGAATGGTTTTTCAAAAATCATGAGAAGGATAAGAATCTTCTTTACCGGGTTTCCTGCACGGACGCGGAAGGGAAGGAATGCGTCTATACCAACGCAGAAGAAGCCTTTGGGAAAGAGAACAGTCCTCTGCCGGAGGGCTACAGCTTTTTGCTGAAATTCGAAGGAGACCGGGCGGCGGCCTGGCTGGACGGTGAGGAGCTGGATCTGTACGGGGACGGCATTTACCGCTGGGATGATACCCAGTGGGCGATTCCGGGGTATGAAAACTATAAACTGGGGGAAGACTTCCGGCGCAGTCAGGTGACGGTCGCTGTGCGCCGCGTGCCGATGCGGTATGCGGTTGGCGATACCGTTTACGGCGGCGGTCTGTACTGGGCGCAGCAGAGCTTTGCGGCGAGAAAAAGAGCCCTCGCCCTGTGGGGGATAATCTTTGCGATTACCGTGCTTTTGCTGGCAGTGTGCTTTCTTTGGCGCAGGGAGCGCAGGGAAGCGTGCAGACGGCTGGGCAGGGCGCTTGGAAAACTGTATGTGGAATGCGTGCTGCTTTTGGTGGCCGCTCTCATATGGATGATAGTTCTGTCCGGCATCCTTCGTCCGCTTTTCTGGATGTGGGAAAGCATCATCTGGTGGGGCAGCGGCATAGACTGGCTGGGGCTGACAGGCGGGATTTTGGCGTGCTTCTGGCTGTTTTACCTGGTGTATTTATATGTGAGGTATGGGGAAAAGCCCTGGAAGCGGAGCCTGTGCGGTAAGCTGATCCGGTTTCTGGGAAAAAAGGAGCGGCGGTTGGAAATTCAGGAGCGGATGAACAGACGCATGCTGCGATGTATCGTCTGCCTGGCCGTCGGATTGATGCTGGCGGCCATCGGCGGGCTGCTCCCATGGAGGATGACGGTGGCATGCTGGGCTGTCGCGGCTCCGGTATTGACGGCAGGGCTGGCATTTCTGGTATATGACATCTATTGCCGCTGCCGGCTTTCCCGTGACCTGGGACTTTTAAACGATCAGATCCATGCAGCCTGGGAGGGGAAGGAGCGCAGCGCCTATGCGCTGCCTGTAGACTCCGATCTGGCGGATATGGCACAAAAGGTGGCGGGCATCCGGGACGGTCTGGAGACGGCGGTAGAGGAGCGGATGAAGAGCGAGCGGATGAAGGTGGAGCTGGTGGCGAACGTGTCCCACGATATCAAGACGCCGCTGACCTCTATCATCAGCTATGTGGATCTGCTAAAGGAGGACGACAGTCTGCCGGCAGAGCTGAAGGACTATGTGGCAATTCTGGCACAGAAATCGGAGCGCTTAAAGGAAATGGTGCAGGATGTGTTCGAGGTCAGCAAGGCATCCTCCGGACAGCTTCCGGTCAGCAGGGAAAGGCTGGATCTGGCGAAGCTTCTGCGTCAGACCATGGCGGATATGCAGGAACAGATCGCAGACGCGCCGGTGAGTCTTAAGGCGCAGATTCCGGAGGAGGCGGTGGAAATCGTGGCGGACGGACAACGCCTGTACCGGGTGTTCCAGAATCTTTTGCAGAACGCGCTGCAGTACTCTCTGGAGGGCTCCCGGGTCTATATCCGGCTGGAAAAGGAAGGGAGCCTGGCAGTCGTCAGCGTGCGCAATACCTCCCGCAATGAGCTGGATGGGGGAACGGATTTTACGGAGCGGTTTGTGCGCGGCGATGTGAGCCGGACGGATGGGGGCAGCGGCCTTGGCCTTTCCATCGCCAAAAGCTTCACCGAGGCCTGTGGCGGCGCCTTTGCGGTGGAAACCATCGCCGACCTGTTCGTGGTGACGGTGCGGTTCGAAACCGCATAGCGGCGGTCCTATAGAGCGTCAGAAGCAGAAAAAACCGGTCCGGGCAGCAGGCAGGAGCGGACATACCGGACGGGAGGACAGCGGACGGGAGGAGGGTGAACCGGCGGGGGACACAGTGAGTTTCCGGCGGCGTTATCCGGAGTGGGAAATTCCACAAAATGATCGGCTATTCCTGAACGGGACAGGGCGCAGCCAGCACCCTGTGGGGGTGCTGGCTCTCGCGGCAGTCGCCAAATGTGCATGCAAGCATGCCCGTTTGGCTCGTTGCCCGCGGAAACTCACTGCGTTCAGACAGTTTTGCGCCCTGTCCCAGGAATATCCTGCCATTT
>CAJUEL010000061.1 GCA_910585455.1 uncultured Eisenbergiella sp. | reverse complement strand
TTGCTTTTTGCACAATTCAGGTATTGACAAAAGTCACTACATAACAGTTCAGACAAGTCTGAACTGTTACAACTTTCGTTTTGCTCCTGCTATTTATCTGCAGGCCGCCCTTGACAGCATTGACCAAATGCCCCAGACTACCTTCGATGAAATTGTGGAAAAATACGTAGAAATGAATGTCGCACATCCTTTCCGGGAAGGTAACGGAAGAAGCATGCGGATCTGGCTGGATCTCCTTTTTAAAAAGGAGCTGCATCTGGCGGTGGACTGGAGCCGGATTGACCGGGACGATTACCTGCTTGCGATGGAGCGGAGCCCGGTCCGGGATATTGAAATAAAGCATTTGCTGAAAAACGCGCTCACCGACCGGATCGATGACCGTACGGTCTATATGAAAGGCATTGATCGCAGCTACTATTACGAAGGCTATGCGTCTTATCAGACAGAATCGCTCCAGGAAAGTGCTGATTAAGAAATCCGGTACGCTAACGCTCATTATATCATAGTCATGGCAAAATACGGGCAGAGACCCGTAAAACCTTCGGTTTTCCGGGTTCGCTTCGCTCATCAAATAGGCAAAGATGCATCTGCCCAGGCAAGCCTGGCATATGCATCTTCACCCATTTGACTCTGCCCTTTGCGTACATTTTATCATGCCGCCGGCAAAAAGGCGGCGGAACGGAGATTATCATGAAAAAGAAAACAATACATCTGCTTCTTACATCCATCCTGATCGCAGGCGTCCTCGGCGGCTGCGCCGCTCAGTCCCCGGCAGGAACTCCTTCTGCGTCAACTCCCGCGCAGGAAAGCGGTGAAGCCTCTGCCCCTGCCGTTGATCAGCCTTCGGACACCGCCGGACCGGAAGAAACCGCTGCGCCTTCCGTTGCCCATACTCTGGAACGCCCGACATTCATACAAACTGCTGCCAATACCGGCGGGCTCTCCTTCACCCCCAGCGTTGCCCCCTATGCCGTCGAGCCGGACTTAAGCAACGTTGACAATCTCTGGCAATTTTACCTGGAGGAGGGAATGGCGGATAAGCTGGCGCAAAACGGCTTTGTCGTATGTGGCGATGCGGGCAGGGAGTTTTATGAAATTTATGAAATCAACCGCTACAACCTGCTTCCCAGCTTCGTGACGGTGGATTCGCTGATGCACACCTACCACCTGTATTTTTCTTATCTGTTAAAAAATATCGAGCGGGATTATCTGGCGGACGCTGTCAGTCAGCTTGGAGAGCGGATGCTCGCCTCCAGCGCCGCCCAGTATGAGCAGCTTGCGGGCACCGAATGGGAAAATGCCGCCATGCGCAATGTGGCCTTCTTTGGGGTGGGCGCAAAGCTGCTTGACGACAGCGCAGAGACGCCTGGCTATGCGGCTCAGACCGTCTTACAGGAGCTGGACCGGATCCGTCTGGCAGACGATATCTATCTTTCGGAAATCACCGGAGATTACGAGGATTACTCCCAGTATATTCCCAGGGGCTATTATGAGGGCGACGCAAGGCTGACCCGGTATTTTCAGGCGATGATGTGGTATGGCAGAATCCATTTTTCACTGGAAAAAGAGGAACTGACCAGGAGCGCCCTGCTGATCACGCAGGCGCTCTGTGCGGATCCTGCCGCCAAAGAGCTTTGGGATGCCGTTTATGCCGTGACCTCCTTCTTCGCCGGAGCCAGCGACGATATGGGCGTATGCGAGTATGCGCCCCTCCTTTCCGCTGTCTACGGGGATGCCATGACTGTCAGCGATCTGCCCGGTAAGCCTGAGGCTTTTCAGCAGTTCCTTTCAATGGCAGCCTCCCTTCCCCAGCCCCGGATCAATTCCATTCCCATCGTGGACGGAGAGGAAAATGTCATTCCCGGCTTCCGTTTCATGGGGCAGCGCTTCACCATCGACGCCGCCATCATGCAAAAGCTGGTTTACAGCAATGTAGGAGAAAACAGTGCACAGCAAAAGCGCATGCTTCCTGACGTGCTTGACGTTCCCGCAGCCCTGGGCAGCGACAGCGCTCTTGAGATTCTGGCGGAAAATGGCGCGACAGATTTTGCCGGCTATACGGAAAACATGAACATGCTCCGAGAAGGGCTTTCCGCTCAAAATACCGCGCTGTGGTCGGCAAGCTTGTATGCGGGATGGCTGAACACGCTCCGCCCCCTGCTGGAATCCAAAGGGGAGGGATATCCGTTCTTCATGCAGAGCCCGGAATGGGATAAAAAGAATCTGGAGTGCTTTGCGGGCAGCTTTACGGAGCTAAAGCACGATACAGTCCTTTACGCCAAGCAGGTCCTCGCGGAAATGGGCGGCGGCTGGGACGAGGAGCCGGATTTCCGCGGCTATGTGGAGCCGGAGCCTCTTGTATACACAAGATTTCTCTCCCTTGCCGACCAGACCGCACAGGGGCTTTCCCGATATGGCATGCTCTCCGATAATGATGCCGAAAATCTGTCCCGTCTCTCCGAGATCGCTGCCACGCTGCTTACGATTTCCGAAAAGGAGCTGCGCGATGAAGTCCTGACCGACGGAGAGTACGAATTCATCCAGAATTACGGCGGTAATATCGAGCATTTCTGGTATGAAACCGTCAAAACCGAAAGCGATTCCGAATATATCGATGCCGCTGAATATCCGGCGGCGCTGGTGGTGGACATCGCCACCGATCCCAACGGCAGCGTGCTGGAGGCGGCAACCGGCGACCCTTCCATCATCCTTGTCGCTGTAAAGGTGGATGGCAGGATCAAGATCGCCAGAGGAAGCGTATACTCCTTCTACCAGTTCTCCTGGCCGCTCTCCGACAGACTGACCGATGTGAAATGGCGTCAGATGATGGGCATCCAGCTTGGAGAGGATGAAACCTACAGTCAGGAAAAACCGATCCAGAAACCGGACTGGACCGCCAGCTACCGCTATCGCTATGAATGGGAATAAAAAAGGAAAACGGGCGTTTCTGCTCCTGACCGCGCTCCTGTGTGCCTGCGCCGTTTTGTACGTTCTCTATCAAAACGGCGCTTTCCTGCCCCGCTGGATCAGCTGGAAAAGCGGCATGCATGATGCCCAATCCGGGCAATACGAAATATCGCTCCAAAACAAATCCGTGACCGTTTTTTATGAAAATGCGCCCATCTGGACCTCTCCCACGGATATCCGGGTGCAGGCGGCGCTCTCCTGTGATATCGACCGGGACCAGCATGACGAGCTTTTGCTGCTCTGCTGGAAAAGAGGGCGCTATGGAAAGCAGAAGCCCTTCTGGATCGACCGGGACGAGCGCACCTGGTCGCAGCATATTTTTGTCTACCAGTATGACACAGACACCATCCGCCCCAAGTGGATGTCCTCTTATATCGGGCAGGACGTTTCCGAAATGACCGTAAAGCCGGACGACGCAGCCCGCAATCATCTTTTTCTGACGGACCCGACCGGGAAAATCACCAGCTGGATCTGGGATTCCTGGGGCTTTACCAAAGAAAATACGGAGGTTTCCTTTGTCGTCTTTGGGGACAACCTGATGCATGAACCGATCTATCGATATGGGCTGCAAAATGAAACCGGCTTTCACTTCCTGTTTGAAAATGTCCGGGACCTGATCGCCAAAAGCGATATCGCCGTGCTCAATCAGGAAACGCCCCTGATCGACGACCCGTCCCGCTACAGCGATTATCCCCGGTTCGGCACGCCCCTTAAGGTCGGCGAAGCGATCGCATCCGCAGGCCTTCATGTCGTCACCTGCGCCACAAACCATGCTCTGGATCAGGGACCGGAGGGCATACGGTGTACGAAGGATTTTTTTACATCCCAAAACATCCTCTGCCTCGGCATCCAGACCGGAGAAGAAACCGCATACCGTCCCTATGAAACCATCGAAAAAAACGGCATCCGCTTCGCTCTGCTCAATTACACCTATGGCGTCAACGGCATCCAAATGCCGGAAGCATCCCCGCACATGGTCCACCTTTTAACAGACGAAGCCGCTGTCAGAAGGGATATCGCGCAGGCAAAGGCGGACAGTGACTTTGTGATCGTTTTTGTCCACTGGGGCACGGAATACGCGGCAGAGCCTGACGATTTTCAGCAAAAATGGGCGCAGCTGTTTCTATCCTGCCAGGTGGACGCGGTCGTCGGCACCCATCCCCACACCCTGCAGCCCTGTGAGCTTGTCCGGGATGAAAACGGACATGAAATGCTGCTCTATTACTCCCTCGGCAATTTCGTCAGCGCCCAGCCTGAAAAAACCTGCACCAGGGGCGGCATGGCATCCTTCACCGTATCCCTCACCGCCGACGGCTACAAAATCACCTCCTATGACCTGCAGCCCCTCACCATCACCCGGGAAACCGGCGGCAGATACACAGTGGCGCCATAATCAATGCCGCAATCTGCCGCCCCCATGTCCCGCATCAATCACCACGCAGTATTTCTGCATTTTTGTATAATCGTCCCGTTCCTTCGCCGCCTCCTTCACCTGTACATACCCGTCCACCATAACCGCTGCCTGTCTCCCTGCAAAAAAGGCGGCAATAAAAAATGCCGTCATTCCCAAAAGTCTGATGAACTGATTCTGCCACACCTGCTTCATTTCCAAAACCTCATGACTTTTTTTCATTCTATGGCAAAATTCCTCTTCATATGCCAGCGCCACTTCACGCAGGGCAGGCAGGCGGCACACCTGAATCTGATATTTCCAGCCAGGCGACGCTCTCCGGCCCGACCGCTTCCCTGGTGGATTCATCATCCAGCGAAATGCTTAACAGCCTGTCATATTCCCCGTCTCTATCGCTGTCAAACCGCATTTGCGCATACGCATTTCCCACATAATAGGCAGTGCCGCCGCCCTCCAGCAGTTCATAAGCCGCTTCTGCCGCGCCATTCCCGGACAGCGCTTTGGCAAATTCTGCCAGGGACATTTCCTCTTGCATTCCAACCAGCAATGCGCTTAAGGGACCCTGAATCCGAATCGGCATATCATCCTCCGCCAGCACCGCTCCTGCCAAATCCTCGTCATATTCTCCTCTGTAAATCACACAAAGTGAGGAATCCGGAATCTCTCCGATAAACCGGTCCCCATGATAAAGCTCTGCCTCACTTCCTGTTCGCTCCCGAAACGCTTCATAGGACAGCATTTCATACTCCCGCGCTGTTTCTGCTATGCCGATCGCAGCATTCCCACTGTCACTCTTTCCGCAGGCGGATAACAGGACGCACACCCCTGCTAAAACATAAACATACTCTTTTCGCATTTCCAAACCTCCCTGTTTCTTCCCGCAGGCAATGGCCCCGCTGCATCTTGCCGCTTCACACTACCACGCGCGAAAGTCAGCGGTTCTACACTTGCATGCCGCGGACAATTGTACTATAATAATGGTCGTTGGTCAGAATCTATGCCGGCAATCCCCTTTTTCCATCCTGTCAGGGGCATCGGCGGTAACAGTCCAGACAAATCTGAACCGTCACCATCGGCACAGATTCATAATTGATTGCAGATAAAGGTGGATTGACAATGAACACAAGACATAATTCCATATTCATGGAAGGGATAAGAGACGGCATCCCCATCGGGCTGGGATATCTGGCAGTTTCCTTTTCGCTGGGCGTCACTGCCCGCAACGCGGGACTGAACGCATTTCAGGGATTTCTTGCCAGCATTTTAAACAATGCATCCGCAGGGGAATACGCCGGATTTACCCTGATTGCCGCCAACGCGCCCTACCTGGAAATGGCGCTCATCACGCTCATCACGAACGCCCGCTATTTGCTGATGAGCTGCGCCCTCAGCCAGCGGTTCTCCCCGGACACCCCGTTTTTTCACCGGCTGCTGATCGGATATGATATCACGGATGAACTGTTCGGCATTACCATAGCGCGTCCCGGATATATAAACCCCTTTTATACCTATGGCGCGATCGTGGTCGCCGCTCCCTGCTGGGCTGTCGGCACTTCCCTCGGCATCATGGCAGGAAACATCCTGCCGCTGCGCGCAGTCAGCGCGCTGAGCGTTGCCCTGTACGGCATGTTCCTCGCCATCATCATTCCGCCCGCGCGCAAAAACAAGGTCATCGCCCTGCTCATTCTGATCAGCTTCGCGGCGAGCTACTGCAGCGCCCATTTGCCTGTCATTTCCGGGCTTTCCGGCGGTACGCGCACGATCATTCTCACTGTCGCAATTTCCGCCGCCGCCGCATTTTTGTTCCCGGTCGATCCTAAAAAGGAGGACAATACAAATGACGCATAACATCTATATCTACCTTGCAATTATGGCGGGAGTCACCTATCTCATCCGTGTCCTGCCCATAACGCTGATCCAAAAGCAGATCAAAAACCGGTTTCTGCAATCCTTCCTTTATTATGTGCCATATGTCACTCTGGCTGTTATGACCTTTCCGGCCATCATGGATGCCACCCAGAGTCCGGTTGCGGGAGTGTGCGCGCTGCTTGCCGGCATCATCGCCGCATGGCTCGGCGCCGGTCTGTTTCCGGTTTCCGTTTTCTGCTGTATCATCGTATTTTTACTGGAGCTTTTTGTTTAACGCCCGCTACTCCGCAAAAAATCCCGCAATGACGCTCCAGATATTCTTTCTGCCCTCGTCAAAGCCCAGCTTCCATGACGCGACGCCGCCCAGATTATATTTCTTCATCACCTCAATCTTGGCTCCGATGGACTGCTCGTCCTCCAGCCATACCTGCACCAGGCTTCCCTCCGCTTCAAACTGCGCATAGTTCTGGCTGGTCTCCTCATCCCAGTCATAGGCGACTCCCCGCCGCATCAGATATTCGGACGCCGCCTGGATGCCCACCGCCTGACTGGTCACCGCACCGTCCTGATCAGTCGCCCAGATCCTGGTATACAGAGGCAGCGCGTTAATCACCTTCTCTGACGGCACCTCCTGCACCATCTTCTGTATCCCTTCCTCCACGAATCCGAGGGATGCGACAGAGCCCGCTTCCTGACAGCCGCTCCAATGCTCATCATAGCCCATAATGATCACATAATCCGCCATGATGCCCTCTTCCCTCCACTCATAATGGGAATTAAAGGAACGCGGCGCGTAATTATCCACGGAGAGCACCAGCCCGTTTTTGCGGCATTCGATGGACAGCTCCCGGATGAACTGAATATAATCCTCCCCGATCTTCTCCGTCACCTTCTCAAAATCCACGTTGATGCCGTCCAGACCGCACCGGAGCGCTTCCGATATCAAAAGCTCCACAATCTGCGTACGTTTGCTCGTATAAGGCAGAATCTGCGCCGGATCCACGCCATTGTCGGCAGCATGGGTGAAATCATCCACCAGCCCCCATACCTCCAGGCCCCTGGTATGCGCCTCCTGCACATAATCAGGATCCGCGATGCTGTCCAGCCTGCCGTCATTGTCATACAGGAAAAACCAGGTCGGAGAAATCACATTCACCCCGGTCACGCCGTCCAAAACGCCCGGAAAGGTGCTGTTTGCCGCCTCGCTGGTCACCTGATGCCAGGCGAGATTAATCTTATAATCCCGCCGGTTTCCCGCATAATCCGGCTCCTCATAGCTGCTTTCCTTCACCTGCATCCGGCTTTCGGCATCCGTCAGGTGCTTCTTCTCCACATAACCGATATAGCCGTCCGCCGTCTGCACACAATCCCAGCTCTCCATCTCTTCCAGAATCGTGACCTGTTCGCCTGTCTGCGCCTGCCGCAGGATCTCGCTCTTAATGCCGCCCCGGATGCGGATGGCAACGTCCTTCACAAGCTCTGCCGTCTGCACCTGGCTCCACTGCGTGCGCAGAAGCACCCTGTTCGGATCCGTATACAGGGTAAAATCAAAATCAGAATATTTCTTCACATAATCCAGCGCCAGAAAAGCCCTGTCCTCCCTCATAAAGGCGGCGGTATAGCCCTCTTCCACAGCTTCTCCAACCGCAACCCGGACTACCTCATCGGGCAGGGCATAAAGCAAAAGCCCCTCCTGGTAATCCACGTAAAATCTATCATTCAAATAAGCATGCACGGTCTCCACATCCAGATAGCAGTGACCCTCATACAAAATTCCTTTCTCTTCCACAATCCCATCATTTAAAACAATCGCGACATCCGCGTCCCCAGTCAGGGAATAATACGCCCGCAAATCGGCAGGCTCTTTGGAGTACGAATATCTCTCATACAGAAAAAAGCCCCCAGCCCCCGCCAGGATCAATAGAATCAATAATACAGCAATCACAACCGGAATCATTCTTTTTTTCATTGCATTTACCCTCCATTCGACATTTTAACACACGAATGAAATGCCGTCATTACTTTTTTGAAAAAAACAGCCCGGCGCGGTGATTGGGGGTCCTCGCATAGCATGCAGGGCTGTTTTTTCCGGCAAAACAAATTCCTTACTTATTCAGACAGTCAGATTACCACTTTTTCACTTCATCATATCGTACCTCCTGCAGCTTTCCTTCCTCGTCCATGACGAAGTCCGGCATATAAACAGCTTTTTCACAGACACAGCATTTATGGATAATCTCCCGTGGCTTTGAACGCTTTCCATTCAGGTAAAAACCCACACCCTCCCTTTCCAGCTGCACAAGCAGCCTTTCCCAGGCCTCCGGTCTTAAGCTTCCCATGTCCATTCTCCTTTTCTGATCCGCCTTCCATCCCAAAAGGACTTATCCGTGATATATATTCTTCTGTCAGATCAGGTTGAAAAACGGAGAAATAACGAGATGAACGAACAGTGCCCCAAAATGCGCGGTATCATAAAATAAATCAAGGTCATTTTGAATAAAAACTTTGGGAAAAATTGAGTGATCGATTTTTCCGACAGGTACATATCCCTGCAAGACATTCCCATACTATCAATGGGAAAAAGACAGAACAGCTCACCTGTTCTCTGATGTTTGTATACTGATGGCAATGTCTCTCATCACCATCCTGTCTGTATTGACAAACGCACTAAATATTCCGGCATTCTGACAACCCTCCATCCGGCACGGATTGTTCAGAATCATCTCTGCTCTTTATTATATCCAATGCAGGGAATATTTTCAAGCTATTTCTTAAAAAATTTTAAACAGTTTCACAGTATACTTGACTTTGTCCCATTTTACGTATATCATTACTTTCACAGGCAATTATATTTCTAATGGTATGATTGTTTGGGTAGTTGCGATATTTTTTACCATTCTTCCATCACCACTTTGGGGGTCCGGAAGTATTTTAATATAGTAAGGATGTGATCATTATGAAAATCGAAAAAGTAAACGACCACCAGATCCGCTGTACGCTCACAAAGGCGGACCTCGCTGACCGGGAATTAAAGATCAGCGAACTGGCATACGGCACTGAGAAGGCCAAAAATCTGTTCCGCGATATGATGCAGCAGGCTTCCATGAAGTTCGGCTTTGAAGCGGAGGATATTCCTCTCATGATAGAAGCGATCCCCTTAAACGCCGACTGCATTGTCCTGATCATCACCAAGGTGGAGGATCCGGAAGAGCTGGATACCCGCTTTTCCAAATTCGCGCCTGCCGTGGATGACGACGAGGATGACATGGATCCGGACGACTTTTCCGACAGCTCCTCTACCGCCACGGATTCCATCTTCGACCTCTTCCGCCAGATTCAGGAAAGCCGCAAGGCGGAGCTTGCCGCAAACGCTGCCGGAAAACAGGCGCAGGATAAGGATCAGAAGGCTGCCGCCGAGATTCCTGCCATGAGCGCCAGAATTTTTTCTTTCCCCACCATGCATCATGTGATTCGGCTTGCCCATGTGGCGAATAATTTTTACGATGGAAAGAATTCCCTTTACAAGAACGGGAAAGCTGGAAAATATCTGCTGGTGATCAGCGAAGAGGATATGACGGCGGAGGCCTTCAACCGGATTTGCAACGTCGTATCGGAGTACGGCCGTCTGGAGCCCTCTACGGCGGGCAGCGAAGCATACTACAGAGAGCATTATGATCTGATCGCAGAAGAAAGCGCCCTGCAGACTCTGGCACAATTTTAAAGCGCTTTTTAAGTTTTCACACAAAAAAAGAACCCGACGGGAATTCCCGCCGGGTTTTCTTTTTCATTTACAGCCATTACCATTCAGGCAGCTCAAATCGCCTCATGGAATGTTCTGGAAATAACATCCGCCTGCTGTTCAGGTGTCAGCTTAATGAAGTTAACAGCATAACCGGAAACACGGATGGTCAGCTGAGGATAGTTCTCCGGATGCTTCTGCGCGTCCAGCAGCATATCTCTGTTCAGAACGTTCACGTTCAGGTGATGTCCGCCCTTGGTTGCATATCCATCCAGTAAGCCTACCAGATTATCTACCTGTGCATTGTTGTTTGCCATGATACTTCTTACCTCCTATACTTTTTGGGGCTGCGGATCCGTAAACAGAATCCGCAGCAATACAATAGTTTACTTAAAATCATCCAGGCCATCATTCAATGTGGGAACGCTGCACGCCAGCGGCGTCCTGGAGCAATCCGTACAGCCCATCGTCTGGACCTGCTTCGCATCGCCCTGTTCATCATAATCCACATTGACGTGTCCGGTCCCCTGCGCCATGCCGGAATCCAGCATTTTGACAAGGTCGTCAATCATATCCTTCTCGTCCATAAAGATGCCTCTGCTTATTTGTTCAGGTCAAGATCCAGCTCCAGATCGCCGGAGAAGATCTGATCTTCTTTTCCAAGCGCGCCAGGAATGATGGTGAAGGTATTGGAAATACCATCCTGTGCATCCTTGAAAGGAAGCTTGGAAACGGAAGACAGGGAAGCTACCGCGCCGTGGGTGTCACGTCCGTGCATCGGATTCGCACCGGGAGCGAACGGCTGTCCTTTTCTACGTCCATCAGGTGTATTACCGGTAGCCTTACCATAGGTAACGTTAGAGGTAATGGTCAGAATGGAAGTGGTAGGCACACCGTTTCTATAGGTGTGATGTCTTCTGATCGCGGTCATGAACTTATGAACAACTTCCTGCGCGATATCGTCTACGCGGTCATCGTCATTGCCGTATTTCGGGAAGTCTCCGGTGGTCTTGAAATCTACGATAATGCCGTCTTCATCACGGATCACTTCAACCTTCGCATACTTGATTGCGGAAAGGGAATCGGCAACGATGGACAGACCGGCAACACCGGTTGCGAAGTATCTCTTCACATCTCTGTCATGCAACGCCATCTCCGCTCTCTCGTAGCAGTACTTGTCATGCATATAGTGGATGATGTTGAGGGTGTTGACATAAACGTCAGCCTGCCACTCCAGCATATCGATGAATTTGCTCATAACATCATCATAATCCAGCACATCGCCGGTCACAGGACGGTATTTCGGTCCAACCTGCTTCTTGGTCACTTCATCCACACCGCCGTTTAACGCATACAGCAGGCACTTCGCAACGTTTGCACGTGCGCCGAAGAACTGCATTTCCTTACCGATTACCATGGAGGATACGCAGCACGCGATGCCGTAATCGTCACCGTGAACAGCTCTCATCAGATCGTCGTTCTCATACTGGATGGAAGAGGTCTGGATGGACATCTTCGCGCAGTATCTCTTCCAGTTCTCAGGCAGTCTTGTGGACCACAGAACTGTCAGGTTGGGTTCGGGAGAAGGTCCCAGGTTTGTCAGGGTGTGCAGATAACGGAAGCTCATCCTGGTAACCATGGAACGTCCGTCTACACCCATACCGCCCAGAGACTCGGTTACCCATACGGGATCGCCTGCGAAAATCTGGTTGTATTCAGGTGTACGTGCAAACTTGATGCAGCGCAGCTTCATGATGAAATGATCCACGAATTCCTGAATCTGTTCTTCTGTGAAGGTGCCGTTTGCAAGGTCTCTCTGTGCATAGATATCAAGGAAGGTGGAGGTACGTCCCAGGGACATCGCAGCGCCGTTCTGCTCTTTTACGGAGCAAAGGTAGCCGAAGTAGGTCCACTGAATCGCTTCCTTCACATTAGCGGCGGGCTTGGAAATATCGCAGCCATAGGAAGCGGCCATAACCTTCATCTCTTTGAGGGCTCTGATCTGCTCGGAAATCTCCTCGCGAAGACGGATCACATCGTCTGTCATCACGCGGCCGGTGGAAGCCTTCTGCTCTTCCTTATCCTCGATCAGTCTGTCGATACCGTACAGAGCAACACGTCTGTAGTCACCGATGATACGGCCACGGCCGTAAGCATCCGGCAGACCTGTGATGATATGCGCGGAACGGCAGGCTCTTATTTCCGGATTGTAAGCATCAAAGCAGCCTGCATTGTGTGTCTTTCTGTGGGTGCTGAAAAACTCGGAGATCTCAGGATCTACCGTGTAGCCATTGTCCGCACAAGCCTTCTCTGCCATACGGATACCGCCGTAAGGCTGCAGGGAACGCTTGAAGGGTGCATCTGTCTGGAATCCAACGATGGTCTCCTTGGACTTATCCAGATAGCCGGGGCCATGAGAGGTGATGGTGGAAACCACCTTGGTGTCCATATCCAGTACACCGCCTGCTTCACGCTCCTTCTTCTGCAGATCCAGTACCTGGTTCCACAGATCCTTCGTGTTCTGTGTAGGCGCGGCGAGGAACGCATCGTCCCCGTCATAAGGGGTGTAGTTCTTCTGGATGAAGTCGCGGACATTGACTTCCCTGTCCCACTTGTTGCCTACAAAACCTGTCCATTCTGGTCTCATTTTGAAAAGCCTCCTATAATATAATATGATGGGTTACCCGACGGGGATACATGGCATCCCTGTCGAAAAGAAATACATTGTTGCCATGTGTGTTTCATGCTTCTATTATAAGGGAACTGTCTTTTTCGGTCAAGTCGCAACGATGTACTTTTTTCTATACATCCATTAAGAAATTATAAACCTTTTGTGAAAACTGCTGCAAAATCGTTGTTGCATTTTGGCACAACTAAACAAGCCTTCTGCAGACGCCTGAATTCCCCGCAAATGCGGCTGACAGACAGACCGCATTTGAAACTCCTCTGTCTCCCAGGTTTTCGGGAGCAAAAAACACAGTTTTTCCCAAAAAAACGGCACAGCCGAAGCCATGCCGCCCATGCCGGCTGTTATGCCAGCGCATTCAGCTTTTCCATCAGATCTTCCACCGGAATGCCGTGCACCATGGCAGCCTCTTCCAGGGATTCCCCCTGCGCGGAAGGACAGCCGAGGCAGTGCATGCCGATCTCCATCAGAACCGGAGCCGCATTCATGTCAAGCTGCAGCGCTTCCCCGATCGTCATTTCCTTTGTAAATTTAGCCATTGTGAAAACCTCCTTCTTTATCTTGTACGCTTCTTCGTACATGTATCATTTCCCGCACACGCATCATCCTGCCATACATGTACAGCCTGTCGCAATGAAATACATTTTGCAGTTTTCAGTATAATACATTCCCTGCATTTAGGCAACCTATTCATGGAAACTTTTCGCAGGACGAAGGACCTCCACCACGCAGGTTTTCTAAAGCGGGCTCTCCGTATTGTGAATGAGCTGCAAAATTTCCGCCATCGTTTCGGTATCTCCGGCTTTTGTCGCACGCAGCATTCGCCCCGATTCTTTTTCGAGCCGATACACATTTCCCAGCGATGGCTCCTTTTGCGCCATGTCCGCAAATTTACCCATCAGTTCCCTGTTCGGAATCGAAACGCAGCCATTTTCGTAGTTTAAAAATCCATATACCACCATGGCGGAAAATATCTCGTCGCGCGTTCTTAATTCCATGGAGGTAGCAGCATATTCCCTCACCCTTGCAGGGACCGGCACATCGGCCAGCATAAGTCCCACATCCTGCTTCACCTCATCCACATTCGCGCCGATATAATAAAACAGCTCATCATAAGGGCCTGCACTGGTCCAGTAATTTCCCAGATTGTTGTTGGTCAGCGCAAGAACAACCGAACGGGGATTATATACCCGCTCCCCTGCTCTGGTATGGTATCCGTCGTACCACATGCGCAGCCCTTCCCGCGTCACATTCCGTTTTCCAGTCTCAGTCTCCTCATATTTTGCATAGAGCATATCCACCTCGCTGTCGGTAAATCCGAACAGATCAGCGTATTTTTCTTCTGTAACCATAGTATATTCGCAGAACATGTTGAGCTCCGATCCGCTGGCATATTTGGCGATCGGGAGAATGCCTGTCATATAGACCATCTCCACATAGGGCTGGTCTTTAAAAAGCATACTCAGAAATTTTGTAAAAGCCCTTTTATCTCCATCGGAAGCGAACTCCTGATGATAAATAAAATCCCATTCATCCAACACAAAAATAAATTCCGCCGACTCCCCGGATTCATAAAGCGCATTCAAAATATCCCAGAGCGCGTCCCCCCGTTCCACATCCGCATTCGGGAACGCCCTCTTAAGGTCGCGGATCAGCCTGTCCTTAATCCGGGCGATATACTGCCCGTAGGAGACACATTCATCTGGCATTTCGCTGCATGTGATGCTGATTACGTGATGCCGGTTTAAATGTCTTTCAAACCCTTCATGCCTGCTTATGGCAAGCTCACAAAACACCTCCCGGCTGTCCTCCATTCCAAAAAAAGACGCGATCATGCTCGCCATGACCGTTTTCCCGAAGCGGCGGGGCCTCGTGATGCAAATATACCGGATATCCTTTCCGCCCGCCTGCGCCATATCGGCCATGGAGACGTCCCTTTCCACAATGGGCATCAGCTCCGCCAGCATCCTGGTTTTATCCACAAAATAACGCGACTGCACCGCCTTTTTATAGACTGCGCCCGCTCCTCTGCTGTCCAAATAAACGCCCATCCATTCCTACCTTCCTTTTGGGAACCACTTTACCTTTGTTTCATTATATATCCTAGCATGCGCCGGATGAAATGGCAACCGATTTTAATGTTGTAAAAAACAACCACCGGAAGTTACTGCTTACAGCGACTTCCGATGGTTGTTTTCAATCACATGCAGTCCATATTCTGTCAGGCGCACCACATGTCAACGGTCAAAATAGCGGAAATGCCGAAGCCTGAAATAATTGTCATATTGTACCGGGGAAAAGAAATCAAAATTTTTCAAAAAACTGACACATTTCTCCGGTATGCCTCCCGGCGAACCGTTTTTCACCACATCATACATATTGACAGCCGGATTCTTGATCGCATGAGAGCGGACCGGCACGCGCCCGACAAATGACCAGTCGTCCTGCCATACATGAAGCACCCCGTCGAAAATATCTGACCCGTCTCCGAGGACCTCTGTCAGAGAATCCGGATAGATGTTAGTGCCCCGGTCCCCATTTTTATGAAAGAACTTAAAATTTCTGGGCGGCTCCATGTTCTCGTCCAGCATATTCCCTATATTCCATTGATATCCTGCGTAGTGGTTGATTATGGTATTGTAGGATGAGGCATAATAGCGCAAATCACTGCGATCATATCCCCTCCTGATCTTCAGATTTGTGGCTCCGTATTTTTCCCCCAGCGCCTTTACGTGCTCAAACAGCGCAGTTTTCATATCTTCACATTTATAATAATAATCCGAATCATAGTAAATAAAATCCTTTGAAGTCCTGCCGGGTTCGTTGTACAGCGCCGCCAGCTTTCGTCCCTCATAATAGCTGGCTGTATCTGCTCCATATACGACATCCATTCGCGCATATGCGTAGACGCCCTCCAGAATACGGGGCATAATGTCCTGCTCCTCATACCCAATCTCCATATACATATCCCGGAAGGATTCCACAACCTCCGTCAGCGTATCCTCAACAGTTTTCTCATCACATTGACCAGTGTAGTAATCCTCATATACCTTTTCCAGCTGTCTCCGCAATTTTTCACCGCTGCCACTGGGTATATCTATTTTCCTTCCGCCAATTCCCCAAAATATATTTTTCGGAAGGCCCTTTTCATCCACACCGGAATAATCATAGGATATTTCAACGATATCGGAATTTGCGGTGAGCTTTGTCACCTTCGTCATATTTTCTTTGGCAAGCGCCGCTTTTGGGGCGCTCGCAGGAAAGTTGTCCGCTATACTGCTTAGTTCAATTCTCATTGTTCCCCCTATTCGTTGCCATCCTTACCGGGGATGTGGTCAACCTGCGCCTTTATTCTGAAATAAAGCCCGCTCAAGGCTGTTTTGGAGCGAATGCTCACTTTCCATGTTCCATTTAAAGGGATGTTATTTCTGCTGGTCAAATAGTTATCATAATCAATCGGTGTTGACAAATTGTACTGTCCCTGGCTCGGCGCAGTGAGAACTCTGCCATTGGGCGCCGTAATCTGCAGCGAAGTGATATCCAGATTGTTTACTACGCTCCCGGTCTGAAAGCATATCCTGCCATAGCCTCCCAGCCGGGAGGACTTGGGATATCCACTCACTTCAAATGAAAAGGTTTTCGTCGTATTCGCCGGTATGGAAAAAGTCTTTGATGACCTTACCTCGATCATATCATATACTGTGCGGGGCAATCCGGCAGAAAACAGATACACATACTCGCTGTCTTTCTTTGCCGACTCTGATTTCACCTGAAAATAGTAATCATGTCCCGGCTGTAATTCAACTTTTTTAGAAACGTATCCGGTCCATTGTCCATACTCTTCCTGTACAGTCTCTCTATCATCCGCACCTGTTATACATTTCTGCAGCCCTGTATCCGCATCATATACCGCAATTGTTAAATCGTCTATTTCGGCAGCGGATGCATGAATATATGTATCACCATCGGCAGTGTAGCGGAACCATTCCCCGTCCCCGGCAAGAAGCCGGCGCAAACCGCCAAAATAAGATACGCCATACTCCGTAGCCTGATTCTTCCGGATAGACACTGCATTTCCCTTTCCTCCGCACATATCCACAAAATCTTCTTCTGTGGTGAGAATTAATGCATAGGCAGCATTCCCTTCTGATGTGGAGACACTGACCGCGTATTCTTCCGCACCATCCCCCGCAATTTTAAAAACAGTCTTCGTGTCAAACACGATGGTGCCTGCAGCCGGCTTTGTATTGAGCGTTTTCGTCCCTGTATAAGCTGCGCCCGATATCCTTATTGTGCAATCCCCCTGACCTCCGTATGGGAACACATAAATTCTGGCATTCGGGTAAAGAGCGTGATCGATCTGAATGCGAAAAGTTTTTTGATCTCCGGGGTTTGGCAATTCAAAAGTGATTCTGTTGTCCTCATCAAAAACAACCAGATCTCCGGATTCCAGAATGCTTTCCTCCAGCTCTGCCGCAGATACATCTGCCACATTCATGCCAACCGCCAATACAAATGCCAGCAAAAAAGAAAGTATTCTTTTCAGCCTCATTTCTTTTTCCTCCTCCAAATCAAAATTTTTCCAAAAACCAGTACCTTCATATACCTGACAAATGCCCCCGAATACGGGCTTTATTTCTTTCTATCCTTGCTACTGGCATTCATTTGCCGGACTTGAAAATATTTAGTGCGTGCATTTCAGCGAATACAGATTTTCCGTCATTTCTCCTTTCATAACTTCTCCACAGCCCGAGCATCGTTTTGCCTGGTAACTGATAGTGTTACAGCTACCATCCTCATTTTTTTTATGTTCCTGATAAACGACCGGATTCGTCTGCGCATGGCTGCATCCACTCCTCCCTGGCGCAAAGGGATTCACTTCATAAACCTTTCCATCCTCATCCGTAAACTGATACTCATATTCCACGATTAGCATGGGATACAGACCCTCACCTGTAGTAGAAAAACGCAATTCAAAGCCCTCCTCCTCATTTAAGGCCCGAATCGTACTCGCCTCTCCCTGTATAACCGGCGGAAATTCATAAGCCCACACCGGCAGCGCCGCAACCGCAATCGTCACCACAGAAGCCAATGCAGCAATCCATTTCACCATGCGCATTTCTTTTTTCTCCTTCATGACAAAAATCACCCGCTCTTTTGTTAAGCTTTTTTCCGCACCAAAGGCAATCTGTCCCAGAATCGTTTCCTTTTTCGTTTTCAACGCCTGCTTTACAAGCAAATGGGCATACTCTTCCCTTTCATCCGGCGCAAGCTGCTCCCTGACCAGCCCATCACAGCACAATTCGCAGGCCTTGCGAAACAATACAGGTAAAACATAAACCAGCGGATTAAACCAGTGCAGACAGACCGCCGCCACAATGAGCGTCTTTATCAGCACATCCCGCCGCCTGATGTGGCAAAGCTCGTGCAGCAAAATCAATTTCCGTTCTTTTGAATCTGCCCGGGCAGGAAGCATCACATCCGGCCAGAAAATCCCCATCGTAAAAGCGCCCATCTCTCCCTGCTCCAGATAAATTCCAGGCAATCTTCTTAACCGCAGCCTTTTCCCTTCTTCCTCCATCCACTCCCGCAGACCGACCTCTTCCTCCCGGTCAGTTCTCCCAAAAGCGGCACGTCTTATTTTAACGGAACGATATAGCTTTCGGAGAAAAACAGCAATGGCTCCTAAAATCAAGAGTCCTGACACTGCCAACCAGATCCAAAGCGCTCTGTTCAGCATCATTTCATTCCCATGCTTTATTACCACCGGCGTTCTGGCAGAAATACGATAATGAACATCCTCCCTTATAAGCAGTGACAGCCATGGAGCATTCATTTTCAATTTCATCAGCACTCTCTCACATATTCCTTTCAACAGCGGCAATGGAATCAGAAAAAATGCCACGCAAACCCGAAGCAGCCGGTCCAGCCCCCGGTAGAGCCCCCGCTTCCCTGCGGGAATCCACACCGCCAGCAGAAAAAGCAGCATAATACTTCCCGAAAGCGACTGCAAAAACAGCGTTTTCATGAACGCTCCTTCTCCCGATTATCGATCAGGTCATTGAACTCCCTGGCTTCCTGCTCCGTCGGACTCAAATTTAACATCATGTCTCCCTCCCTGTCTGCAATATTTTCTAAATTGTATTATCTTTATGTAGTCGTGTCAATCATTCTTTCGTAGAGTCAATTTTCGGGCGGCAGGAAGCGTGATCTTCCGGCAGTACGACACAGACAGGGTTGGGCAGACCAGCACCTGATTTTAATATTACAAAAAATATTCCCCGGAACGAATGTTACCTTTCTTTCCACTCCGTGAAAAAAAGCATCCATTCCAGTGGACGTATCCAATTATATGCCGCCCATTTTATGTCGAATACACCATATGTCAACGGTCAAAATAGCGGAAATGCCGAAGCCTGAAATAATTGTCATATTGTACCGGGGAAAAGAAATCAAAATTTTTCAAAAAACTGACACATTTCTCCGGTATGCCTCCCGGCGAACCGTTTTTCACCACATCATACATATTGACAGCCGGATTCTTGATCGCATGAGAGCGGACCGGCACGCGCCCGACAAATGACCAGTCGTCCTGCCATACATGAAGCACCCCGTCGAAAATATCTGACCCGTCTCCGAGGACCTCTGTCAGAGAATCCGGATAGATGTTAGTGCCCCGGTCCCCATTTTTATGAAAGAACTTAAAATTTCTGGGCGGCTCCATGTTCTCGTCCAGCATATTCCCTATATTCCATTGATATCCTGCGTAGTGGTTGATTATGGTATTGTAGGATGAGGCATAATAGCGCAAATCACTGCGATCATATCCCCTCCTGATCTTCAGATTTGTGGCTCCGTATTTTTCCCCCAGCGCCTTTACGTGCTCAAACAGCGCAGTTTTCATATCTTCACATTTATAATAATAATCCGAATCATAGTAAATAAAATCCTTTGAAGTCCTGCCGGGTTCGTTGTACAGCGCCGCCAGCTTTCGTCCCTCATAATAGCTGGCTGTATCTGCTCCATATACGACATCCATTCGCGCATATGCGTAGACGCCCTCCAGAATACGGGGCATAATGTCCTGCTCCTCATACCCAATCTCCATATACATATCCCGGAAGGATTCCACAACCTCCGTCAGCGTATCCTCAACAGTTTTCTCATCACATTGACCAGTGTAGTAATCCTCATATACCTTTTCCAGCTGTCTCCGCAATTTTTCACCGCTGCCACTGGGTATATCTATTTTCCTTCCGCCAATTCCCCAAAATATATTTTTCGGAAGGCCCTTTTCATCCACACCGGAATAATCATAGGATATTTCAACGATATCGGAATTTGCGGTGAGCTTTGTCACCTTCGTCATATTTTCTTTGGCAAGCGCCGCTTTTGGGGCGCTCGCAGGAAAGTTGTCCGCTATACTGCTTAGTTCAATTCTCATTGTTCCCCCTATTCGTTGCCATCCCAGCCCGGCATGTTGCCAATCTGAGCCTTTAAAAAACCAGTACTTTGATGTGCCTGTGAAATGCCCCAAAATACTGGTTTGCTTCTTTTCATTTTTGCTATTGGCACTCATTTGCCAGATCTGAAAATATCATCCATCAAATCCGCAAGCCGCTCATACATCTCCCTGTTTGCCAGCTGTGTTTTCTTCCCAAAGGTCACCCGCTGATCCCGGTCCTGCTCCACCAGCCTGCGGAACACCTCTTTGAGATCCATCGTCTGAAAATCCAGATTCGCCGTCTCGCCGGAAGTTGCACAAATGCTGCCATACCCTTTCTCAAGCTCTTCCTTCGGTATGCTCCATACCGGCGCATTGTAAGAATTGAACTCGGCATCAGAAATAAGCCCCAGCTCCCGCAATTCCTGCATGAAATCCCTCGCCGCCGCTCCGTTCAGGCTCAAGTCACTGGAACCGTACTTTTTCCTGAGTCTCTCCTTTTCCTCTTCATCCAGTTCCTTACATGCTCCCCTTCCAAAGCTGAGCAATGCGGCATCCTTCTGCGCCGCTTTCAGCTTTGAAAAAAAGCTTTCCGTCGCGCCGTTGTTTGCCGGGCGAACCACAGGGACAGCGCTCTGTAACTGTGTATTCAGTCCACTCGCATAAACCATTGCAATGCCTCCTTTCCTGCTGTTTCAAAAATTCCGTGTTAACATCTGGCCAGATATTTTAAGCCAGTATATAAATTTCCATGACCAATGAAATGTATTGATATGATCATTGATACCGGGAAATTTACATCTCCTATTGTATTACATTGTGTCTTACTTTTTAGTATAGTATCATCTGCGCACGTAATTGTCAATACAAATTTTTTTCAATTAGCAGAGCCAGAAAAGCTCTGCCGCAAAATCCTGCTCTTTGGAACTTTGCTCTCACAGCGCAGCCCGCAGAAATATAGCTTTAACAAGCGCCCTTCCCTTCGCACCAGCTATTTTAATGTGGGCACTTCAGCAAATAATAATCACCTGTCAAATTCCCCAGCCAAATCTTTCCACAATCTGTGCAATATTTTCCAGAATATATTTTCAAATTGCAACTACCATCCTCATGTTTTTCATGCTTTTGAAAACTCCCTTGTTTCAGCTTAGAGTGACTACAGTCCCCTTGTTCCTCAATAAAAGGATCAATTTCATAAACATTTCCATCTTCATCCGTAAACTGGTATTCATATTTCACCGTTGGCACTTGCATCAGACGCTCACTCTCCGTTGTAAAGAATATCTCATAGTTCATATTGTTACTGAACTTTTGAAAATTCTCCGCATCCCCCTCCATAACCGGCGGAAATTCATAAGCCCAGACCGGCAGTACCGCAACCGCAATTGTCGCCACAGAAGCCAATGCAGCAATCCATTTCACCATGCGCATTTCTTTTTTCTCCTTCATGACAAAAATCACCCGCTCTTTTGTTAAGCTTTTTTCCGCACCAAAGGCAATCTGTCCCAGAATCGTTTCCTTTTTCGTTTTCAACGCCTGCTTTACAAGCAAATGGGCATACTCTTCCCTTTCATCCGGCGCAAGCTGCTCCCTGACCAGCCCATCACAGCACAATTCGCAGGCCTTGCGAAACAATACAGGTAAAACATAAACCAGCGGATTAAACCAGTGCAGACAGACCGCCGCCACAATGAGCGTCTTTATCAGCACATCCCGCCGCCTGATGTGGCAAAGCTCGTGCAGCAAAATCAATTTCCGTTCTTTTGGATCTGCCCGGTCAGGAAGCATCACATCCGGCCGGAAAATCCCCATCGTAAAAGCGCCCATCCCTTCCTGCTCCAGATAAATTCCAGGCAATCTTCTTAACCGCAGCTTTTGCTTTTCTTCCTCCATCCATTCCTGCAGACTGTCCGCTTCCTCCCGGTCAGTTTTTTGAAAAACAGCGCGCTTTAATTTAACGGAATGGTACAGCTTTCGAAAAAAAACAACCGAGGCGCCCAAAATCAGGATCCCCGACACCACCAGCCAGATCCAGAGTGCCCTGCTCAATACAGTTCTGCCTTCAAATTGCATCACTGAAAGCGTCTTACCGGAAATACGGATAAAAGTCTTCCTCCTCCTGCCAAGAAATGAAAGCCATGGAACATGAATATTCGAATCCACCAACGCCTTCTCGCATATCCCCCGCAGCAGCGGCAATGGAAGCAGAAAAAATGCCACACAAACCCGAAGCAGCCGGTCCAGCCACCGGTAGAGCCCCCGCTTCCCTGCGGGAATCCACACCGCCAGCAGAAAAAGCAGCACGATGCTTCCCGAAAGCGACTGCAAAAACAGCGTTTTCATGAATGCTTTTTCCCCAGATCATCGATCAGGTCGTCAAGCTCTCTGGCTTCCTGCTCCGTCAGGCTCTCTCCGCCGCTCAGCGCGGCGATGAAATTTTTCAGAGAGCCGTCATACAGCGTCCCCAGCACCTCCCGCGCCTGTCTTTGCTCGAATTCCCGCTTCGTGCAGCTCGCGGCATACTTGTGATCCTCCCTGACCACAAGCCCTTTCTCCATCAGCCTGACAAAAAAGGTATTGATCGTCTGCCTCTTCCACACCTTTCCCCGCTTCGCAAAATGCCCGCTCAATTCTCCGTTTCCCATCGCGCCATACATCCACAACACCTCCAGTATTTCCCGTTCCGTCGGACTTAAATTTAACATCATGCATCCCTCCCTGTCTGCAATATTTTTCTAAATTGTATTACTTTTGTGTAGTCATGTCAATCATTTTGGGGGAAAATTAATTTATGGGCGGCAGGAAGCGAGTTACTTTTCATGGGGTAGGGAGAAAGGCCGGGCGGATAGATGGAGCAGGAGGACGCGGGACGATGGGCGGGCAGAGGACACAGGCTGTTTCC
>CAJUEL010000060.1 GCA_910585455.1 uncultured Eisenbergiella sp. | reverse complement strand
ATGGATTGTAAGACTAAATTCAGCGGGGAGTGGAATTTAATTTTTCATTTAACATACATTTTTCAGCAGGAATCTTCCTTTTAGAAGGTTCCTGTTTTATAATGTATGCTGGAATTTGATTATTTTGAAGAGGAATTCTGGGAGCGAAAAGGTAACAGCTGCCAGGATGCCGGTGGAGAGCCTGCTGTTGTCTGGAGCTGACCGGACAAAATGATATAGATACTGAAACGGTAACGGGATATGGAAGGATGGAGTGAGGCAGCTATGGCGAGGATCAGAACGGAAGCGGAAAAAGAGGCGGCGCGGCAGGCATCCAAAGAGGCGGAAAAGCAAAAATGGCTTCTTTTGCAGGAGGAAAAACGGGATTTTCATGAGAAATGCATGAAAGAGGCGGTCAGGCAGGCAAAAAAAGCGGCGGCGCTGGGTGAGGTGCCCATCGGCTGTGTGATCGTGCATGAGGGCAGGATCATCGGCAGGGGGTATAACCGGCGCAATACGGATAAAAGTACGCTTTCCCATGCGGAAATTACCGCGATTAAGAAAGCGAGCAGGGCTTTAGGGGACTGGAGGCTGGAGGCGTGCACGCTCTATGTCACGCTGGAGCCCTGTCAGATGTGCGCCGGAGCCATCGTGCAGGCACGCATTCCGGAGGTGGTCATCGGCTGCATGAACCCGAAAGCCGGGTGTGCGGGCTCCATTTATAACATGCTGGAGGAACCCGCCTTTAATCATCAGGTTCGCGTCCTGCGGGGAATTTTGGAGACGGAGTGCAGCATGCTGCTGAAAAGCTTTTTTAAAGGGCTGCGCGAGCGGGTCCGGAGCGGTGCGCCCAGGTAGCAGACCTGTATGAATTGTCATTGCCTTTCTTTAAAACCGGCGCGCTCCTTTATCCCGGTTATCAGGACCAGACGCTCTGTTCCGGGGTATCCTCAGGCAAAAGTTCATAGATATCCCTGCCGCATTTTTCGTCAAAAAGCCTTTTCAGTGCCAGATTTTTGTCCCACTTTTCCTGGGGATACCTTCCGTATCTTCGCTTCACGTCGCCCATGCGGATTTCCATGTCCACGGCTCCAAAGGTTCCGGAAAGGCTGTCGCAAAGCTGGATCAGACGGTCGTAATCATCATAAACAACGCAAGACAGCGCATCCTCGATTTCCTTTTCCTCTTCGTCGGTCAGATCGCGGTTTCCGATATAGATGTTGATATCCTGTATGGAAAAGGAATGGGTCAGACAGATGCGCGCCGCCTCATCATATCCAAGCTCTGTCATATAATGATATCCGTCGTATACATGTCTCAGATGCTTTATGCCAAATTTTCTTCCAATGTCATGCAGAAGACCGACGATATAAGCCTTTTCGGGATCCATTCCATCCACATGGGCAGCGATCCGCTGCGCGCAGGCAGCCACCACCCTGCTGTGGTTCCCCCAGGGACCCGGGTTGCAGCTCTCCGCCTCCTTCAAAATCCGTTCTGCTTCTTCTCTTGCCGGCAGCATTTGCCCACCTCCCATTTTTTACGAACATTTTCTCCCATTGTAAAACGGGTGGAATGCAGATGTCAAGTGGTAACAGCGCAGCCCCAGGGAAATCAATTTCTAATCCGAAACAGGGAGAGCCGGTCTGCCGGGACGGGAAAAGTAATCTGTGCAGACCGCGCAATGTTGTGGTCAAGCATAAAAACAGAGTGCAATCCATTTGAAAATATGGTAAACTGATAGCAATATGTAGAATGTGCGGGCAACAGGTAAAGGAGCGAAAACAGGTGGACTTAAAGAACGGGAGAAAAGAAAAACGAGGTAATGACTCAGTACAGCAGAATTTTGTCAGCGGCTGTATTGAGGGAAGGATTTGGGGCTGGCAAAATTGATTCCCGCAGGCAACGGGCCAGAAGGCGGGGCGGCTGTACTGCTTTGAAACATGACGAATAAAAAGGATTTGTGGCGTTTCGAGAGGAGTACAGGATGAATCAATTCAAAAAAATCATATGGAAAAACCGCAGATGGGTAGCGCTGCATTGTGCGATGGGCATGATGAGCGCCTTTTTGGAAAGCTTTCAGGGCAGCTATTTTCAGAGGATCGTGGACGCTTTTTCTGGAAAAACGCTGAGCGGGGGCATGATTTTGCTCTATGCGGCGGTGATGCTCGCGCTATACTTAAGCAATTATCTGGACAATTATCCGGACCGGAAGCTGAACCACAGCGTATATCTGGATTTCAAGCTGGAGGCGCTTAAGAAGATCAGCCGGATCCGGTATGACGCATATCAGAGACTGGGAACCGGCAAGCTGGTGCAGAGGATTGAAAACGGAGCGCAGGCGGGGAAAAGTATTCTGGTGGATTTTTATCTGTGTCTGGTCCGGGAGCTGATTCCCTCCATCGTCTTTTCCATGTATTTCATCTGGCGGCTGAACCCTGGGATCATGGCGGTGCTTTTGGCGGGGTATGTGGCAGTGTTTCTGGTTTCCAATCTGCTGCTGCACAGGCTGTATGAGATCAAGGAAAAAATTCTGAACCGGGAAGAACAATTCCAGCATTTTCTGGTGCGGGGCTTTCAGGAAATGGTAGTTTTCAGGATGCACAGGCGGTTTGGAGAAGAGCTTGCGCGGGCACAGCGGGCAAAACAGGAGATCGTGGACGGTAAGGTGAAGATTACGATGGTCCACGAGGCTTTTTTCACAATCTTTGCGCTGTTGGTGGCGGCAGTGAAAATCGGGCTTTTGGCATATGCCTGGAGAACAGAGACCGTTTCTGTGGGCACGGTGGTGGCGCTGATGACCCTGGTGGACAGGGCGTATACGCCGGTGGCGATTTTCAATGTCCTGTTCGTGGATTATAAGCTGGAAAAAAGCGCATATCTGCGGTTTGCGGAATTTTTTGGGCTGCCGGAGGAAGAACGGCTGCAGGCAGGCTGCGCGCCTGTATCGGAAGCCGGAGGCCTGACGATCGAGGACCTTCATTTCCATTATGAAGAAAAGGAAATTCTGCGGGGCATCAGCCTGACGGTGAAGCCGGGGGAAAAGATTGCCTTTGTGGGAGAGAGCGGAGGCGGTAAATCCACGCTGGTGAAGCTGATTGCAGGGCTTTTGCAGGAGGAACAGGGAAGTGTGATCGTCGGCGGAAGACGGATCGGGGAAATGTGTCTGGAGGACTTTTACCCGCACGTGAGCTATGTGCCTCAGGAGGGAAGCATTTTCGACGGAAGCCTGCGGGAAAATCTGGATTTATCCGGGCAAAGGTGTGAGGAAGCGCTATGGGACGCCCTGGATGCGGTGAATCTTTTGGATATAGTAAAAGAAATGCCGGAGGGGCTGGACAGCTATCTGGGTGAGCGGGGGACGGTGCTTTCCGGCGGGGAAAAGCAGCGGCTCGCGCTGGCGAGGATGCTTTTGGAGGACACGGAGCTGGTGATTCTGGATGAAGCGACCTCCGCCATCGACAATCTGAACGAGGAAGAGATTCTGAACCGCATTCTGCGGCGAACGGCGAAAAGGACCCTGATTCTGATCGCGCACCGGTTAAACGCGGTGGCAGGGTTTGACCGGATTGTGGTATTTGGGGACGGAATTGTGCGGGCGGAAGGAACCTTTGATGAATTGATGGAAAACAGCGATTATTTTAAAGAGCTTTATCGCGCGGGAGAAAAAGCCTGACAGTTCAGACCTGTTCAAACAATCCCGGGCGTGCAGCATATAAAAAAAGGAGGAATGTAAGATGGCATTGATGCATGTGGACTTTTTTTCGGATGTTCTGGGAATGAGCATGAACATGGATGTGATCCTGCCCCAGCAGACACAGGGACAGATCGGCATGGAGGGAATGGCGCAGGACGGGCAGTATAAGACCATGTACCTGCTCCATGGGATGAGCGACGACCAGACGATCTGGCAGCGCAGGACTTCCATCGAGCGCTATGTGAGCCAGCTGGGCATCGCGGTGGTCATGCCGACCACGCACCTGGGCTTTTATACGGACACCACCTATGGAATGCGTTACTGGACCTTCATTTCGGAGGAGCTTCCCCGTATCTGCAGAGAGTTTTTCCCGCGCATGTCCGATAAAAAGGAGGATACCCTGGCGGCAGGGCTTTCCATGGGCGGCTACGGCGCCTGGAAGCTGGGGCTTGGCGCCAGTGAAACCTTCGGCGCGGCGGCATCTCTGTCCGGGGCGCTGGACATGGTGAGCGATTTTAAGCGGAATGAAAAAGAAGCGCCGGAGCGGATGACTCTGTTCAAAGGGATTTTCGGCAGCGCAGCACAGCTGGAGGGCTCCGACAACGATCTCCTCGCCCTGGCGGGAAAGCTTGTGAAGGAGAAAAAGGAGCTGCCACGGCTGTTCGCCTGGTGTGGCACAGAGGATTTTCTGTATCAGGGAAATCTGCGGGCGTGGGCGGAAATGAAAAAGCTGGGCTATGAGCTGGAAAGCCATACGTCGCCCGGCGATCATCAGTGGAAATACTGGGATAGAGAAATTCAGAATGTGCTGCGCTGGTGGCTGGGGATTGAAAAGGATCTGGGATAGGAATGTTTCTCATAGAAGACGAGTTAAAAAAACTGCCGGAAAAGCCCGGCGTATATATCATGCATGATGATCAGGACAACATCATCTATGTGGGCAAGGCGATCCGTCTGCGCAGCAGGGTACGTTCCTACTTCCGGGAGAAGATCAACCGGGGGCCGCAGATCGAAAAGATGGTGCAGCAGATCGCGCGGTTTGAATATATCGTGACGGATTCCGAGCTGGAAGCGCTGGTGCTGGAAAACAATCTGATCAAGGAGCATAATCCGAAGTACAATACCCTTTTAAAGGACGATAAAACTTATCCCTATATCAAGGTGACGGTGGGAGAGCCCTATCCGAAGGTGCTCTTCTCCCGCCTGATGAAAAAGGACAAATCCCGGTATTTCGGTCCCTTCACTTCCGCGGCGGCGGTGAAGGATACGATCGAGCTGCTCAACAAGCTTTTTAAGCTGCGCACCTGTAACCGGGTGCTGCCCAGAGATTGCGGGCTGGACCGTCCCTGCTTAAATTACCACATCGGACAATGCATGGCGCCCTGTCAGGAGTACATCAGCAGGGAAGAATACCGGAGTAATGTGGATAAGGCGCTGGAATTTTTAAACGGCAACTATGGCATGATTCTGGATGACCTGCAAGGGAAGATGGAGGAAGCGGCGCAAAATCTGGAGTTTGAGGAGGCGGCGCGCTACCGGGATCTGTTTAACAGCGTAAAAAGCGTCTCCCAGAAGCAGAAAATCACGGACAGCGACGGGGAGGACAAGGACATCATCGCCATGGACAAGGACGGGGACGAGGCGGTGGTGCAGGTGTTCTTTGTGCGGGGCGGCAAGCTGATCGGCAGGGAGCATTTTTATATGACCCATGTGGACGGAAGCCAGAAGCCGCAGATTTTGCTGGATTTTGTGAAGCAGTTCTATGCGGGCACGCCCTTTGTGCCCCGGGAGCTGATTTTGCAGAAGGAAATTGAGGATATTCCGATCCTGGAGGAGTGGCTTACCGCCCGGCGGGGCGGCAGGGTCTATATCCGCGTGCCCAAAAAGGGACAGAAGGAAAAGCTGGTGGAGCTGGCGGAAAAAAATGCCCGGCTGGTGCTGGAAAAGGACCGGGAGCGGATCAAGCGGGAGGAAGCCCGGACAGTGGGAGCGGTGCGGGAGATCGCGGCGCTTCTTGGGCTGCCTGTGCTGGAGCGGATGGAGGCATTCGACATTTCCAATATCAGCGGCTTTGAAAATGTGGGCTCCATGGTGGTTTATGAGAAGGGAAAGCCCAAGCGTAGCGATTACAGGAAATTCCGGATCAAAACGGTTGCCGGTCCCGACGATTATGCCTGCATGCGGGAGGTGCTCATGCGCCGTTTCACCCATGGGCTGGAGGAGGCGAAGGAACGGAAGGAAAAAAATCTGTCGGAGGAATTCGGAAGCTTTACGAAATTTCCGGATCTGCTTTTGATGGACGGCGGCAGGGGGCAGGTCAACATCGCCCTGCAGGTGCTTGAGGAGCTGCATCTTTCCATTCCGGTCTGCGGTATGGTCAAGGACGATAATCACCGGACGCGGGGGCTGTATTATCACAATGTGGAGATTCCGATCGACAAGGCTTCCGAAAGCTTTAAGCTGATCACCCGGGTGCAGGATGAAGCGCACCGGTTTGCCATCGAATATCACCGTTCCCTGCGCAGCAAGGATCAGGTCAAGAGCGTGCTGGACGAAATACCGGGCGTGGGACCTGCCAGGCGTAAGGCGCTGATGCGCAGCTTTTCCTCCATTGAGGAGGTCAGAAACGCGACGGTTTCGGAGCTTGCAGACAGCGCGGATCTGCCGATGCATGTGGCACAGGAGATCTACGATTTTTTCCGCCGGGCATAGTTGTCGCGGACCGGAAAATGTGCTAGAATAGGGCTTAGAGCTTTTGGCAGGAGGAGAAGGGTTATGGCAAGCATCAGTTTGACGAAGATCATTGAGAAAATGAAGCTGGAAAATCTGACACCGGAAATCGATGTCTCGAATATTAAAATCACGCAGCCGGACATCAACCGTCCGGCGCTGCAGATGGCGGGATATTTTGAGCATTTTGCGGCGACGCGGCTGCAGATCATCGGATTTGTGGAGTATTCCTATATCGGAAGCCTGTCCGAGGAGCAGGAAAGGCAGGTGCTGGAGGCGCTTTTGTCCTATCCGATTCCCTGTATGGTTTTTTGCAGGGATCTGCATCCCGACGAGCTGTTTCGGCAGATCGCCATCGAAAAGGGCGTTCCGCTTCTGATGACCAAAAAGGCGACCAGCGCCTTTACAGCGGAAATTATCCGCTGGCTGAATGTGGAGCTTGCGCCCTGCATTTCCGTGCACGGCGTTTTGGTGGACTGCTATGGCGAGGGCGTGCTGATTACGGGCGAGAGCGGCATCGGCAAGTCGGAGGCGGCGCTGGAGCTGATCAAGAGAGGACACCGTCTGGTTACGGATGACGTGGTGGAGATCCGCAAGGTGAGCGACGATACGCTGGTGGGACGTGCTCCCGATATCACGAAGAACTTTATCGAGCTGAGAGGTATCGGCATCGTGGACGTGAAGGCGCTGTTCGGCGCGTCCTGTGTCAGGGAAACCCAGAGCATCGATCTGGTTATCCGGCTGGAGGACTGGGACAAGGATAAGGAATACGACAGACTGGGTCTGGAGGAGGAGTATACGGAGTATCTGGGGAATAAGGTGGTATGCCACAATATTCCGATCCGTCCGGGCCGGAATCTGGCGATCATCTGTGAGTCTGCGGCGGTCAATCACCGGCAGAAGAAGATGGGCTACAATGCGGCGCAGGAGCTGTACAGCCGTGTGCAGAATTCTCTGGCGCGCAGGAGAGAGCTGGACGACTGATAAAGCGGCTCTCTTGGAATCATAAAACAGAAAAAAGGGGTACGATATGAGCAAATACTGTTTTGGTGTGGATGTGGGCGGAACGACCGTGAAGCTGGGCCTGTTCCGTACAGACGGCGATCTTTTGGACAAGTGGGAAATTCCCACGGTGACGGCGGAGGAAGGAAAAGCGATCCTGCCTGATATTGCCAAGAGCATTTTGCAGAAAATGGAAGAGCGCAGGATGGAACGTGAGGATGTGATCGGCGTGGGCATCGGTGTGCCCGGTCCGGTCGATTCGGAAGGGACGATCTATCGGGCGGTGAATCTGGGCTGGGGCGTTTTTAATATTAAGAAGGAGCTGCAGACTCTTCTTAATATGCCGGTGGAGGCAGGAAACGATGCCAACGTGGCGGCTCTGGGAGAAGTGTGGCAGGGCGGCGCCCGCGGCTATGAGCATGTGGTGATGGTGACGCTGGGAACCGGCGTGGGCGGCGGCATCATAATGGGAGGCAGAATTCTTCCCGGCGCGATGGGCGCTGCGGGAGAAATCGGGCATATCAACGTGAACGATGAAGAAACGATTCCGTGCAACTGCGGCAATTGCGGCTGTATGGAGCAGTATGTGTCAGCGACCGGCGTGGTGCGGCTGGCAAAGCAGAAGCTTGCAGAAAGCGGCCGGGAAAGCGTGCTGCGCGGCACGGAGGTGACGGCGAAGGACGTATGGGATGCGGTCAAGGACGGCGACCTTCTGGCGATGGAGGTGGCGGAGGAGTTCGGCTGGTATCTGGGCAGGACGCTGGGAACCATAGCCAATGTGGTCAATCCGGAAATCTTTGTCATCGGCGGCGGCGTTTCCAAGGCGGGCAGTATTCTGATCGACTATATTCAGAAGAATTTCCAGAAATATGCCTTTAAGGGCTGCCGGGGTGCGTTGTTCACGCTGGCACGTCTGGGCAATGACGCAGGAATCTATGGCGCGGCGAAGATGCTGATCGATTAGCGGCTGATGATCTGATACATGACGGACATCGAGCGTTGCAGGAATGAAAAGAAAGAGGGAACCGGCGGATTGTGGAATGTCTTTTCTCCATTACAGGACAGCATAATCCGCCGTCAGCCTGCATAGACTGGGGGTGAAAGGACCGTTTTGCCTCAGTCATGGCGGCAGCTGTTGCAAGAGACGCCGCCTTGTGTAGGATTGAAAAAGAACCTGGGTGAGAGAGTGTGAGCAGAGCATTAGAGGAATTTTTCGGCACGATTCTTCCAAAGGACCATGTGCTGATGGAGGAGCCGATGGACCGGCATACCACCTTTCGGGTTGGCGGACCGGCGGAGTGTCTGGTTACGGTGGATACGAGACAGCAGCTTGCAAGGACGCTGTCGTATTTACAAATGACGGGCTGGGATTTTTTCATTCTGGGAAACGGAAGTAATCTGCTGGTATCCGACAAGGGATACCGGGGAGTGATCATCCGCCTGGGGAAGGAATTTGAGCAGATTACTGTCTGCAGAGGCGGACTGCGCGCGGGAGCGGGCGCGATGCTTTCGCAGACGGCGCAGGAAGCGATGCGGGAAGGCCTGGACGGCTTTGCCTTTGCGGCGGGAATTCCGGGCACGGTAGGCGGCGCGGTGCGGATGAACGCGGGCGCGTACGGCGGGGAAATGGCGCAGGTGGTCAAGAACGTGGAGGTCATGGCGATGGACGGGGAGATTCTCACGCTGGACAACGCCACAATGGAATTCGGCTACCGCACCAGCGCGATCAAAAGCAGACCCTATGTGGTGCTGGAGGTGGAGCTTGCGCTGACGGGCGGCAGCAGCGAGGAGATCGCCAAAAGAATGCAGGAGCTTGCCCAAAAGCGCCGGGAGAAGCAGCCGCTGGAATATCCCAGCGCGGGCAGCACCTTCAAACGGCCGGAGGGCATGTTTGCCGGCAAGCTGATCATGGATGCGGGGCTTTCCGGCAAAAGCTGCGGCGGCGCGCAGATTTCGGAAAAGCACTGCGGCTTTATCATCAACAAAGGAACGGCGACGGCGGCGGACATTGCGCGGCTGATCGCAGAAACCACAAAAACGGTACAGGACAGATTTGGCGTTACGCTGGAACCGGAAGTGATTTTTCTGGGAGACTTTTCAGGATGAGATTTGTGATCGTTACGGGCATGAGCGGCGGCGGAAAAAGCACCGCCATGCGTCTTTTGGAGGACATCGGGTTTTATTGTGTGGACAATCTTCCCGTGCCTTTAATCGATAAGTTTACGGAGCTTTTGACGGTTCCCAATACGGAAATTTCCAAGGTGGCGCTGGGCATCGATGTGCGCACGGATCAGTCCTTTTCCCAGACGGAAAGGATTCTGCGCACGATGCGCCAGAACGGCATGGTGTTCGAGGTGCTTTTTATGGATGCCTCGGATCAGGTGCTTTTAAAGCGCTATAAGGAAAGCCGCCGGATGCACCCGCTGTGCACGCCGGCGAGCAGCCGCGTGGAGGAAGGAATTACCAGGGAGCGGGAAATTTTAAAGCAGATAAAAAAGGAAGCGGATTACGTTATCTATACGTCCAAGCTTCTGACGCGGGAGCTAAAGGAAGAGCTGGACCGGATTTTTGTGAAAAATGAGGAATATAACAGCCTCATGATCAACATACTGTCCTTTGGATTCAAGCACGGAATTCCGGCGGATGCGGACCTGGTGTTTGACGTGAGATTTTTGCCGAATCCTTTTTATATCGAGGAGCTGAAATATCTGACGGGAAATGACCGGGGCGTGCAGGATTATGTGATGGGATATGCGGAGGCTGGGATATTTCTGGACAAGCTGACGGATATGCTGCAGTTTTTGATTCCCAATTATATGAAAGAGGGAAAATATCAGCTCGTGATCGCCATCGGGTGCACCGGCGGAAAGCACCGGAGCGTCACGCTGGCAAATGAGCTTTACGGAAGGCTTAAGCGTCAGAACGCCGGATACGGCGTTACCTTGAGCCATAGGGATATATAGGTTTGGAACTGCGTTCCAAACTGTGCATTAAGGCAGTAGCGCAGGCGCTGCCTGCGCTATGCAGGGGTATAAAATGTCTTTTTCAGCGAATGTGAAGGAAGAGCTTTATAGGCATGTGAGCGCGGCACGGCATTGCCAGCTGGCGGAGCTGGCGGCGATTTTACACTTCTGCGGCAGCATCGGAGGCGCAGGAGGTGTCAATTTTTTACAAATAAGAGCCGAAAACGCGCTTGTTGTCAGAAAATGCTTTACAATACTTCAGAAAACGTTTAATATGAGTGGGGAAACGCAAGTGTGTCAGGAGGGACAGACCGGCGCATGGTCGCTGGTTCTTTCTGACCAGGAGCTGACAAGAAATATTTTGCAGGGAATCAAATTCCTGGATAATGGCGGAGGCATCTGGCATGGCGACGCTGTGTCGGACGGCCTGCGGGGACCGGTAAACCGGATGATGGTGAAAAATGCGTGCTGTCAGAGAGCTTTTTTGCGGGGCGCCTTTTTAAGTGCGGGCTCCATGAGCGATCCGGGAAAGGGATATCATCTGGAGATCGTTTGCAGCAAAGAGCCGCAGGCGGAGCAGATCCGGGAGCTTCTTTCAGGATTTGAGATCGAAGGCCGGATCGTGCGGCGGAAGAAATATTTCGTTGTCTATGTAAAGGAAGGCGCCGGCATTTCGGATTTCCTCAATGTGGCGGAGGCACATGTGGCACTGATGGAGTTTGAGAATTCCAGGGTGGTCAGGGATGTGCGCAATACCGTCAACAGACGGGTGAACTGTGAAACTGCCAACATATCAAAGACCGTGGCGGCTGCGGCGAGGCAGACGGAGGATATTCTGCTGCTGCAGGAAAAGTACGGTTTTGAGAATCTGCCGGAGAGCCTGCGTCAGATGGCCGAGGTAAGGCTGGAGTACCCGGATGCCCCGCTGAAGGATTTGGGCGCGTATCTGGATCCGCCGGTCGGAAAGTCGGGCGTGAACCACCGTTTGCGTAAATTGTGTGAGTTGGCAGATAGCATCAGGTTATAAAAGGAGGAAAATTATGAAACAAAAAGCTGTTACGATTAAGCTGGAACAGGGACTGGAAGCGAGACCGGTGGCAATGCTCGTGCAGGTGGCGAGCAAGCACAGCAGTTCCGTGTACCTGGAGACTGAGGGCAAGAAGGTGAATGCGAAGAGTATCATGGGCATGATGAGCCTTGGTCTGAACAGCGGAGAAACAGTGACGGTAATTGCGGAAGGTCCGGATGAGGATGAGGCGGTTGCCGATATGGCAGGATATCTTTGCGGCGAGAATTAATATGATACAAAGGACATTGTGCGCAGGCTGCGTGATGTCCTTTTTATATGGGAAGAGTGGTATGGAGAAAAGACTGCTTTTTATTTATAATCCGAAGGCTGGAAAGGGGCAGATTCGAAATAATCTGCTGGATATCATAGATACCTTTGTGAAGGCGGGATATGAGGTGCATGCGCGTCCGACGCAGTATGCGGGGGAGGCCGTAGAAATTGCCCGTAAAAAGGCAGGGCAATATGACCTGGTGGTGTGCAGCGGTGGAGACGGCACGCTGGACGAGGTGGTGACCGGGATTGTCAAAACCGGACAGCATTGTCCGATCGGCTATATCCCTGCCGGCAGCACGAACGATTTTGCCAATAGTCTGGAGCTTCCCAAAAGCATGAAAAGCGCCGCTCAGACGGCGGTGAGCGGGAAGCCCTTTGCCTGTGATATCGGTTCCTTTAACAGCAATTCCTTCGTCTACATCGCGGCCTTTGGGCTGTTTACGGAGGTCTCCTATGAGACCAGCCAGGAGGTCAAAAATGTGCTGGGACATATGGCGTATGTTTTAGAGGGCGTCAAAAAGCTGACCGCGATCAAGTCCTATCATATGAAGATTTCAACACAGGACACGGTGATCGAGGATGATTTCCTTTACGGCATGGTGACAAATTCCGTTTCCGTGGGAGGCTTTAAGGGAATTACGGGAAAATTTGTGGATTTAAGCGACGGCGTTTTTGAAGTGACGCTGATCAAGGTCCCCAGAAGCCTGGAGGATTTAAACCAGATCATCGGCGCGCTCACCCTGCGGGATATCGATGCCGCCCAGATGTACTGCTTTAAAACCTCCTGGCTTAAGTTCGAGTCCGAAGAGGAGGTGGCGTGGACGCTGGACGGCGAATTCGGCGGACGCCATACGGAGGCGACGATCGAGAATCTGAAACAGCAGCTCACGATCATGGTGCCCGCGCTGGCGCCCCAAAATCAGTCTGTACCGGAACAGATTAGTCTGCGTGCTGACGACGATGTGAAACATAGCGATTTATCTTAGACGAAAGAGGGCAGCTGTCATGAAAAGCAATAAATGCAGAGCATTATTACCGGTAATGACAATATGCATGGCATTAACGGGCTGTGCCGACACACCGAAAAGCGTTTATACGCCGTATGTGCCCGTAGACTATCGCAATGATACGGTTTCAGAGCCTGCTGTTACGGAAAGCGCCCTGGTGGATGAGCCGGTAATTGAGACGGTAATTGAGCTGGTAGATGAGACGGTAATTGAGACGGTAAATGCGCCGGCAGATGAGCCGGTAATTGCGCCGGAAAACGAAACCGATGATACATCCGCTGCCCCGGATGATACGCTTTCGCCCTCAACGCCGGAAAATCCGGCTGACAACACGGAGCTTACGCCTGTGAACGAAGCGGCTGAGTATCAGTATCATCGTCCAACCCCTGAGGAGCGCAGGCTTGCCAATATGCAGATGTACCTGGATTATTGCTCCGTGCAGGCTGACGTGGAGACCGACAGGAGCGCGTGCGTCATTGATGTGCGCACCGCCGGTAACCCCTATGACGTTGTCTGGGATTATGGCTACCACTATGACGATATCGTCAGCTACTGTGACTGGTCCATGGTGTTCGACGCCGATTACTACATGGCACAGTTCCCCGTGCTTGCCTATCAGTACCACTATGACGAAGATCTGCTACTCAGGCATTTCCAGACTGTCGGTGTGCACGAGGGCAGACAGGGCAGTGCCAGCTTCAACGTTGCTGAATATATGACCAAGTGCCCTGAAGACGTGAAGTCCCTGTTCGGTGATTGCTATGCTGCTTACTACTTCTACTGGATGCGTGCGGAGACTGACCGTGACATGGACGTTTCCGGTAACGGCCAGCCCAGGCAGATGACCGCTGTCATGACCACGATGCAGCGTTATGAACTTAAACAGGTGAACGCCCTCCGTGAGAAACTTGGTGTGGAGCCGCTGGTGTTCGATTCCGAGCTTGCCGCTTTTGGCAATTTCAGGGCATGGGTCGATGCTACCGAGGACTGGGAAATGCATGAGTGGCTTCATGAAAATGTCGCAGAAGTGAACAAGATCGTGAAAATGTTCAGCGGAGTAGACGTCGGCGAAAATACGGTCAAGCATTATTGGAAGCGACCTGTGAACTGGTATGAGCTGTATTACAACTCCAAGCCGCACCGCGCTGCCATGACAAACCCTGACAATGTTTATATCGGCTGCTCCAACGCATACCTTGGCGATTGCGAGCATAAAGGCAAAGAGATGGTCATGGTGGAACTTGATATGTTTGCCGGGGACCTCAGCACCACCCTGAACCATTAAACCGGACAATACAGCCCCCACAGGACGGAGTCCTGCGGGGGGCTGCCCAACTCATGAAGAAAATTATAGAAAAGAAGTGCATCATTCATTTTCTATACGTAAATGGAAGGAAAAGTCCTTGCCTCCCTCAATTTGGGGTGCAGGGACTTTTCCGGCTTAATGGCTGCCTTCTATTCACGGCGCTGCCGGATGCGGTCTGCCTGCAGTCTGGTCCCTCCCGCCGCCTGGACAATGCAGACTGCTTTTTGGACGCCTGATATCCGAAACAGGCAAATCCCCTCCAAAGTGCAGTCCATTTCTGTCGCAAAAGTGGGGAAACGAACAACGTGAGTTCCCACTTTTGCGCAGGAATGGCTGCGCTTTGGAGGAATGGATTTGCCGTTTCGGATATGGGCGTCCAAAAAGCAGTCTGCATTGTCCAGGCGGCGGGAGGGACCAGACTGCAGGCAGACCGCATCCGGCAGCGCCGTGAATAGAACCCGGCCACTTTTTTGGAAAAAAATGCGGCTGCCGTATTTCCTTTTTTTTCAGGATGGGGTATAATAGAGACGGTTGGAAAAATTTATACTATGGAGGGAAATATCATGTTAGTATCTGCTACAGAAATGCTGAACAAAGCAAAAGCTGGCCACTATGCGGTAGGCCAGTTCAACATCAACAACCTTGAGTGGACAAAGGCGATTCTTCTGACAGCTCAGGAACTGAATTCTCCTGTTATCCTCGGCGTATCCGAAGGCGCAGGAAAGTATATGGGCGGTTATAAGACGGTTGTCGGCATGGTGAACGGTCTGCTGGAGGAGCAGAAGATCACGGTTCCGGTTGCGCTGCATCTGGACCATGGCTCCTATGATCATTGCTACAAATGTCTGGAAGCTGGTTTCTCTTCCATCATGTTTGACGGTTCTCACTATCCCATCGACGAGAACGTTGCCAAGACCACAGAGCTGGTGAAGGCTGCTCATGATAAGGGCGTTTCCATCGAGGCTGAGGTTGGCGCGATCGGCGGAGAAGAAGATGGCGTTATCGGCAAGGGCGAATGTGCGGATCCCAACGAGTGCAAGTCCATTGCGGATCTGGGCGTAGATTTCCTGGCGGCAGGTATCGGCAATATCCACGGCAAATATCCTGAAAACTGGGAAGGACTTTCCTTCGAGACGCTGGATGCGATCCAGCAGCTGACCGGTGATCTTCCGCTGGTTCTTCACGGCGGCACAGGTATTCCTGCGGATATGATCAAGAAAGCCATCACCCTGGGCGTTGCGAAGATCAACGTGAACACGGAGTGCCAGCTTTCCTTCACGGCTGCTACCAGAAAGTATTTCGAGGAAAACAAGGATCAGCAGGGCAAGGGCTATGATCCCCGTAAGGTTCTGGCTCCCGGCTTTGAAGCGATCAAGGCTACCGTAAAAGAGAAGATGGAGCTGTTCGGTTCCGTTGGCAAAGCCTGAGCATAGAGGAGCTGCGAAAGGGTCTGGCTGAGCCGGACTGTCGTAGGAAAGCTTGCGGATTAAAATGCATGAAAAGGAGTCTTCCGGTTTTAAGGAGGGCTCCTTTTTCGCATGAGGGGAAGCGTTGCGCACACTTTTTATAGATATGACAATCTTTTTGTCTTTTCCTATAGCAGGCATGGATTTGGGCATGCCGGAATAAAATACCTGTGAGAATGCATTTTGGGAGTGGATGCATGCAGGAAGCTATTGTGGAAATTATGAACCGTTTCGGATACATGGGAATCTGCTTTCTGATCACGGTGGAAAATCTTTTTCCGCCCATACCCTCCGAGGTCATACTGCCCTTTGGCGGCTTCATGACGACCTATACCAATCTGAGCGTGTGGGGCGTCGTCTTTTTTTCTACCATCGGCTCCACGGTGGGTGCGTTGATTTTGTACCGGCTGGGAAAATTGATTACGCCGCAGAAGCTGGAAGGGCTGCTTTCGACGAAGGTCTGTAAGGCGCTGGGGTTTCAGCGGGAGGATGTGCAGAGGACGGTTTCCTGGTTTGAAAAGAAGGGAAAAAAAGCGGTGCTGTTCGGACGATGTGTGCCGATCATACGCAGTCTGGTGTCCATTCCGGCGGGCATGGCGGACATGGAGCTGCCGCTGTTTTTCATCTATACCGTAATCGGCAGCACGGTCTGGAATGTGCTGCTGGTGTCCCTGGGCGCGATGCTGGGCGCATCCTGGAGCCTGGTGCTCACCTGGCTGGCGGCATATGCGAAGGTGACGAAAGCGCTTTTGTGGGGAGGTATTGCGGTTGGGATTTTTCTCTTGTGGAAGGGGAAAAGGCGGGGATAAACAGCCCCAAAAAGGGAGGATGCCAGACAACCTGGTGTTGTCTGGCATTTATTATGAAAAAGCTATTTAAAAAGTTTGCGTTGCTTCCTGTTTTGGTGATTTCCTTTGCTGTATCTTATGAACTTAGTATAAAAAAGGAAAGTGTCCAAAGCATGTAACCGAAAAAAACATTCCGTTAAAGAAATATGAATAAAATATGAACGCTCGCTTTCATGGGAGAGGCTGGACTTATGTATCTTTTAACACATCTTTATCAGCATAGGAACCGGATTGATCTTATCCATTTCCGTATAGACATCTTCAGTAAGATTATTCAGCTTCCGGAACATCTCCAGCAGTATGTCTATTTTGACCTCATCATTTCTATACGGAAAATTGATGCTCGATTCCAGATTTCCCAGCAGGAGCTCATCCCTGCCCTTTTTTCCCCAGTCGATTTCCCCAAACCGTACATTTCTCGTGATTGTATTGGCAAAACCTATGCGTCGTCTTATACCATTAGGCGTGATTATGATATCGTTATGGTGCTTTTCATCTACCAGTATGGCGACTGCGTTTCTTTTCAGTGTCCGGTTTTCGCCGGAAGAGAATATCCAGTTGCTAAAATATTTCTCAAAATAATGTCGATTTTCATCATTATTCATCAAAAGTTTTGTGTTTTTGCACGTATTCTGTTTTAAAATGATTTTCGGATAAGCTTTTAAAACTGCTTCCACCTGTGCGTATTGCTTTGCTTCTGCTTTGCATTTCTCCGATAGCTTGCCAAATACTGTAATATCCAGAAGCTTTAAATCCATTGATTCCGCTTCTTTGTGCCTGATAAGCTCCGGCTCTTCTATTTCTGTCGATTGACAAAATTCGCTTAGCCCGTTTTCCATTTCAGAAAGTTCAGAAAGGCTTTGGGCCATGTCGATGTAGGCGCTGATACTGTTTCCGATTTGATTAAATGCCGGATACAGGATTGTGTTAAAGAGGTTGGGATCAATCTGAGCGGTCTTTCTTTCTTTTTGATCCCATATAAACTGTTTTCTATGGGCTTCCAGAGCGATGGAAATAAGCTTTAGCACATCCTTTTGTACAGGTATAGAGACGCCTGGGAGCTGATAAACGCTTTTTAATATGCCATTAAAAAATGAGATGATGTCCCGCGGGTCGGGAAACTGATTATGAAAATAGTTCTTATACAAATTTTCAAACTGCAATTGGGATATAGCGATGTACTTAAGCAAGACCATGCCATAACGCCTTTTTATGTCATGCTTTTTCAGGTTTATAAAATCCTGCTGGCTTTCTTCATATCCCATTGCTGTGCGTTCCTTAGGAATGGGGAACAGATAATAATCTGTAGTTCTCCGCGCCAATAAACGATAATGTTCAAGCGCGTATGCGCTGTCATTTTCATTAGCTGTACATACGTATATCTTCATATACAGGCTGCTGAGTAACTGGACATTTACTTCTGTATTGTAATCTTCGTTTACCAGACGGCGCAGCAGCTCACATGCCTTTTTGAAATCATCTATTTTGAGATATGCCAGCGCGCATAATTCCCATATATCAAAAGCGTTGCCGGACATTTCAAGAGCCTTTTCCAACAGCCGGCTGATTTTTTCCTTATCCCTTTGGGCATCGAGAGTATCGATGTATTCCAGAGCGCAGGCAGAAATGACAGGATCCTCCCGCAATATGTTATATAGCCGGTTATCCAATAATTGGTCAAATGCCTCCTGCGCTTTGCTGATAAGCCTGTTCCGCTGATTTTTATCGAGACTATCCGTATCTGCCATAACCTCCATTGCCGCATGACCAAGGAAATACCAGAATGGCGGATATGCGCAAAAATTATCTTTGATGGAAGCAAGCCGTTCGTATCTCCGGGCCGGGTTTGGGTCCTTTAAAATCTCGTTGTACTGTTTTATCTGTCTTTCTGTCAGACGGAATTTATCATCAAAATGATAGGTATCGGCAAGTCTCCACGATGTGTCAAAAAGCTCCCGTTGTAGACTGTTTAGCTGATCAATCGCCGCTCTCTCCAGATTCCACTTATCGTAGTCCCGCTCTAAAATGTAGCTTGCCTTTCTCTTGCGGTAATTCATATAACTTAACCCGACCGTAGTCGCAATATTGAGCGGATTCAAAGTGGTGAAAATGCTCAAACCCGGGATAGACTCCCATATTGCGTTTTTAATATGGTGCTGATAACGTCTGTCAATAAATTTTTTGTCTCCTTCCTGAATTCTGAAAAATGTGATTGTATCCAGCAGATGATTCAGAATATTTAATAACGCCTGATCCTTAGGCATCTGTTGCAGGTTAAGGTTATTCAGCACCGCTTCATACTCCTGTTCCAGGACAGTGATATCGTCATAATCAATGATCTGGGAAACGGAAACCGTGCATAGATTCAATGCATAGGCAGCTTTTTTCTTCTGGTCTTCGGTCAAATTTTCTTTACTCTTTGTTTTTTCAATTAATTGCAGCAGCGCCTGGGCAATATCCTGCTCGTTATAGCTCATTTCTTCTTGTCCTCCTTGGATTAATTGAAATTTTCATCATGACTGGCAGATGGTCGGATACCTCATCATGATATTTTCTAAAGTCCCCTTGAAAATAGTTGCTTATCGGGACATTAATTCCATATTGGGGGTTGTCCTCAATGACGTTTATTCTATGTGCGCTCGCGTTCAAATTGTAAGCCCGGAATTTCCTGCTGTCGAAGGTGAAATGATCGTAATTGTTTCTATAGTGAGCTTCCCCGATGTATTTTTTATCCATGGCGGGGTCTTGCGGCAATCTGATCAGGGATGTTTTTTCGTCCTGGATTGTGACGATTTCCCGTTGCTGCCTTCCATCAGACAATAACGTTATAAAATTTCTTCCTGAGGCTGGTAAATACGGAGGCGGATTTCGGTTCGTTCCGATACTTATGGGGCAATTGTCTATGTTCAGGTTATAGTCGCCCATCAGTATGGTATATGCGTTTAAGTGAGTTTTCACGTCATCCAGGCCATACCTTTTTAAATCTATTTTGGATAAAATAACCTGTGATAGCAGCGTGTACTCATTTTTCCTCATTTCCACATCCGCCAGGTCATATATTTCTCTGTCATCCACGGATTTTGAGTACATAATGTGCGCGTTAATAATTCTTAGTTCAAATTGATGGGATTCGCCCTGCGCGTTTCTTGGCGCGAAACGACCGTAAAAGGGATTTCTCAAAAGCCCTTTTTTCCCTGTCCTGATGATTTCTTTTTTGTATTGATTGATAATTTGCGGTTCAAATATGCGTATTGAGCCATTTTCCAGTCTGGTGGCTGCTTTGTCCAATCTTCTGGTGTTCCAGACGAAGGCATAGCCTTCACGCGCCTGTTTATTGGTGGTTTTTTTGGGCTCATCCCAGGAACACTGCCACGGACCCTGGGCTCCGTTGTTCAAGACGAAAACCAGTTCCCTGACCGCCTCCTCGCTGAATACTTCCTGCATTGAAACAATATCAAATTTTGCATCACGAATGATGGCCGCTATCCTGCTGTAGGATTTTTTTACCTCGGGTCCGCTTTGCCTTGCAAATTTGAACATATTAAACGACCCTAAAATGTATTCGCTCATATAAAGATATCCTCACGCTTCGGCTGATACATTATTAAATGTTATAAGATGCTTTGCCATGTCTTTGTATTCTTCTGGAAAATTTTTTACACTGATTGAGATGGGATACATATTTGCCAGCTGTTTTATCACATGCGAAAATATATGCTTTCCACGATAATTCGTCTCAATTACTGCATCAAAAAGAAGTGCTCTTTTATCAATTTCGCCATATGCTTTGAACCTGTAATTCATATAGCCAATCAAATTACCTGCGTATCGGATGTTGATACAGACTGATTCCTGGTTTTCCATTGCTTCCAGACCGGCGAGCGTAATTTTCGATAAATCGACAGGGAGTGACTCGTTTTCAGATAATTTTTGATCTTCGTTCAAATCTTTTTTGCGATCGCTTTTGTCTGTTATTTGATATATTTTACATAAGTCATTAAATGTCTTTTCTGTTTTCGCATCACTCCAACTGCAAAATAGAGATTTCACGTTTTTTGACCCGTCACTCACAAAAGTAATTTCATTAAATATAAAATAATCCCATACTAAAATACCTCTTTCGCCATCCATATTTGCAGCGCATGATTTCTTGATTATGCAAAATCCTTTTCCTTCTGGTCTTTCATATATCATAGTGTCATCCTCTATTTTCGTATTTTGATAGTTTTTCTTTGTTGCAGCTATATAAAGTAAAAACAAATTTTTATTATCCGGCCAGTACATTATCAAAGGTCAGAAGATGGTTTACCATATCTTTATATTCGGGGAGAACCTTTTTTAAAGGGATTTCAACAGGACACATCTGAGCGATTTGCCTGATCGCGTAGGAAAAAATGTGCTTCCCCCGGTAGGCTTTCTCCATATCTGCGCCTAATAACACGGCTTTTTTTTCGTTTCCCCGATATTCTTTCATTTTTAGAATGATAGAACAAATGGGTTCATTGTCATACCTGATGATGATAAAGGCATTATCATACTTTTCCATTTGATCGATTTTGCTGATAGTAATCTTTGATAATAATATATCAGTATTATCCTGTAAGTTATCAGAAGAAGAGTCTTTATTATGGCTGTGCTTATTCTTTCTTTTCTCTGATTTCAGGTTTTGTTTTAGTATTTTCAGAAAAGTATCGCGCCCCGTTCCCTTTGTGATGTCCTCTTCTGACAGGGCTTCTTTTTTTACGGCTTCGCACAATTCAATAAATGCGTTTCCCAATGCAAAAGTCAATACTCCCGCTGTGCTCGCCGATATTGCGCCTCCAATTGCGCTTCCAATTACCGGAATACACTTAAACGCGTTACTCACGATACTTTTTCCAATAAAGGCCGCTCCATTGGTTCCAAGCGCACCAAAAACCAATAGCTGTAGCGTTTTTTTCTCAAAGCTTAGATTGTATATTGTACCTATGGCTCCCATCATGGCAATCTGCTCGCCAATCAGGATAAAAGTATCGGCAACCGGAATAGGGATTGTGCAGGAAGCGGCGGCTGCAGCAGCCGCTCCAGCTACTGTTATTTTTGCGCTTTTTCGCATATCCTTTAAAGTATTCATATTTTTCATAATGATTCTCCTTTACACTTTTCGGATAGCTGTAATAGTTGTGCTATTTTTTGGCTGATGGCAGCATCGCTTAACAGCCAGTCGGCGCGGACGCAGGCAGGAAATCGGGATCTTCTGCGGTCTTTTGGTTCCTGTCCCCGGTGAGCGTGCGCAGCAGCTCAAAGCGCCAGGTCTGCACTGTTACTTTATTTTAGCATATCCGGTCGGTTTATCAAATATTTTGTTGAAAAGCGCTGTTATTTCCGCTATACTTTTTGTACAGTGACGCCGCTGCTTCTGCCTCTGACAAGGGATGAGATCAATGAGCCTGGGAATGGCTGCGCTTTCTCAATATAGAACGTTTATATATTTCATGTGTGTGTGCGGTTCTATGCGCGGACCGGGCGGAATAGGATAAAAAGAGAAAGACATGCGGGAGCGTTCTATGGCAAATGTTCTGGCACATATTTCAGCGATTATCATTCCGGCGTTGATTTTTTATATCGTCGCATATGGTCTGGTCAACGGGAGCAATGTATATGAGGATTTCATAAAGGGGGCGGCTGACGGATTTCGGACTGTCATACAGATCATGCCGACGCTGATCGGGCTGATGATGGCGGTGGGGATCCTGCGCGCCTCCGGCTTTTTGGGTTTTTTGGGACGGCTGGCGGGCAGGCTGACGGAAGGAATCGGGCTGCCGGCGGATCTTGTGCCGCTCATTTTTATCAAGCTATTTTCCTCGTCTGCGGCGACGGGGCTGGTACTGGATATTTTTAAAACCTATGGAACAGATTCCAGGATGGGGCTGATTACTTCGATTATGATGAGCTGTACGGAAACCTGTTTTTACACCATGTCTGTCTATTTCATGGCGGCGAAGGTCACGAAAACCCGGTATACGCTTGCGGGCGCGCTGCTGGCGACTGCGGCGGGCGTGGCGATGAGCGTGGTGCTGGCGTCTGTGCTATAGATATTTTCGTATGATTCTGTTGGAGGAAAAGAAGCAATGCCTGATTCCGACATTACAAAAAAGGCTCTTGCGGCAGCCATGAAAAAGCTGATGGCCCAAAAGCCGTTTCTCAAAATCAGTGTGAGAGATATCTGTGAGGAATGCGGCATGAGCCGGAAGAGCTTCTATTATCATTTCAAGGACAAATATGACCTGATGAACTGGATTTTTGCGGAGGACTTCGTTGGCAGGATTGACCCCGGCGCTTATGAAACCGAGTGGGGACTGTTGGATGATTTGTGCCGTTATTTTTATGCGGAGAGGGAATTTTACTGCAATGCCCTGCGGGTTGAGGGACAGAATTCCTTTAAGGAATATTTTTTTGAGACGCAGCGTCCGCTCATCGCTTCTTATGTGCAGCATGTGTTTGCGAGGAATGTGAAAAAGGATTTTTATGTGGCATTTTTCTGCGACGGATTTTTGAGCGCCATCGCGCGGTGGCTGCAGGAGGGGAGCGGCATTTTGCCGGAGGAGTTCATTGAGGACATGCACGGGATTCTTGTTCTGCTGGCTAGGCGTGTGGTGGAAACGGAAAAATAATTTGTGAGGTTACTTTTCACGGAGTGGGGAGAAAGACCGGTCGGACAGACGGAACAGGGGGGACGCGGGACGATGGGCGGGCAGAGGACACAGGCTGTTTCCAGCCGCATTATCCGGAGCGGGAAATTCCACAAAATGACCGGCTATTCC
>CAJUEL010000059.1 GCA_910585455.1 uncultured Eisenbergiella sp. | reverse complement strand
CAGCACGGCAAAGGTAATGTACTGCAAGATGCTGGATGCTATGCTCACAAAAAAGCTGGAAGATGAGAACGGAATCCTGTTTGTATATTTTCCTGTCAGGCAGCTTGCTGCTGAACTCTCCCGGTGTGAGATGACAGTTAAGCGTTCACTGAATGAACTGGAAAATGCGGGGCTGATTATGCGGGTAAGGCAGAGGGGATTTGCGGAGCTAAATCGCATATACATTCTCTTACCCAAAATATAATCGGGTATTCCAAAAAGTGGTGAATAGATGTATAATAAATCCGAAAACAAATTGAAGTTTAAGGAGGAAGCAAAATGAAAAATCTAATCATTCCGCCCAAATTGAACGAGGGTGATACAGTAGCATTTATTTCAATTTCAGGTGGCCGTGCCGGGGATGAAGATATGATTCCTCGGTATATGCTGGGTAAAAGGAGATTCGAAAAAATCTTTAATGTAAAAGTTGTTGAAACTCCCAATGCGCTTAGAGGGAGCGAGTATCTTTATGAGCATCCTGAGAAAAGAGCCGAGGATTTGATGTGGGCTTTGAAGGATGATTCCATCAAAGGGATTATCTGTAATCAGGGTGGAGATGATTCCTATCGTGTTCTTCCGTATATTGATTCGCAGATCATTCATGATCATCCCAAGGTATTTATGGGTTTTTCCGATATTGCTACATGGATGGCTGTTTTTGCATATGCAGGTGTCCGTGCTTATTACGGTCCCACTGTTCTGACCCCACTCGCACAGCCAGGGAAACTTGATGAGTATACGGAAGCGGCAATCAGACGGACATTGTTTTCAAATGAGGTAATCGGCGAAATTAAACCTGCGGAAAAGAACACACCGATTGACTGGACTACAACATACACCGTCAAAGAGGGTTCGAAAGAAGTTCAATATGAACGCTTTTTGGATAATGATGAGATTGATGATCCGAAAGATATAATTCCCTGGACACCCGGAACCGGCTACAAGGTATTGCAGGGGGTCGGAAGGGTCAGAGGCCATGTTATCGCGGTTTGCGGAGGCCCTCTTTGGCAAATAATGGGAACGAAGTATTTCCCCGGTCCCGATATATGGGAAGATTCCATTATCGCGTTGGAACACGATAGCATTTACGGCAGTAAATTAGCCGGATTACATCAACTTCGTGCATTTGCCGCGGCCGGAGTTTTTGATAAGGCGAAAGCTGTGACCACAGGCCCTCTGGATGAGGACAATGAGGAAACAATCATAAAGGTTATCTGTAAGGAAGTTCACAGACCGGACATGGTCATATTGGAAAATGTGGATTACATTCACAGAACGCCTATGACTATACTTCCTACCGGGGCGTGGATGGAGATAGACTGTGACGTTCCGAGAATAGAAATACTCGAATCGGGAGTATCATAATACTGGGAAAAAGCATCCGAGGGAAAGAACGGGGTGCGATAGTTAGATGAACCTACAAGACTGATATGACACTTACAGAATCAGTACTTGAAGATGAAGGCATGCACGTCTTTGAATGGTGGGGCGGTGAATATCGTCCGTTAGCTGAACTTATTGCAGAAATGGACGATGTAAAGCGGAAAAGCAAATAGACAAATTCCAGTTTATCGAGATGACATAAATCATTTCAACGCAAATATTTTGGGCAGTGGCAACATAAAAAACGCTGCTGCTTTTTTATTGAAAAACTAAATATGATACAGGACAAATGAAACAGCCAGTTATCGAAAAACTTTCAGTGAAAGTATATCGTAAACTGGCTTTTCTTTTGCAAAAATTTCCGACAGGGAATTTGCAAAAACGCAGGAATTTTGACCGAGCCATTTTCAGGAATGGTAAAGAGAATTAGCCTGTGGCGAGAGTACAGAGGGCGGCAAGGTCTATGCTCCACTTTGGTCGGTGCTGGACAAGTGCAACTGGTACTTAGCATTCTTTGAGAAGGGTACAGGGAGCGAAGCTTCCCTGTGCAGGTCAAGGGCGGCAGCCATTGCCCAGTAGGAGTGATGCTTGCGTCGCTCCGTACTGGGTATTGCCTGACGCTGGAATCGGCAGGACTGGCAGCAAAGCTGCCTTTCTCCCAAGCTCCGCTTTGGGAGAAAATGAGCGGAACTGCCCTGTCCCCTGCGTGCAGGGAACAGGCAGTTTCCGTCGATTAGAAAATTGAACGAAGGGGGAAAAGACGATTGAATGAAACTGACAAGGCATAACGGCAGAGCCGGAAAAAACGGCGTTTACAATCCCAAACATAATGACCGCAGATTTGACATTGAAAACAGTGAGCATATTGATGCGGGCAGGGCAAATCAAAATATTTATTGGGACTGTTACACCGGATTTTCTTCTGCAAAAATAAGGGAGCATGACAAAGAAAATGATTACTCTTTTGAAAAGATTGAACAGCTTTACTATTTTGAACATTACGCAGACCACATACAGGCGCAGAATGAGCGGAACGAAAAAACAAGACACACCGAGCGCAATCGGACAGTGACAGATTTACTCACAAATAATAAAACGTGTCCCGAAGAAAGCATTTATCAAATCGGCACAGTTGATGAATCCATATCAGGAGAAATGTTAGCCAAGATTGCAACAGAATTTTTTGCAGAAATGGAAGAAAAATTCGGCACTCATGTACACATCTTAGACTGGGCATTACATCTTGACGAAGGTACTCCGCATATCCATGAAAGGCACGTTTTTGACTGCAAAAATAATTACGGAGAACTGTGTCCCCAACAGGAAAAAGCACTTGAAGAATTAGGCGTACCATTACCCAATCCCGACAAGAAAAAAGGCAGGAACAACAACCGCAAACAGACCTTTGATGCGGAATGCCGGAAGATGCTTTTCCGTATCTGTGAAAAGCAAAATCTCCACTTACAGATGAAACCGACTTATGGCGGCAGGGGCTATCTGGAGAAACAGGATTTTATCATTGAAAAACAGAAAGATACAATCTCTGTGCAGAAAGATATTCTTTCCGAAAATGAACAGGCAATAGAGGAACAGGCGAAGAAAATCCAGAAGGCAGAAAATACTCTATCTCAAAGGGTAAAAGTAATTGAAAAGCAGGATAAAATTATTGCGGAGAAAAATGCCGCAATTATGAAAAAACATTCTGCACTTGAAGATGTCACAATGAAACTTACAGAGGTGGAAACGCTGGTTGACGAAGTGGCGGAGCAGGCGTATGAAAAAGCCTGTGAGGCTGTTGCCAATACCGTCCGGCAGGAAACCCAGAAAGAGGATATAAAAATCCTTGATGATTATTCCAGATGGCTGTCAGCGCCGGAGCGTACTGCTGACAAAAAGCTGCGGGATTATGCGGTAAGGCGTTTGGGAGCATTGAAAGAAAAATTTATAAAATCTGCGAAAGCCACCGTGCAAAAAGTTACGAATACTTTGCAGGAGCCGGAACACAGGCAGAAAAATCTTGAACAGGTCAGGGAGAAAGCGAGGGAATCCATTAAGGACAGGCTTGCAAGGGGAAAAATGGAAGCAGACTGTTTGAACCGGGAGCGTATGGAACACATACGCCCGACAATAAAAAAGGATATGGAAATTTAAAGCATTTGCTTTTCTTTATGGAGATGGCATCTGCTTTTTTTATGCACACGGGCGCATGAGGAACTTAGCTGCTGATGCAGCATGCGCCCGGCGCGGCGGGCAGTGGAGAAGGTCACTCCCCTGCCCGATTTTCAGAAAGGAAATGACATGAATGTATTTGAATCGGTAAAAGAAAACGTGACAGCAAGACAGGCTGCGGAGATGTATGGAATCAGGATAAACAGAAACGGCATGGCTTGCTGCCCTTTTCATGATGATAAGCATCCCAGCATGAAAGTGGATAAACGCTTCCACTGTTTCGGCTGTCAGGAGGACGGCGATGTAATTGATTTTGCCGCAAAGCTGTACGGGCTGAACAGTCTTGGGGCGGCTGTGAAGCTGGCGGCTGATTTTGGGATTGACTATGACAGCAAAGGGCGGGCTTCTCCACATCCTGTAAAAAAGAAATTATCGGAGGAACTGCGGTTTAAACAGGCAGGGTTACAGTGTTTCCGAATTTTATCGGACTACAATCATCTGCTGGAAAAATGGAAAACAGAATATGCGCCGAAAGAGCCGGAGGAGGAATGGAATCCCCTGTTTGTGGAGGCTTTACAGAAGCAGACATACATCGAGTATCTGCTGGATATCCTTCTGACTGGCACAGCGGAAGAAAAGGCAGAACTGATAAGGGGATATGGAAAGGAAGTGATGCGGATTGGGGAACGGATTTCAGGACTTGCCGCCTGCCGCAAGGCAGGCCGTGATGAACGCAGCGGATATGCTCGCCCCGGCAATGACAGTCGGTGAGGTTAGAGAAAGCCTTGATACCACGCAGAAGGGGCAGACGGCGAATACAATCGCAAACTGCAAGACTGTGTTCCAGTGCGATCCGCTCTTAAAGGGGGCAGTCCGTTTCAATCTCCTGACGGAACGGATTGATATTGTCCGGGATGTTGGGTGGCGCAGAAACACCAGCACACTTACCGATACGGATATAAAATACCTGCTCCTTTATTTCGAGGAAAACTATGGAATCACCAGTGAAAAAAAGATACAAAATGCCTTGGCGATTGTGGCAAATGAGAACTGCTACCACCCGATTCAGGACTTCTTAAAAGGGCTTGCATGGGACGGAACGCCACGTATCCGCTCATGCCTGCACCATTTTTTAGGAGCTGATGCGGATGACTATGTGGAGGAAATGCTGAAGCACTTTCTGCTGGGCGCAGTCCGGCGTGTATTTATGCCCGGTTCAAAATATGAGGAAATGCTCTGTCTTGTGGGCGGACAGGGGGCTGGAAAATCTACTTTCTTCCGTTTGCTGGCGATAAAAGACGAATGGTTCAGCGACGATTTAAAGAAGCTGGACGATGACAAGGTGTTCACGAAATTACAGGGGCACTGGATTATCGAGATGTCGGAGATGCTTGCCACCAGCAGTGCAAAGAGCATTGAGGAAATCCGCTCTTTTATCAGCAGGCAGAAGGAAACGTACCGCACGCCTTATGAATCACAGCCAAAGGACAGGCTGCGGCAGTGCGTGTTCGGCGGCACGTCAAACAGGCTGGACTTTCTGCCCCTTGACCGTGCAGGGAACCGGCGGTTTCTGCCTGTGATGGTCTGCCCGGAGGATGCCGAGGTACATATCTTAGAGGAGGAGGACGCTTCAAGGGCATATCTTTTGCAGGTATGGGCAGAAGCGATGGAGATTTACCGAAGCGGGCGGTATTCCATGAAATTCAGCAAGCCTGTACAGAGAAAACTTGTGGAAGTGCAGAAAGACTTTATGCCGGAGGATACGGAGGCGGGAATGATTATCGGCTTTCTGGAAAATTACCGTGGAAATCAAGTGTGCTCCAAACAGCTTTACCGGGAAGCCCTGCACCATGAATATGATGAGCCGAAACGCTGGCAGATTCACGATATTAACGAGATTATGAATACGGCGGTCACAGGCTGGCGGTATTTTTCCAATCCGAGGGCGTTTGACGGGTATGGCAGACAGAAAGGCTGGGAACGCATGACGGATTCCGGCAACGAACCGCCCGGCAACGAAACTGTTTTTTCGGAACTGACAGTGGAAGAAGCCAGGCAGATGGGAATGCCAGAGGAGTGGCTGGATTAATTTTAAGCGTTGGTTGCCGGGCAGGTTGTCACTTCGTTGTCGGGTTCGTTGCCAGGAAATCCGCTTCTCTCCTGCCCGGAAATGCTGATATTTACAGGCTTTGTTGTTATTTTTTAACTACTGACAACGAAAGCAACAAAAAATTCAAAGAAAATAGAAAAAGTAAAAATAACAAGCCAGACATTAGATTGCAGGTTTTACGGTGTCCGTTGCCGGACTTCGTTGCTGATTCCCTTTGTCTGGCTTTCTTTATGGAGGTAATGCATATGGCAAAAAATAAAACAAGTATCAATGTAACTGCTGTATTTGACGGGGAACTGGACGCAACGGAAGTGTTTGTGAGCCTGATTGCACAGAAATATGCCGGGAAATACCATGATAAAGGCAGTGAAAATATTCACAGTGAAAATGTTTATAGTAAAAATATTTCAAAAGATTTTCTTGTAAAATCACAAGATACAGTGTATAATGACAGTGAGGTTCAAAAGAGCCAGCCGTCTGGACTGTGCGGGTAAATGGCTATGATGAACGGAATGGATTATGAAATGACAGATATGGCACCTGCCGGCGGTTTTCGTGCGGCAATCTACTGTAGGTTATCAAAAGACGATGATTTACAGGGGGAAAGCGCCAGTATCGCCAACCAGCGTGACATGCTGGAAAAATACTGCGAACGGCAGGGCTGGGAGGTCGCTGCGGTCTATCAGGACGATGGGTATACAGGCTTAAATATGGAACGCCCTGACCTGAAGCGGATGCTGAAAGCTGTTGAGCGGCGGCAGGTAAACCTTGTAATCACGAAGGATTTAAGCAGGCTGGGGAGAAACTATTTACAGACAGGCATATTGATTGAGGACTTCTTCCCCCGGAACGGTGTGCGCTACATTGCCATGAATGACGGCATTGACACCATGAAGGATAATAACGACATCGCCCCGTTTAAAAATATCCTGAATGAGATGTACAGCAAAGACATTTCCAAAAAGGTACATTCCTCCTACCTGCTGAAAGCGCAGAAAGGACAGTTTACTGGCTGTCTTGCCCCTTTCGGCTACAAAAAAGACCCGGAGGACAAAAACCATCTTCTTGTGGATGAGGAAACAGCCCCGGTTGTGCGTCAGATTTTCAGTTACGCACTGGAAGGGCACGGACCCAACTATATCCGGCGCAGGCTGGAAGAAAACCAAATCCCCTGCCCTACATGGTGGAACCGTAAAAGAGGGCTGCGGAATATCCGCACAAAATGGGAGAAAAAAGACCCTGTAAACGGACAGTTCGTGTGGGATTTTTCCGTAATCAAGGAACTTTTGATGAATCCTGTTTATACTGGGGCAATCGCATCACAGAAGGCGCACTATAAATTTAAAATCGGCACTATCGGGGATAAAAAGCCGGAGGAATGGATTGTAGTGGAGGGACAGCATGAAGCCATCATTGACAGGGAGAACTTCAACATCGTGCAGGAAAAACTGAAATCACGCCAGCGTCCGGGGAAATCCGGGGAAATCAGCCTGTTTGCAGGGCTGGTGAAATGTGGGGAGTGCGGAAAGGCACTGACTATCAGAACAACGCATGAGAAGTTCCCCAAACGGATTTATTCCTGCAAGACTTACAATGCCTTTGGGAAAACACACTGCACCCAGCACCGGGTAGAGTATGACACGCTTTATGCCCTTGTGCTGAACAAAATCCGGGAGTGCGCTAAGATGGCGCTGGTGGACGGCAAAGCAGTTGCAGGGAAGCTCTCCGACACCTGCGAAGCCGAACAAAAAGGGCAGAGGGAGGCAATGGAACGTTCCCTTGCCAAAGATGAAGAACGTATAGATATACTGGAAAAGATGATGCTGCGTCTGTATGAGGATATGGCTGCCGGACGCATCAATGAGCAGAATTTTAACCTGATGCTGGAAAAGACACAGAAGGAGCAGGAAGAATTAAAGGCAAAAGTCAGCGAAGAAAAGAAAAAGTTAGCTGACGAAATCCAGCTTGTAAACAGCGCAAGGCAGTGGATAGCCGTCATTCAGGAATATGCAGACATCGCAGAACTGGATGCGGCAGTATTAAACAAGCTGGTTAAAGAAATCGTTGTCCATGAAGAAATAGACAGCGATAAGACAAGACACATTTCTATTGAAATTCATTTTAATCTGAAACCAATCCCGGAAGTGGAGCAGGTCAGAAAATGACCTGCCCCAGCCGGGGAGGTTCTTAATAATTTCATAAATATTTTTTGACGAACGCCGCCCGCTATTGAGTGTGGTTGTTCCTGCTAATTGGGGATAACACACGTCATAGCTGAACCGGTGGGCTTCCAGACCGCCGGTATACAGGGGAATGGATTTATGACCGGACAGCCCGACGGTGGTAGGACCATGCTCCCCGTATGCGCCGGTATTGGACAGCGTATATAAATCCAGCGCCCGGATCCTGCCGTCCCTGTCCGCTCCCAGCCGCACCCGGATCTCCATCTCATGCCGGGGCGAGCCCGCGATCTGGGCTTCCCTGCGGCTATAGACCAGTCTGGCGGCTCTCCCGGTTTTCAGCGTGACAAAGGCGGGATAAACCTCGCAGACCGCCGTCTGCTTGGCCCCGAAGCCCCCGCCGATCCGGGGCTTTTCCACCCGGATTTTGCTCTTGGGAATGCCCAGCGCCCGGGACAGAATGCGGCGGCAGTGAAACACGATCTGCGTGGAGGACACCACATGGAGCCTCCCATAGCGGTCAAGGTCCGTATAGGCCCGGAAGGTTTCCATCATCGCCTGATTGAACGCCTTCGTATGATATGTACGGTCGATGAGAATATCGCAGTCCGCCAAAACCGCGTCCACATCTCCCCGGGAATCGGTACCGCTGGCGACCAGATTCCTCCGGTTATTCCCTCCCACCTCACAGGGCGGATACCAGTCCTGTTCAGGATGAACCAAAACGGGGTTGTCCTTTGCCGTCCGAAAATCCAGGACCGCTTCCAGCACTTCATACTCCACCCGGATCAGCTTCATCGCCTTTTGGGCCGCCTTTTTTGTTTCCGCGGCGATGATGGCGACCACATCCCCCACAAAACGCACATGACGGTCGATGATCAGACGGTCATAGGGAGACGGCTCCGGATAGGTCTGTCCCGCAATGGCAAACCGGTTGGAGGGCACGTCCTCCCAGGTATAAATATCCACCACGCCGGGCGCCTTTTTGGCAATCCCGGTATCAATTTTTTTCACCAGGGCATTGGCATGGGGGCTGCGCAGCAGCATGACCGTCAGTCCGCCGTCAGGGGTGATATCCTCCATATAGACGGGCTTTCCCAAAAGCAGCTGCATGGCGTCCTTTTTACGGACGGACTTATTGACGGACTTATACTCCTTATGCTCCATGGATATCTCCCTCCTGCCGCTTCAGGCTGTCTAAATAATTGCGGATGCCCCGCAGCTGCCCGTCATAACCGGAGCAGCGGCACAAATTTCCCGCCAGAAAAGCGCGGATCTCATCATCAGAGGGATCGGGATTTTCCCGCAGCAGCGCGATGGTATTCATCACAAAGCCCGGATTGCAGAAGCCGCATTGATCGGCCCCCTGGTCGGCAATAAACCCTGCAAAGCGCTCCGCTTCCTCCTGCAGTCCCTCCAGTGTCCACACCGCATGTCCATCCGCCCTTGCCGCCAGCACCGCGCAGGAAAGAACAGGCTTTTCATCCATCAGCACTGTACATAGCCCGCAGTTGGCGGTCTCACAGCCGCGCTTCACGCTGTAGCAGCCATGGCCGCGCAGAAAATCGATGAGCAAAAGATCCGCTTCTATATGATCGGTCACATTTTTTCCGTTCAGCTTTATCCTGATTTCCATTATCCCATTCCCCCCATTTCCTGCAGATTCCGTTGCACGAGCACTTCAATCAGCCGGGTACGGTAGGCAGCGCTGCCCCGGACATTGCTGCCGGTGGGGGCAGACTTTGCCACATAACCGGAAAAAGCCCGGATCCCCTCCGTTGTCAGTCCGCATGCAAGCAGCTTTTGGTCGTCCCGGATCACCATCGCCTTTGCCGGACGCGCGCCGATCACAGCCCGGTATTCCCCGTTGAGCCGGGACAGGGCGCAGGCGATCACCGGAAAATCCGTGCGCTGATTCCGCATCGCTCTGTATCTGAAATCTCCGGGCGTTTTTTTCACGATCAGGCGCACCAGAACGTCATTGTCATACTTCATTGCCGCAAATTGTTCCAGGGGAACGACGCCGCCCGGATACAATTCCACATAGCTTTCCATGGCAAGAAAAACCGTCAGCACATCGGAAAAGCCGAAACGCCCCCACAGGCTGCCCCCCACGGTCGCCAGGTTGCGGAACTGCACGCCCACAATATCCTTCACCGCGGCAGCCACAGCGCCCTGCGCGTATGTATCAAGCCCCCTGTGAAGCTCGATCTGACGTAAAGTCACCATCGCGCCGATGGAAAACTGCTCCTCTGACTCCTCAATCGTATCAAGACCCAGCTCACACAGGTCGATCGCGGTATTCACATTTCCCTCTCCCATTTTCAGCCACAGCATGCCGCCGAGGATTCGGTTCTGCCGGCTCTGGTTCAGCTGATACGCTTCCTCCAGACTTTGGGCACGGACATATTTCTGTATCTCTATCACGACAACTACTCCTTCCGCCTTAAGGTTCATAACTGTTCACTCTGTGACCAGTAACCACTGTTACGGCATTCGCCCATGAAAATCGCTTCGCGATGGGGCGAATGCCTGCTACCGGCACGATTTCTCACGGTCTGCGCGGTGAACGCGCAGACCTGGCTGAACTGTTACAGGACTATCTCCATTATAACAGTACATCTTGCTTTTGAAAAGATAACTTGCTATAATTGTAACGTTGTATTTTTAAAACTATAACGAAAAGGAGACGCTTATGAAAAAAATATTTTCCCTTGCGCCCGCTCTGATCCTGTCATTGCTTCTTGCGGCCTGCGGCAGCGCCAAAGCGCCAGAAACGGATACCCAGGGTCCCGACAATGCTTTGGAAGCCTCTGTTTCTGACGCATCTGCCGAACCCGTCCCGGGGCATGACGATTCCGCAAATGACGATTCCGCAAACGCCGTTTCCGGGACTGACGCTTCCGACGAACCGGCAGAAAATCAAGGGCACTACCCTGTCACCCTCACCGACCAGGGCGGCCGCACCGTGACGATTGAGAAGGAGCCCCAAAAACTGGTCAGCGGCTACTATATCTCCACCAGCCTTCTGATCGCCCTGGATCTGGAGGAAAAGCTGGTCGGCATCGAAGCAAAAGCGGACAAGCGCGCCATTTACAGGCGCAGCGCCCCTGCGCTTACCACCCTGCCGAGCGTAGGCTCCGCCAAGGAATTTGACCTGGAGGGCTGTGCGGCGCTGGAACCGGATCTGGTCATCCTTCCCCTCAGGCTGCAAAATGCCGCCGGGACACTGGAGGAGCTGGGCATACCGGTCCTGCTGGTAAATCCTGAGGACCAGGCGCTGCTGGAAGAAATGATTCTCCTGATCGGAGCCGCAACCGATACCGGGACACAGGCCCAGGCCCTTCTGCATTTTACCGACGTCCAAAGGGAACGTCTTTCACAGACTCTGGCAGGCGCAGAGGCTCCCAGCGTTTATCTGGCGGGTAACTCCGATATGCTGTCCGTTGCCACCGATGCCATGTACCAGTCCGACCTGATCCGCCTGGCAGGCGGCACAAATGTGGCAGGCAATCTCACCGATCCCTACTGGGCGAAGGTCAGCTACGAACAGCTGCTGGCGTGGAATCCCGCATACATCATTCTCGCCTCCGATGCGGATTACAGCGTAGAGGACGTCCTCGCCGATCCAAACCTTGCCGGCTGCGACGCCGTCAAATGTGGCAACGTCTATCAAATGCCCGGCGACGCCGAGGCCTGGGACAGCCCCGTGCCCAGCGGCATTCTGGGCGCCGTATGGCTTTCCGGCATCCTGCATCCCGATCTGTGTTCCCAGGAAGACTGCGCAGCGCTGATCGACGAATATTATGAAACCTTCTATGGCTTCGTTTACAGTGAAAGCTAAACGGCTGTGTGTCCTGGGCGCGGCTATGCTGCTCATCCTGACCATCCTCAGCTTATTCGTGGGGAAATACCCTTTATCCCTCCGGGCGCTTATGGACGGCGATGCGATGCAATGGCGGGTTTTTGGGACTCTCAGGGTGAGCAGGACCCTGGTTGGCGCTGTTGGCGGCTTTGCGCTGGGCGTGGCGGGCTTTGTCTATCAGACAATCTTCCGCAATCCTTTGGCATCTCCCGATATTATCGGCGTATCCTCCGGCGCCAGCGCGGGCGCGGCGGCGGGCATCCTGTTTCTTTCCGGAGCAGGAGCCGTGACCGCCGCCTCCTTTGCGGGCGCACTGGCAGCCGTCGTAATCGTGCTGGGGCTTTCTGCCCTCGATAAAACCGGAAAAAACAGCACCATTGTCCTTTCCGGGATTGCCGTTCATTCCCTGGCCCAGACGGCGCTGATGTGCCTGAAGCTGACCGCCGACCCGGAAAGGCAGCTTTCCTCCATCGAATACTGGATCATGGGCAGCTTAAACGGAATCAGCGGCTATTCCATCACCGGCAATCTGCTTCTGTGCCTGCTCTGCCTTGGAACGCTTTTTTTCCTTCACCGCCAGATCATTCTGCTGTCCGGCGAGGAAGGGGAGGTCCGGATGCTGGGCGTCAGTGTGGGAAGGCGGCGGCTATTCGTGCTGCTTACGGCAACGCTGACCGTATCCGCCGTGGTCAGCCTCACAGGACTCATCAGCTTCGTGGGGCTTTTGGCTCCCCATGGCGCACGGCTCATGACCAAAAACAATCGTCCATCCACCATGCTGCTTGGAGGACTGTTGGGCGGCTCGCTGCTCATCGGCGCAGACCTTCTTGCCCGCAGCCTGGCAGCCGCCGAACTGCCGGTGAGCATTTTCACCAGCCTGTTGGGCGCACCGTTTCTGATCATACTCATCAGCAGGAGAAAAAATATATGAGCTTTCTCTCCGTCACCGGCCTGACCGCCGGATACGGCAAAAAAAACATTGTGAGCGATCTTTCCTTCCATGTAGACAGCGGATGCCTGCTGGGTATTCTGGGCGCAAACGGCAGCGGAAAAACCACGCTGTTAAAGGCGCTCTGCAACATCCTTCCCCACACAGGCAGCTGCATTCTGTGCGGGACAAAGCTGGAAGAGCAATCTCCCCGGCAGCTGGCAAGGCTGTGTAGCTACATTCCGCAAAGAAGCGGTATTTTGCTGGACATTTCTGCCCTGGATGTGGTTCTCATGGGCTTTAACCCCTGGCTTGGTCTGCTGGAGCACCCCACCGCCGACATGAAAGCGACGGCATGCCGGATGCTGGCGCTGGTGGGGCTTGGGGGAAAGGAAGAAAGCAATTATCAAACCCTCAGCGAAGGACAGAAGCAGCTTTGCATCCTCGCCCGCACGCTCTGTAGCGACAGCCGTCTTCTTTTGCTGGACGAACCCGAAAGCGCGCTGGATTTTTATTTTCGATACCGGATGTTTCATATTCTGCAAAATTGGCTGGCCGGCAGGGACAAAAGCGTCATCCTGACCCTCCACGATCCTGTGCTGGCGCTGAATTACTGCGATCAGCTGCTGCTGCTCTCAGAAGGCAAAATTCTGGGAACCCTTTGTCCCCAGACAGACCCCTTTTGCAAAATGGAACCGCTGCTCACCCGGATATACGGCAATATCAGCCTGGCGAAAGTTAAAGGCCGCAGCGGACTGACACAGCTTGTCATGCTGAAAGAACAGGAATCACAGGAGAATTTCCAATGAGATCCGTAACACGCATTACCCTTGTGGACGATACAGGGGAAAAATTTTTTGGCGAAGGTCCTGCCCGCCTGCTCCGCGCCGTGGAAGAACACGGTTCTCTGCGCGCTGCCGCTGCCTCCATGGGCATGGCATACACCAAGGCGTTAAAAATCCTGAAAAACGCGGAGAATGCTCTGGGCTTTCCGCTGACAGTCCGCGCTGCCGGCGGCAGGGACGGAGGCGGCAGTCTCCTGACAGAAAAAGGAAAGGAGTGGCTTTGCCGATATGAAGCCTACCGGGACGCCTGCATACAGGCTAACCTCAGACTGTATCTGGAATTCTTTCCGGAGCAGCCATAAAAAGCATCTGGTTTTGACCGGACAGTTCCTGCCCTTTGGGGAAGAGCTGCGTCAGTTTGATGACAGCTTCCTCGTGGACCTGGACCGCCCCTTTGGAAACCTGGGCTGTGTGATCATGGCATCCGGGCTGGGCAGGCGTTTTGGAACGAACAAGCTGATCGCCGATTTTCAGGGAAAGCCCCTGCTTTTGTGGGCGCTGGACGCCACAGAGGGCATTTTCGCCCGACGGATTGTGGTCACGCGTCACCGGGAAGTGGAAGCGCTGTGCCGCAGCCGGGACATTGCCGTCCTTCTCCATGATCTCCCACATCGCAACGACACCGTCCGTCTGGGACTGCAGGCTCTCGCCCAGGATGTGGAGGGCTGCCTGTTTAGTCCCGCGGATCAGCCTTTGCTGCGTCCGGACACGCTCGCTTCCCTCGCTCTGTGCGCAGCCAACGAAGGAGACTGCATCTGGCGTCCGGCATGGGAAGGCGCCCCGGGTTCCCCCGTGTTGTTTCCCAAATGGGCTTTTCCGGAGCTGCTCACACTTCCGAAAGGAAAGGGCGGCAGCTTTCTTCTGAAAAAATATCCCGGACAGGTGCGAATGCTGCCCGTCCGGGATCCATATGAGCTCTTTGATATTGACAGTCAGGAAGACCTGCGCTTCCTGTCAGAGCGGTAATCCTTCCTTACCGCTCTTCTTTATCCTTCGGCAGCAAAATGTTCAATATAATCGCCACCATAGCGGCAGGAACGATGCCTGATCCGCCAAAAATCAGCTGTATGGTCTGCGGCGTATGCGCCAGAATGCCGGTGTTGGCGCCCATCCCGTAGCCCACGCCCAGCGCCACCGCCACGATGGACAGATTCCTGGGAGTAAGAGGCTCCTTTGTGATCAGCTGAATACCGCTGATTACGATGGAGGAAAACATCATGACCGCAGCGCCGCCCAGAACAGACTGGGGCATAATGGAAACCAGCGCGCCCAGCTTGGGACACAGACCGCACAAAATGAGGAAAACAGCGCCGGTGGCCAGAGCGAATCGATTGACAACCCTGGTCATGGCAACCAGACCCACGTTCTGGCTGAAGGAGGTGTTGGGCAGTACGCCGAACAGAGCGGCAAAGCTGGAGCCCAGACCGTCGCAGGTAACGCCGCCGGACAATTCCTTATCTGTCGCCTCACGTCCCAGACCGCCTTCCATGACGCCGGAAATATCTCCCACCGTCTCCACGGCGGTGACCACGAACATGATCAGAACCGGAATGATGGCGCGCATATCAAATACGGGTTTAACCGGCATCAGCTTCGGAATCTCAAACCATGCGGCATCGGCAACCTTCTGCCAGTTCAACACCCACGCTTTGGTATATTCGACCCCCTCTGCCGTAACGCCGGTGGTGGGCAGCACAAGTCCCATGATGACAGCGGCGATATAGCCGCAGATAATGCCCAGCAGAATGGAAGAGGAGCTCAAAAAGCCCTTTGTCCCATGCTTGAAAACCAGGATCATGACCAGCACGAAGAGCGCCAGACACAGATTTTCCACAGAACCGAAATCTGCGGCGTTATTGCCGCCTCCAAAGGAATTGATTCCCACGGAAATCAGGCTTAAGCCGATGGACAAAACCACGGTTCCCGTGACAACGGCGGGGAAAAATCTGCGCAGGGGCTTTAAGAAGAAGCCCAGCACCGTTTCAAACAGACCGCCGATGATGGATGCGCCCATGATCGCGCCATAGGCAAGGACGCCGCCGCCCATGGTGGCGGCAACGCTGTTGAACACGCCGATGAAGCCGGAGGAGGTGCCCATGATAATGGGCACCTTGCCGCCGATAGGGCCGATGGCAAAAAGCTGTACCAGGGTGACAATGCCCGCGATCAGCATGGCGTTCTGCAGAAGGCTCAGCTGCAGGTCGGCAAATTCACCGCCGGCGATGCCGCAGGCGCCGGTGATGATCAGCAAAGGGGTCAAATTGCCGACAAACATGGCAAGCACATGCTGTAGGCCCAACGGAATCGCCTGTCCCAGCGGCATCTTTCCGTCCAGCCGGAAAGCCGCTTCTGAAAGCTGAAAATTATTTTTCATAAAAATATCCATTCCTCTCTTTTGTATGTCGGTCCATCTGCCACCGGCACTATTCTCTTTTATTTTTTGATCAGCAGGGATTTACCCGTCATTTCTTTGGGCTGCTCCTTCTCCATGATCTCGATCAGAGTGGGCACGATATCCGCCAGACAGCCGCCCTCCCGCAGACCGTATCCTTCTTTATAGTTCACAAGGATGAAAGGCACCGGATTGGTGGTATGCGCGGTAAAGGGGGCGCCCGTTTCGTAATCCACCAGCTGTTCCGCATTTCCGTGATCCGCACAGATGAACAACACGCCATCCATCTCCTTCACCGCTTCCACAGCCTTTCCTACGCATTCATCCACCGCTTCCACAGCTTTGATCGCCGCATTCTCCACACCGGTATGTCCGACCATGTCGGGATTGGCAAAATTGATGATGACCACGTCATATTCCCCGGATTTGATCGCGTCCACCAGCTTGCCGCACACCTCATAGGCGCTCATTTCCGGCTTTAAGTCATAGGTTGCCACATCCTTGGGAGAATTGACCAGAATACGGTCCTCCCCTTCGTTCGGCTCTTCCACGCCGCCGTTGAAGAAGAAGGTGACATGGGCATATTTCTCCGTCTCCGCGATGCGCGCCTGCTTCATGCCGTTGGCAGCCAGCCATTCGCCGAAGGTGTTGGTCACGGAAATCTTGTGGAACGCCACCTCCTTATTGGGGATTGTGGGATCATACTCCGTAAAGCATACATAGACCAGATCCAGCTTCTTCTCCCTTGCAAAGCCCGTAAATTCATCGTTGCAGAACGCCCGGGTGATTTCTCTGGCACGGTCGGGGCGGAAGTTGAAAAATACGACGGAATCACCGTCCTGGATCGTCGCAACAGGAGCGCCGTTCTCCACCACCACGGTGGGCTTTACAAATTCATCCGTCTCCTCCCTGTCATAGGACGCCTGAATGCCTGCCGGACCGCTCTGGGCAGTCAGCCCTTCGCCCTTTGTCAGCGCCTTATAGGCATATTCCACTCTGTCATAGTTATTATCCCGGTCCATGGCATAGTAACGTCCCATCACGGACGCCACTTTCCCGACGCCGATTTCCTTCATCTTCGCTTCCAGCTCTTCCACATAGCCCTTGCCGCTGGCCGGAGGGGTGTCACGGCCGTCCAGGAAGCAGTGCACATATACCTTGTCCAGCCCGTTTCTTTTGGCCAGCTCCAAAAGTCCGTAAATGTGGGTGTTGTGGCTGTGCACGCCGCCGTCGGAAACAAGCCCGAACAGGTGCAGCGCGGAATCCTTCTTCCTGCAGTTATTCACCGCATCCATTAACGCAGGATTTTCAAAGAAGACGCCGTCCTGGATTTCCTTGGTAATTCTGGTCAGCTCCTGATACACGATGCGCCCAGCGCCCATGTTAAGATGTCCGACCTCGGAATTGCCCATCTGCCCGTCCGGCAGACCTACCGCCATGCCGCTGGCATATCCCTTCACGAAGGGACAGGTGCGCATCAGCTCATCCATCACAGGAGTTTTCGCCTCGGCGACCGCATTGTGTTCTTTGACCTCGTTTAAGCCGTAGCCATCAAGGATCATTAATACTACAGGTTTCTTACTCATACTGCTCCATCTCCTTATCTATTCTACTTCTTCTATATTTGTATCTGCCTATGTTCCGGCTATATTATACACAACCTTTTTCCTCCTTGCAAGAAAAAAATGGCATTCGCCCCTGTCAATGCCGACGGCACGTTACTTTTCATGGGGCGGGGAGCACGACCGGAAGGAGCGGACGGCGCAGCGGGCTTTTGCAGGACGGGCGGGGAGGACATGGATGGTTTCCGACCGCTGTATCCGAAGCGGAGAAATTCCCAAAATGGCAGGATATTCCTGGGACAGGGCGCAAAACTGTCTGAACGCAGTGAGTTTTTTTGCGCCCTGTCCCGTTTTGGAATAGCCGGGCATTTTGTGGAATTTCCCGTTTCGGATAATGCGGCCGGAAACCGTCCATGTCCTCCCCGCCCGTCCTGCAAAAGCCCGCTGCGCCGTCCGCTCCTTCCGGTCGTGCTCCCCGCCCCATGAAAAGTAACCGGCGACACATCAGTCAGTCCTAACCAAAATTATGTTTGCCTTTTCCTGTGGAAATGTTACAATCAGAGGAAACTGTTATTGCCGGGCAAAAAAGCGCTGCTGCGCAGCGTTTTTGTCCGATTGGAGGTACCATGATTACTTTTTTGTCGAAACTGTTTATTCCGGATTATCAGAACACAAAGCAGCCTGCCGTGCGGCAGGCTTACGGCGTTCTTTGCGGCGCAGTCGGTATTTTTCTGAATCTGTGCCTGTTTGCCGGAAAGGCACTGGCAGGCTTTTTGAGCCATTCCATTGCCATCACGGCGGATGCCTTTAACAACCTTTCCGATGCGGGGTCTTCCTTCATTACGATGATCGGCTTTCGCTTAAGCGGCCAGGAGCCCGACCCGGATCATCCCTTCGGGCACGGACGCCTGGAATACCTTGCAGGCCTTGTGGTTTCCGGCATCATCCTGCTGATGGCGGCAGAGCTGGTCAAATCCTCTGTGGAAAAAATCCTGCATCCGCAGGATCTGTCCTTCAGCCCCATTGTGGTCGGCATCCTCGCCGCTTCCATCCTGGTAAAGCTTTACATGTACCTGTATAACAAAAGCACCGCCAAAAAGATTGACAGCGCGGCGATGATGGCAACCGCCACGGATTCCTTAAGCGACACGGTTTCTACCGCCGTTGTTCTTGCCGCCACGCTGACGGAACACTTCACAGGGCTGCACATTGACGGCTGGTGCGGCGTCATCGTCGGACTTTTCATCTGCTATGCGGGCATCAGTGCGGCAAAGGATACCATCGACCCGCTTTTGGGACAGCCGCCGGAAAAGGAATTTGTGGAACGCATCGAAAAAATCGTGCTTTCTTATCCCGACGTGCTGGGCATCCATGACCTGATCGTGCACAATTACGGTCCCGGCAGAGTGATGATCAGCCTGCACGCAGAGGTTCCCGCCGCCGGCGATATTCTAAAGCTCCACGATACCATCGATAACATCGAACGGCAGCTTCAGAAGGAACTGCTCTGCAACGCGGTCATCCACATGGACCCGATCGTGACTGATGATGCAGAGACCTCCCAATTAAAGGAAATGCTGACCGCTATTGTCCAGGAAATGTCACCCGTACTGAAGCTGCATGATTTCCGTCTCGTGAAAGGACCGACCCACACCAACATCATTTTCGATGTGCTGGTTCCCTGGCATTTTAAGATGAGCGACGACCAGATTCGCGCCTTCATCGCTTCCCGGGCAAAGGCGATCGACCCGGCATACTATACCGTCGTAAATGTGGATAAAGATTTCAGCTAACCCCTTATGCAAGGCTTACATCATAACGGCTAACCAAAAAGGAAACCGGCACACTTTTACCGGTTTCCTTTCATCATTTAACCAAGCGCAGGCTCATCCAGAAGAGCAATCTCTCCCGTTGCCTTTCCTTCCGTTTCGAACAAAATGATTTCATTCTCCCCCTGCTTAAGCAATGCGCCGGGCAGATACAGACGTTTTTGCGGTCCCGCTTCCCAGAAACGTCCCAGATGGAATCCGTTTACAAAGACGCATCCCTTGCCCCATCCGGTAAAATCCAGGAAGGTGTCTCCGACCTTGTCTGCATGTAAGACGAACCGGTAAAAGGCAGGCATTCCTTCTTCATATCCTCTGGTAAAATCCAGTTCATCCAGATTCGTAAGCGGCAGACAATACTGCTTCCAGCCATGCTGGGAAAAACGGTCATTGATCAACACGCAGCCGTCAATGCCCTTACGCTGCCAGTTCATCAAAGGTCCATAGTTCACCCGACCCAGATTTTCCATCAGGATATCCAGCTTTATCCCCTCTTTCGTGATCGCTTCCAGCTCATGCCGCTCCAGCAGCTCCCTGTCCATTGCCGTAATTACCCGCTTTTTATCCGCAAAGATGATCGCCCGGTCGTTCGCCCGAAACAGCCGAATGCTCTTGAGACATTTCTCCGTATTCAGCTCTGTGGAATACAATGTATAACCATAGCTTTGTCCCAGCGCCTCCATGGATTGCGGGCAAACGCTTTCTACAGGTCTTGCCAGATCTGTAAGACTTTCAAACAACCCCACTCTTTCTGTTGCGGAAATCTTTCCATAAGCCACTCTGTCCCAGGGAGCGTTGTCCGGAATTTCGCATGGCTCTATATTCCGGTGACGGGCAATCGTCTCCTGGAAACGGCGGTATTTCTCCGTGATCCGCCCATCCTCCGTCAGCAGCGCATCATAATCATATGAGGTCACATCCGGCGTCAGATGATCATAATAATTGGCGCCGTTCATAAAGCCGAAATTGGTTCCGCCCTCAAACATGTAAATATTCAGATTTCCCTTTTCCAGCATCATCTCCAGCTCTTTGACCGCTGCCTCTGTATCCTGCGTATGATGTGCCTCGTCCCTCCATGCATCAAACCAGCCAATCCAGAACTCGGTGCACATGCAGGGACCGCCATCATTATATTTCTTTAATACCTCAAAGGCCTCCTTTGTTCTGGAACCAAAATTCGCCGTGGGAAACACGCCGTCAATCTTCGTGTTGGAAAGCATGTCATCCTCCGGACCGTCCGAGGCAAACAGCGGCACCCGGATTCCCCGTTCGCGCATCATATCCCGCAGCGCTTCCAGATATTTCTTATCATTGCCAAAGGAACCATATTCATTTTCAATCTGCATCATCAAAACCGGACCGCCCTCGGTGATTTGCAGCGGAGCGAGCAATGGCAGCAAATGATCATAATACGCTCTCACATAACCAAGATAGGCCTCATCACAGGTGCGCAGCGCGATCCCTTCCTCCGCCAGCAGCCACGAGGGCAGACCGCCAAACTCCCATTCCGCACAAATATAAGGCGACGGACGGAGAATCACCCACAGCCCTACTTCCTGCGCCTTTTTCACAAAGGAAACGATATCCAGCATGCCGTGTAAGGCTTCTCCGGTAAAATCAAATTTCCCCTTTTGAGGCTCGTGCAGGTTCCAGGGCAGGTAGGTTTCCACCGTGTTGCAGCCCATAGCCTTGAGCTTTTGCAGCCTGTCCTCCCAGTATTCCGGTAACACGCGGAAGTAGTGGATGCCTCCCGCGATCACCTGAAAGGGCTCCCCGTTTAGATAAAATTTTTCCCTGATTTCAAAGCTCCCCTTTTTACCATTTTCGTTTGACATTTTGATATTCTCCCTCTTTTTTAATTGCCCTATGCTCCTGCCAGTGCCCAGACAGGAGAAACCGCCTTCCGCCTGCCCGCACCCTATCATGAGACCGCATGGAACCTGTGGCGAAAAGCCAGAATCCGGATTTCACAGGACAAATATCCGGAACAGAAAACACATCAGGAACTTTCAGATTTGTAATGTGCTGTCATGCATTCAATATACCATTTTTCCGGCGCTATAGCAAGCACATCTTCGCAAAAATCCGGGCAGCAATGTAACAGTTCAGCCAGGTCTGAACTGTTACGGGCAGCTTCCTATTACTTCTCATGGGGGAGAAAGACCGGAAGAGGCAGATCACAACACCGGCTTCTTATACATGATAAAATATTCCCGCGCTGTCTGCAGGGATATCCCCAGCTTTCTCTGCAGGCGTTCCAGAATCGCCTCCTCCGAAAGCTGAAACTCAAAACCGGACTCGACTATTTCCTCCGCCTTTCCTTCCGCTTTTCCTTCTACTCTTCCCTTCTCAATTCCATCCCTTTTGCCCTCCTGCCAGACTTCTTCAAATGCGGCATACATGCTGTCTCCTCCTTTTTCAAAAACGCTGCTGTCAATCCTGCTGTTGGCAATTCCCGCCACGGTCATGATGACCGACCTGTCCGTCCCACGCTTCCTGCTGTATTCTATAGCCTTTTCCCAGGCTTTCCTTTTGGGCAGGCTTTTATCCAGAAAAAATCCAAGCAGGCTAAACAGATCAATATTGTCCGCATTGTGAAAATTCAGGTTATGCTTTCCCGCCTCCACGAGCAGCACGCGGTAATCATTGACATATTTTTTCAGCCCTGCCGGTATTTTCAGCATCCCATGAAGCGTCACCGCCCCGTCCCAGGGCTTCTCGCCGTAATAAACCACAATCGTTATGACCGGTATCAGCTTATCGCTCTTTTTCATTCCGGACAGATATTCGTCCTCTTTCAGCCCGCCTCTTTTGCGGTATTTCAACGCATTGCTGTCATACTGCTTTTTGTAGGAACCATAATCATAGCCCATGACCCGCATGGGCATCGCATAGTGGACGTGTTCCTGCCCTTCATTGCCCAGCAGCACAAGCTCCATTCCGTGCGCGCCGGACAGCTTCCGCACCTTTATGCTGTCCCGCGCTGCCTCCAGGCCTTCCGCGTGCTCCCGATGCTCTGTCACCACGGCGCTCTGTGTGTCCACATCCTCCAGCTCCTCCGGCCTGATCTCCTGGCGTCCTCCAAACAGCACCGCATTGAACAGGTCGGCAAACCGCCCGTTATCGCGCCAGTAGCTTTTCAGCACGACATCAGGCTTTAACCTCTGTTTTCTTTTTGTCATCCGCTCCCCTACACCCGCTTTGGCGGGGTGCTCCTCCCTTCGCATATCGTCAGGAGCACATCTCTTCCGGCTGCTCCTGCATGGGTAAAAAATGGACTGCTAAGCATAGAGTTTCCGAAATAAGACTGTAGAAAGATATCCGACCATCAAGAAAATTTATGCTTACCCTGAGTCTATCACAGGATAAGCATAAACACAAATAAAACTTTTCTAAATATTATAACATTCTCACCCCTGGTTAAAGCATGAATAAACCTACTCCTCCTGCCACAGCATAAAGCCCGGCGCTGACAAATCCCCGGGATCGTTTTCCAAAAGCTTCCGCTCTTTTAATAAGCCATAATCAAGCAACAGCTTTTTGGGTGCGGCAGCTACCAGCTCTGTCACATCCACAGCCGTGTCCCGGCACAGATCCTGCAGGAATATCCTGCCCTCCACCGCTTCTTCCAGCGCAACTGTCAAAAGCCCGAATTCTCCAAAAACCCCCATCGGCTTCACAAAGGCTCCCAAGGAAAAAGTGACATCCGCTTTCGGTGTAAACATCTTACGCGCCCCGCAGGTTCTCGGCAAAAAGGCGATGCTCACCGCTCCTGTAAAGGGATGGCGGCTGGCAGCGACAAACGGAAGCTCCTCCTCCCGCGCTGTCACGCCGGGAAGCTCCATATTTCTTGCCAGAACTGCGGGCGCTGTCTGGCGGATCGTCCCGCCGGCAGGAATCAGGTCCCTTAACCACCCCTGGGCATCCGGACCGGACAGGGCATCGGTCCAGTCCTCCAGCACATTTTCCGAAAAAGCTTGCTCCGATTCCCCAGGCCCAAAAGGCGGCGCAATTCGCTGCCAGACAAGTGCCCGTTCCACCTCATTCCATTTTCGTCCGAAATCCAGCACATCCGTTTCCGTGCCGCCCCAGCAGGGATGGCGCATCACGCCCATGGAGCAACCCAGCCCAGCCGCCAGCAGCGGCGCGTCCTCCACATTCAAAACGCTGCGGCAGCCGTAGCGCTGTCCGTTTTTTGCGCAAAAGGCTTCCCGGACCCGGTCGATCGTGGTGCTGTAGGTGAACTCCTTGACCACGTCATAGGTGCGGAAATAATCGCTGCAGGCGAGCGTTTCTTTTAACTGCCGTTCATTTCCTGCATTTCCCATGGGTCCCCTGCAGATGGCATGCTCGATTTTCAGATCGGGGGCGAATTCCTTTACAATTTTCGTCATCCGGTCCCGGTATACCACATCCTGACAATGGTAGCCCCAGTCCACCTTCCAGTAGTTCACGCCCGCCTTACGGCACCAGATCGCCCGCTCCTTCCAGTAAGCGTCCGCCTCCTCCTTTGAAAGCGGCGCATCCTCCCTCTCTCCTGCAGCGTTAGCACAAATCCACAGCCCCAGCCCCCGAAATCCCAGACCGCACACCCGCTCCTTCATTTTTTTCAGGCGCTCCCAGGGCTCACCCGTAAAATCCGGAAATTTTTCCGTGTCCAGCTCCAGGCTTCCGAAGACGCTCACCGGCCCGTTTCCCGGCACATCCCAGCCCACATCCCAGCCGTCGTCCAGCAAAACGTACAGGTCTGCGCGCACCCTTTTCATATATTCCGGCAGCATCCCCTTTTTGCCGAATAAAAAATCCTGTGTCAGCACATTGCGCAGATTCTTTGTGTCCTTTCCCGCCTCCACATCGTTCACCCGAAACTGGGTGTCCCAGCTGCACCAGTAATTGCCGGTATCCGCGCCTGTTTCGGGAATTTTGTTTTTCATGTTCTGCTCCATGTCGTCCTCCCTCTTAGTTTCTCACTTTTCAAAAGAAAACAGCCTATCCAGCCATTTTATACTCCACTCCATCCAACGCGCATTATAAGGATCAGAGCATCCCACTTCCTTCGTGCATACCGACATACCATGCTCCCCAAATGGAAATACATGCAATTCAAAAGGTACTTTCGCTGCTGATAACGCAGAAGCAAAACGCAGACTGTTTTCCACAGACACCCCTTCGTCCATTGAAGTATGCCATAAATATGTAGGCGGTGTCTGCCCGTCTACATGTTGATTCAACCCAAAATAGACATATTCTTCACTCTCCTCATCGGAACCACTTATGTGTCGTAAAGAACCTTTATGCGCAAATTCGTCCGCTGTAATAACAGGATACCCCAGAATCATGGCATTTGGGCGTATTTTTTCAGTACGATTCCATATTTTTAAAAACTTTTCATCCCGATAAAGAGTTCCCAGCGATGCCGCCAAATGACCACCCGCAGAAAATCCACAAACTGCAATTTTTTCATCAGCAACCATCCATTCTCCCGCATACTTGCGGATATGTGCCATTGTTGCTGCAAGCTGCATAAGCGGTTCAAATCCCACCGCTTTTTTCCCTACAGAATATTGAAGTATAAAGGCATGATAGCCCGCCGCAAAATATTCCCTTGCCACTGGCTCACCCTCACGTTCTGAGATCGCTTCATAAGCCCCTCCCGGGCAGATCAATACGGCTGGTCTTCTTTCTATCCCGCCTCTTCTGACCTTCATTTCATCCATTTCCGTTTGCAAAAACGCTGTCACCATACACTCCCGTACTCCCTCGGGCACAAATGTAAAAGAATTCATGCTAATCTCCATTCCGCCGCTGACGCTGGCGGCACAAATAGTAAATGAAAAA
>CAJUEL010000058.1 GCA_910585455.1 uncultured Eisenbergiella sp. | reverse complement strand
TATAATAATTTTTTCTTTCTGTCAAGTTTAAAATTTTATCAAAACAGTTTGTTTTTAAACTATTTTTCCAAGATATATGCATATCCTGCAATTCAAATCTCCAACTCTATAAAAGAAAAAGAGCCTCAGATTTCTCTGAAGCCCTCCAAGCTTTCCTATTAAATTTAATTTGGCTATATTACATAGCCCCCATCTGCGCCGCAACCTCAGCCGCAAAATCCTCGTTCTTCTTCTCCAGACCCTCTCCGGTCTCAAAGCGAACGAATTTCTTCACGGAAAGCTGTGCGCCATTCTCCTTCGCCACCTGGGCGATATACTGGGCAACGGTCTGCTTGCCATCCTCGGCCTTTACATATACCTGCTCTAACAGGCAGACTTCCTTCAGCTCCTTATTCAAGCGGCCCATCACAGCGCCCTCGATCACCTTCTCAGGCTTGCCTGCCATCTTGGGATCGATTGCGATCTGCGCCATCAGAATTTCTTTCTCATGCGCCTTGTACTCTTCGGACACATCCGCCGTGGAAACATACTTCGGATACAGCGCTGCAACCTGCATTGCCACATTTACCAGCGCTTCCTTCACAGCATCGTTGACCACATCCGTGTCAGCCTCAACCAGAACGCCGATCCGTCCGCCGCCATGGGTATAGGAAACCACACAGCCATGCTCCGCCACAACCTTCTCAAATCTTCTGATCTTTAAGTTCTCACCGATTACGGCGACCTTCTCAACCAGAACATCCTTCACGGTCTTTGCGGTATCCTCATGCCATGCCTCTTCCATGAAGGCATCCATGTCCGCTGCATCAGAATTCACAGCCTGCACTGCAACAGCTTCCACAAAGCTCTGGAACTTCTCATTCTTTGCAACAAAATCAGTCTCAGAGTTCACCTCAACGACCGCTGCTGTCTGGTCATCCTTTAACGCGATGCGGCAGATACCCTCGGCTGCGATCCTGCTCGCCTTCTTCTCCGCCTTCGCCTGTCCGTTCTTTCTTAAAAATTCAACGGCTTCATCCATATTGCCGTCGGTCTCTGTCAGCGCCTTTTTGCAGTCCATCATGCCCGCGCCGGTCATCTCTCTTAATTCCTTTACCATTGCTGCCGTAATAGCCATCGTACTTTCCTCCATCCAGAAATATCATGTGAAACCGGACGCCGCCGCTTAACATCCGCAAACGGCAGCAATCCGGTTGAGCAGTTTTCCATCTATAAACAGAACAGCTCTTATGCCTCCTGCTCTGCAACTTCCTCGATATCCACAGCCTCAGCTGCCGCCTCTGCGATCGCTTCCTGTGTGTAAATCTCTTCGCCCTGATTCGCCTCGATGACAGCATCCGCCATCTTGGAAGTGATCAGCTTGACCGCACGGATCGCGTCATCATTACCGGGGATGATATAATCCAGCTCTTCAGGATCGCAGTTGGTATCGCCGATACCGATCAGGGTGATGCCCAGCGTATGAGCCTCCTGCACGCAGATATGCTCCTTCTTGGGATCCACAACGAAAATCGCATCGGGAATTCTCGTCATTTCCTTAATACCGCCCAGGTTTCTCTGCAGCTTATCCCATTCTTTCCGGATCTGGATAACTTCCTTCTTGGGAAGAACATCAAAGGTGCCGTCCTCTGCCATAACCTCGATCGCTTTGAGTCTCTCGACTCTGCTTCTGATGGTCTTGAAGTTGGTGAGCATGCCGCCCAGCCATCTCTCATTGACATAGTACATACCGCAGCGTTCCGCTTCCGCCTTGACCGCATCCTGCGCCTGCTTCTTCGTGCCGACAAAAAGAATGGTGCCGCCCTGCGCCGCAATCTCAAACACCGCCTTGTAGGCTTCATCCACCTTACCTACGGATTTCTGCAGGTCGATGATGTGGATTCCGTTCCTCTCGGTGAAGATGTACGGAGCCATCTTGGGGTTCCATCTTCTGGTCTGGTGTCCGAAATGAACTCCCGCTTCCAGTAACTGTTTCATAGAAATAACGCTCATTTTCATACCTCCATCTGGTTTTTCCTCCGCATACCTCATTCCCGTCAGCCATCCAAAGCGTTAAGGGACACCGGCGTCGGGTCGATATGCGTGTTTTTTAGTCATAACGAAGAGATTATAACATAAAGAAATCCCTTACGCAAGGGATTTCTCTAACTTTTTCACTTCGATTTTTTTCACTTCATCAAATACGAATTCATTCTGTACCCGGATGTAGGTTCCCTTCATGCCGGAGGATCTGGACTCCAAAATCCCAGCGCTTTCCAGCTTCCGCAATGCGTTGACGATGACGGAACGGGTAATGCCCGCCTGATCGGCTATCTTGCTCGCCACCAAAAGTCCCTCTCTCCCATTGAGCTCCTTCAAAACCAGAATGACCGCCTCTGTTTCCGAAAAGGAGAGGGTTCCAAAGGCTGCCCGCACCACCGCAAGCTTTCTGTCCTCCTCCGCATTTTCCTCGCTTACGGACCGGAGCATTTCCAGCCCCACCACCGTAGTCGCATACTCGCACAGGATGATATCATCAATGCCATAGCCGCCGCCCATGCGGTGCAAAAACAATGTTCCCAGACGCTCTCCCGCTATCTGGATCGGCGTAATGATCGCGGACATTTTCTCCACATCCAGGCTGTCAAATCCCAGCATTGTGAGGTTGACATCCTCCTTGGTAGACAGCACCGACAAAAGCCGCTCATTCAATATCGGATCAAGAAAGCTTCCCACCTGCGTTTTGATGAGAACCTGATCTCTTCCGTCCTTTTTTTCCGATCTGCCAAGGATTTTTCCTTTTCGGCTGATCACCAGCACATTTGAGTGCAGCATCTCCTGCATGATCGAACAGATATCGCTGAAAATCACCTTATCACAATTATTATTATGCAGCAAATTTCCTATTCTCCTCGTTTTATCCAAAAGATGCACATCACTCATTCACCCAATCCTCCGAATATCATCCTGCTATTTTGACAGTATACCGCATCACAGACATTTCGTCAACGTAACGGTTCCGCCTGCTTTTCCACCTTGTAACAGTTCAGACAGGTCTGAACTGTTACTCCACCTTCACATATCCGCAGCCTTCTTTCGAGCAGACCAGCTTATTGCCCTTTTCCAGCATGACGGAGCCACAGACAGGACATTTTTCGGCGGACGGCTTCTGCCATACCATGAAGTCACAATCCGGGTTGCCGATACAGCCGTAATACCTTCTGCCCTTCTGCGTCTTTTTCAGCACAATATCTTTCCCGCATTTGGGGCAGGCAACGCCGATTTTTTCAAAATAAGGCTTCGTATTGCGGCATTCCGGAAAACCCGGACAGGCCAGAAATCTGCCGTGGGGTCCGTATTTGATGACCATCCTGCGCCCGCAAAGCTCGCAATCCTCATCGGATTCCTCGTCCCCGATCTTCACCTCGGCAAGCTCCTTTTCCGCGAGCTTCACCGCTTCGTCAAGATCCGGATAAAAGTTGGAAACGATCGTCTTCCACTCCACGGTTCCTTCCGAAACGCCGTCCAGCAGCGTTTCCATGTTTGCCGTAAAATTCACGTCCACGATGGAAGGAAATGCTTCCTTCATCATATTATTCACGACTTCACCCAGTTCGGTTACATATAGATTTTTATTTTCCTTTGTCACATAGCGCCGTGCCAGAATTGTGGTGATGGTGGGCGCATAGGTGCTGGGTCTGCCGATGCCCAGCTCCTCCAGCGTGCGCACCAGCGTGGCTTCCGTATAATGCGCAGGAGGCTGGGTGAAATGCTGCAGCCCTTCAAAGCTGTCAAAGGTCAGCTTCGTATCCCGGTCAATCCCCTTTGCCAGCGTGTTGGAATCGCCTTTTTCGTCCTCATCCGTCGTATAAACGCTCATAAAACCGTCAAACAGCACTTTATTGGCAGATACCGTAAAACGATGACCGCTACAATCGATTTTCACCGATGTGGTTTCATATTTTGCAGGCGTCATGCGGCTCGCCGCGAACCGTTTCCAGATCAGCTGATACAGCCGCAGCTGATCTCTGGAAAGGGATTCCTTCAATTCCACAGGCGTGCGTCCGATATCCGTAGGGCGGATCGCTTCATGGGCGTCCTGAATTTTCTGCCCGCCCTTTTGCACGGCGCCTTCTCCCGCATATTCTTCGCCGTACTGCTTTGTGATATAATCCCGCGCCATCTTTTCCGCTTCTTCCGAAACGCGGGTGGAATCGGTACGCAGGTAGGTAATGATGCCTACGGTGCCGCTGCCTTTGATTTCCACGCCTTCATAGAGCTGCTGGGCAAGCCGCATCGTTTTCTGGGTGGAAAAATTCAGCACCTTGCTCGCCTCCTGCTGCAGCGTGGACGTCGTGAAGGGAAGCGGCGCTTTTCTGGTACGTTCCCCCTTCTTCACATCGGTCACTGCAAACTCTTTTCCCTCACAGTCCTTCTCGATGGCTTTCACTTCGTCTTCAGTCTTTAACGCCCTCTTTCCGTCGCCGTCCCCATGGTACTTCGCTTTCAACAGCTTTTTCTCCCCGGGGACCTTCAGGGATACGTCCAGCGTCCAGTACTCTTCCGGAATAAATGCGTTGATTTCCTCCTCCCGGTCACAGATGATGCGCAGGGCGACCGACTGTACGCGTCCCGCGGACAATCCTCTTTTCACCTTTGACCATAAAAGAGGAGAAATCCGGTAACCCACCATGCGGTCGAGCACCCGGCGCGCCTGCTGGGCATCCACCAGATCCATGTTGATTTCACGGGCATGCTTTAAAGATTCCTTCACCGCATTTTTCGTGATTTCATTGAAGGTGATCCGGTATACCTTTTTCCCGGAAAGCTTGAGTGCTTCCATCAAATGCCAGGAAATCGCCTCCCCTTCCCGGTCAGGGTCCGTCGCCAGATAGATCTTCTCCGCCTTCTTCACTTCCTTGCGCAGTCCCGCCAGGATGTCTCCCTTTCCCCGTATGGTGATATATTTCGGTTCATAATCTCCGTCCACATCGATGCCCAGCTGACTTTTGGGCAGATCCCGCACATGTCCGTTGCTCGCCGCCACCTCATAATTGACGCCCAGAAACTTTTTGATCGTTTTCACCTTTGCCGGAGATTCCACTATTACAAGATATTTTGCCATGATTGCCTTCCCTGTTTTCTTTTTTGTAACACTCCTGACCCAGGAATCGTATCAGTTCAGACAAGTCTGAACTGGATATTGCCGCCACCACATTTTTACACGGTCCGCGCGGTAAACGCGCAGACCTGGCTGAACTGTTACCAGGAATCGTTACCCTTCTTCTGCAATTGTATGCACTTTTGGGGCCAAATTGCAATTATCGTGAACCACTATACACCATATCCAGTTTCAATGCAAGTGAAAAAAATCCTGTTTTTTTTCTAAAAAATACATACCAGCCCTGTTTTTCACAATGCCTTCCAAAGATAGCAGCAAAAGCGTTTGCATCAGCTTTTGCACTGTGGGCGGCTCTCCCAGGGATGCCAGGCGCCCCAGCAGATCATCCAGACTGGCGGGCTCGTCATCCAGAACCTTTTGAATCCTGAGAGCCAGCTCCTCCTCTGCAGGCATCTGCTCCCTGCCCGATTTCACAGCTGCTACAGACGTACTTTCCTGTTCCGATTTTTTATCTGCCACAGGCATACGCTCCTTTCCTGCCTGCAAAGCTGCCTGTGCCTCCTGCGTTTTACCTGTTACAGGCTTTTTCTGCGCTGTTTCTTCCTTTTGTATATGGCATGTATTCCCATACATGCCCGGCTTCAATTCGCGCAGCACCTGCGCCACACTGCGCGCCATGCCCGCGCCGTTCGCAATCAGACGGTTACAGCCCCTGCTGCAGCCGTCCGTAATCCTGCCGGGCAGGGCATACACCTCCCTCCCCTGTTCCAGCGCCATATCCACCGTGATCAGCGTGCCGCTTTTTTCCCTCGCTTCAATCACCAGCACCATATCGGACAGGCCGCTGATGATTCTGTTGCGGGGCGGAAATAACGCCGCCTTTGGTTCCGTTCCCGGCGGATATTCCGAAAGCACGCAGCCATCCCGGATCAGGCTTTCATACAGCTGCCTGTTTTCCGCAGGATAACAGATGTCCACACCACAGCCCAGCACAGCCACCGAGCTTCCTCCCGCCTCCAGCGCCGCCTGCTGGGCGATTCCGTCCACGCCCCGCGCCATGCCGCTGACGATGACCACGCCCGCCGCCGCAAGCCCACCCGCAAAATAATCCGCCGCCCCCTGTCCATAGCCGGAGCACTCCCGCGTCCCGATCACCGCCACCGCCGCTTTTTCCTGCGCGGGCATCCTTCCTTTTCCGTATAGACAGACCGGCGCGTCGCATAGCGGCAAAAGCCGTCCGGGATATGCGCTGTCCCAGTATGGCAGAAAGAAAATTCCCTGTTCCTTCATCCGCACAAATTTCCTTTTTGTCCCTTCCCTGTACGACCTCCCCAACGCCTCCTGAAAGCAGGCCGCCCTTCTTTCCCCCAAAAGCTCCCTGACGGCTTCCATCGGAAGGGAAAAGACCTTCTCCACATCTCCCGCCCTTTCCATCAGCCTGCGAATGCTCCTGCCCCCGATTCCCTTCATATTGCAAAGCCAAAAGCTGTCAAATTTTTCATCTTCCTTCACAATAACCTCCCGCTGTCCTATCGCCTGTCCTGCCACCCACGGGCTATAGGCGATTCAATTCTCAGAGCGCAGAAAAAAAATCGTTTTGGCGAAAACAGATCGCCTGGCTCAAATGCCTGTCAGAAATTTCTTCTACATCTTCCAGATCCGCCAGGGTCCTTGCCACCCGCAAAATCCTGTGGCATGCCCGCGCTGAATATTGCAGCCGCTGCGCTATCTTTTCCAGAAAGCACTGCTCTGCATGACCCAGCCTGCAGTAGCGCACCACCTCTCCTGCACCCAGCCTGCCGTTTACGCCGATTATACTTCCCGCATACCGGTGGTCCTGCCGCTCCCTCGCTGCCAGCACCTTCTGCCGCATGGCGCTGCCCGACCATTCTCCCGTATCCTCTTCTTTTTTCCACAGCCTTTTCACGGACACCGGACGCGCCACACAATGGATGTCAATCCGATCCAGCAAAGGACCCGAAATTCTGGACAGATAGCGTCTGATTTCCCCCTCCGTACAGCGGCACCTGCCCCGGTCCGGATAATAGCCGCAAGGACAGGGATTGGTCGCTGCCACCAGCATGAAATCCGCAGGATAGACAAAATTTCCACCGCTCTTCGCCAGAAAAATTGTCCCCTCCTCCAGCGGCTGCCGCAAAATATCCAGCGTCCCGCGCTTAAATTCCGCCATTTCATCCAGAAAAAGCACCCCTTTGTGGGCGAGGGTCACCATCCCCGGACGGGGGATATAGCCGCCTCCCGCCAGCGCATGGACGGAAACCGTATGATGGGGCGCGACAAAGGGGCGGCTTTCCATAAGCTTTCCCTGTTCCAGCTTTCCCGCCACGCTGTAAATCGCCGAAATCTCCCTCCGCTCTTCCTCCGTCAGCGGCGGCAAAATTCCCGGCAGACACCTCGCCAGCATCGTCTTCCCCGCACCCGGCGGACCGATCAGCAGCATATTGTGAAAGCCCGCCGCAGCCACCATCGCCGCAAATTTCGCCTCCTCCATGCCCCGCACCATGGAAAAATCCGGGCATTCCTTCCTGCCCCCTTCCGTTTCCCTCATCGCTTCCTGCGCTGCCCTGTCCGCCCGCAAAACAGCATCCTGCCAAAGCTGCTGCCGCGTCCCTTCATCGCTGCACAGATAGCAGGAAGCCTCCTCCAGGCTTTCTATGCCCATCACCCGGATTTTGCCTGCCAGCATCCCTTCCTTCATATTTTCCAACGGAAGCAGACACTCCCCCATCCCGGCCCGCGCCGCTTCCATCACAACGGGCAAAACCCCCCGGATCGGCTTCACCCTCGCATCCAGTCCCAGCTCTCCCGCGATCAGCACCTGATCCAGCCGCTCCTGAGCGATCAGTCCCTGCGCCGCCATGATGCCGAGCGCCACCGGCAGATCAAAGGCCGTGCCCGCCTTATGGATGCCCGCCGGGGAAATATTCACCGTGATTTTCTCCGCCGGTACCGCCACATCCGCATTGCGCAGCGCCACCCGGATGCGCTCCCTCGCCTCCTTCACCTCGCTGGACAAAAGCCCCACCATCTCAAAGCAGGGCAGCCCCCGGGAAACGTCCACCTCCACCTGCGCGATATAGCTTTCCAGCCCGCGCAGACCTCCCGTATTCACATGACAATACATAATCCGCCTTTCTTTTTTTGGCAGCATTTGCCGCAGCGCTCTGACCTACAAGGTCTGCGCCCTGTCAAAGTGCTCCGCGCAACATACTGTCAAACCGATATTGGAATTGTAACGATTCAGACCTGTCTGTACTGATACTTTGCATTTCACCTGACCTGCCAGAAAATCCGGATGCTCATGCGGACGGCTCTGCGCGTTCCCCACACAGACCATAAGAAAATGTGACGGCCACAAACCTGCGTTCATGCCCTGCTGATTTTTCCACGCGAAAAAGCCCCTGCATATGCGGCGGCTTTTCCCAAAAGTTTTTATTCCTTTTAACCTTACCTGACAAACCAAAATCTGTCAAGACTATACCGTTATTTTTCTATCCTTATAGTAATATTCTTTATCATGGTCATTGATTTCCCGCATCACCCTGCAGGGGTTTCCAACCGCAACAACATTGGCCGGAATATCCTTTGTCACCACGCTCCCCGCGCCGATTACGGTATTGTCCCCGATCGTGACCCCCGGCATGATGATCGCCCCCGCGCCAATCCAGCAGTTTCTCCCGATATGGACAGGCATATTGTATTGATAGGTCTGCTCCCGAAGCTCTGGCAGAATCGGATGTCCCGCCGTGGCGACGGTCACGTTTGGCCCAAACATGGTGTAGTCGCCGACATAAATATGGGTATCGTCCACGCAGGTCAGGTGATAATTGGCATAGACCATTTTCCCAAAGTGGCAGTGATGTCCGCCAAAATTTGCGTAAAAAGGCGCTTCTATATATACGCCCTCCCCGCAGTCGCCCAGCATTTCCTTTAGCATCCTCGCCCTCTTCTCATATTCGGAGGGCTTTGTCAGATTGTATTCACACAGCTTGTCCTGATAAACAACCTGCTCCTTCATAATCTCCGCGTCTCCCGGCAGATACAATTCTCCCGTATGCATCCGTTCCTTCATTTCACTCATGTGTTCCTCCATTTCTTCTGCTTGAACACGGACCGTCATTGCTCTCTCCAATATACATAACTTCCCGCCGAAATGCAATCCATTCTTGTCAGTTCATCGCAGGCGGGGTATAATTTCATTACGGACACACAGCGCCCAGAGTTAGTCACGCAGAACAAATGACTGCATATGGTGAGACGGGAGCAGAAATGCCAATTGAAACCAGGAAGAAACTTTCCCCCGTGGCGGCATGCCACCGGTGGCACATGGAGGTTACTATGAAAATCATTCGAACAGGGATGCTGTTTTTTCTCTGCGCCGCCCTTTTATCCGGATGCCAGAGGAGTGTGGCAGAACCGGCAGAATCCTCAATTGAAACGGCGGGAGAAACCGAAACTGTCACGCTTTCCTCCGATCCTGCCAAAGAACCTGCCGTATCTGCGCAAACAGCCTACGCAGCATTTTTATCGGGAGATCTTTCTCTCTTTCATGACGCTGACGTACAGACCTGGGGGCTGGAAACCTGGACAGATCTCATTCTTCCCAATGAAAATCTGGAATACACATACCTGGATCTGGATGATGACGGCGCCGAAGAGCTGCTCGTCCAATATGTGGAGGACCCCTGCAGCTACAACGGCGTATTTCACTATGAAAACGGCAGCCTTTCCTGCTGGCAGCATGATTATATGGAAGGAAGCTGCCGGGATTATCCCCTTGCAAACGGGACCATGGTGCGCCAGTACGACTTTGGCGGCGCATGCTCCTATACCCTGTTTCGCTATCAGTCTGACGGCAGCATGGCGGAAATCTGCAATCTGTTTGCTCGGGAAGAGCTGCTTTCTTCGGACAGCGATACCCCCTGTCCCTATTACGGGATAGACGACAGGGAAGTGGACAAAGACACCTTTTACGAACAGCTGGATGCTCTGGTGACCAGCCGTCTTCTCAAACGGCAGGTCTGGGAAAGAGAGGAAAATGCCAATGAATAAGAAAAAGATATTTTTCACAGAAGCCGCCTATATTCTGGGAATCATTGCTCTGGCCGGCGGAACAGCGCTCATGGAGCAGGCGGATTTCGGTATGTCCATGGTCGTCGCGCCCGCGTACCTTTTACACCTGAAAATCTCCCGGTACATCCCCGCTTTTTCCTTTGGCATGGCAGAATATTCCCTGCAGGCCGTTCTGCTTTTGCTTCTGTTTCTGGCTCTGCGCAAATTCAGGGCGGCATATCTGTTTTCCTTCGTCACGGCGGTCCTGTACGGTCTGACGCTGGATGCTGCCATGCTGCTCGTCGATTGCCTGTCCCTGCATGGCTCTGCAGCGAGGATTGTCTGTTATCTTGCCGGCATGCTGCTCTGCGCATTGGGCATTTCCCTGTTGTTCCATACCTACATTCCGCCGGAGGTATATGAGCTGATCGTGAAGGAAATCTCTGCCAAAACCGGAAAGGATATCAACCTCATAAAAACCTGCTATGACTGCCTGAGCTGTCTGGCCGGAATCCTGCTATCCTTTTCCTTCTTTGGATTATGGCATTTCGAGGGCGTCAAGTGGGGAACGATTCTGTGCGCGCTCATCAACGGCTTTATCATCAGCCGATGCAGCAAGGCGCTGGAAGCCCTGTTTGATTTCAGGGATGCGTTCGGATTGCGGGAGAAATTTGATATAGCGTAACCGTCCAGACAGCAATGCCATTTCAGTCTAGCGGCTACGCCGGGAACGAAACAGGGAATCGACAGCAGGCACAGGAGCCGGAGGACGGTCAGGTCAATGGCAGGCTTCTTTTATCAGCACCCTTTTTCCCTCAAAAGCGAAGCCATATTTCCGAATTCGTTCTCTTAAAATACCCCGGCTTTCCAGTGCTGCCGCATACCGATGTTTTTCGATTTGCCAAAGGGCCGCGTCCGCAGCATCCTCCAGGGATGCCTCGGTTTCCGGATCCCTGACCTTAAACTCCATAATAACTGCAGGATCCTCTTCCTTTCGGGGTTCCATCAGAACATCATAACGTCCAAAGCCGCTTTCCCGGTTGGATGTAATGCTGTAACGCTCAGACAACTCCACTGTCAGCCCCAGCACAAATCCGTGATAAAACCGTTTCGGTTCCGACTCTGCAGACGGCCTTTTTCCGCTGTCAAAATAGCTGAAAGTGGACAGTGCTACCTTATTCATATAAGCATTCATGGATTTTACATCATCCTGCAGCAATGCCCGGATAAATCCGTTATAAACCGTCCCCGAACCTGAAAACCATTTCTTTATCATTTTTTGAAACATAATCTGCACTTCTCTATTCGTCAATGCAAGCTCGTACAGCTCTGTTCCCTTATCCTCATTTAAAGTACAGCTTTCCGCCTTTAAATAGCCACTTGCCAGAAACAGGCTCCAGATGGCGCTTTCATCTTCATCCAGCTGTTCAAATATAATCTGCTCATCAATTTCCCTATACAAGTGTTCTCCTTTCAGCAGATTTTCCATGGACATTTTTATTTCCGCGCTTCCTTCCCGGATTAATTTGTCCACCAGGCGGTTGCTGCTGGTATTCGCCCAGTGCGTGGAAAGTTTTCCCGTTTTCAGATAATTCAGGATGGACCATGGATTATAAATATCCCGGCTGTTTCCAAACGTGAAACCATCGTACCATTTTTTCACTTCCGCATGCCTGTCCCGCATTCCATACTCATCCAGCGCGGCAAATACCTCCTCCTGCGTAAAGCCAAAGCAGGACTCATACATTCCGGATGTGGATGTTACGACGGTCAAATGATTCAGGTCCGAAAAAATGGATTCCTTTCCGATTCTCGTAATTCCTGTCATAACCGCCCGTTCCATATATGGATTCGTCTTAAATGTGGAGTGGAAAAATCCCCTCATAAACTCCGCCATCTCCCGCCAATAGCCATGTACCCAGGCTTCCTGCAGGGGCGTATCGTACTCGTCCAGCAAAATGATGGGATTTTTCTTATAGTAGCCAAACAGATAACCGGATAGATTTTTTAAGGAATAAGCGATCTCTGAATCCTTCATCTCCACATCGATTCTTCGAAATGCCTCTGGTTCCCCTTCCTTTAAGGTTCCCCCTGCCAATAAATAATCGTGCCTGCCATATACCTCCTTGATGAGCATGCAGATTTTTTCCTTTGCCAGGGCGAAGGTATCCGCTTTCACATCAGCAAAGCTCAGAGAAATAACCGGACGGGTTCCCTGAAGCTCTCTGTATTTTTCATCCCTCCATATGGACAGTCCTTCAAATACCTCCCCCTGTCCCGCATATGCAACGGAAAGGAATCTTTCCAGCATGTTCATATTCAGCGTCTTCCCGAACCTCCGGGGACGGGTGATCAGGGTCACTTCATCTTTATTTTCCCACCACTCCCTGATAAAATCCGTTTTATCCACATAAAAACAATGTTCGCCGATCAGCTTTTCAAAGCTTTGAATCCCTATTCCCACGGTTCTCGCCATAATGATGTCCCTCCGCTATCAATACCTCCATTATATCCATTTTTTTATCCACGTACAAGCCAAATATCGCTGGATTGTACAGAACCCGGATGGATCTTTTTACAGAAAGTAAGACACAAAAAATCTATCCGTTTCCCTTCAAGGTATCCGAGGTATTAGCACACATTTTTCTCATATTGGAAACACACAACAAAATCTGTCACTTTGGCAGAAGTCGCCTCTCACATAAGGGAAACACAGTGCCTGTTTCGGGCTGTCAGATTTTATGGCAGGATTACCCCGCACATGCGGGGAACACTTGGCATAGTCCAGCGCCGCATGCATGTCGCCAGGATCACCCCCGCACATGCGGGGAACACTCGAGCGAAGCCTGCGCGAACGGGTATCGGTCAGGATCACCCCCGCACATGCGGGGAACACTAAGCGCAACCACACCATCTTCTGAGTAAGCCAGGATCACCCCCGCACATGCGGAGAACACAACATCGAATCGAGAAAATTCGGTATAGTAGCAGGATCACCCCCGCACATGCGGAGAACACTGTAGTTGATGTTCCTTCTGGTACGGTGCTGCAGGATCACCCCCGCACATGCGGAGAACACACCGGCGGACACGGATGAAACCATGATGGAGCAGGATCACCCCCGCACATGCGGAGAACACATTCCTCCTGGTCCTGTCCGTGCTTTTATGTCAGGATCACCCCCGCACATGCGGAGAACACTTATACTGGCGGTTCCTCTTCCGCTCCGAATTAGGATCACCCCCGCACATGCGGAGAACACACAAGCTGAAAACTCACAAGAAGCGCTGGAAGAGGATCACCCCCGCACATGCGGAGAACACTTTCTCATGTGCTTGTCTGGAAAATAGACCGCAGGATCACCCCCGCACATGCGGAGAACACTCACATTGCGTCCAAGTGCTGCAGAAATGACCAGGATCACCCCCGCACATGCGGAGAACACACTAGACAAACTGCGAAAATATAAGGATTTTTCATCCCGATTCATCGCATTTTATTTAGTTCCAAATAAATCTTATAAGTAAGCATACAGTCTCCCAATGCTCTGTGCGCATTACCTGTATCCAAAGAAAAATAGTCCGCCACTGTTTTTAGCTGCCAGTTATCCAACTCCTCTATCTCCCGACGGGCCAGCTGCAAAACATCTCTTGTCCTGTTCGCTCCCAAGCCTTTTCCCAGGCGTTCACCAAGCCTTTGTACGAACATCATGTCAAATTGTATATTGTACCCAATGATCAAATCATTACCGATAAACGCCTGTATTTTTTCAAATGCCTCTTCTTCTGTTATCCCCTGCCCTTCTATCATCTCATCCGTAATTCCTGTCAATCTTGTTATTTCTTTCGGAATGCCCTTTTCGCATTTTATAAAGCACTGAAAACGATCATCTATCGAATCTCCACAAATTCTCAGCAACCCCACTTCTATGATCCTGTCATTATCATAATCCAGCCCCGTTGTTTCCACATCCATAATGATATAACTGGACGCTGCTTTTCTTTTTGATGCATTTCTACCCTGACTATACTTTGAAGCTTTACTAAACCCTTTCTTTGCAAAACTATTATTTCCTGTATCATCACTGATCGACAACGGTTTTTTCATCAGGGTGATGCCCTCATAGTCTGTCGCAATCCATGTCGTGTTATGAGTCATGAATGTATATCCCTGCTCATTATTAGTGGAATAAGCCATCGTTGCCTGTCCGCTCTTAATGCTTTCACAGACCCTTTGCCACAGCTCATCCCGCACCCTTGCGCTCAGTTTTCCGATATAGACCCCTGTGTTCACCTCACACAGCCATTTTGACAAATCACCTCTAAGCCCCGGCGGGCAATTCATAACACATATCACTATCAATTTTCACCCTCCGCATAGGAAACACCGTGTTCTAATTCCCCCTGTATATTATCCCAGAGGTAAAGCGTGCTTTTATAGTCCTCTTCCTCCCATTCTCCGTCGGCCAGCAAAAATTTGATATCATGAACCATGCGCTCCAGAATATGCCCTTTCCTTAATTCATCCCGCATCCTGCGCCTTGTCGCGCTGCCTATATCCTCCTCATTTTCTGCTGCCAGCTCAAAAGCGATGGGAATTGTTGTCTCCGCTTTATATAAATCAGCGATATCATATGCAAAAGATAATTCATGCCCCACATGCACAAACCCCAAACCTGGTGAACAGCCGAGGGCACATATCACCGCATGCGCCAGCCCATATAGGCAGGAATTTCCTGCTGACAGCGCTTTATTGACTGGATCCCCACTTTCATAGTCTTCCGGTCGATAATCTCTTTTTGTCCATGGCACATTCCATTTTTTTGATTGTTCCCGGTATACAGCACGAATCCTGCTGCCTTCCCGTCCTCTTAGCTGCTGCATTGTCAATTTCGAAACATCTTCCTTTGGAAATCGCATCTGATACATCATCCGCGCAACCTGAATATGTTTCTTTTCGTTGCTTACCAGCTGCGCCTGTTTCTGCAAAAGTGAGGCATGATTTGTCAAAGCACGTCCATAGGCATAAAACCGCACTCCATGCTCTCCAACCCAAATAGCAGTCACTCCCATATCTCCGATCAGTTCCATTGCCCTGTGCGTCACATCCGTTCCCGGGCCCAACAGCAGTACGGAAATGGCAGCTGCCGGAATATGGGTTATTCCGTTTTCATCTTTTACGGTGATTGCACTGTTATCCCTGCTGATCCTGCATCTTTCCAGATAAATAAATGTCATCCGGTCCTGTACCCGGGGCAGTGCCTGAATTTCCGGCTTTTCTACCCATTCTTTATTTTCCATCTACATTCCCGCTCCCATAATCGTAAGCATTCCCATTCCATAGGCCTTTTCCCGTCCTATACCGCTCACAAGCGTATCTCTGAATATATCCGCATCCTCAACACGAAGCATTCCTTCAAACGCCACCTCCAGAATTTTCACTTTCTGAGGGGAATTTTTTCTGGAAAATATCTTCCAGTCAGATGATGCAACGCGCACTTGATCCGGAAGAATACAAAAACCTTTCTTTGCAGCCTGATTCTCCAGCCATCCCAACTGGTATTTTTCTGATGTGTGCGCCACAACTTTTCCTCTTTTCTTTCCCCTGGCAATGCTGTGAACCGGATTTGCCACCAGCCGAAAGTGCCATATAGAACCCTTTTCAATGCGTTTCAAAAGTCTATCATACTCTTTTGACTCTCCACAATCATTTTCAAAACCAAATTGGGCCGCAATTCCTGACAGTTCCGGTTTTTCGGCGCTTACAATCATCAAATAGCTTTTCCCTCTCAACGTATCAATCCGCCATAAATTTCTATCCTGTCTTTCCGGAAACGCTTCCTCCACCGCACCATGGATTTTATTGGGAGATACCATTGCTACCTGCGTTTTCCTTCTCGATACATCCAATGGAATTCTTGATAAATACATAAACCTCACCTCAATTCCATCATGGGATCATGCTCCGTTGAACCCTGGCACTCCCCTGTTCCCACAATCTTCCCCGGCAGTTCTTTCAAATAACGATACCTGTATTCCCGTTTAAACGGTGAAAAAGATACCGGCACATCCTTTTTTATGGCTCCTCCCTGCGCATCATCCATCACGATCCTGAGGGACCTCTCTCTGGAAAAACGCAACAGTGCCTTTCTCTGCCAATCCGGCACAAGCCATTCTTCATTTAAAAGGGATTGATATAAACCGCCTTCCCGTATTCCCAGCACAAGCGGCAGCGTCGGCGGGCACGAACGCCTGCCCAAAAAAACAGCATATTTCGGATGTTTCAACGCCTCCTCCAGCTCTGCGAGGAACCCTGCATTCTCGCTGCTCAATCCAACCAGAAAAATTGCATCACTTAAATAGACTCTGTTGGAAAGATTCGCATTCAATTTGCCTCCCATCCGGGTGACCTGAAAATCATTCAGCCTTGTTCCCTGTTGATCAATCCGGATACCGAATTCCAAAGCTGCCAGATCCGCCAACGGTTCATTCCGTTTTCTCCCAATCGCTGCCGCCAGCATTCCGATCACTCCGCTTTTGGTAGGAAAGTAATCCGTTTCCCGATTATCATACACAGATTCGGATCCCCATGATTGCAACGGAGCGCTCAATCTCAGCAATAAAGTATGCAAATTTTCACATCCCTTCTTTTTCTATCACCTGATCGATCTTTTCCAAAAGCCCTGCCAGATTTACTTTAGGGGCAAATTCTCCACATTCACCGCCAATCACCCACGCCTGAAAGGGAACAGTGGCATAGTCCTCATATATCTTTTCCGCATACTCTATCAGTGCTGTCTCAGATCTTTTCACATAACCATTCTCCCCGGCGGCAACCGGCCTTTCGAACGCACCTGCCAGATTGACCGGCTGGTCTTTCCGCATAGTAACATAAACCATATCGGGAAGCGTCCTGTTGGCAAAAGTATTCTGCTTTCCCGTAGGCATGGAACGGATAAATGCTTCCGAAAAGCCTCTGACTGCCATTTTGAGTTCATCTATATTCAATTTTTCCGATAGTTCCCTGATATTGACCGTTGCGTACCGGTATAGCGTAGAAGAATTAAACTCCACCGTCCCCAGATGTCCTGCACCCGATTCATCCGCTGCGCCGCAATCATCCACCGCGGTAAAATAGTCATACTCATTGCTCACAGCATGCGTGGATATACTGTGCGCCACCTGTGCTGCTGCGTCATAATTCAGGCTCGGATTGCTTGCCGCCATACGACCGAATAACAGAATGTCCACGCTCGGCTCATCCTTCACTGCCTTTTCCAGCTCCGGTTTGAATCTTTTCTCCTTTTCTTTTTTGGATGCCGAATCTCTATGATATTCCGCAGCCAGCTTTGCCAAGTTGTGAATCTGCCGGGCGCTCACGAAAAAAAGCACATCCTTCTTCTCATTTCCTGCCTTCACACCGACAATTTCCAAAACTTCCTTCACGGTTTTTTCTACATCCTCAGGGGCAAATTCTACATGCTCTGCACATATCTGCTCAATAATCAGCTGCGAAAGCTTTTTTGTCCGATACCCGATTTGATCAGATGTAAATAAATCCTTAAACATCTGCCTCATGGCGCGTTTCCAGGCCTGTGAGGATACTCTCGCTCTCATCGCGCCTCCATACATCGCAGTTTTGGGACTCCCTGTATCATCCCTGTTCACGCAGCTCGGCGGAACAGTCTGAATGATGTGAAAATCAAGATACAAATTCTGATTCATATGTTTTTCTCCTCCCTCTTTTTTTGCTCCCAATAGAAATCCTGTCCCCATCGCAGACAAACCCGCCGTTTTCCTTCCGGGAACTGCATCTCATATAAATCTCCCGCCAGCCTTTTATAATTCAAAGAAATTCCTTTGCTCTTTAACAGCTGCACAATTCCTCTTAAATGATGAGATAGCTCCCTCTGGTCCGCCGATGTGGCGAGAGTACGCATCTTTTGCAAAATCCTCTGCTCCGCATTCGGATCCCCTTCATACGATGCCATCAGACCATACAACGCCTTTCCCAATCCAATTTCTTCATCTATGTGCATGGGCTGATTTTTTACATCACACCCCTGCTGGTGCAATGCGTATAATGTCAACGCGGTATAGCATACCCACTCTTCCTTCGTAGCGATTCCGTTTTCGCTCCAAAACTCCTCCGGCATATCCGGCAAAAGAATACCCAAAAGCTGTGGAATATCCCCAGGCTCATGTCCAACTCCACGCCGCAGATTTGCCAGCATGGCCTTTCCACCCCCAAAATCTGCTTCTGCCTGCAGCATACGTATTTTACTCCCCACAAAATTTTCTATTTTCGCTCTTTTACCCATTGCCTCCCTCCTGTTCCTCACCGCCCATCGTTGGATAAATCTGTCTCAGTTTCCACAGACATTCATTCATGATTCCGGGGATTGTCAGTAAATGTTTTTTGCTGCCCTTCGAGTCATCTTCCCTGCAAGCATAAATATCCGTCCCAAGGTTGGTGATATATTCTTCAACTGTCCTTCTGGCATAATCATAAGACTGCCTCTCCCATTCCGCCTGTTTCAAGTCCGGATCATCCAAAACCGGCCTTATACTCATAAGCCATTCCCGAAACGGTGTGTCAACGGAAAAATAATACTGCCTGACCAGGGCATCTTTTATGCCGCTTTTTGCGGAGCTGTTTCCATATAAAAGCCTGCAAAGCTTACCGGCAGCAACATGCAATACCGTCTCCTCCACTTTTCTGCAGCCTGCAACCTGATTTACAATATATGTTCTCCATACTTTACTCATTCCCGCCAGTAAATCCACCGACATGGTGAGAGAATCATTAACATAATCACCATATGTATAATTCATCTTATCCCCATACACCATTCCGATCATCCGGAAAGTGATCAGCGAATCGGATGAAAGGAGCTTTTTCTTCTGCAATATCTGAATCCATTGCACCACACCAGGAATATGTATTTCGCCATCTTTGCCACCAAAATCAAAAAGTGCCGGGAATTCCCGCCAGGCATGGACCGCCGGATCATGTACCTGCGGCAGAAAATGCTGCCCATCTGCTTTTTTATTTCCCTTTTTTAACCTCCAGACTGTCATTGGCTCCTGAAAATCATCTTCTACCGGACAAAAATCTCCTCCCATAGCACGGAATCCCGTTATCCTGCCGTCCTTATCCCGCATCAGCATAATGCGCCTTGACTGAATCGTATATAGCTCCGGAAGATTGTCAAATCCGCTTCTCTCACAGCCCTGCCCTCTCCGTACGGGCTGTTCCCATGTGGGTTTGGGCTCCGCCCATATTCCCTTGTCTACATTTTGCGCGCACAAATTCAACATCAGAATCTGAAACAGATTCTCTCCGTTCACCATGATAAATCCCAGCTGTCCAAGTCTTCCCACTCTTACAGGCTGTCCGGCATCAGAAGCTTTTTTATCCGTCTTCACGTTTACCCCATAGGCGTTTAAATGCACAAGCCAGCGTGCCGCCTCCGCGTAGCTCAACCGTCCAAATTCTTCACCATCCGTCATGCTGAAATGATGTCGGGTATTTTTATTATTACTTTCTTTGATGTTTCCAAACAGGGATTCTACACCATAATATGTCCCATGCTGCAACCCCTGTACCTGCCAGAAGGGTGTTTCCGGATGAAACAGCCAGAATCTTTCCCTGAAGCTCTGCAGATATTCTTTTACCGCCCGCTCCGGGAACCTTCCTTTTCCCCAGTATCTCTGCCAACGTCTCAGGACTGTTTTGTCTCCTTCCCCGTCAAAATCGTCTTCATCATCCGTTCCGTCTTCCAGCTCATCCTCTGCTATCAGTTTTTCCGGCCTTCCCTCTGCATCGTAACGATAAAAAATTGTCAATGCCGCCGCCAAAAGCACTCTGAGAATAGCCGCATCCTGCGTCGGCATTTCACCGGACAAATCTTTATACGCATGGGCATTGAGCATGGCATCCTCCAATGAGACTTCTTTTATTTCCAGCGATGGCGTTACCACTTTAATCCATGGCTCATCCAAAAGATTAAATTCCTTCTCCTGCATCTTCTACCTCCTTTCTTCCGTATTCCAGCCCTCTTTCAAAGCTATATTCCAAAATATATCCGTTCAGTTCTCCCCGGTTTTCCTGATCCAGCAGCAGGATCAATTCCCCCTGCAGCCATGGGGATACCTGCCATTGTGTCAATTCCCTTCCGTTTTTTTCTTCCAGTTCCCGGATCGTTGTATCCCGATTCCAATCGGCAGAAAACACATGCGGCAGCTTTAAGCGTTGCATGACGATCCTGCGTCCCTGCTCATTATCCGGAGGCCACAATGACGAGAGTCCGGAGGCTTCTCCGTCGGCATTCTCCAAAAAAAGAATTTCACCTTCCGTTCCTTTTTTCATCAGCAGAACTTCTATGGAAGAAACCGCATCCCTGACACCGGCCTCCGCCATTCTGTCGCTTGATCCTTCCAGATTATCCAGCATTCCCTGCATAGTCTTTTTTCCCGGCTTTTCCAGAAGATATTTTTTTGCATCTTTCTTTTTTTTCTGCAGCCCGGATCTATATGTTTCCTGCGCATTCAAATACGTTTCTCCATCCAGCCCCAGATCATCCTCTTCATCATACACCCGCTGCACCAAATCAGAAATATCTGCGGGTATGGCAATCTCTGCTGGCAGAAGCTGTTTCGTTCTCATCAAAAGATATTCGCCATATATCGCCTGTGTGCCCGCATCCCACCATTCTCCATCCTCTTGTAAAATAATGCATTCCGGCTTTTGCAGCCGTTCCGGTCTGGAACGATTCTCTTCATCCCCACTTCGCTCATGCCGATGCAATCGTCCCATTCTCTGGAGCAACAGGTCCATCGGGCAAAGCTGCGTCACCATGATATCCGCATCATAGTCCAAAGACTGCTCCAGCACCTGTGTTCCGATCAGGATAAATCTGTTTCGCTCCTTATTACCGGACGCTTTCCCCATTCGCTGAAGCAGCGCCCGTTCCTTTTTGTACCGATCCGGTATGGTAAACTGCGCATGGTACAAAAGCGGATGACTGTCTTTCATCACTCTTTTACATTCCTTATATATCCTCTGAGCCACCTTCACCGTGTTTACGATAATGCAGGCACAGCCTCCTTCCTGCAATCTGTCATCCAACATGCAGAGCATGGACTGGACACTATCCGTGTAACTGATTTTTACTGATTTATCCATCTGCCTCTGTTCGATAGCTTCCTGACCGACAAACTCTCCATCCGTCCAGGTGATGAGCGGATATGCGGCATTTTTCTCCCAATCCTGTCGTCCATATGTGAGCTCTGGCTGTTTCTTTTTTAGGTGATATTTGGAATACGCCTCTACATAGCATTCCACCAGTGCCCTGCGCCTCTTAACAGGCAATGTTGCAGACAACAAAATCACCGGCGCCCCATATGCCGCCATCCATTGCAATGAACGCTCCAGATATGCGTTCATATATGTGTCATAGGCGTGGCATTCATCTATCACCACCACTTTTCCCGCTAATCCCACATGACGCAGCATAAAATGCTTCCTTCTCAGGGAAGCCATCAAAAACTGATCCACCGTTCCTATCACAAAATCAGCCAGAAGCGCTCTCTTGTTTCCCTGAAACCAGGCATTTACTTCCATTCCGCCATTTTGCTGTCCATCGTCATCCACATATACGCTTCCTTTCATAGTCAGTCTGCGATAGTCCTCATTGAACTCAGCCGAGCTATGAGCAAGCCGGATTGCATTGACCGTTTTCTCTGATACTTTTATTCCCCATTCGTATAACCGGCTAAATAAACCGTTACTTGTTGCCTGAGTCGGCAGACCATAAAATATTCCTCCCGCTTTCTTTCTGGATGCCAGTATCTCAGCTGCGCTCAACGCTGCTTCTGTTTTTCCTGCGCCCATCTGCGCTTCCAAAACAAATATGCCTGGATTTCTGGTGCCATTAACGATTTCCAGCATGCGCTTCTGCACTGCATTCGGCCAAAAGCCAAAGCGTTTTTCAAACGCCTCTGGCTCCATTGCACTCACCGCAGAATGCCATCCATCCGGCAGAGAAGCGCTTTCCCATCCGCTGTCTATTCTCTGCGGGTACACATCTTCCTCTCCATAGTATTCCAATGGTATCAATGGAAAAAAAGCTGTATTGCTCGCAATCCAATCTGCCATAATCAGCAATCCCGAAAACAATACCTGCGCTTTCAATGGCAAAACCGGCAATTCATTTACCCCTTTAATTTCCGCCAGTTCCAAAGCCATATCCAGAATATCCTGCCATGCTTCCCTCCACAGGACTTTTGCAGTTTCACTCCTCCCATTTCCAAAAAAATTAGCAGGATACAGCTTCACCAGATCCGACTCTCCCATGACGGAATCCAGACCGGATGGTCTTCCATGATGCGCGCCTACCACCAGGGTCAGGCTTTCATGAATGCCCATATCCAGTGTGTCACTTTGCAAAATCCACTGCCCCGCATATGCATGGGGTGTCTTTCCTGCATTTCTATACGTTTCATTCACTGAAAAACCGCTTTCCATGATTTCTTCACGCTTATCAGCACAGTTTTTTGTTATGACACTTTGAAAATAAGAAGTCGCTTTTCCTATATCATGTATGGCTGCCAAAAATACTGCCGCCGCAAGAAACTGCTCCTTCCCAAGCCCTGCTGCTTCAATAACAGATGTCGGTACCCACCTGGCTGCCAGCTTTTCCATGATGCCTGCAGTATCCCTCAAATGCATCCACAACGGCAACCATACCTCTCCCGAATCTTTATCCGCCTTTGCCATCAATATTCGATACTTCTTTTGCATATCGTTCATTTCCCGTACCATTAACTCTGCGCAAAATATGTAAGCAGTGCATCGCACACATCCGGAAAGCTGATATCCTCTTTCAATTCCCGCAGCTTTGATAAATATTCCGAATCTTTCCCGCTCTGTCTATATACTTTATAATTTTTAAGAATGCGCTGAATCATTTTTTTCCGTGCTTTCACCAAAGGCTCTCTGTTCAGTCCTGTGTGTTCAATAGTGGTTTTTGCTCTCAGGTTTCCATCAATCGCCTCATATTCAGCGGTTTGCAGGTTTATCCTCAAATAAGCCGCTATATCATCTGCTGATGGATCAAGAATCGGATTTTCGAAGTTCCAATTCGTCCTTTTATAGCCTGTATTGCAGACCTCACAACACCAGTGCAGATTATTCCAGTCAAATGCATATTTGTAGAACTGCGGAAGGGACTTCGGTTTCAAATGCTCAATTCTTCCATAGGTATTCACTCCTATAATTGACTCACAATAGCAGCAATGAGAAGAATACATCCTTTCCAGGGCTTCTTTTATGTCCGCTTGTCGGTACCTGTTCTTAATTTCTTCCCTGACTCTGGCATAATCTCCCTTTTTCTTAATTTCATCGAGCAGCTCTTTCGTCCACTGCATACCATAAACAACAAGGCTATACGGCTTATCTGTCCGTTTCACAAATCTCATAGTTCTGTCTCCAGCACCTCATCTATAGAAAGCATTGCCGCTTCCTCCACACCTGTATCCTCCTGCGGAAGCAACGCGCTTAACTCCTTGATCAGCAGATGATACTCCTCCAGCTCTTTTTTCGAAATCACATGAAGCAGTTTCTTTTTTGCCAGCCCCGAAAGACTATCCAGCATTTTTACGGTTTCCGGATCACGATTATCAGAGCCCATATATTCCCGCAATACATCACCAACCTGCCACCCCTTCACAGTGTGCTGCTGACTGGTTTTTGAAAGCTTGTCCAAAGATTGATCGTCCGGATCCAATCTGATTACCGTCTCATCCTCGCAGGAAGAGATAATGAGCGGCGAATGAGTTGTCGCAATAAACTGAACTCTCGGAAAAGTCGTTTTCAGTGCCTTGACAACTCTCCATTGCCAGTTGGGATGCAAATGCAAATCGATTTCATCGATCAAAACAATACCCGGTGTAGATACAACAATTTCCCCGAGCAGATTCGGATTTAAAACAGCCATGCGATATGCAATATCTAACACCATCCCCAGCAAAGTCCGAAAACCGGAGCTTAAAAACCGGATCGGCAGGCATTCCCGCATATCCGAATACATCAATTCTTCTGTTCGTTTGTCATAAAAAATGCGGACATCCTTCCTGTCAAGCATAACCTGCATAAACCGCGAAATGGCATTCTTCACCGTCTCAAATTCTACAATCTCCCGTTCCTGCTGCCACGTAATATATTCCATCTTTTTAAACCAGTTCGTAAGCAGTTTGGTATTGGAAGCCTCCTCCAGGCAATCCGTATACCCCACCACTCTTGAAAAATCATCAGAAAATGGATCCTCCCATTTATCCTTTTTCTGATTGGATATTCTGGAAAAGCTCTGATAACTGATGATCGGAAGGACCGAATGACTGTCCTGCGCCATGCGCCCCGCCAGCCTGCAGATATCCCTCGGCTCAATAGTTGATCGGGAACTGCTCACACTTTTCTTCTGACGTACAAACCGAAATCTATGATTATCTATGGTAATATCAGCCTCAACCCTGACGGGCGTCCGATAAATAATACTGTTGGATCCTGTCCCCATCAACTGATTTTCCTGCCGAATTTCATCCTTCGAAAAATGAATCGTGTTCACCCCATCGATACCGGACAGGAAGCCCCCCAGAGCCACCGCAATTGCCTCCAGAATAGATGTTTTTCCCGTCCCATTGTCCCCAATAATCAAATTCATGGATTTTGTAAATGAAAACCCGACATCTTTCAGACCCTTAAAATTTTCAATATGAATCTCTGATAAAAACATGATATGCCTCCCTATGGCTTTCCTTTTCCGCATTGGCTGCATTTTTCCGAATCGTGCGCATCCCCCGGAAAGACTATAGTGGACGACAGTTATTCTGTCGTCCACTATAGTTTACCATGTTTTATCAACCTTAACAACCGGGAAGCCTGATCTTTCAGGATAACCGCATAAACAGTTACCCCAACTAAGCCTTGAAACCTGGCTCTC
>CAJUEL010000057.1 GCA_910585455.1 uncultured Eisenbergiella sp. | reverse complement strand
TGGAATTTCCCGCTCCGGATAATGCGGCTGGAAACAGCCTGTGTCCTCTGCCCGCTCATCGTCCCGCGTCCTCCTGTTCCATCTGGCCGCCCGACCTTTCTCCCCACCCCGTGAAAAGTAACCTGTATCTGCCACCTGATCTGTTCTATCTGAAAAACTGCTTGACGGAACGGGGTTGCGATGATATAAAAATAGTGGTGGCAAATGCAATCCGGACTATCCGGACTGTTATGTACATATTTGGAGGAATGCAAGAATGCCGAATTTACGAGAACTCGAAAACGCACTGCCCCTGGCGCCTTTAAAAATCATCGCGTTGGACTCTGCCAAAAAGCTGGGGGAAGATGTGAACAGACATCTGATCACCTATCGAAGGAACATGCGGAACTCATCCCATGATGATCCCGCTTTCAGAGGATATATTGAGGATAATTATCTGGTCAAAGCCGAATGTCCCCGTTTTGGGACCGGAGAAGCGAAGGGAATGCTGCATGAATCCGTCCGCGGCGATGACGTATTCATTCTTGTGGACGTATGCAACCACAGTCTCACCTATACCTTAAACGGATACACAAACCACAAATCCCCCGATGACCACTATCAGGATTTAAAAAGAATGATCGCTTCCATCGGCGGCAAGGCAAAACGGATTTCCGTCATCATGCCCTTTTTATATGAAGGACGCCAGCACAAGAGAAACGGCAGGGAATCCCTGGACTGCGCCTATGCCTTTTCTGAACTGGCTTCCATGGGGGTCAGAAACTTCGTCACCTTTGACGCCCATGACCCCAGGGTTCAGAACGCCGCTCCCCTGTGCGGCTTTGATAACTTTACACCGCCCTATCAATTCATGCAGGCGCTGCTCGACAACGTGCCGGACCTGATCATAGACAAGGATCACATGATCGTGATCAGCCCTGATGAAGGCGCGCTTGACCGCACCACCTATTTTGCCAATGTGCTGGGCGTCAACATCGGCATGTTTTATAAACGCCGGGACTACTCCGTCATCATCAATGGCAAAAACCCCATTGTCGCCCACGAATTTTTAGGGGAAAACATCGACGGCAAGGATATCGTCATCATCGACGACATGATCTCCTCCGGCGGCAGCATGATCGATACCGCCCGCCAGCTAAAGGAAATGAACGCCCGGCGCGTTTTCATCTGCACCACCTTCGGGCTTTTCACGGACGGCATGGCAGCCTTTGATTCCGCCTACGAAAAGGGACTGTTCGATAAGATCATCACCACAAACCTTACCTACCAGTCCCCGGAGCTGCTTTCCCGCCCCTATTATATTGAAGCGGATATGAGCAGATTTTTAGCCTCTATCATTGATTTTATGAATCATGAGGTTTCATTGAGCAATGTCCTGACCCCTACCGAGAAAATCAACACGATTCTCGAACGGTACAACAATCGGGAGGAATATCGAATCTAGCTTTCATCCTTCTCCCGATACTCCTTCGTAAACAGGAATGGCAGGTAAATCAGCAAATATATGACGATCGTAAACACCGTATCGGGCCAATGCCGTTCCACCCCTGCGGCGCTGGCGTTAAACAGCACCAGCCCCAGGTTGTTATTCAAAAAATGGATCATGGTCACCGCCCAGACATTCTGGGTGCGCAGATAGACCCAGCCGAAGAAAACGCCCATGCCGATACAGCCTGCCACCTGCACCAGAATGCTCTGCAGGCTGGTGGACGGGCTATAATAAAACAGGTTGATGGGCACATGCCACAGCCCCCAGAGGATGCCCAGCAAAAGCACGCCCTTCTTTTTCCCGAATTTCTTCTGCAAAACAGGCTGCAAATAGTACCGCCAGCCGTACTCCTCTCCGAAAAAGGCGGTAAAGCTCAGCAGCAGATTCAGAGGCAGCACCACAAGCAACATATACACAAAGTACGGATTTACAGAAAAGTCCGACAGGCTTTCTCCCATCACAAGCGCCATGACGACGCCCAGCCCTGTCAACAGCAAGTATAGCAGAATGAACAATCCGATTCCCTGCAGGCTCTTTTTCACATTCCAAACCAGTCCCAATCCGTACGCTTTTCTCTTGTCCTTTTTCATGAAAAGCAGCTCTAACAGTCCGACCAGACTGACCCCGTATACCAGAAAGCTGATCCACACGGCGGCCTGCTCCCCCTGTATCAGAGAGCCCACGATGAGCAAAATAACCATCAGCGCCGTCACCTCGCAGAAGGTCAGATAAAACACCTTCGGCATTTTGATCCGGTTCCCCTCTGCGTCCGTCTTCTCCTCCCTGCCGACCAGCGCAGCGGCCATGGCTGCCGTCGCCGGCAGATACATCCAGACCAGGGGAAACGCATCCACGCTCTTTCCTGCGTAAAAAGAAATTCCCATAAAAATGCCCAGCAAAACGGGCAGACCGAAAGCGATCGCAAAAAAGACCGCCAGCCCCTTATTCTCTGTTTTCATCCTCCATGTCCTCCTGTTTCATTGCATCATCCACTTTCTTCTGTCTTCTCATGAAAATCGCAAGGGTGATCAGATACGCAATAAATATCGCCATCGACATCCAGATAAATGTGACCAGAAAGGAGAGGATAAAATTCCATGCCGTACGCTGCTGGTCCTCCCACCTGCAGTAATTTGTCACATTCACAACCGCCGAAAACAGAAAACCGCCCGTCAAAGACCAGATCACACAGCTCTTCATGGTGGGCTGCTTCACATTCGGCGCCCATACCCCGATCCGGACGCATACGATCACCTCATAAATCGCCAGAATCATGAACACGCCCCATTCCACCGCCCATTCTACAAAAGGCTTTCGCAGAATCGGCCCTTCCACCACAATCGCGAGCAGCAACAGATAAAATGCGATCCAGTAGCCGGTTGCAGTGACCCGGTTTAAATCCGCCTGCTGCCGTTCGTCAATTTCCGTTTTACACAATTTTTTCAGCCATTTCATTTTCCGTTCTCCTCCTCCCAAAAAAGCTGATCCAGCGTCCTGTCCAGCGCCTTACAGATCGCAATGCAAAGCTGTAAGGACGGATTGAACTTTCCCGATTCGATCATGCTGATCGTCTGCCGTGTCACGCCCACCACCGCCGCCAGCTGATCCTGCGACAGATCCTTCTCGACCCGGGCAATTTTCATCTTCTTATTCTTCTCTGCCACTTCCTCACTCTCCCATCCAGCCTTCCCAACTCTTCGTTCCCAGCTTTATCTCTGCCATCCTCTTCCCCTCCTCCCTTTCTCACTCATATATTACATTATACCTTTCTATTTGTCAACTATACTTTACTTTTTATATCCTATATTTTTCTTTTTGTATATAATGCAAGCAGGAACAAAACCAGAGTCTACATCCACGCCGCCCATTTCCCCACAGCCACCACCAAAAAACATGAAGAAATTTTTTCAATTCCTGATCCCTTTCCGGATGCGCAGCAATTCATACTGCTATCCGTCCCCAATGTCCTATCGTTTTGCGATAGCACAGGGGGGAGCGCAGAATCAGCGGCGGACACCGGAGAGGGAGCAGACAGAAAGGGACAGACAGTTTCCGGTCGCTTTATCCGGAGCGGAGAAATTCCCAAAATGGCTGTAAATTCCTGAACGCCACAGGACGCAACGAACTCACTTCGTTCGAACAGTATTGCGTCCTGTGGCAGGAATTTACAGCCATTTTGTGGAATTTCCCGCTCCGGATATCGCGACCGGAAACTGTCTGTCCCTTTCTGTCTGCCCCCTCTCCGGTGTCCGCCGCTGATTCTGCGCTCCCTCCTGTGCCCCCCGGGAAACGGGAAAATTTGGGGCAAATGCTCCCGGAATCACAGCTCCCGGAAGATTTCTACACCGCGCCTTTCCAGATATTTCCACAGAAGCGCCGCCAGCGCGCACAGCGCTGCCGCCAGCATCAGGCAAAACGCCCAAAAGGCGACCAGCGATCTCGTGACCACCAGCAAAAGTACGAGCGCTCCGACAAATAAAAGCCCGCCAAAGGTGCTGATCAGCGCGGAAGCGGAATTTTTCACCACCCGCATATCATTTCCCGCATCCAGACACGGAAAATGCAGATTGACGATAAGCCCTGCCAACGCCAGGAAAGCGCTGAGAGAAAGACATACCAGAAGCATGCAGCATCCGTCCATAACAGAAACATTGCCGGAGAGCACAAGCAGCAGCGTGGACAAAAGCAACGCCGGAACGGCAACCACCAGATTTAACGCCGCCTTCGATGCGAACACTGCCCTGACATCCACAGGCGCTTCCTTCAAAATCCACAGCGTTTTTCCCTCCAGGCTGACGGATACCGCCGACGGATAAATCATTGCGACCAGCGGCTCTATGCAGATGAGCAGCAGGGGCGCGATCCATCCGTCCCCCATCACAGCTCTTAGCAGCTCCATATTTTTCCGGTCCACCACCGCCCAGATCGAAAAGGCGATCAGCAGCACAACGCTGATGCAGCAGTTCATCAGATAAGAGGGTGTGGAAAACAGACGGGCAATTTCCTTTTTTAACAGGGCGGCTCCCTGCCCCTGCCGGGTCATGCTCCCTACGCGATAATCGCTGCGCAAAGCTCTCGACTGCAGACCGGCGAGGATTTTCTTATACCGGATCGAATACAGCCAGGTGAACGCCAGAAAAGGAAGCACGCAGAGAAGAAACGCAAAAGCCAGCGCGCTCCAGCTTCCGGCAACCCCTTTTCCCAGCAGACCAAAGGGAAGCAGCCAGGTATCAAACAGCCGCCGCGCTTCCTCTCTCCTGCTGAGCAAAAGAGGCGTCAGGTTGTTGATCTGCATGGCCCCCAGAAAAAAGATCATGAACAAAGCCAGCCCTGCCACGCTCTGTGCCAGAGCCTTGTGCTTCGCCCGGCTTCCCGCCAGCGTCATCAAAAAACCGCCCAGTCCCGCGATCAGAGCGGACAACAGAGGCAATGTGACGATCGCGGGAAGCAGCCGTACAAAACAGCCTGCATCAGGCACTATTTTTTTCATATATGCCACAATGCCCACCGGTATCATCCACAGCCCCGAAAAAAGCAGGTTTTCCAGATACAGGGCGCTCATTTTGGAAAGGCTCACAAAGAAAGTGCTGATCGGCAAAGAAAGCAGAAAATCCGTATCCTTTCCGCCAAACAGGGCGCTGCCCGCCGACTGCAGCGTCAGAATGAGGCTGAGCGGCGCGACTATGAGCGTCATGATCGGAACAAAAAATTCCCCGATGCCCGCCTCTGCAAACATGCTTCCCAGCATATTGCTGTATAACCCCGACAGATACAGGGCAAGAAAAGCGATCAGCGCAAGCGCCCCAGCCGCGCCGAAGCGCTTCTTACTTCCCCGGGTTACCTGCAGCGCATTTAGCATTTGTAAAAAACTGACCTTACTCAGTTGCAACAATTCATACATTTCAGTTTCCTCCGCACAATACAACGGGCACCAGCATCCCGTTTTGTCTTCCAGGCTCCCATAACAGCCCATACAGGTCCACGCTGTTATGTTCTCTCCTGCTCCAGCTCCAGAAATACGGCTTCCAGGCTTTCTTTCCCGACAATCGCTTCTGTCTCCCCTTCTTCCACCAGCACGCCGTTTTTGATGATGGCGATGCGGTCACACAGTTTTTCCGCCACCTCCAGCACATGGGTGGAAAATAATACGGAACCGCCTGCCTCACAGGTCTCCCGTAAAAGCTTTTTCGTTTCAAATGCCGCTGCCGGATCCAGTCCCACAAAGGGTTCGTCAAGGGCGATGAATCTGGGATTTCTCACAAACGCCGAAATCAGCGCCAGCTTCTGCTTCATCCCATGGCTATATGCGGAAATCGAACTTCCCAGCGCCCCTGTCAGCTTATAGATACCCGCATACCGTTCGATTCGCTTCGTGCGCACATCCCCTGGAATCCGGTACATATCCGCCACAAATTTTAAATACTGAATGCCCGTCATGAAATCGTATAAATCCGGATTATCCGGTAAAAAGGCGGTGACGCGTTTCGCCTCCACAGGTTCTTTTCGGACATCATGTCCGTCGATCAGAATCGTTCCTTCCGTAAAATCCAGGATGCCCGCCACACAGCGCAGCGTGGTCGTCTTCCCCGCGCCGTTATGCCCGATAAACCCGGTGATCTGCCCATCCGGCACCGTCAGGTTCAGATGATCCACCGCATTTTTATTTCCCGTATAGGATTTTGAAAAATTTTTAATTTCCAGCATGAGCTCCTCCATTCCGCCACATCGCTTGTATTATTTAATTAATACAAGAATACATCTTTTTCCGGCTGTTGTCAATGCCGTTTTATATAATCCTTTACACCCGGGAAACAAAAAGCTATAATGATTCCATCAGGCAGATGCCTCAACCGGAAATGTACAGGCTTTTCAGTCAGGAAAGGAAAAAGGAAACCTATGACAAACAAAGACCGCGTAATATTTTACATGACAGAATTTGATAAAGGAGAGCCCGGGCTGATTCAGCATTTCATGAAAGTGTATGAATTCGCTCATCTGATCGCCGCCGGAGAAAATCTGGACGCGGACACGCAGGAAATTCTGGAGGTCGCCGCAATCCTCCATGATATCGGAATCCGTCCCAGCCTGGAAAAATACGGCGACGCAAGCGGCAGACATCAGGAGGAAGAAGGACCTGCCTGCGCGCAGGAGCTCCTTAAGAAAATGAACTGTTATCCGAAAGCTCTGATTGACCGGGTATGCTTTCTGATCGGCCATCATCATACCTATACCGCAGTTGACGGAATGGACTATCAGATTTTGATCGAAGCGGATTTTCTGGTAAACCTTTTCGAGGACGGTTCCTGGCAATCCGCCAAAGAAACCGTAGACACGGTAAAAAAACAGATTTTCAAAACCAAAACCGGCATATGGCTGCTGGAAACCCTCTTTTTCTGACGGTTTGTGTAACAGTTCAGACCTGGCTGAACTGTTACCTGTTTGCCGGATTCCGTGTTTCCTTTTCTTGACATCTTTTCATATTTGTGTATACTTTAATAGAGAATGAAAAAAAGGCAAAGGCGCTTTTATCAATTTTCTGATGATAACTGCGCCTTTTTATGTGAACAGGAGGAATCTGTTATGTGTGGAATTGCAGGATATATCGGCACGCAAAACGCCGCGCCCATCATTCTGGACGGTCTTTCCCGTCTGGAATACAGAGGCTACGATTCGGCAGGCATCGCCGTTTTTGACGGGGAAAAAATACATATGGAAAAGGCGATGGGCCGTCTGCGCGTGCTGGATGAGCTGACATACCACGGCGCCTTAATGCCGGGCTTTTGCGGAATCGGGCATACCCGCTGGGCGACCCACGGCTGCCCCTCTGACACCAACGCCCATCCCCATATGAACGAAGAAAACACCATTGCGGTCGTCCACAACGGCATTATCGAAAACTATGCCAAATTGAAACAAAAGCTGGAACAAAAGGGCTATACCTTCGTTTCCGAAACGGATACGGAGGTTCTCGCTCATATGCTGACCGAATATTATCACGGTGATCCCGTCGCCGCCATTGAAAAGGTCATGCACCGGGTGGAAGGTTCCTATGCGCTGGGTATCATGTTTCTGGACCATCCCCATCACATCTATGCGGCGCGAAAGGACAGTCCGCTGATCGTCGGCGTCAATGAAGACGGCAAATTCATCGCCTCCGATGTGCCCGCCATTCTGCACTACACCAGAAATGTCTACTATATGGAAAATGAAGAAATCGTATGCCTCTCCAATGAGCATACCCGGTTTTTCAACATAGACGGCGAAGCCATCTCCAAGGAAGCCGTCACCATAGACTGGGATATCCACGCTGCCGAAAAGGGCGGTTACGAGCACTTCATGCTCAAGGAAATCCATGAGCAGCCAAAGGCGATCCGCGATACGATCTTTCCCCGCATCAAAAACGACGATATCGATCTTTCCGAGCTTGGCTTAAGCGACGCAGAAATCCGTTCCCTGAAAAAAATTTCCATCGTCGCCTGCGGTTCTGCCTATCATGCGGGCGTGACCGGCAAATATGTGCTGGAGGACCTTGCCCGGATTCCCGTGGAGGTGGACTTAGCGAGCGAATACCGCTACCGCAACCCGATCTATGAAAAGGATTCTCTCATCATCATCGTCAGCCAGTCCGGCGAAACCGCCGACTCTCTGGCGGCGCTGCGGGATGCAAAGGCGCATGGCAGTAAGGTGCTTTCCATCGTCAACGTGGTGGGCAGCTCCATCGCCCGGGAATCCGACGCGGTCTTTTACACCTGGGCAGGTCCGGAAATCTCCGTCGCCACCACCAAAGCATATAGCTGCCAGCTTGCCGCTTTTTATATGCTCGCCATGAAATTCGCGCGCATCCGCTCCACCATCACGCCAGAACGGTTTGATTCCCTGCTATGCGCGCTGCGCCTGCTGCCGGACCAGATCGAAGGACTTTTGTCCCAAAAGGAAAAAATCCAGTTTTTTGCAAACCACTATCTGGCGACGGAACATATTTTCTTCATGGGGCGCGGTATTGACTACGCGATCTCCCTGGAGGGCTCCCTAAAGCTGAAGGAAATTTCCTATATCCATTCCGAGGCCTACGCTGCCGGAGAGCTCAAGCACGGCACCATTTCCCTGATGGAGGACGGAACCCTTGTCGTGGCGGTCGCCACGCAGGATAAGCTCTATCCCAAGACTGTGAGCAATATCGTGGAGGTCAAAACCCGCGGCGCTTTCGTGATGGGGCTGACAACGCTGAAGCATAAGGATATGGAAAACTGCGCGGACTACGTGCTGTATGTCCATGAGACCGAAAATGCCTTCATGGGCTCCCTCGCCATCATTCCGCTGCAGCTGTTTTCCTACTATGTTTCTCTGGGACGCGGCCTTGATGTGGATAAACCCCGAAACCTCGCCAAATCGGTTACGGTGGAATAAAAAAAGCGAACAAGGGACACTTTACACAGGAAAGCGTCCCTTGATATGCTCAAAACGGGAATGAAAGTCTTCCTATAATTCCTCCCTGCAAAAATAACATGTAAAAGCTTTTTGATTCTGTCCGTTCCCGATCAGATTCTCCGCGCCGCAGTAACCACATTTCACCAGCCGCATTCCCTGCGGGATGCTGTCACCGTCATAATGCCGCCATGCTGCCCGCCTGCCGCCGCTTTCCCTGACAAGCCTTGCGGCCTCCTGCCGTGCCTCCCGCTCATGATCCTTTTGATCCTCCAAAGCCTTCTGCCGCAAATATTGTGTCGTGGACATCTCTTCTGTCTTGACCGCCGCTTCACGCTTTATCTGACTGCGGGCGGCGGCGCCTGTCTGGCTGCCATGTCTGGCCGCTGTACCGCTTTTAGCTGCGCCTTCTTTGGACTGCGCCGCTTTCTGCGCACTGTAAGCGGACGGCTGCACCGGATTTCTGTATGCGCTCTCCTGCCTGTCAGAAGCCCTTCCAGAATCTGTCAGCACATCCTTTCCTTGCCCCGTCTTTCCATTCGTGCCGGACTTCGTTTTCGAGACCAGATTGTAAATTGTCACACCGATGATGATCAAAAACAGAAAATTTCCATTCATCGTCTCTCTCCCTCTCTTTCTCTGCTGTACTGTATGATCAAAAGCTCCACGCTCATCACATCGATCATCCTGCCGGTTTTGACCGCTTCGTCCGTTTCCACACACGCGGTCAGCGCTTCCTTTAATTCCTTCTGGGAAAAGCGGGATGCCTGCGACACATACTTTTTGACAATAAATCCATGCAGTCCGGTTTTTTCTCCGATCCGCTTATCGTCGTAGCCCTTCTTTTTCAGCTCCTTCACCTGCATCAGCAGATTGAACTGCCTGCCGATCAAAAACAGAATCCGCATGGGCGGCTCCTTTAGGGAAAGCAGATCATAGTACAGCTTCAGCGCCTGCTTCTGACGCCGCAGGGCGATCGCCTCCACCATATCAAAAATCTGATTGCTCACCTGCCGGATGCACACCGCGTCAATATCCTCTGTGGTGACCGCGTCCCGCCCCATCGTATAACAGAACACCTTTTCCAGCTCCTTGCTGATATTTTCCATGTCCGTACCGGTTTTCTGCAAAAAATAGTTCAGGGTTGGCTCCGCAATTTTTTTCTCTTCCCTTTTCAGCTGCATGAGTATCCATTTTTTGAGCGTGGCTTCATTCTGCGTCCCGAATTCCACCGCTCTGCCCACATCCTTTACCGCCTTAAACATCCTGCTGCGCTTGTCCACCTCCGTCTCCACAAAAACAAAGGCGGCGGCGGGAGCAGGCTCCTTTAAATAATCCGCCAGCAGATCAGCAGATTTTTTGAAAAAGCCGCTGTTCTCCACAAAAATCACCCGCCGGTCCGCAAAAAAGGGCATGGTCTCCGCCAGATCGATCAACTCCGCAGGATTGATGTTTTTCCCTTCAAAATAATGGTAATTCATCGTGTCGCCGGGCGGCGTCAGCGCCGCTTTCAGCTTGTCCCTGTATTGCAGCCGCAAATATGCCTCTTCCCCATATAGTAAATATACCTGTTTGAAATTGCCGCTTTTGAAATCATTTAATAGCTGTTGCACCGTCTTTATCTCCCATTCTCACACCTGATAAAATCATCATATCACAAAAATGTACTCTGTACAATGTTACAGTTTTCGAAGCCGGAAGCCCGGAACAGAAAAACCTGGAAAAAACCGGAGGCGTAGAACATGAATAAAGATGAAATATTATCGAAAAGCAAAAAGGAAAATATCTATGGAGATGAACGAGAGAAAAAAATTCGCATGAACAGGGACGATAAACTGACTTTAAAAAATAACTTAAAAAAAGTGCGTATGGATAAGAATTTGTCGCAATCCCAATTAGCAGAAATGACAGGCGTATCAAGAAACACCATTAGCTCCATTGAGACAGGACAATTCAATCCTACGGCAAAGTTAGCCTTGATTTTATGTATCGCTTTAGACAAGAAATTTGAAGAATTATTTTATTTTTAGAAAATAAAGTTAGTTACTATTCAGACACCAATGTCATTAATACTATAATACCTTAGTATTATAGTACCGGCGGCGTTCTGGTGGTTCAAGCCGTGCGGCCTGGAGACTGACCCGACCGTGGCCGACTGCCGCCAGCGGAACCCGGGTTGCCGCTCCATTGTTCCGTCCGGGAAGGACTGGAATGTGGACCTGATCTCATGGGAGGGCAGCGCTCCTGGCGCGGTTGACCTGCTGGAAAAGCGCATATCAGGACATAGAAATGGGGGATAGCCTAAGAGCTGTCCCCCCGTTTTTATGTCCATTTCCGTTGATATTTTGATTATGAGACAAGTTTTGCAAGAAGCCAGAGAATAAAGAATACACCGATTAGCGTTCCAAAACTAATTCTCTTTGGTTCTTTTTGCGATTTACGCGCTGCTTTTTCATATTTCCGCTGGAGTTTTTCTGCCCTGCGTTCTTGTTCCCATTCTGCTCTTAATTGACGTGTTCTAGCGAGGTTGTCTTCCAGCTCACTTGTTGCTTGATTCATTTTTTCAGACGGGCCGGATGAGATGTGGACCCGTGGCGGTGCCTCGTAGTAAGTATGTCCGCAAAGTTCGCAGCGATAGTTGCATCCTCCGCCTGTCGCATACATATATCCGGTTTTGCATTTTGGACAGAGCCTTTTGCTTCCCATTTGTCAATCTCCTCCCCAATTTCTTAATTTTTCAAGTTTCATTATAATTGTGTTTGTTCAAATGTCAATAACAGCATTGTAATTTCTTTTGTTTGGATTTCCTGGCAGGCGTAATTAAGTGTATGATAAGTACCTCCTTATAAATTTGATTTCCGAAAGCCGCGTTTCCTGGCTTCCCGCGTCACCGTGGAGCGGCTAATGCCGGTCATGCGGGACACGTCGGTAAAGCTGTGATCTTGCAGCAGATCAATAGCGTGGTCAAGCTGGGCCTTGCTATATCCAGGCTTCCACCCGGGCGGGCTGACACTGGACCATCACGACGGCCTGGAAAACTCCAAGTACAGCGTCCATACCTGATACCGTTTGTGCAATCTGCCATTCGCAAGCCCGCGGTCCGGCGCGGCCCACGGCGTCGAAACCGGCATGACCTTCCAGGAAGCGGGCTACCAGGTCTGGAATATGACGAACAACCACGACGTTTCCAGGGCCGTCAACCATCGTATGTGCGAGAGGTTCAACCGCACTTTTGCCTGAAACTGCCAGCGTTCCGGCTTGCAACAAGCCCTAATACCTGATACAATATCGAAAGGGGAATTTACTATGAACTGCTATAAAATCGTCTACACTTATTTTAGCCACGGCATCGAGGAAGAAGAAGAAATGACGTTCGGCGGGCTGTCCATGCTTGACGCCCTCGCCTACGTCCGCCAGATGGCCTACATTTTCTGCTATGAGGACTTCACCGCCCGTAAGATCTATGTCGAGACGGACAACGGGACCGCCTGGGCGGAAGTGCCGGATTGGACCGATACCGAATACCAGCACCAGCGATACCTGGCTGAAAAGGCTGAACTGGACAGCTACATGGACAAGTCGCCAGCCGAGCTTGCAAAGATCATCGCAGAAAACAATAAACGTTACATGAAGGATGGAACGAACAATGAGTGATCTCGACCAGAAGCAGATTGACCGCCTTTACAAGCTGCTGCATGAAAAGGAAAAGTCCGACCCGGACACGGCAGCATCCCTGCGGTGGGCAATCTTCCAGCTTGAGCAGAAGGACCGCGAGAAACAGACCGGAGACCTGGTTTTCCGGCTTGCTTTCACCCCGGAGCCGGAGATCAACAGCATCATGGACACGGGGATATTCAACGAGATCGTCAAGGGCTACCTGGTAATCGCCATGCGGGAAGCCAATATCGAGCAGAAGAAAATCCAGAAAGCCATATACGCCCTGGACGACGCTTTCAACTTTACGGACTCAGCAGCGGCCAGAAAGGCATACAGTAACAACGATGTGGACCCTGAACTGGCTGAATACGAAGCGGAACTGCATAACCTGATAGTCAAGGAACGCAAGGAAATACGCCGGAGAATCAATGAAGCCAGGGAAAAAGGCGACCTTTCCGAAAATCAGGACTACGACAAAGCCAAATGGGAACAGAGCAAAATTGAAGAAAGAATCGAAGAGCTGGAAAAGCTCATCGAGGACGCCAAGAACCGCAAACTCTAAAAAATAACAGAAAAAACCTACGTCCTGGGCTAACCAGGACGTAGGTTTTTCAAAGCAAGCATATGTATATTATTTTGCTTGTGGTTTGCTTCTTTTTGTGGTATACTATATATGCTTTTAGAAAGGAGTGACTATTATGGCACAGATTAGCTTGCGTATTGACGACGACGTAAAACGTGGCGCCGAACAGGTTCTAAACGACATTGGTTTAAGTATGTCTACGGCTATCAACGTATTTTTACGCAAAGTAGCCCGTGAGCATCGCATACCGTTTGAGTTGTCAGCAGACATACCCAATGCTGAAACGATTGAAGCTATCCAGGAAGTAAAAAGAATGAAATCCAACCCGACCCTTGGCAAGATGTATACCGACGTCGATCAAATGATGAAGGAGCTACTTGCCGATGTATAACGTAAGGCCAACCACAAAATTTCAGAAAGATCTAAAACGGGCAAAGAAGCGGGGATATGACATTGACCTATTGACAGATATAATTAAAATACTCGCAGCAGGAAAACCACTTCCAGAAAAAAACAGAGACCACGACCTCTCCGGTGATTATATCGGCTGTCGGGAATGTCATATTACCCCAGATTGGCTACTGATTTATGAGATAGACGGGGATGATTTAATTTTATATCTCACCAGAACAGGTACGCATAGCGATTTATTTTAGACAAAAGAAGGTGACCATTACGAAAACTAAATTCAAAACTTTAATATTGGCAATAACAATGTGTATAACTCTGACGAGTTGTGCCGACACACCGGAAAGCATTTACACACCGTATGTACCAGTAGACCAACGCAATGACACAATTTCCGAGACTGTCATTACCGAAGACATACCTGTAACCGAACCGACAAACGATCAAAAAGACGAAACCGATGATACACCCGCTACCATAAATAATGCGACACCAGGCAATTCAACCATCGAAACAGAGCCCGTCCCTACCGCCGGTTCCGCTGACCAGGTGTACCGTCGTCCAACTCCTGAAGAGCGCAGGATCGCCAATATGGAAATGTATCTGGACTATTGTTCCGCTCAGGCTACCGTTGAGACCGCCAGAAGCGCTTGCGTCATCGATGTACGTACTGCTGAAAATCCCTATGACGTAGTCTGGGATTACGGCCGTCATTACAACGATATGGTTGGCTACTGTGACTGGTCCATGGTGTTCGACGCCGATTACTATATGGCGCAGTTCCCCATGCTGGCTTACCAGTACCACTATGACGAGGACCTGCTCCTCCAGCATTTCCAGACCGTCGGCGTGCATGAGGGCAGACAGGGCAGCGACAGCTTCAACGTTGCTGACTATATGTCCAAGTGCCCGGAAGACGTACGTGACATGTTCGGCGATTGCTATGCTGCTTACTACTTCTACTGGATGCGTGCTGAGACTAACCGCACCGTGGATGTTTCCGGCAAAAACCAGCCCAAACAGATGACGGTTGTCATGACCGCTATGCAGGCTTATGAGCTTGAGCAGGTCAACACCCTCCGTGAGAAAAATGGTGTTGAACCCCTCGTGTTCGATTCTGAGCTTGCAGCATTCGGCAATTTCAGAGCCTGGGTCGATGCAACTGAAGACTTGGAACTGCACGAGTGGCTACATGCAAATGTTCCCGAAGTGACCAAAATTGTCAAGATGCTCAACGGTGTGGACGTCAGTGAGAATACCGTCAAGCATTACGGTGCCCAGATCATAAACTGGTATAACCTGTATTATAACTCCAAAGCGCATCGTGCCGCTATGCTGAATCCTGACAACATCTATATCGGCTGCTCCAATGCCTATATCGGTGATTGTGAGCACAAGCCGAGAGGCACTGTGATGGTAGAGCTTGACATGTTCGCTGGCAGCCTCAGCACGCCGATGAACCATTGAACCAGACCCTGTGGGCACCCGTAGGACTCCGTCCAGCGGGTGTCCGTCTTAATAAAATATAAAAAAACGGAAATGGAAAGAAAAAACCTTGCATCCTTTTATTTGAGGGACAAGAACTTTTCTTATCTAATTGGTATATCTAACCGCCTTCTCCGCATTCAAAACAGCAACGCACTCGTCAACATGACCGGCCAACAAAGACATGATGCGCCGGAGGTCTGTATCAGAAAAGTCGCCTAACTTAACCGCCACCTTATCATCCAGCAAAGCAACAGCCATAACCCCGGCCATCCGCTCCTTCTCTTTCTTCATGTCAGCCTGCATCTTCTCGATCATACGGGCCATATCCCCATACGACGCTTGTTTTTTTCGTGACACTATTAACACCTGCCTTTCATCCGCTATTATCAATCAATACACGTCTGCACTATCCAATCATGCAGTAAATCCGACATAGTAGTCCCGTGAACCGCCGCCAAGGACTTCAATGCGGCCTTGTCCTCCCGGCTGATCGAAAGCGTGATCGTCGTCCTATCCTGGACAGCAACCACAGCCAATCGTGCGGACGCTGACCGAAGCACTTCAAGAGAACTACGGCGCGATCACCGGTCAGGACATGGCATGCCCTGAATGTGTTTGCAGCCGACAGCATCAACCTGTGAGGAGGCCAGGCATCCTGATTTTGCCATCATTCCCGCAGCAAGCCTTATATTGAAGACGCTAACTTAATGACATTGATTCAGACACGTCTGAATAGTAACAGCATCCAGTCGGGGAATTGGCTCCTGATTGCAACCTCATTCCTCCAAAAACCCCTTCACCGAAATCCCGTCCCTTTTGACAGTCACGATGATCGCCCCCTGCTTTGCCGTAATATGACAGGCTACTCCCATATCCGCTATGCGCCCGAGCGTCTCCTGCGCGGGGTGCCCGTAACGATTGTTCCTGCCGCAGGAAATCAGCACCGCGCCGGGAGAAACCGCCTCCAGAAATTCCGCCGTGGACGCGTTGGCGGAGCCATGATGTCCGGCGTCTAAAATCGTACAGTCCAGCATTTGTGGTTCATAGCTTTGCAACAGCCAGCTTTCCCCGTCCTCCTCCAGATCGCCGGTAAAAAGCGCGGAAAATTCCCCTGCGGTCAGCTTTATTACCGCAGAGCTCTGGTTCCGGTCCGTCACCCGCTCTCCGACATAGGGATGCAGGCATTCCAGCTTCATCTCCCCTTCCTGCAAAGACTGTCCCGCCCGGATGCGCTGCACCCCGATTCCATATTCCTCCGCCAATAAAAGCAGTTCCGAAAGCGCATCATCCGTAAACGCGATGTCCGGCAGCAAAAGAGCGCCGATGGGCGCCCGCTCCGTTTGCGACCATGCAAAAATTTCCTCCAGCGCGCTGATATGATCCGCGTCCCAGTGGGAAATGATGATCGCCTCCAGACGCCTGACGCCGCTGTATTCCAAAAAAGGAATGATCTGATACTGTCCCGTTTTGCTTTTCGAGCTGCTTCCCGCATCCAACAGGTAAAAATGATGCCGCGCAGTTTCCAGGCAGACGCATTCCCCCTGCCCCACATCCAGCATCGTGACAGTCAACCTGCCCGGCAGCCGGATCATGAAAACTGCCGCCAGCAAAACCGCGCAAAGCGACCGACATATGGGCGGAAGCTTTTTTCCGTAAAAAAGAAACGCCGCCATCCCTGCCGCAAACAAAAGCACCTGCCAGAGCTTCGGCGCGCCGGTATGCAGGCTGCTGCCCGGCAGCAGCAGGACGATGCGGCAGATTTTCTCATAAAGCCAGAAAATCCCCTGCGCCGGCAGCACCAGTATTTTCCAGAAAAGCGGTCCATGAATCACGCCCGCAAACAGCCAGCAGGCGGCGGCAAGCACAAACAGCCACACCAGCAGCACGCCCATGAGAGGAATCACCGCCAGATTTGCGAATATGGACCAGGGGTTCCACTGGTAAAAGCTGTCCAAAAGCGCCGGCAATGTAAACAGCGTAATGCCAAAGCTCGCCGCCATGCTCTTTTTGACGCTTTTTACGAACTGTTTTCTCCGCCCTGCGTCCTGCAGCGGTGAGCGGATTCCCTCCTCCTGCAAAACGGGAACCGCTGTCGCCGCACCCGTCACCGCCAGAAAGGAAAGCCGAAAGCCGCTGTCAAAAAGCAGCCCAGGATTCGGTATCAGAATCAGGCAGGCGGCGATCGTCAGAGATGTGAGCGTATCAGGCGTACGCCGCAAAAGCTGTGCCGCCAGAAGCAGGAAAAACATGAGCAGCGCCCGTTTTGTGGAAACTCCCATTCCAACCATTCTTCCATACAGAAATAAAAGCGTTCCGGAAATCAACGCACACACGGGCAATGGAATGCGCATTTTTTTCAGCATCCCCAAAACCGCCATACCGATAAAGGTAATATGCAACCCTGAAATGGCAAGCACGTGAGCGATGCCCGCATCCTGATACAGGGACTTGATCTGTGCATCCATATCCTTCCTGATTCCAAGCACCATTGCCGAAGCGATTGCGCCATCCGCTTCCCCCAATATGATCCGGTAAAAGGCGGCGGTCTTGAACCGCAGCTGTGATAAGCATTCCCCGATCCGGTCATACTCCTGCGTCTGTGCAAGAATCCGGGCTTCCTTTAAGGTAAACAATATGCCCTGCCTCTCATAATAAGCCCTTGCGTCAAATTCGCCGGGATTTGTCGCCTCCAAAAAGGGCTGTACCTTCCCGGCAATCCGGACGCCGCTTCCGGCGCGCGGCAGCGTCTCCCCTGCCTGCATCCTGCACAATATTCTTTTATCCTTCCATGAAAAATTTTCGCTTTGAATGGATGTGGGCTGTTGCCCGTCAGAAATGCCTTCGGTATCAGAAAGCATTGTGATGTTTTGCAATGTAAAAGAAATGTTTTCCTGCGAGCCGTCCGCAGGCCGGTACAGATCGGTTACCGTTCCGGTAAGCTGTACCTGTCTGCCGGACCAGGCATCCGCCATGCCCGATCCGGCCTTTTTTTGTCCGCTGTCTGAAAAAAGCGCCGCCCATCCTGACGCAATCGCCAGATAGACCGACAAAAACAACAGCAGACTCATGCATAAGGGTCTCCTCAATTTTTTTCCTTTCGTATCGGACAGTTCCGCAGAGAGGTTCTCCGCTTCCTGTCCCGTTTCGTAACAGTTCAGACAGCTCCTGGCTGCTATTCCGTTTCATATACGAGATCCAGATTTCTGTCAAACACCGTGGAGAAATTGAAATTTTCCCGATAAACCAGATCGGTTTCGCCGTTTACGGAAATCTGCACCTTATTCACGTTTGTGAGCTCCACCAGGGAATTGACGATGGAATATACCACCACATCCGCACTCACATTGTACATCTGCGTCATAAAATTATCATCAAAATTCACATAGCAGGTGCCGTCCTTGACCGTCACGCTCAACACCTTTGTGGCGGGATTGATCACAGGATACACGCCGGCATCCACATCCACGGGTCCCGCGACCAGCCGCTCCACCACCAGCTTTTCCATGGAAATATTGCTGTTATAGACCCATGGTATCGTATGCTCTACCAGCCTGTCTCCATTTTCATTGGCGAAATAAAGCTTCAGCCGCACCTTTTCATAGGCATTGATCTCGTTACCAGCATTATCGATGAACATATCCGCCGTCATGGAACCCACAGTTGCGCCCAGACTGTCCGTCAACGCTTCCCCATTCACTGTCAGCGCCACATGATCCACTCCTGCGATCTGCGTCAGCGTGCGCACCAGCGCTGCCCTGATCAAAATTTCCGTGGTCGGGGTCAGTCTCTTATAATCCTCGCTCACATCCACAATCAGCTGCGTGTCTGCAAGCTCCCAGTCAAGAATCTCATACCCGTTCACCGGCGTGCGCAGGGACAGCTCCACCGGATTTTGCATGAGCGCCTCAATCGCCCCGTCCACAAGCTCTGCCTTATCCTCGCCCTCCAGCACACAGGATACCGGCGTCACCTTTGTTTCCGCCTTATTGATATAATAAACCGAAACCGCGCCTTCCGCCGCCTGCTCCTTTTCCCTGCCGCAGCCAGTCAGCCAGAAGATGCCCAAAAAGCACAGGCAAACGCGCGCTGCCAGGCGCGCTCCCTTCCTTTTTTGATTCATCCGTTTCCTCCCGCCTTGATGTAAGTGAGCGGAATTTTCACCGTAAAGCAGGCGCCTTCCCCTTCCGTGCTGCTCACCTTTACAGAACCCCTGTGCAGCAGCACGGCGTTACGGGTGATGGAAAGCCCGAGTCCCGTGCCGCCGATCTCTCTGGAGTGGGACTTGTCCACCCGGTAAAACCGTTCAAATATATGCTCGTAATCCTTTTCCTCAATGCCGATTCCCGAATCGGAAATTTCCACCGTAAAAAACTGATGGTCCGCATCCAGAAGCACCTTCACCCAGCCATGCTCCTTGTTGTACTTGATGGCATTTTCCACAAGGTTGGTAAAAATCTGTGAAATCTTTCCTTCGTCCACCTCCGCCGTCACCGGACGAAGGCTTTCCAAAACCACCTCCACATCCCGCTTGCGGGCGATGGGGCGGAGCCGCTTTAAGGTTGCCTCCAGCAGGGCGTTGATATCCACGGCGCTGATGTTCATTTTCGCTTCCGTCTTATCCAGCTTCACCAGCGACAAAAGATCGTTGATAATTTTGTTTTCCCGCTCGATTTCCTCCGTAATATCCAGCATAAACTCCCTGTACAGCTCCACCGGCGCATCCGGCTGTTGATTTAAGGAATCCGCCAGCACCTTGATCGAGGTCATGGGCGTCTTTAGCTCGTGGGAAACATTCGCCACGAAATCCTGCCGGGAATCATTAATCACCTTCATCCTGCCAAGCAGCTGGTTGAACGCGTCCACGATATGCTCCGTCTCAATATAGTCCGGAACGGAAATCGGCTCATCCGTATAGCCGTCCTTCACCTCACTGATCGCCTGTGTGACGCGGTTAAAGGGCATAATGAGAATATGGGAAAAGAAAAATACAATGCCCAGGATGATGATTCCCATCACGATTTCCACGATCAGCGCCTTGCGGCTCAGAATTTCCATCGTCGTCACAATGCTGTCCGTGGAAGCGCTTGCCAGAATCACGCCGCGCACCTCCTGAATTTCCTCCCCTTCTTCCGTTCGCGTCCCGGTGATGGGAATGGTCATCTCGATATAGTCATTCTTCTGGTCATGCCTGGAGGTGCTCTCGCCCTTAAAGCATTTGATGACCTCCTCCGAAATCATGGTTTTCCCTTCACTGATGGTATAGGTGTCCTTCACCACGCGGAAATTGGAATTGATGACCATGACGCGCCCATCGTAAAGATTGGACATCTGCTCCAGCTCCGCATTGATGACATCGGAAGAGGTATCCTGCAGATAATTGTAGTTGAGCAGATGATTAGCGATGATTTTATACTGGGTCGTGACATCCGACGCGCGCAGGGATACCGCACGCTCCTCGTAATTTTGCAGAATCCCGATGCGCATGATGATGCTGGGAACAATGCCGATGATCAGCATCAGCACAAAAATATAAGCTTTCAGGCTACGCAGCAGGGGAATCCTGTGAAGCAGCCGGTCCAAAAGGTCCTTTCCGTTAAATCTCATAGGTTAAATTCCTGTCTGTGTGCGGGATGATCTGCTGTCTATGCGCGAAAAAAATATCCGACGCCCCACTTCGTATGAACAAAACGCGGCTCGCTGGGATTGCTTTCAATTTTTTCACGGAGGCGGCGGATATGAACGTCCACGGTGCGCACGTCCCCCGGGTAATCCGCCCCCCAGATCAGATTCAGAAGCTTTTCCCTGCTGTATACCTTATTCGGGTTTTTGATCAAAAGCTCCAGCACATCAAATTCCTTGGCGGTCAGGTTCACCTCTTTGCCCGCTATGCTCACCCGGCGGCTGTCACAATCCATGCGCATATCGCCGCTCTCAATGACGTTGCTCTCCTTCTTTGGCAGAGCGCGGCCGGCGGTCCGGCGCATGATCGCCTTGATCCGCGCCTTTACCTCCAGAATATTAAAGGGCTTTGTGATATAATCGTCCGCGCCGTATTCCAGCCCCATGATCTTATCCATATCATCGCTCTTTGCGGTCAGCATCACCACCGGAACATTGGAAAATTCCCGGATCTGCTGGCACACCTCGGTGCCGCTCATCTTCGGCAGCATAATGTCCAAAAGGATCATGTCAAATTCCTTTTCCCGCGCCAGGCGCAACGCCTCCTCGCCGTCATAGGCACAGGTCACCTCCATGCCATCCTGCTCCAGACTGAACCGGATTCCCTTCACGATCAGCTTTTCATCATCCACAACCAGAACTTTCTTCGCCATATTTCCTCTCATTCCTCCGCTGCCGGCGCGCTGACCCTCCTGCCATTTGGTAATCCGCCAAAAATGAGCCCGCCGTCAAACGGTTATCCTGTCCTTGATCTTGTCAAAAGCCGCCTGCTTAATGCCGCTCACCTTCATGATATCCTCAATGCAGGAAAACGCGCCGTTCTCCTGCCGAAATGCCAGAATCGCGGCAGCACGGCTGTCACCAATGCCGGGCAGCGTCTTCAATGCCGCCGCATCCGCAGTATTTAAATTGACCTTTCCAGCTTCTGCCCTCTCTCCTGCATCGGCTGTCTGTACGCCCTCCAGGGACTTCTGCGGCTGGATTCCGGCGCTTTTTTCCTCTTCCAGAAGAACGCTGCTCTCCTCCCGGGTCATAATATAAATCTGACAGCCGTCCACTATAGCCTGCGCCAGATTGCACGCCGACTGGTCCGCGTCCTCCAAAAATCCGCCCGCCGCTGTCACGGCGTCCATCACGCGGCTGCCGTCCGGCAGCTCATAGACGCCCGGATTGTACACCGCGCCACAAATATGCACGATGCAGACCGCAGGCTCCGGGATGGTTTCCGGCTTTGGGGGCTCCATGGCATCCCCGCTCACCGCCTGCGCTGCGGCCGCATCTTCGTTTCCTTCCGCCCCGTTCTCCGCCTGCTGCTCCATTTCATTTTCCGCTGCCAGCTCCTGCTCGAACAGCAAAAGGTCGTCTGCCCCCTTGCCGCAGCCGCAAAAAAGAAACAGCCCGGCAAACACTGCCGCCGCCAGCCTTCTTTTCCTGTTATAAAGCGGTTTTCCATGCCAAACCGCCTTCTCATGATTCACTTTTGTTCTCATCGGCGCAATCGCTGATTTCATCTTCGAAAACAGCTTCCTCCTTTTCACATAATCGTAAAAAGGACCCCCAATGCACAGGCACATCCTTTACACAAGCTGCCGTGCAGACACCGCACTACCATTGTATGACAGATAAAAAAAATTTACAAGTCTTTTCCTGCGAAATCTGCACCCGGTTACTTTTCAAAAATTTCTAAAAAGCTATTGACAAATTCATCCTATATTGTCAGAATGATGGAAAATATTGTAACAGTTCAGATCTGTCTGAACCAAATGATATCGCTTGCCTGCGCTAATTTTTACCAATCATGAAGGAGCTTTTGCATGAGGATACGGCCATATATAGAAAGCATGGATTATATATATCTGGAGAGATGGATTGAGAATGAGCAGGTGCATGCTTTATGGTGCGCGAATCTGCTTCCCTTCCCGGTCACAAGAGAGGCGTTTCATAGCTTTCTTTTAAAAAATGCGAAGGAATGGGCGGATAGCGCCTATGTGGCGACGGAATATGACGGAACGCCAACAGGTTTTTTCTGCTATTCTGTCAATCCTGATACGAATGCCGGATTTCTCAAGTTTGTGATCGTTGATCCCAAAAGAAGGGGGCTGGGTTATGGGGAAAAAATGCTGCGGCTCTCCTTACAATACGCCTTTCAGATCACAGGAGTAACTTTGGTCCGTCTGAACGTATTCAACGAAAATATCGCAGCCAGGCGCTGCTATGAAAAAATCGGCTTTGTCACGGAAAGCCTGGAAAATGATGTGTTTTCTTATCAGAATAAGCGATGGAGCAGGTGTCATATGACCATAACAAAAGAACAGGTGCGGGGAGGAGAAACATGCGACGGAAAGACCGGGAAGTAACCAAATTTGAAGAGATGATCGCAATCATGGAGAAATGCGACGTGTGCAGGATTGCGTTGAATAATCAGGGATACCCCTATATTCTTCCGCTGAACTTCGGCATGAAGGCAGAGGACGGTCATGTAGAGCTGTTTTTTCATGGAGCGTGCGAGGGAACCAAGTACGACCTGATCCGGGCTGACAACCGGGCAAGCTTTGAAATGGATTGCGGCCATACGTTAATTACAGAATGGGAAACCCAAAACTGCACGATGGATTATGAAAGCGTCGTCGGGCAGGGGCATATCGAAATCGTTCCCGATGAGGAAAAATACGATGCTTTGTGCATTTTGATGCGCCATTATCATCAGGAGGATTTTCCTGTCAGCAGGGCAATCATGACCCATACCGTTGTTTTTAAGCTGGTGGTGGAAAGTATGACCGGAAAAATCCGGTCAAAGAAAAAATAGCGTAACAGTTCAGAGTTGTCTGAACTGTTACGGCCTTCTGCCGGACGTTTTTCTCCCATCCTGCTGTTCACAATCCATTATGATCCTGCAGTCCTTTTTATAACATGCAACGCCATATTTGATAACCGTGCGCATACCATCCTCTGTCACTCTGTCAGCATACCGCTTTTCTTCAATTTGTTTCAGCGCCTCCCTGCATGCTGCCTCCATTGCACCGTCTTTTGCGTATTTCACTTCGATGACAATTCCAGTCTCCGCTTCCTCATCCTCTATCAAAATGTCGCTGTAGCCATCCCCTGATTCCATATTTGAAAAAACATCCCAGCTTTCCCTATGTCCCAGCAAACCAAGCAAAATACCGTGATAAAAGCTTTCCTTTTTATCCCTGCGCGCGCCTGCATCACGGACGCTGATCGTCTTTTTCAGATATCCATTTAAAAGTTTCTCCGCGGTTTCAACATCCCCATCCTGAAATGCAGCACACAAACCATCCAGCTTTCCTACATCCTTCCCGGCTTCCTCCTGAAACCATTCCATGACCTGTGTTTCAAAAATCTGTTGGATTTCCCGGTTGGGAATACACAAATTCAAATAATTCTCATCCCTGTAACTGCGCTGCGTCAGATAACCTGTTGTAAAAAGCAGGCTCCAAAGATTTTCAATGGAAGAATCCAGATCATTGTATGTCAATTCCTGGCGGATATACTTTCTGACACTTCCACCTGCCAACAGGATTTCCAGCTCACTTCTGGTACTGGATTTCGCTTTTTGAATAAAACGCCTGATAATATCATTGCTGCCCGTATTTGCCCAATAATTCTGCGGTCTGGCTGACGGATTGACACGTAATGCATAGCAATAATTAATGACATCCCACGGGCAGTATATGTTGATGCTGCCAAAACGGTAACCATCATACCATTCCTTCACAATATGATAAAAACCGGTAAGACCATAAAAAGCGAGCAGGTCACGTACTTCCATATCCGTAAAGCCAAAAAATTCTTCAAACTGAACATCCATGACAGACATGATATTGGGATTGTTAAGACCGGTAAAAATGCTTTCTTTTGAAATGCGAAGACATCCGGTCAAAACTGCGAATTGCAGACTGTCATTGGTCTTTAATGCCTGATGAAACAGCATGCGGACCAGCTGAACCATTTCATCGTAGTATCCGGCACGATAAGCTTTGTCCAATGGAACATCATATTCATCAATCAGAATAATCACCTTACGCCCGTAATACTTGTGTAAAAGCTGCGATAAGAGCAGCAGGCTTTCTGCCAGCATCCTGTCAGACATCGTATAATCGCCTCTGTCATCCATGCCGGTCAATCCTGCATATGCTTTTTTCTCTTCCACCGTAAATTGCTCATAGCCGGAAAGAAAACCAAAGCGCAATGCCTCCCTCCCAATCAATGCACGCAACATTTCCTTTGCCGCTTCAAAGCTTCTTCCCTCGACTCCTTTCAGACTGATGGAAATGACCGGAAACTGTCCCATATATTTTTCACAGAGCTCCCGCTCTTTGGCAATCTCCAACCCTTCAAAAAGCGCAGCATTACTGCCATATTCAAAAAAATATTTTAGCATGCTCATATTCAGAGATTTGCCAAACCTTCGGGGCCGTGTAAAAAGATTAACCTCTCCCCAATTGTTCAAAAGCTCCCTGATCAGACCTGTTTTATCTATGTAATAAAATCCTTCTGTCCGCATCTTTTCAAAATTTTCAATGCCAACAGGCAGTTTCAGTGTTGTTGTCATACGAACTTTGCTCCCGCTCTCCTTGTTGATCCAGGTTACAATTCATGCCCTGACCGACCGCTTGCAATAAACAATCCCGGCATAGTACCTCTTTACTCACGCCTCCAAAACAGCACCGGCTCCTTTGCATCTATTATACGGAATCTCCGACCGAATAGCAAGTGTCAGTAAGAAACCCCCGCAACAATGTGTAACAGATAATATGTAGTGACAGGAAACGTACCCCTTTCCTGAAAACAA
>CAJUEL010000056.1 GCA_910585455.1 uncultured Eisenbergiella sp. | reverse complement strand
TAGTCTTCAGTGTGGAATTTAACTTTTCATGCGGAATTTAACTTTTCATTCAACCGCTTTTCCAAAAAAACAATCCTTTTCTATTCTCTATTTATCTCTCCAGATAATCCTCCCTTTCGAGAGATCATAGGGAGAAAGCTCCAACGTTACCCTGTCGCCGGGCAGGATTCTGATAAAATTCTGTCTCAGCTTTCCGCTGATATGTGCCAATACCCTGTGTCCGTTCTCTAACTCCACCTGAAACATGGTATTGGGAAGCTTTTCTACCACTGTGCCTTCGATTTCGATTACATCTGCTTTAGACATGTCTTACCTCCATACTCTTTGACTGTTTCGCTCATAAATTTTTATACATCTCTTGATCCTGGTATCGGCATCCGCCGGATTTGCAGCCAGACATCTGAGCTCCTCCCCGGAAAGTCCGGCGGGGAGCAGACAGATATGCTTCCTGTTTTTTTTCTTCGGGGCGCTCCAGGTTTTTAACCTGCCGTCCGCCAGATACACATATGCATCCGTTTCCCCTGTAATCAGGTAAATTTTATCCCTGTCATGTCCTGCGCAGGAGACTGCCAGCTTTCCGACCAGCTTTTTCCCTTCTTTTTTCATGATATCTTCCTTATATCACAGGCGATAGCCCGCCCCTGGGCATAGTCAGAATTTCCGGTTCCCCATCGGTAATCAGGATTGTATTTTCATAATGAGCTGACAGAGATCCGTCCTTTGTCACCACCGTCCATCCGTCCTTTAAAAAGTTCACCTTCCAGCCTCCGGCATTGATCATCGGCTCCACTGCCAGTGTCATGCCAGGCTGCAGCCTGACGCCTTTTCTTTTCTGGGCGAAATTCGGGATCTGGGGATCCTCATGCAGCGAAGTACCAATGCCATGCCCTACAAGGTCCCTGACGATTCCATATCCGAACCGGCTTACGTAGGCATCAATCGCAGCGGAAATATCATGCAAATGACAGCCCGCTCTCGCCATTTTTATGCCTTCAAAAAAACTCTGCCTGGTCACATCAATCAGCTGCTGTGCCTCTGCGCTTATTTTCCCCACCGCATGGGTCCGCGCCGCATCGGAATGATACCCTTTGTAAATCAATCCCGCGTCCAGACTGACAATATCACCCTCTTTTAAAAGGCGGTCCTTTCGGGGAATCCCGTGTACGACCTCATCGTTTACGGATACGCAAATTGCCGCCGGATACCCGTTATAGTGCAGAAAATTCGGCACACAGCCACAGTCCCGGATCAGCCGTGTTCCCAGCTCATTGACCTCCTGTGTGGACATTCCCGGCCTGATTGCCTTTCCAAGCTCATCATGCACCATCGCAAGCAGCTCTCCCGCCTTGCGCATCAGCTCGATCTCCCGGGCAGATTTGATTGAAACAGCCATCGTCACCCTCCAGATCCATCAGTCGAGAATTGCCACGATTGCAGCAAATACATCTTCCATCGAAAGCGTTCCGTCCACAGTCCTCAAAATATTTCTGTCTGTGTAAAAATCAATCAGAGGCTGTGTCTGTTCGTGATAGACATCCAGACGTTTCTTAACGGTTTCCGCCTTATCATCATCACGCAGCACGAGGTCAGAACCACAGGTATCGCAGACGCCTTCCTTTTTGGGCGGAATATATTCCATATGATAGGTCGCTCCACAGCTTAAGCATGCCCGTCTGCCTGACATCCTTCTGATAATATTTTCATCCGGCACATCCACATCAATCGCCCAGTCAATTTTTTCTCCCAGCTTATGCAGTTCCTTTTCCAGAACCTCCGCCTGCGGAATGGTCCTGGGGAAGCCGTCCAGCACGTATCCTGCTTTACAGTCCTCCTGCGCCACTCTGTCCAGCAGAATTCTTACGGTGAGCTCGTCAGGCACCAGCATTCCCTGATCCATGTATTGCTTCGCTTCCATACCAAGCGCTGTGCCGCTCTTGATATTGGCACGGAAAATGTCTCCCGTGGAAATATGCGGCACGCTGTACTTTTCGGCGATCATTTTCGCCTGCGTTCCTTTGCCGGCGCCAGGGGCGCCCAACATAATGATCTTCATAATAGCCTTCCTTCGCGATTTTTGATAGTCATGAACAACGTAGGACAGGAACGTTGCCGTCCTGCCCCACCCTTTGCTCAGTCATTTAAAAAGCCTTTATAATTCCGAACCAGCATCTGGGATTCGATCTGTTTCATTGTCTCGATCAGCACGCTTACGATGATGATCAGGCTCGTTCCACCGAAGGAAACGCTGGCGCCGAATATCCCGTTAAAGAAATAAGGAATGACACATACAATTGTCAGACCACACGCACCGATAAAAATCAGATAATTCAGTATTCTGGTCAGATAATCGCTGGTAGGCTTACCCGGCCTGATGCCCGGAATGAAGCCGCCCTGCTTTTTCATGTTATTGGCAACCTCCAATGGATTAAAGGTGATGGATGTATAGAAGTAAGCAAAAAAGATTACCAATACAACATAAATCACCAGACCGATGGAATATACCAATTCGCTTGGCTTACACCAGTAGCTGGAATTCAGGGTCCGAAGGACATGTGCCCAGAATCCCGTTCCATTATATCCTGCCAGCTGACAAATCACCACCGGCAGCTGCATAATGGACTGTGCAAAGATGATCGGGATCACACCGGCAGTGTTCACCTTTAACGGAATGAAGGTGGACTGTCCGCCAACCATTTTCCGTCCCTGTATTTTCTTCGCATATTGTACAGGAATTTTCCTTGTCGCATCGTTTAAGAGAATGACCAAAACCACCATTCCCACAATGATTGCCAGGATGATGAGCGCGGCCAGCACGCTGACTGCAACTGCCTTTCCCTTTACAAACTGGTTGTAAAGTCCCGCAAGATCATTCGGCATCCGGGAAATGATGTTAATCGTCAATACAATGGAAATTCCGTTACCCACGCCATTTTCCGTGATACGTTCACCAATCCACATCAGGAAAGCGCTTCCTGCCGTCAAAGCCGTAATGACTGTAACGACATTCAGGAAATTGAAACTCTCCATCAATCCCTGACGCCCAAAGCCGATCGCCATTGCCGTAGATTCAATCAGCGCCAGGGCAACCGTCACATATCTGGTGATGGATGCAAGCTTTTTTCTCCCATCCTCTCCATCCTTCTGCATCTCCTCCAGCTTCGGAATTGCAATCGTCATCAGCTGGATGATGATGGAGGAAGTGATATAAGGGGTGATGTTCAATGCGAACAGGGACATGTTCTCGAAAGAACCGCCCGTGAACGCATTAAAAAAGCTGAAGGTATCTCCCGTCTGTGCCGCAAACCAGTCAGAAAAGAAATGCCTGTTCACACCGGGAACCGGCAGCTGGCATCCCATCCTGATCACAATGAGCATCAGAAAGGTGAAAAAGAGTTTCTTACGGATTTCCTTGATCTTAAATGCATTTTTCAGGGTAGTAAGCATTTACATCACCTCAGCAGTTCCACCAAGCTCCTCGATTCTTGCTTTTGCTGATTCACTGAATGCATTTGCCTTCACATCGAGCTTTTTGGTAAATTCTCCGTTTCCAAGAATTTTTACGCCATCTCTGGGATTTTTCACGATCCCTCTTTCGATCAGGCTCTCTACAGTTACCGTCTCGCCGTTATCAAATACTTCAAGTGCGCTTACATTAATCCCGACGATTTCTTTGGAGTTTCTGCATGTGAAGCCTCTCTTGGGAATTCGTCTGTATAAAGGCATCTGACCGCCTTCAAAACCGGGTCTGGGTGCGCCGGAACGCGCTTTCTGTCCCTTGTGTCCCTTACCGGCCGTCTTTCCGTTGCCCGAACCATGTCCGCGGCCTCTTCTGAATTTATCGCCCTGTTTGGAACCATCGGCAGGCCGTAAATTATATAATTCCATTTCCTGATACCTCCTTCGCTTAAGCCTCTTCTACTTTCAGCATGTATCCAACCTTCCGGATCATCCCTCTTGTAGAAGCGTTATCAGGCATGATAACTGTCTTGTGCATCTTTGTCAGACCCATGGCCACTATGGTTGCCCTGTTCTTCGGCACGGCGCCGATGGGGGATTTTACTAAAGTAATCTTTAATTTCTTTTCTTCCATTTTCTTCTCCTCCCGTCCTTATGCCATGATCTCCGCTACAGATTTCCCACGCTTCGCAGCAATTTCCTCAGGGGTCTTGATCTGACTCAGGCCCTGGATGGTTGCCAGTACGACATTTTGCTTATTGGTAGAACCGAGCGCCTTCGTACGGATATTCTTGATGCCTGCCAGCTCGCAGACTGTACGCGCAGGACCACCGGCGATGATACCGGTACCATCGGGAGCTTTCTTAAGCAGCACGGTAGCAGCGCCATATTTGCCAAGGAAATCATGGGTGATGGAACTGTTCTCATCCAGCGCAACAGTGATCAGATGCTTTGCGGCATCCTCCTTACCCTTGCGGATTGCTTCCGGAATTTCAGTGGATTTCCCCAGGCCGACGCCAACGTGCCCGTTGCTGTCGCCAACTACCACTAAAGCTGTGAAACGCATGTTGCGGCCGCCCTTTACAACCTTGGTAACACGTTTGATGGAAACAACTTTTTCTGTCAATTCCAGATTGGTTGTATCGATAATTGTTCTTCTCATCTGATGTGTTCTCCCTTCTTAGAATGTCAGGCCAGCTTCTCTTGCTGCCTCGGCTAAAGCTGCAACTTTACCCTGATAAATATAACCGCCGCGGTCATAAACAACCGTCGTGATTCCCTTTTCCAGAGCGCGTTTTGCAATTACGGTTCCCAGATATGCTGCCGCTTCAACATCATTGGTTTTCTCCAGATTTGCCTTCACATCCTTCTCTACAGTAGATGCTGCAACCAGGGTATTGCCAACGGTATCGTCAATAATTTGAGCATACATATGATTATTGCTTCTGAATACGGCCAGACGCGGTCTTTCGGATGTGCCCGCCAAATGGTGACGCATTCTTCTGTGCTTTTTCTCACGAACGATCTGTCTTGATTTCTTACTAACCATTTTTACACTCTCCTTATCCGTTATTTCTTACCAGTCTTGCCGACTTTGCGTCTGATCACTTCGTCAGCATACTTGATACCCTTGCCCTTATAAGGCTCCGGTCTTCTCTTGTCTCTGATCTCAGCTGCGAACTGTCCGACCTTTTCTTTGTCGATGCCCTTTACGATGATGATGTTCTGACCTTCCAGCACCGTCTCGATGCCTTCCGGATCCTCCATCTCAACCGGATGGGAATAACCTAAGGATAATGTCAGCTTTTTGCCTGCCTTTGCCGCTCTGTAGCCTACGCCGTTGACCTCAAGCTTCTTCTCGTAGCCGTTTGTCACACCCACAACCATGTTGTTGATCAGCGTTCTGGTCAGACCGTGCAGGGACTTCATTTTCTTTAAGTCATTCGGTCTTGTAACAATTACATGACCGTCTTCCATTTTAATTTCCATCTCAGAAGGAAGCACTCTTTCCAGTGTTCCTTTAGGACCTTTTACAGTCACCTTATTATTTTCTGCAATCTCCACGGTGACACCCGCAGGGACCGCGATTGGCATTCTTCCAATACGTGACATGCCCGTACCTCCATTAAACAATGTTATCAGTTTCATAGCCCGAAAAAATGCGGATGCATTCTTTCCGACGAAATATAGTTTTTCTTAGGCGGCGTCCTTCGACGCCTTAGAAAAACATTTCGTCGTTGACGCCTTAAAAATTCTCTTTCCCGTGTTACCAGACGTAAGCCAACACTTCGCCGCCAACCTGCAGCTCTCTCGCCTTCTTATCGGTGATAACGCCCTGGTTTGTGGAAATGATGGCAATTCCCAGACCGCCGAGAACTCTGGGCAGCTCTTCCTTGCCTGCATACACGCGAAGACCGGGCTTGGAAATTCTCTTGATGCCTGCGATCACCTTATCATTCTTGCTTTCGCCGTACTTTAAGGTGATATGGATCGTCTTAAAGGAACCCTCATCCAGCACATCATATTTCTTGATATAGCCCTCGTCCATCAGGATCTGTGCGATAGCCAGTTTCATTTTGGATGCAGGTACATCTACCGTATCATGTTTTGCAGTATTTGCATTACGGATTCTTGTAAGCATATCTGCAATAGGATCGCTCATAGTCATTGTGATTACCCTCCTTCTTACCAACTAGCCTTCTTCACGCCGGGGATCTGCCCTTTATATGCCAGCTCCCGGAAGCAAATTCTGCAAATTCCGTATTTTCTCAGCACGGAATGGGGACGGCCGCAAATTCTACAACGTGTGTATTCCCTTGTGGAGAATTTCGGGTTACGCTGCTGTTTAATCTTCATTGCTGTTTTAGCCATGAATCAATTTCCCTCCTTCTTACTTTGCAAAAGGCATACCGAACAATCTCAGTAATTCGCGCGCCTCTTCGTCTGTTTTCGCCGTTGTGACAATAATAACATCCATACCTCTCACCTTATCCACCTTATCGTATTCGATTTCGGGGAAGATGAGCTGTTCCTTGATGCCCAGTGCGTAATTGCCCCTGCCATCAAAGGAATCGGCGCTCACACCGCGGAAGTCACGCACGCGGGGTAATGCAAGGTTTACCAGACGATCCATGAAGTCATACATCTTCTCGCCACGAAGCGTGGTTTTGCATCCGATTGCCATTCCTTCACGGATTTTGAAATTCGCGACGGAGTTTTTTGCCTTCGTAAGAACGGCTTTCTGTCCTGCAATGATCTCCAGATCCTTTACAGCGGAATCCAGAATCTTGGCATTTTCCTTCGCTTCACCAACACCCATGTTGATGACGATCTTGTCAAGCTTCGGAACTTCCATCACATTTTTATAACCAAATTTCTTGATCATAGCAGCTACGATCTCGTCATTATACATGCTTTTCAGTCTGCTCACGTTATTAGCCTCCTTTCTTAAACTCAGTCAATCACTTCGCCGGTAGATTTTGCGAAACGAACTTTTTTGCCGTTTTCCACCTTGAAGCCAACACGTGTCGCTTTTCCCTTGTGGACATACATGACATTGGAAGCATCGATCGGCGCTTCCACCTGGATGATTCCGCCATTCTGGTTCGCTGCAGAAGGTTTGGTATGTTTCGTGATAACGTTGACCTTTTCTACGGTAACTCTGCCGCTCTTTCTGTCAACAGCGGTCACTTTTCCTTCTTTGTCTTTATCTTTGCCGGCGATCACCTTAACGGTATCGCCCTTTTTGATTTTCATGGTAGACATTTGGGCACCTCCTATAATACTTCCGGAGCCAGAGAAGCAATCTTCATAAACTGCTTGTCACGAAGCTCACGCGCTACTGGTCCAAAGATACGGGTTCCCTTGGGGGTCTTATCATCCTTGATGATAACAGCAGCATTTTCATCAAATTTGATATAAGAACCGTCTTTGCGGCGAACGCCTTTTACGGAACGCACGACTACGGCCTTCACAACATCGCCTTTCTTTACAACCCCACCGGGTGTTGCATCTTTGACACTGGCAACGATGATATCGCCGACATTTGCATATCTTCTGGTAGAGCCACCCATAACTCTGATGCACAGAATCTCCTTTGCACCTGTGTTATCGGCAACTTTCAGTCTTGTTTCCTGTTGAATCATGATAATTCTCCTTCCAACTTAAATGATTGCCGTTTCTTATTTAGCTCTCTCAATGATTTCCACAAGTCTCCATCTCTTATCCTTGGACAGGGGCCTTGTTTCCATAACCTTTACTGTGTCGCCAATGTTGCAGTCGTTGTTCTCGTCGTGAGCCTTTAACTTGTAGGTCTCTTTCACGATCTTCTTGTAAAGAGGATGCTTTACGTGATTTTCAATTGCAACAACGATTGTTTTATCCATTTTATTGCTAACGACTTTACCAGTACGTGTTTTTCTTAAATTACGTTCCACGTCAGTTTACTCCTTTCTGGACGGACCAATTTATTCAGCAACTTTGGCTTTCTGGGTCATGACTGTCTGAATTCTGGCAATGTTCTTTCTCACTTCCCTGATTCTGGCAGTATTTTCAAGCTGGTTTGTTGCATTCTGGAATCTCAGGTTGAAAAGTTCCTTTTTTGCAGCTACTAACTCCTGTTGTAAGTCTACAGCCGACTTGTTCTTTAACTCTTCCACATATTTATTAGACTTCATTTGCTACACCGCCTTCCAAATCTGCTTTCGAAACAATTTTGCACTTGCAGGGAAGCTTATGCATCGCGAGACGTAATGCTTCTTTTGCGGATTCCTCGGGAACACCCGCGATTTCAAACATGACACGTCCCGGTTTCACAACCGCTACCCAGTATTCAAGAGTACCTTTTCCGGAACCCATACGCGTTTCAGCGGGCTTCGTCGTCACCGGCTTGTCAGGGAAAATCTTGATCCAGACCTGACCGGTACGTTTGGTATAACGTGTCAGCGCGATACGTGCTGCTTCAATCTGATTGGATTTGATCCAGCAGGGCTCTAAAGCCACCAGACCATATTCACCGTAGGTGATCTTATTACCACGCGTTGCCTTGCCCGCCATGGAACCGCGGAACTGTTTACGACGCTTTACTCTTTTCGGCATTAACATTATTTATCGCTCCCTTCCTTATTTCCTTTTGCAGGAAGTACTTCGCCCTTGTAGATCCACACCTTGACGCCAACCTTGCCGTAGGTAGTATCTGCTTCTGCGAAACCATAATCGATGTCTGCTCTCAATGTCTGAAGCGGGATAGTGCCTTCGCTGTAGAATTCCGTACGGGCAATATCAGCGCCGCCCAGGCGTCCGGAACATGCGGTCTTAATGCCGAGCGCGCCGGATTTCATCGTTCTGCCGATGCAGGATTTCATCGCCCGTCTGAATGCAATACGGTTCTCAAGCTGCTGCGCGATGTTCTCCGCAACAAGCTGAGCATCCCTGTCGGGTCTCTTGATTTCCTTAATGTCAACCAAAACCTTCTTATCAGTCAGTTTGGAAAGTTCCTTCTTGGTCACTTCGATTTCCGCACCGCCTTTGCCGATCACAACGCCGGGCTTGGCAGTGTAGATGATCACCTTCACTCTGTCGGATGCGCGCTCGATCTCGATTCTGGAAACACCCGCAGCGTATAACTTTTTCTTTAAAAATTTCCTGATGTTGTAGTCTTCTACTAAGAAGTCCGCATATTCAGACTCTGCATACCATTTGGAATCCCAGTCCTTAATAATACCGACTCTCAAACCATGAGGATTAACTTTCTGTCCCATTATCCTTCCTCCTACTTTCTTTCATCAAGCACTACGGTGATGTGGCTCATTCTCTTCTCGATCCTGTAAGCCCTGCCCTGTGCTCTCGGTTTGACTCTCTTCATTGTAGGTCCCTTGTTCGCATAGCACTCGGCAACGTACAGATTATCTCTGTTCATACCGTTGTTGTTCTCTGCGTTAGCGGCTGCGGATTCCAGCAGCTTCTTCACAAGGCTGGAAGCATATCTGGGATTGTAGGTTACGATAGCCAGCGCGGTATCGAGATCCTTACCCCTGATGGCATCCAGTACAAAACATGCTTTCGTTACAGACACTCTGGCGTAAGATAATTTTGCAGAAGGTCTTGTATCTTTATTCGCATTTCTTTCTCTCTTTATCTGGGATCTATGTCCTCTTGCCATGATGAAAACCTCCTTTCAATTATCTGACCTTGGACTTCTTCTCGTCCTTGCCATGACCTCTGTAGGTCCTGGTCGCCACGAATTCACCGAGCTTATGTCCAACCATGTCTTCAGTTACATATACCGGAACATGCTTGCGGCCGTCATGAACTGCAAATGTGTGTCCAACAAAGGACGGGAAAATTGTAGAACGACGGGACCAGGTCTTGATAACCTGTTTCTGTCCGGAAGCGTTCAAAGCGTCAACTTTTTTTAACAGGCTGGCATCTGCGAACGGTCCTTTTTTCAGTGATCTTGCCATTACTTTTCTCCTCCTGGAAATTATTTGATAGCCCTACCATCTCTTCTTCTCACGATCAGCTTGTTGGAAGCCTTCTTCGCCTTACGCGTCTTTAAGCCGAGCGCCGGTTTGCCCCAGGGAGTGCTCGGACCAGGACGGCCGATACCGGTCTTACCTTCACCACCACCGTGCGGATGGTCATTCGGGTTCATGACGGAACCGCGGACAGTAGGACGGATGCCCATATGGCGCTTACGGCCTGCTTTACCGATGTTGATCAGGTTGTGATCTCCGTTTCCTACGACACCGATCGTAGCGCGGCAATTCAAGGGAACCATTCTCATTTCGCCGGAGGGAAGACGCAGCGTCGCATATTTGCCTTCCTTCGCCATCAGCTGTGCGCTGTTTCCTGCGGAACGGACCATCTGCCCGCCCTTGCCGGGATGCAGCTCAATGTTGTGTACCTGCGTACCGACAGGAATCTCGGACAACGGCAGGCAGTTGCCAACCTTGACTTCCGCTTCCGGACCGTTCATAACCTTCCAGCCCACCTGCATGCCTTCGGGTGCGAGGATATAAGATTTCTGACCGTCCACATAGCAGATCAGCGCGATGTTGGCGGATCTGTTGGGATCATATTCGATGCCCAGCACGTTTGCCGGAATGCCATCTTTATTTCTCTTGAAATCAATAATTCTGTACTGTCTGCGGCTTCCGCCTCCGCGATGCCTGACAGTGATCTTGCCCTGATTGTTACGACCGGAATTCTTCTTAAGAGAAACACACAGGCTCTTTTCGGGAGTCTTCTTTGTGATCTCGGAAAAATCGGATCCAGTCATATTTCTTCTGGAAGGTGTATAGGGATTATATTTTTTAATTCCCATGATGATTTCTCCTTTACTTCATAGTTTATTATCGTACTTTGCGGTACATAGATTAAAGGCCTGCAAACAGCTCGATATCCTTGCTGTCCTCTGTCAGCGTTACATATGCCTTTTTAATCGCAGGCGTCCTGCCAACCGTCATGCCGCGTCTTTTCTTCTTGCCGGGAGCGTTTAAGGTGTTGACCTTCTTCACCTTCGCGCCCTCAAACATCTTTTCCACAGCTTCCTTGATCTGGCTCTTGTTCGCTTCCGGATTCACCAGGAAGGTATATTTCTTTTCGCCCATGCCTGCCATGCTCTTCTCTGTGATAACGGGCTTTAAGATAACGTCATAATATTTAATGTCAGCCATTATGCATATACCTCCTCAATCGTCTTGACAGCGTCCTTCGTCAGGACGAGCTTGCCAGCCTTCATCACGTCATACACGTTGATGGTGTTGGGCAGCGCCATCTTCACGTCAGGAATATTGTTCGCGCTGCGGATCACGGTATCATCCTTCTCGTTCATGACTACCAGACTGTTCGTCACATTCAGGTTCTTCATCACCTGCACAAATTTCTTTGTTTTGATCTCGTCAAATTTCAATTCGTCAACCACGATCAGATTGCCCTTTGCAACCTTGTCCGTCAGGGCCGATTTCAGTGCCGCCCTCTTTTCCTTGCGGTTGATCTTAAAGGAATAATCTCTCGGCACGGGAGCGAATACAACGCCGCCTCCTGTCCACTGAGGCGCTCTCGTGGAGCCCTGTCTCGCATGACCGGTTCCCTTCTGTCTCCAGGGCTTTCTTCCGCCGCCGGAAACTTCGGAACGGGTCTTCGCCTTCTGTGTTCCCTGGCGATTGTTCGCAAGCTGCTGCACAACTGCCATGTGTACCAGGTGCTCGTTAATCTCAACACCGAATACCGCATCGTTTAATTCAATCGTGCCGACTTCCTTGCCTTCCATATTAAAAACAGATACGTTTGCCATCTGTGTAGTCCTCCTTTCCTAATTTAAGCTTCCACCTTGGTGGTTTCTTTGATTGTCACTAAAGCTTTCTTAGGTCCCGGTACCGCACCCTTTACAAGGATCAGATTCTTGTCTGCGTCAACCTTCACCACATCCAGATTCTGGACGGTCACTCTCACGCAGCCCATGTGGCCCGGCATTCCCTTGCCCTTGAATACGCGGCTCGGGGAAGAACATGCACCGTTGGAACCCTGATGACGATAGAACTTGGAGCCGTGCGCCATAGGTCCTCTGTGCTGACCATGTCTCTTGATCGCGCCCTGGAAGCCCTTACCCTTGCTGATTGCAGTGGCATCCACTCTGTCGCCGGCAGCAAAAATGTCCGCCTTGATCTCCTGTGCCAGCGCATATTCAGAAGCATTTTCAAACCGGAATTCTCTCACATATCTCTTGCAGGAAACGCCCGCCTTCGCGAAGTGTCCCTTCATCGCTTTATTTACGCCGTGTCTGTGGATGACTTCCTTCTTGCCCGCCTTGTCTTTGTTGACAATTCTTTCCTTCTTGTCCACAAAGCCGACCTGTACCGCTTCATAGCCATCGTTCTCAACGGTCTTGATCTGTGTAACCACACAGGGACCGGCCTGAAGCACCGTTACGGGAACGAGTGTGCCGTTTTCGTCAAAGATCTGGGTCATCCCGACTTTAATCGCCAAAATACCTTTTTTCATTGATTGACCTCCTGTTTTGTTCTACATAGCGGAATGTTCGCAGCATGACCGCTTTTCTCTGCGGTTTCTTTGCCGTTGGACTATTCATACGTCTTGTAGAGGCTTGTTTTTGGTTGCGTTGATTATTTGGTTTTCATTTTGATATCAATGTACACACCGGCAGGCATTTCCAGTCTCTGCAGCGCATCGACAGTCTTGGGTGTGGGTGCAATGATATCGATCAGTCTCTTGTGTGTTCTGCGTTCGAACTGCTCTCTGGAGTCCTTGTACTTGTGGACAGCCCGCAGAATCGTGACCACTTCCTTCTTGGTCGGAAGCGGCACCGGTCCGCTCACCTGTGCTCCGTTTTTCTTGACTGTTTCGATGATTTTCTTCGCAGACGCATCAACCAACTGATGATCGTAAGCTTTCAGTGTAATACGCATTACCTGATTTGCCATAAAAAAAGTCGCCTCCTTTTCGCGCTTTTGAAATAAGTGCGACAAGCGGTGACTGTACACTCTCCCGTGTGTGTCCTCTTTCTAAGCAACCCTGGAAGCACTCTTTTGCTTCCACTTATCAGCAGACATGCACGTTGTTTCCCCCATCCGGTCATCCGGCGGGTGCTGTTATACGGTACAGTGACTTGTCGTCAGTTTTCTAACTTGACATTCGCTCCACATAAAAACCTGCAGGGATTATGTATTTTCCGCAGCAGCAACCTCATGTTTCATCGCTATCATGTCACAGCACTTGCCAGTATAAACTATCCCGCGCAAAAAAGCAAGAGGGTTTTTAAATTTATTTTAAAAACTTTGCGTGAAAAAGAAAAATCATCCCGTTCCTGCCGGAGTTTTTTATGGTTTGGTTCAAACCGCGGATGATGCCCTCGTAATCACGGCGCAGTTTTACATAGGCTTCGCCTTCCCGGAAGGAAGAAAGTTCCTGGCGTGCTGCCCTGAGCTGGCAGGATAATGAAGTTGTCAAAAAATACTGCTGATCGTTCATTGCCTTTCTTTTCCCTCCGCGCATTGGTTCCCTTTTTAAATCCGGGAAAGCTCTTCTATTTTTGAGAGACGCCTTTTATATTCATCGACAGATAACGTAAGCTCCATGACCTGCTTTTTAAGTGCAGCTATTTCCTCTTCATCTTGTCGGATCTGCCCGGCCTGTTCCATACAGAGGGCTTCAAAATTCCTGTCTGGAACAAGCTTTTCGGGGATATCTGTCAGATCCCTCTTTTTACGGTTTCCCCTTCCGCCTGTTGGGACGATCTCGCCCGTTTCCTCATCGATCTTCCCGATCAGTTTTCTTCTTGAACGGGGCTGTTTCTTTTCTTTGTCCCAGTAGGATTCTGATTCATAGACGTAAGTAACTCCTGTTTGCTTATTAAATTTTTTGATAATAGATGACATTTCGCACCTCCTGATGATAAAACCATTGTAACATATCACTATCATAATGCCAACATATTAGTGGCAATAACTTCGAATTTGCCACTATAAGCAAAAAAGCACCATGGTTGTTTATTTCAACCACAGTGCCTAAAGTAATTATTCAATTTGTTTCCCCACCCCGTGAAAAGTAACCAAAATGAGGTGCACCTATTTTGATTTATCCTTTACAATCCATTTCCCCGCTTTTGTGGATCCTTCACGAACAAGTTTTCCCTCAAATTTCAAATTCTTTAACGCGCTTTCTACCATCCCACGCGATAATTTCAGCTTTTCCACTAATTCACTTACCGTAATATAACTATTTTCTTTGATTAACTGCAACACCGCTTCTTTCCGTTTTTCTATCTCATTTGTCTTTATTTTTTTTCTTCCAGATTTTCTTCCAGATTTTTTACTTTCTGGAAGAAAATCTGGAAGAACTTTTTTTTCTATAAAAGACAATTTCAATATAGTCCGATCCGGTTTATACTGTTCTTCTATTATCGGCTCTATCCAGCCTTCGCTTTCCCATGTACTGAATATATCCGGCACGCCGCTTCCAGCACGCTCACCTACACGGATTAGATTGAACATTTTCATGATTACTTTATTTCTTGGCTCGGATATTCCGCCTTTGAGCATCTGCCCTTTGCCGATAATAATGCTCCCCGGATTCTCAATAACAAGAGATTCCATATCTTTTTTGATTACAATCCCACGCGGGAAATTAAAATCTGCATTTGCGATACAATTTGCCAAAGCCTCCCTGATCGCCTTATGGACCGGAGTCTCATCAATCCTTGTAAATCCCTCAAGTTTAAATGGCTTTTTCAAATCTCTGAGAAGCTTTCGCTCCATTTGAAAAAAGAAATCTATCAGATTTCCACTCCATTCACCCGAACTTGATTCCAATCTGTCCGTCCATCTTATTGTCGGATCAAGCATTTCTCTGTAATCAAGAAAATATTCAGGAAATTCATATCGTATTTTATATTCCTCCCCAAACATAAGAAGCCCTGCAACTGTTGGATGCAGCTTTCCATCTCCATCTGAAATCTGCGCTGCTCCTATTCTTTCAAGGTATTCCCAATCCTCCAACTTATGCCACACATGGTTCTCATTGACCACTTTATGGCGCGACCTGAAATCTTTTATAGTTTCCTGACATAATACAGTCATATCCATATTTATCAGTATCTTGTTATCCATACTTCTATCCGCCTGATCTCTAAGCATCCCTCGTACTTCTGCTTCGGAACAGTGGTAATCACCTTCGTGATCCCTTCTAAATGTTCCCTTAAGCAAATCACCATTAATATAGACCGGCTTATTTTCGCGTTCTGCTCTGGGAACATAGATTGTTATGATCACATCTCCATTCACTTCATAAGTATCTACATTTTCTTCCGTCAAAAGGTTCGCACTGACCTTTGTACGATTATTGATTGTATCCCAGAAATCTTTCAGCAATTTATCCCTGTTTTGTAAATGTGTCGTATACCAGCTGCCATCCTCACGCTCCTTTATGCCAAGTATGATCATGCCGCCATTACAATTTGAAAAAGAAGAATAAGTATCCCAAAGGCTATTGGGCAATCCCCCATTGGCTTTCTTTACTTCCAGTCTGTTACCTTCTCTGTATTTATCAAAGAATTTGAGGTCAAAATCAAACCGTTCCATGCAATCCTCCAATATTCATATTATCTGCAATTTTATTTCTTTTTCCGGTCAAAACGATAAAGACGGACATAATGAATGTCCTACAGGTGCCTGATATTGCCAATAGCGGCAAGTTCGGAATCGAATACCAACGGAGAAATACCGAGGGATTTACGGAGTTCGTTGATTTGCTCTAATTCGTAACTCTGCATAGCAGCAAGCCAGCGCTCCTCAGCAGTCGGGCGATGGTACTTATACCCAGCCACTTCGGTCACAGGCGTAAGCTCCGTGTTGTCAGCCGGATTTTCCGGCGTTGAGGGCGAAGGCGTATCATCCAGGGCAGCGGGTGTATCATCGGTTTCGTCTTCCGGCGCAATTGCCGGCTCATCCGCCGGGGCGCTTTCCGTAACAGCAGGCTCTGAACCCGTGTCATTGCGATAGTCTACGGGCACATACGACGTATAAACGCTTCCCTGCGTATCGGCGCAGCCCGTTAATGCCATGCATATTGTCATTATCGGTAATAATGTTCTGAATTTATTGTTTTTCATGGTAGTTACCTTCCTTCATCTAAAATAAATCACTCTGGGTACCTATCCCGAATAAATCAATGCCATTCCATTTCAGGGTGGGGATCGGAAGGAAATGAAATTGGTTCAGACAGTTCTATCTGAACAACTGTAAAAAAAGAACCGGTCCTCAATCCCATGAGCTTCCCGGTTCTTTCTATGGAGACAACAGGACTCGAACCTGCGACCCTTTACACGTCAAGCAAATGCTCTCCCAGCTGAGCTATATCTCCATCTGAAAAATAGAATACCAGATTTTCCGCCTGCGGTCAACCAGAAAATTTTATTTCCTGCATTTTTCGTAACAGTTCAGGCAGCAATGTCATTTGGTCTGGCGCCGGAGACGGAGCGGAGAACCGTCAATGAGCATGGGGCGGAAGCCGGTCGTGAGAGACTGACAGTTTTCGACCGCTTTATCCGGGGCGGAGAAATTCCCAAAATTGCTTAAGATTCCTGCAGCGGGGCGCAATACTGTCCGAACGGAGTGAGTTTATTGCGCCCTGCTGCGTTCAGGAATCTTAGGCGGTTTTGTGGAATTTCCCGCCCCGGATAACGCGGTCGAAAACTGTCAGTCCCTCACGACCGGCTTCCGCCCCATGCCCGTTGCCGGTTCTCCGCTTCGTCTCCGGCGCCAGACCAAATAACATTGCGGGCTGTTACCTGTCATGCCCGGTCAGGAATGCCCCGGCAAGGATGAGGTCCTCCGGGGTGGTCACTTTGATATTTTCATAGGAGCCCTCTGTCAGCTTTACCTTTCGGTCCGTGAAGGTTTCCACCACCATGGCGTCGTCGGTGATTTTCAGACCTGTCCTTTCCCACTGTGCCCGTGTGCGCATCATTTCCTGATAGGCGCGAAAAATCAGCGGAAAGGAAAAAGTCTGCGGCGTCTGCACCGTCCAGAGCAGATCCCGCCGGGGGGTGGATTGGGCAAATCCTTCTTCATCCGCCAGCTTGATCGTATCCTTGACCGGCATTGCCGCCACACAGGCTTCATGCTGTTGGACCTCATGCAGGCACCGTTCCAGAATTTCCGGCGTCACAAGCGGACGCGCGCCGTCGTGAATGAACACATAGCCCTCTTTCGCCTGCCCGCACATATCATCGGCGATCACACAGAGCGCGCGGTAAACGGAATCGTAGCGCTCCCTGCCGCCCACGGTGATGGTGTCCACCTTGGAAAAGCCGCAGGCATCCACAAGGTTCTTCTGGCACCAGGATATCTGCTCCATACTGCCGACCACCAGCACGATCGCATCTATGAGAGGAGATTGTTCAAAAGCCCGCAGCGCATAATATAGAAGCGGCTTCCCGCCGATCTTCAGGTATTGCTTGGCCACATTCGTGCCCATTCGTTTCCCCTGCCCTGCGGCAAGCACCACCGCAGTGCAGAATTTTTTATCCGGCATATGCCCACCTTTCCGGCAGTGGCCGCCCACCCATGGCAGATCAGGCATCCGCTGCCGCTACGTTTATCTGGTTCATCTGGTCTATTCGCTCTCCCAGCTTCAGATTCGGTACCGCGTTCAGATCCCAGCCGTGCCGCACGCCCTTTTTGTATTCATAGCAGCCCGCCACGCCGATCATCGCCGCATTATCCGTGCAGAAAACGGGAGAAGGGTGATAAAACAGGATATTCTCCCGCCTACATGCCTCTGTGAGCGCCTCCCGCAGATGGGAATTGGACGCTACGCCTCCGGCAATGGCAAATTTTTTCATGCCGTATTGGGCGCAGGCGTGCATGGAATGCTCCACCAGCACGTCCACCACCGCCTTTTGAAAGGAAGCCGCCACATCCGCCTGGTTCACTGCGATTCCTTTCATCTGACAGCCGTTTAAATAATTGAGCACGGCGGATTTTAAGCCGCTGAAGCTGAAATCATACACATTGTCAACCAGCTTCGGTCTGGGAAAAGCGATCGCCTCCGGGTTTCCTTCCCGGGATACCCGGTCCACCTTCGGTCCGCCCGGATAGCCCAGTCCAATGGCGCGGGCTACCTTGTCAAAGGCTTCTCCCGCCGCATCGTCCCTCGTTCTGCCCAGAATCTCATAAACGCCGTAATCCTTCACCATCACCAGATGGGAATGCCCGCCGGATACCACGAGACACAAAAAGGGAGGCTCCAGCGCTTCATTCTCAATATAGTTCGCGCAGATATGCCCTTCAATATGATGCACGCCGATCAACGGCTTTTGTGCGGCAAAGGCGATCGCTTTCGCCGCCGATACGCCGACCAAAAGCGCTCCCACCAGTCCCGGTCCGCAGGTCACCGCCACGGCGGTGATGTCCTCCAGAGACACATTTGCATCCGCAAGCGCTTTTTTCACAACCTGATTGACCTTCTCAATATGCTTTCTGGAAGCGATTTCCGGCACCACGCCGCCGTAGAGGGTATGCAGGTCGATCTGGGAATAAATCACATTGGACAGGACAGTCCTGTCGTTTTTGATCACCGCCGCCGCCGTTTCATCGCAGGAGCTTTCCAGCGCCAGAATCAATACGTCCTCTTTTTCCCGTATCATTTGCTATCCTGCTCCTTTCCGCTGTCAGCCGCTTTTTCCGCCGCACACTCTGCGCTGCCCTCAGAAGGCGCGTCTTCTCCGTCAAACAAAAGATCCACTGTCCTGCCGTCCTTCGCCGCAACCGCACCGGGGAAAATTTTCCGCACGCCACCCATAAAATCCTCCGGACGCACCAGAGAGGGACTGTAATGGGTCAGCCAAAGCTTACGGACCCCGGCGCGCTTTGCCAGATTTGCCGCCTCCAAAAAGGTCATATGCTTGTATTCCTTCGCCTTCTCCTGCTTGTCCGGTTCCCCATACATCCCCTCGCAGATGAAAAGATCCGCATCTGCAGCGTGCTCGACGATTCCTTCCGTCGGACGGGTATCCGTGCAGTAGGTGACCTTAAGCCCCTTGCGGGCGCCGCCCATGACCATATCCGGCGTATAGACCTTTCCGTCCAGTGTAAGCGTCTCTCCCTTTTGCAGTCTGTTCCAGTAGCGCTTCTCGATCCCCAGGCTTTCCGCCTTTTCCAGCTGGAATTTTCCGGCACGCTCCACCACAATGCTGTAGCCATAGCAGGTCACATTGTGGTTGACACGGAACGCTTCTATATAAAAGCCCTCAAACGCAAACCGCTGTTCACTTCCTTCAATTTCCACACATGTGACGGGAAAGGGCAGCTCCGGCGCGATCACGCGCAGGGCGCTGACCGTTTTGGTCAATCCCTTTGGACCAATCAGAAGCAGCGGCTCCGTCCGCTCTGCATTTCCCATTGTGAGAAGCATTCCCGGCAGGCCGCTGATATGATCCGCGTGAAAATGGGTGAAGCAGATGATATCGATCGGCTTGGGGCTCCATCCCTTTTCCTTCAATGCGATCTGCGTGCCCTCCCCGCAGTCGATCAAAATACTTTTTCCGTTATAACGGGCCATCATGGAGGTGAGCCACCGGTATGGCAGCGGCATCATTCCCCCTGTTCCCAAAAGACATACTTCCAGCATATGCATTCCTCCCGGCTCTGACAGGAGCTGTTCCTGTAAAAGCCAGCTGCCATGCCGCCTTGCATGACAGCCTTAAAGGAGCTCGGCGTTTTCCTCAATTTTGACGGGGACACGGAATTTCCGTATCATTTTTCCATAGCATTCCTCGCACAGATCAAAGCTGTGACATTCCCCATCCCACGGGCTGAAATAACCGAAAAGCTGCTTTCCTTCAAAACAGCCTTCCTTTAAAACGCCTTCCTCCACCTTCAATTCCCTGCCGCAGCCATTACAAATCACGGCACACAGCTTTTTTTCTTCTTTTCCGTACTCACGCATGCTATCCTCTCCTTATGCGACAAAAATCAGTTTTTTTCGTCAAAATCCTACGACATTCAGTATACAGGATTTTTTCTCATAAAAACAGAGGTAAATTCTCCATGCAGTACCTATCTTTTCCACATGATCAGCGCGTCCTCAGGCGGGTTTTGATAGAACCTCCTGCGCACCCCTTCCGTGACGAAGCCCAGCTTTTCATAGAGGCGCACCGCTGCATCGTTTCCCTTCCGCACTTCCAGCGTGAAAAAAGCGACACCCCGCTTTTTTCCTTCCTCCATGAGCGCGGTCAACATCCGTTTCGCAACATGGCGACGCCTGTGAGCGGGATGCACCGCCACATTGCAGATATCCGCATCCGAAAAGGACTGCCATAGCCCGCAGCAGCCGACGATGCAGCCGTCCAGCTCCGCCACCAGATAACAGGCATTTTCATTGGCGAGGGCATCCAGATAGGCTTTCACAGACCATGCCTCCCGGGAGCATGCCTCCTCCAGCGCCGCCACGGCTGCCGCATCCGGCGGCTGCATCCGGCGGAAGGTGACCTCCTGCTGGTCGCCGTCGCTGGCAGAGCTGCCCGCTGCCCTCACGCCTTTGTCTCCTGCACGCTGTGCGGCGTAATGCCCGCCCGCATGCGCTCCCGCTCCGCTCTGTCCGCTTCCATGCGCGTGCGCTCCGCCTGGGACATCCGCAAATATTCCGGCGCAAAGTCATCCGCGCTGACGGTCTTTCCTTCCCGCATATATTCGCTGCCCAGCACCGCCACGGACGCCGCCCGCTGACGGTTGCAGGAGGCGGGCGCAAAGCTGTAGGGCACTTTGATCTGTCGTTCCAGCTCTTCCCGATAAACCGGAACGCCGTCCCCCAAAAAGATGACCTCCCTGCCCAGCCCGTTGATGCGTTCTGCCAGCTCTGCCACCGGCAGCGCGCACTGGGCAAGCGGCGCACACAGCCTATAGGAGGCATTGTCCCGCCGGAATTCATAAAGTCCCGTGTATACCTGACTGCGCCGCGCGTCCATCATCGGGCAGATGAGCTTTTCGCTGGCATACAGGTTCATGGCCAGCGCGTCCACGGTGGGCACCGCGATCAGGGGAATATGCAACACCAGCCCCAGCCCCTTTGCCGTGCCCGCGCCGATGCGCAGTCCCGTAAAGGAGCCGGGTCCCGCAGAAACCGCGATCGCGTCCAGCGTATGCAGATCCAGCTCCACCATTTTCCTGATCTCGTCCAGCATCGGCAGCAATGTCTGGGAATGGGTCTTCTTATAATTCGTGCTGTATTCCGCAACCAGCACGTCGTCCTCTATCAGCGCCACGCCCGCCACCAGGCCGGAGCTGTCCAAAGCCAGAATTTTCATATATTCCCCTCCGGTCCGCTATGCTTCGTGATCGCAATCTTTCGATAATCAAATCCCTTTTCCGGATTCTTTTCAATTTTTACTTCTATATAAATGGGGGGCAGGATTTCCTCGATCAGGTTCGCCCACTCGATCAGGCACAGCCCTTCCCCGAAAAAGCAGTCCTCATACCCGATCTCCTCCATCTCCTCCACATCGCCGATGCGGTAAACATCGAAATGGTAAAAGGGCAGCCTTCCCTCCTCATAAACCTGTAAAATCGTAAAGGTGGGGCTGCTCACCGGCTCTGTGATGCCAAGCCCTGCCGCCACCCCCTGGGTGAACACGGTCTTGCCCACGCCCAGATCGCCGATCAGGGTGTATACCTGCCCCGGCAACGCCTCTTTTCCGATTTTTTCCCCGATTGCAAAGGTGTCCTCTGCGCAAAAGCTTTCGATTTCCATAATACCCCCTACCGTATGTTCACCTTTTTCGCCGGCATGTGGGTGGAAATCATGGCGATGACATCCTGCCTTTTCTCTCCCAGCTCATCCTTTGGAAAAATGCTGGCGTTGACCATGCTCGTATACAAAATGATGCTGCGCCCGGTGGAAACCGCCTTGTACATGTCCTCCCACCGCTGAAACTGCTCCTCTTCTCCCTGCGAAACCGCCACCCCTTCCTCCGTCATTTTATAATGAAGGGGCTTTTTAAATACCGGGTTTAACGCCTGCCGTTTGGCACGCAGCCACAGGGATACGGGCAGGTAAAACAGGATGATCACGCCCAGTATCAGGTAAAGCGGGTAGCCGTTCATGAAAAACGCCACGACGCCCAGCGCGCCCACGGCGCTTCCCAATATGCCGGATGCCGCGCTGTAGGTGTGGCGCAGCATGTAGTCATATAAAGCGCCCGCATTTATGTTCACGTCAAATTCCAGTTCCATGTCTATACCTCCCGCCCGTCTGATCGGGCATTCATTCGTTCCAACAGTAATAGACTACAACAATCTCGCGTCCGGGTCAACCAAAAAATATTGCGCCTCGGAGAAATCAGTTTTCAGTCCGAATCAGGGAGCGCAGGCCGGCCGTTCTTTCCTCGAAATCATGCAACAGCGTCCGTTCCATGTTCAGACATTTCACATCCACGCCATGCGCCAGGTCCTCCAGCCGCCGCTGCTCCTCAGCCGCCCTTTCCCGGCGCAGCCGTACCGCATTTTCCGTCATTTTCCGGTTCAGATATTTTGTTTCCACATAGGATAAAAGGAAAAAGCCAAAACAGCACAGCGTCAGAACCGGCTGCAGCAGGGCCATCACCATTGTCAGGAGTATCACCGTCAAAACCGACAAAAGAAACTCAAAAATATCCTTTGCAAAAAACGTTTCGATTTCTTTTACGTCCTCCTCCAGAACCTGCTTCATTTCCCCCGCATCCCGGGTCTGTTCTTTCTCCAGACCCCCGCCCAGAAAACGGCGGAAAATCCTTTCTTTTACCTTCATGGATATGGAAAGAATGAAATTTTTCTCGGCTCCCTTCCGCCACCGGGTGACCAGCATCGCGCCCGCCATCCACAAAAGCATCGACAGGATCACATCAATAAGCTTATGAAGATTTCTTTGAAACAGCACCTCGTCGATAAAATATTTATATAGAAACGGGTAAGCGGTCATCATACACGTATGGAGCACCAAAAGGAGCATGATGCCCATATGCTTCCCGCCGTTTTCCCCAGCCAAAAGGCTGCGCGCAATCTGAAATCTGTTTTTGTTCATCTCGTACCTCCTTCCAAAACCGCTCCGCCATTTGGCGACGCGCCAACGCGCATGGGAGCCGGTTGCCCGTCTCCTGCATGCTCCCACACCAGCCTCCGAAATCCTTCGCAGGTGTCCAAAAGCCGCTCCCAGGAACCGCTCTGTAAAATCCTGCCTCCCTCCATATAATGAATCGTATCCGCAAGCTTAAGCGACTCTTTTCTGTATGCGGACAGAATTACCGTTTTGTCCCGGATCACCTCTTTCAGGTCCTTTATAAACTGCCGCTCCGTCTCCTCGTCAATGTTGGAGGTCGCCTCATCCAGAATCATGATATCCGGATTTTTCAACAGAATTCCGGCGAGAATGATCCGCTGGCTCTGCCCCGTTGACAGCGCGGTATCGCCGCCGATCACCGTGTCAAGCATGTCCGGCAGGGCGCGGACAAACTCGTCGGCATGAGCGATCCGAAGGGCTTCCCACATCCGCCCTTCGGCCACATCCTCCCTTCCCGCCGAAAGCTGATGCCGGATGCTTCCCCGGAACATGCGCGCGTTCTGATTGACGATGCCGACCTTTTCCCGTAATTTTTCAGGGCTGATTTCCCGCAGGTCCCTGCCGTCTATCAGAATCCTTCCCGCAGACGGCTCATAAAGCCGCAAAAGCAGACGCGTCAGGGTTGTTTTTCCACAGCCGCTGCCGCCCGCAAAGGCCACCACCCTGTTTCGGGGAATACAAACAGAAACGTCCTGCAGCGCTTCCTTCTTTTTTTCATAGGAAAAGGAAACCTTCTCCAGCGTGATATCTCCCGCGCAAAAATCCGCGCCGCTCAAATTCTCGTCTTTCTTTTCACACAATTCCATGATCCTGTCCAACGATACAAAGCTTTTGGAGGCGCCGGTAAACAGCTGGGCAAAAAAACTGAAAAACAGCTTGATCCACTCGTAATAAATCATCAGGGATACAAAATCTCCCAGCAGCAGCCGGTCAGAAAGCACCGCGAATGCTGCCGCCGCATATAATACGATTTCCGAAAGGACCCTAAATGCCGTGTTCACATTTTCCCTGCGCACCTCCTCTGACATCTGCTGCCCCCACAGCCCGAAAATCGTTTTTGTCCGTTCCATAAACATTCTGTGAAAATAGCCTGCCGCGTCAAATATTTTGATATCCCTCAGACCGGACAGCGCATCCATAAGAAAGCCATTGTATTCCTCCAGATGCGCCTTGTAGCCTCTGTAATGCCGCATCATCCGTTCTTTTAAAAGCCGGGAAACCGCGTAATTTACCACCACCAGCAGGGAGATAAAGACCGCCACAAAGGGGTTTATGAAAAAAATACATCCGAGCGCCAGAAGCAGCCTGAGCAGGCTCGTGACCGCAAAGACCCCTTCGCCGATCAGAAATGTATACAGCTGCTGCACGTCATAGTTCAAAATATCCATCACCTCCCCGGCATCATATTTCTCCTGTTCTGCCATGGGCAAAGAAAAATATTTTCCGTAAATCCGGTTTCTGACCTTCTGTAAAAAGTCGGTCGCCATGACCGCTTCCGCCCGCTGCCAGAGATATTGCAGGAATTTCTCCGATACGAACAGCGCCAGATACACGAAAAAAATATCCCGCAGTCCCTGCAGGGAACGATTGTAAAAAACCTCGTTTAATATGTAGCGGTATACCATCGGCCAGTTCATGCCCAGCATGGTCACCAGGATGCTCATGAGCAGGACGTGAAAGAGCGTCAGCCGGTATCCTTTGAGGCAATCGTTTAAAAAGAGCAGGCGGGATTTTGATTGGGGAGTTGTCTTTTTCATTTTTGGCTTCCTTTCTTCATTTCATTCCATTTTATATTTGTTCATACTTGTTATTTCTTGTTTGTATTTTATTTCATTCGTTTTGATTTGTCAAGAATTCATTCCAGGGAATCGGGGAAATCATTACTTTTCATGAAGTGGGGAGAAAGAGCAGAGACGGAGGGAAACGGGGCGGCGGGGAGACAATCAGGCCATGAATCGTAACGAAATCGCAGGTAATGACGTAACAGCTCTGTTTTAAATAAATGCTTTACACTTTGATTTTTAATTGTTATAATAAATACAGTTATCAGGTAGCCCGCATTTATGGAAAGCAGGCGATCATATGAGCATGACAAACAAACAGTTTCAGGGCTTTATCAGACTTGCTCTGGAATTAATCGAAAAGGCAGTAAACAAAACGCCGGATAATGAAGAACTGCTAAAGCTGAGAGACATTTTCCAGCTGATGCTGGAGGATGGCAACTGAACATCATGATCGTGAACGTCAAAATTGACTGTCATTCACGATAAACTCTTCGGCGGATTCTCAAGCATAAAATAAGGGTATAGAGCTTCTACACATTGGAAAGCTCTATACCCTTTTTAACAGGATCATCCGGTTTACGTATTTTTTTATTCTTCCAAGCCGATTTGCAAAGATTTGCCCTTGCATGCATATATTGTCATCAACTGAGAAAAAGTTTTCTTTTTCAAAATTTTCCTGTTTCTGCAGTTCACGATACCGTCAGGGTGGAGTGTAACAAAAAACAGGAGTGCCGAAGCGCTCCTGTCTCCCAGGATAACCGCATAAAGTTACAATAAAGTTACAAAAGTAATGGTTTGCCCATT
>CAJUEL010000055.1 GCA_910585455.1 uncultured Eisenbergiella sp. | reverse complement strand
GTTACTTTTTTGTTTTCAGGAAAGGGGTACGTTTCCTGTCACTACATATTATCTGATACCAACAAGAAACTGTCAGGGAAATCAATTTTCAGTTCGAAGCGGGGAGCGCCGGTCTGAAAATTGATTTCCTTAAGAAACTGTACAAGCTGTTTTTTTTAAAGTATAATGTGAATAATAAATATGGAAGAAAAGAGATTGGGCGTCTACACGGGATTGTCCAGACCGCGGCGGATTTGCGTGACGGACAGCTCAAACGCCGTATGGAAAATGAAATCGGGAAAGGGGTATATGAGATGAGAATTGGGACGGGCTATGATGTGCACCGGCTGGCAGAGGGCAGAAAGCTGATCATGGGCGGTGTGGAAATTCCTTATGAAAAAGGGCTTTTGGGACATTCGGATGCGGATGTGCTGCTGCACGCCATCATGGATGCCCTGCTGGGAGCCGCTGCGCTGGGGGATATCGGGAAGCATTTCCCGGACACGGATCCGGCGTATGAGGGGATCAGCAGCCTTAAGCTTTTGGAGCAGGTGGGCAGGCTTTTGCAGGAGCATTGTTTCCTGATCGAGAATATCGATGCGACGATCATCGCCCAGGCACCGAAAATGCGTCCGCATATCGATGCCATGCGGCAGAATATTGCGGATGCGTTGCAGTTGGATATTGCGCAGGTGAATGTCAAGGCGACTACGGAGGAGGGACTTGGCTTTACCGGCAGTCTGGAGGGCATTTCTGCACAGGCGGTCTGCCTGCTCACAAGCCCTATGGAGCTCTATGACCGGGATGTGGCACAGGAGGGTTGTGCGGGCTGTACAGGGTGCCCGAAGGCTTGAGGGGTGTGGCTGTGCGTCAGCCCGACCTGCTCCTGCCAGGAGCAGGTCGGACTGACGCACAGGGGCAGGGCTTTTGGCAGCGGAGGGAGAGCAGATTTGTTCTCCTTTTAAAATGATTATGTGGGGAGGGACGTTGCGGGAGGAGGTACATATTATATAGTAAGCAGCTGTTTTCATCCGGGCTTGCGCGGTCAGTAACGAATAGTGCTATTTTTCATGGGATGGGGAGAACGGTCGGGAGGGGCAGACAGGGCAGCGGGAGGCGGGAAGATGGGCAGCCTGTGTCCTCCGCCTGCCCATCTTCCCGCCTCCCGCTGCCCTGTCTGCCCCTCCCGGCCGTTTTCTCCATTCCGTGAAAAGCAGCCGGAATGTTATCGGTACGCCTGGAAAATCGTCCAAAACGGTTGACAAAACCGGAAAAAAATTTTATTCTGAAACAGGAAATATGTCAGTGACATATAATAGAGAAAAGGCAACGAACGGAAAGAGTACGCGAATGCAGGCTGTGTCCGACAGAGAGGGAGCGCCCAGGCTGAAAGCCTCCCGTGCTGGTTAAAAGCAGGCAATGATCTGATTGCTGGTAACAGTTTGGCTGATACCGGTAACCGGGAAGTGGAGGTTATCATGTCCATGCCTGTTGTTTTTGCATCGCGGAAAGTGCATCCGGGAGCCGAACCGGCGAAGTGCAGAGCAGTTTTTATCCTGTCCGGAAATTCCTGAGGGGAATTTGCCACAGCCGCAGTATTTTGTGCTGCAAGGTAGATTGAGCCGGTTACGTTGGCGCACGTTACGCGCAAAAGGGCAGAAGCCCGGCAGCATACCCGCGTCAGCCTTGTATGTCTGTCCCCGCTTCTGAACAAGAGTGGAACCGCGGATTTTTTCGTCTCTTACAGATGGGAAAATTGGCGTTTTTTTGCACTTATGGGGAGGAAACAAAAATGATATATATGTTTATTTTTATCGTGCTGAGCATTGGCTATTGTATGTTGATGACCAACAGCAGCAGGGCGGTTCCGGCTCAGAAAACAGCCATAATAACCAATATCCTGTTCAAAATGCTATCCGTATTACCGATACCTGCTTTTGTTGTTTTTGCCGTTCTTTTCAGCACGGTTTTAAAAGGGAGACTGATGGAACGGGCCTCTCATGCGTTCATTGTCTTTGGCTTATGGATGTATGCCACTTCATTTTATGCTTTGATTTTAAAATATTTCAAAAACAGGATCATCTTTGGCGTCAGTCTGGCCGGTTTGGCAGGGGCGGTAGTCTGTGCGGTTTTCTTTACGCCGCTTGATCGATATTGTGCTTTGTTATTCGACTCTTTGCAGGAAGCTTCCTTTCTGGCTGGCGGATTCATGCTTGCGCTTTGGTATTTTAGCTTTTGGAAATTAAAACGTAGCGCTGTAGAGTAGACAGTGAAAAATTTTTTGTAAAGGAGCTTCTTTTACTAATATTGACCTTGAAAAAAACGGAGGTTTACACATATGGGCTTTATCCGCAACATCAGGGAGGAAATCCGGATTATCCGGGAGCGCGACCCCGCGATTCATTCCGCCCTGGAAGTATTTTTATACCCCAGCTTCAAAGTCATGCTGCACTATCGTCTCGCCCACAGGCTCTATCAGTCCGGGCATTACTTTCTCGCCCGCTGGGTATCTCAGCGGGGCGTGCGCAAAACCGGCATAGAAATCCACCCGGGCGCAAAAATTGGCAGCGGCTTTTTCATCGATCACGGCAACGGCGTGATCATCGGAGAAACGGCGGTGATCGGCAACAACGTGACGCTCTACCAGGGCGTGACGCTGGGAGGCACCGGCAAGGAGCAGGGAAAGCGCCATCCCACGGTGGGGGATAACGTGATGATCAGCGCGGGCGCGAAGGTGCTGGGCTCCTTCACCATCGGGGAAAATTCCAAAATCGGCGCGGGCAGCGTGGTGCTTTCCCCCGTACCGCCCAATTCCACGGTGGTGGGCGTGCCCGGGCGGGTGGTGCGCCGGGACAATCAGCCGCTGCCCAGAGAAACCATGGATCAGGTGCATTTGCCCGACCCGGTCCGGGAGGACATTTTGAATTTACAGCAGGCAAACAGCGAGCTGATCAACCGGGTGCTGGAGCTGGAAGCACAGGTGAAGAGGATGGGCGGTAACAGTTCAGACAGGTCTGATCTATTGCGATGAGCAGACAGAAGGGAGAATGATATGAAAATTTACAACACACTGACGAAGAAAAAAGAGGAATTTGTGCCGATCGAGCCGGGAAAGGTGCGCATGTATGTGTGCGGCCCTACCGTATACAATCTGATTCATATCGGCAATGCCCGCCCGATGATCGTGTTCGATACGATGCGCCGTTATCTGGAGCATAAGGGCTACGACGTAAACTATGTCAGCAATTTCACTGACGTGGATGACAAGATCATCAAAAAGGCGGTCGAGGAAAATGTGGATGCGACCGTGATTTCCGAACGGTATATCGCAGAGTGCAAAAAGGACATGGAAGCCCTGCATGTCATGCCCGCCACCACCCATCCCCAGGCGACACAGGAAATCGAGGGGATGAAGGAAATGATTCAGACGCTGATTGACAAAGGGCATGCCTATGCGGCGGCGGACGGAACCGTCTATTTCAGGACCAGAAGCTTTAAGGAATACGGAAAGCTGTCCCATAAAAATCTGGATGAGCTGGAGGGCGGCAAGCGTTCCCTTCTGGTTTCCGGAGAGGATCAGAAGGAGGATCCGCTGGACTTTGTGCTCTGGAAGCCCAAAAAGGAGGGAGAGCCCGCCTGGGAATCCCCTTGGTGCGACGGCCGTCCCGGCTGGCATATCGAGTGCTCTGTCATGAGCAAAAAGTATCTGGGTGAGGAAATCGACATCCACGCCGGCGGTGAGGATCTGGTATTTCCCCATCACGAAAACGAGATCGCCCAGTCCGAAGCGGCGAACGGGAAGCCCTTCGCGCATTATTGGATGCATAACGCATTTTTGAACATTGACAACCGGAAAATGAGTAAATCCCTGGGGAACTTCTTTACGGTGCGGGATATTATCGAAAAATATGATCCCATGGTGCTGCGCTTTTTCATGCTTTCCGCCCATTACAGGAGCCAGCTGAATTTCAGCGCGGAGCTGATGGAGGCGGCGAAGAACGGTCTGGACCGCATCCGTACCGCCGTGGCGAACCTGCAGTTTCTGTTGCAGAGCGCGGCGGGCGAAATGCGCGTAGAGGAAGAGGCGCTGCTGGCGGAGGCGAAGGGCTTTGCGGACAGCTTTGACGCCGCCATGGAGGATGACTGCAACACGGCGGACGCGCTGTCGGCGGTCTTTGAGCTGGTGAAATTTATCAACAGCAATACGAATGAAAGCAGCAGCGGGACCTTTTTGCAGGCGCTTCTGGATGAGGTGCTGACGCTGGCGGATATCCTGGGGCTTGCGGTGGAGAAAAAGGAGGAGCTTCTGGATGCCGATATCGAAGCGCTGATCGAAAAGCGGCAGGCGGCGCGGAAGGAGAAAAACTTCGCGCTGGCAGACCAGATCCGGCAGGAGCTTCTGGACAAGGGTATTGTGCTGGAGGATACCCGCGAGGGCGTGAAATGGAAGAGAGCATGAGCCTTTTTTCCGCGATCAAAAGGGAATTTTCCTGCGGCAGCGCGGACATCAAAACCTATTCCCCGCTGACGTTAGCGTTTGTGGGCGATGCCGTCTATGATCTGATCGTGCGCAGCCTGGTGGCTGCAGGGGCAAACGCATCGCCCAACTTACTGCATAAAAAAAAGAGCGGCATTGTGAAAGCCGGGGTGCAGGCGGCATGCGCCCAGGCGCTGCTCGATGAGCTTTCGGAGGAGGAGATGGCGGTGTATAAAAGAGGGCGTAACGCCCATTCCCATTCCGTGGCAAAAAATGCCTCCGTGGGGGACTACCGGAAGGCGACAGGGCTGGAGGCGTTGTACGGCTTTTTATACCTGACGGACCGGATGGACAGGCTTTTTTACCTGATCAAAAGAAGCTTTGAAAAGACGGGAATCCAGGTGTAGAAGGCTTTTGGTCACAATACAGATTCATTGAGGCAGGGTAGCGGTTTGGAACTGCTTGAATCGTTACGAAGCAGGAACGCGAAAAAGAGGATGAAAAAGATGCGTTATGAGGAATTTACGATAGAGGGCAGAAATGCCGTGCTGGAGGCGTACCGGGCGGGCAGGCCGATCGACAGGCTTTTTTTGCAGGACGGCTGTCAGGACGGACCGGTCATGAGCATCAGCAGGGAAGCGAAAAAGCGCAATACGCCGGTCAAATATGTGACAAAAGAACGCCTGGACCAGCTTTCCGAAACGGGAAAGCATCAGGGAGTCATCGCCTATGCGGCGGCATATGAATACGCGGAAGTGGAGGATTTGCTGGCAGCGGCGCGGCAAAAGGGGGAAGATCCCTTTTTGATTTTGCTGGACAATATTGAGGATCCGCACAATCTGGGGGCGATCATCCGGACTGCGAACCTGGCCGGAGCCCACGGCGTGATCATCCCCAAAAACCGGGCGGCAGGGCTGACCGCGACCGTGGCGAAGACCTCGGCGGGGGCGATCAATTTTACCCCGGTGGCAAGAGTGACCAATCTGGCAAAGACGATGGAGGACTTAAAAAAGGAAGGGCTCTGGTTCGTGTGCGCGGATATGGACGGCACGCAGATGTACCGGCTGAATTTAAAGGGCCCAATCGGGCTTGTGATCGGCAGCGAGGGAGAAGGCGTGGGACGGCTTGTGCGGGAAAAATGCGATATGATCGCTTCCATTCCGATGAAGGGCGACATCGATTCCTTAAATGCGTCGGTGGCGGCGGGAATTCTCGCCTACGAGATTGTGCGGCAGCGGCTGGGCTAAACTGCGGTATCCATGCCGGTGCTATAGACGACGGGTGTATGTATGACGAATTACGGAGATTACAGTGACGAAGAGCTGATCCTGCGGCTGCGGGACGGGGACGGGCGCGTCATGGATTTTATCATGGAAAAATATAAGGGGCTGGTGCGCAGCAAGGCGAAGTCCATGTATTTGCTGGGCGCGGACGGTGAGGACCTGATCCAGGAAGGCATGATCGGGCTTTTTAAGGCGGTGCAGAATTATGACGCGGGCAGGGACGCCAGCTTTTACACCTTTGCCGATCTGTGCGTTTCCAGACAGATGTACACCGCCGTGCAGGCATCCACCAGGCAGAAGCACGCGCCCTTAAACCGCTACATATCCTTAAGCGGCGGGGAAAACAGGGAAAGCGGGGAGAAGGAGCCGGTTTTTGACCTGCCCGACCTTTTGGAGAAAAACCCGGAGGAGCTGGTCATCGACCGGGAAAACGTTGAGCTTCTGGAAAAAATCATCGAAAAGGAGCTCAGCGGTTTCGAAAAGCAGGTGTTTGACCTGTATCTGACCGGCATGGGATATGGGCAGATCGCCCGTGTGCTGGGCAGGGATGAAAAGAGCGCGGACAATGCCCTGCAGCGCATCAAAACGAAGCTGCGCAGGGCGCTGGATGGGAGGAAGGAAACGTGAAGGGAAAAATGAATAACCGGCTGCTTGCAGGACTGTCCATTCTGCTGCTTGGGTTTTTTATGGCATGCAGCGTTCCGGCGGGACCGGAGCGAATGCAGCCGGAATCAGGGCTGTCAGCGGAGGAACAAGCGCCGGACAGTTTTGTGGAAGAGACCGGGGAGACGGCAGCCTCATCGGAGGAGGAATTTCCAGGCAGGTCGGAAAACGATGCCGGAAGGGTATCAGAGGATGGCAGCTATTCCCAAAAGGAGGAAGTGGCAGAATATTTGTATTTGTACGGACATTTGCCGGATAATTACATCACCAAACGGGAAGCGAGGGAGCTGGGGTGGGATTCCTCCAGGGGAAATCTCTGGGATGTGGCGCCGGGGAAAAGCATCGGTGGCGATCATTTTGGCAATTATGAAGGTCTGCTGCCGGAGGAGGATGGCAGGGACTATTTTGAGTGTGATATCGAATATGAGGGCGGCAGGCGGAATGCGAAGCGGATTATCTATTCCGATGATGGATTGATTTTTTATACGGAGGATCATTACGCGTCCTTTGAACAGCTTTACGGAGATTGAAAACGGAGGAAGGAAATGATTCGCTTGAACTTTTCGGGCATTAAAACAAGAAAAGAGCTGCACCGGTATTTGAAGGAAAAGCTTGGGTTTCCGGATTATTACGGGGAAAATCTGGATGCGCTCTACGATTTGCTGACGCAGATCCGGGAAAAGCTGGCGATCACGATAGAGGGGCTCTCATCCTGCAATGAGCGCACGCAGGGATATGGAAACCGGGTGCTTCGGGTGATGAAGGATGCGGAGCGTGTGACGGAGGGGCTGACGGTGATGCTGGAGGAAAAAAGCGGCGCGCAAAACGCAGACAGGTCCCGGGCGCCGGAAGGAAATGTCTGTCCCATCGATCAGGCGGTTTCCTTTGCGCGTCCCCATGTTTTTTCCCTGACCGCAATCCGGGAAGCGCCGCCCGCACAGGGGATTTTTTACAGAGAGGACGGCAGTCCTTATCTGCGTCTCTGTTTGAAAAACGCCTGTGATGCAGAGCTTGTCATCGGGCAGGAAAAGCATGTTTTCTGGGAAATAAAGCCCGATTTATGGGAGCTGTCCCTGCGGCTTGCGCCGGGGTTTTATTATGTCACGCTGCTCGTTGATGGGGTGGAGGTGCTAAGTCCCTTTCTTCCCATCGGCTACGGCTTTTGCAGGCCCTGCAACTATCTGGAGATCGGTCCGGCGGCGGAGTTTTACAGCGTGCAGGATGTGCCGCAGGGCAGCGTCCGGCATGAGTATTTTTTCTCAAAGGTCACCCAAAAACGGGAAACCTGCCTCGTCTATGCGCCCGCCGGTTATGAGGAGAGCGCCCAGAAATATCCGGTGCTCTATTTGCAGCACGGCTTCGGGGAAAATGAAACGGGCTGGGTGTGGCAGGGCAGGATCGGGGAAATCATGGACAATCTGCTGGCCCAAAAAAAGGCAGTCCCCATGCTGATCGTCATGGCGGACGGGATGCTGCGGGAATGGCAGGGGCAGGAGGAGAAGCTTGTGCAGGAGCGGTTTTCCACACTTTTGCTGCAGGATATCATCCCCTTTGTCGAAAGCAAATACCGGGTGCGGTCGGACAGGGAGCATCGTGCCATGGCGGGGCTGTCCATGGGGTCTGTGCAGACCTCCATGACCGTGTTTTCCCATCCGGAGCTGTTTGGATGGCTGGGGCTGTTCAGCGGCTTTATGCGCAATGTGATCACGGCAGAGGAAAGGGCTGACGGGCACCTGGACGCTCTTTTGGAAAATCCGGAGGAATTTTTACGGGATAACCGGCTGTTTTTCCGGGCGATGGGAAAGCAGGATGAGTTTTTCAGGTTTTTCAGGGAAGAGGACGAGCTGTGTCAAAATCATGGCATTCGCCATGTGCGCCGGGAATATGAGGGCGGGCACGATTGGAATGTATGGCGGAAATGCGCATATGATTTCTTACAGATGCTATTTATAGAGGAGACTGTAAGTGAATAGAAAAGGAAAAGGGCGCGGCAGGCAAAGGGGATGGCAGTTTGCTGTGGTTTTGCTTCTGGCAGCGCTTTTGGGACTGGCGGCAGGTCCAGAATTTTCCGGAAAAGAAAGGGCGGCGGGAACAGAAGCTTCCGGTCAGGAAGGGACAGGGAATGCCAGCCGGGAATCGGCGGACGGACAGCCCGGGAGCTTTTCTGAAACGGAAGGCCTGACCGTTCATTATCTGGATGTGGAAAAATGTAACTGTGTGCTTGTCAGATCACAGGACGGTCATTTCATGCTGATCGATGCGGGGAGCAATGACGATGCGCATACGGCACTGATTCTGGAGTACCTGAAAAAACAGGGCGTAGAGGAGCTGGATTATCTGCTTTTGACCCATCCCCACCGGGACCATATCCGGGCGGTTCCGCAGATTTTGGATCATTTTACGGTCAATGAGGTTTTGATGGGCGGGTTTGCGGCAGAAACGGTGGGAACAAAGACATATCAACGGGTTATGGAGGCGCTGGAGGCAAAGGATCCGCTGCGCACGCGCCCTGAGCCGGGAGAAACCTATGCGCTGGGAAACGCTTCTTTTACCATAATCGCCCATGACGATTCGGAGCAGACCGCTCTGGAGGAGCTGAATAACTGCTCCATCGGACTGATACTGACAGATGGCTGCCATCGCTTTTTGTTTTACGGGGACGGGGAAGAGGAGATGGAGGAGAAGCTGCAAAACAGCGGCTTTGCTCTTTCCTGTGATGTGATGATGGTCGCCCACCACGGCAGCAAAAGCTCCACCAAAAAGAAAACGCTGCAGGCAGTACAGCCGCAGATTGCCGTCATTTCCTGCGGAATCGACGGGGATGGGAAAAAGCAGGAGCCTTCCCCGAAGGTGCTTACGCGGTTGGAGGAAGCCGGGGTGACGGTGTATCGAACGGATTTGGACGGCACAGTGGTTGTCAGAAGCACGGCGGAAGGGCTTTTTGTGGAAACCAGGCAAGAAAAAAAGCCGTAAAAAAGCCGGGGCTTTCCGCTCGCCATACTGTCAGGGCGGGGGAATGTCCCGGCTCATTTTTTTATGCGTATTCGCGCGGGAAAGACGCTGCCTGCCGGCAGCCGCGCGCGATGCGGGTGTGGGCTTTCTTATTGATAACAGCGTTTGCAGGCTTCCTTGCCCATGTCAAGCGCTTCCGAAAGCGCAATCTGCGTCGCGCCGGTCATGCCGCTGCAGTCGGAGCTGGCGTGGTATTTCTGCCCGGAGCCGGAGATCCATACCTGCTCCTGGGCAGGAGCGGCAGTCTGTGAGGCGTCGGCTGTCCGGATATTGTCAACGGCGTCTGCAGGCTGTGCGCTGTCAGCGGTCCCCACAGTCTGTGCAGGCTGCATATCCTGTGCGATGGCAGCGGGGGCGGCGGCAGTTTTTTGATCGATCGCTGTTTTGATAGCGCCTGCGGCGCAGGCAATCGCGACGACGGCGATCACGATGCCGATGATTTTATTGATGGAATTTCCGGCCGGTGTTTTGCTTTTGCCCCGCTTTTTCCCACCCAGGGAGGTGGAATAAGAAAGTCCGGTGCCGGGCAGACCGACGCTGGCTGTCTGCCTGCCGGAGGTGTTGACCGTGTAGTGCGCGCCCTTCGTACCGATGGTGACGCCTGCGCTTTTTTTATTGAGATTGATTTTCACGCCGGGGGCGACCTTAAAGCTCTTTCTGAATCTGAGTCCCATGCTTTTCTTCCTTTCCGGTCGGTTTCCTGTAATCTGACGGGGAGCAGAGGCTTTCGGCGTCCATCAATCGTGACGATTCCGACAGTTCTGAATCGCCGTGAGCAAATTGCTTATTGCGCTGTTTGCTCATGGCGCGTCCGCCGCCCCAGGCGCCCGACATTGTGTCCAAAGAGTAATATAAAATACAGTATAGATGATAAATGAAAGGGAATCCCTTTGTCAATACGCAGTTTTAAAGTGGTGTTACGATTCAGACGCGTCTGAATCGTAACAAAGTGGTCAAATTTGGGGCTTAAAATGAAAAAAAGTAATTGACAAGTATTATACTCTATGCTATACTGATTTTCGGTTGTGAAACATCAGCCTGCTGCTGTGGCTCAGTCGGTAGAGCGTCGCATTGGTAGTGCGGAGGTCACGGGTCCGATTCCCGTCAGCAGCTTTTAAAGAGCCTTGTAAACAGAGGTTCTTTTTTTATACGGCAGGAAAAGCAACAGGCTGTTTCTCTCCGGGAGCCGGAAGGAAACAGCCTGTTGCTTTTTCGCTTACTTTTTCAAAAATCCTTTTAAGGAATCCACCATATCGGAAGCTTTATCTGCGGTCAGCTTTGCTTTTACACCTTGTACGACCTTGTCCACCATATCATCGGGCAGGTCAACGCCCAGCACGCTTTCCAGCGCTTTTACCGGATCGCTCATGAACTGTGCCTGGAGCTTTTTATCCTTTGCAATTTTTTCCACCGCTGTGGCGATCTGTTCTTTGATATCCATTTCCATGTCCTTTCTTTTGCAAAACCCTTTTATCCGGGCAACGGAACTGTAGCGCTTTAGCGCTCCGCCAGCTTTGTCGGTTCCGGATAATCTACGCCGAAGGTTTCTACGGTCATGGATTTGATTTTCTGTTCTTCCTTCGGTCTGTCGGACCAGTCCGTTTTCGTCGTGGCGATGGCGTTGACCACGTCCATGCCCTCTGTGACTTTGCCGAATGCGGCATATTCGCCGTCTAAGTGGGGGGCATCCTTGTGCATGATGAAAAACTGGCTGCCCGCAGAGTCCGGAATCATGGTGCGCGCCATGGAGAGAACGCCTGCGGTGTGCTTTAAGTCGTTGGCAAAGCCGTTGGAAGAGAATTCTCCCTTAATGGAGTAGCCAGGACCGCCGGAGCCGGTTCCCTCCGGGTCGCCGCCCTGAATCATGAAGCCCTCGATGACGCGGTGGAAAATGATGCCGTCATAAAATTTTTTCTGAATCAGGCTGATGAAATTGCGGACGGATTCGGGAGCGGTTTCAGGATAAAGCTCTGCCTTGATGACGCCGCCGTTTTCCATGGTTATTGTAACAATCGGATTTTGAGCCATAACAGGTTCCTTTCTTTTTATGAGTGTATTATAATGGAGCTGTCAGGCCGGCGATAACTATCGCGCGCGATGACATTCCAACAGGTATCATTGTAGCGGAAAAAAGGTGCGGCGTAAAGGATTCCGGTGAAAATAATGAAAATATTTTTAAAAAGGATCAGGCTGAGCGGGATGCCCTATCCGAAGGTAGAGCTGAAAAATGAAGCTCTGGCCGGGAAATTGCGGGACAGGCTGGGGCGGGAAAAAAGCGGAGAAAAAGAAGGGCTGGCATCATCCGGCGCGGCAATCTGGCTGACGGATGATGCAGGGGAAGCGAAGCGGCTTACAAAAGCCGGGGAATGTGTGGTATATTTGCTGACGGGAAAAAACCGGGAGTGTTTTTGCGACGGAATATTATGGTGTGTCGAGACACCGGAGGAAGAAAGCGCGGACGGCAAAAATCAGGAGGAGATTTGCTGGAAACAGGAGCTTGAGGCGTTGGAACAGGAAGGCTTTCCGGACTGGCTGCCGGAGAGTTTTTTGTGGAGGATCTGGCTGCGCTGCAACGATCTTCCCTGGCATATTTGTGAGACCGACAGGCTCATGCTGCGGGAGATGATGGAGGAGGATCTGGACTTCATCCTGGAAATGCAGAGAGAGGAACGGGGCTTTGGAACCGTGCAGCCATGTAAGGATGAGGAAAAGCAAAAGGAATCTACGGCAGAGGCGCCCCAGATCCTGACAGCGCAGATGCGCGCATTGGAGCTGGAAAAGCTGGCAGCGTACCGGAAGCAGATGTACGGCTTTTATGGCTTTGGGATCTGGCTTGTTTTGGAAAAGGAGAGCGGCATACCGGTGGGCAGGGCAGGGCTGCAGATGCGGGATAGTGTTCCGGGACCGGAGCTGGGATTTTCGATTGCCCCGGCCTGGCGTCAAAGAGGCTATGCAGGGGAAGCGTGCAGGGCGGTGCTTGCCCAGGCATGGGAGGAGCTGGAGGTTGACCAGGTATATGCGGTGGTCGATCAGGAGAATGTGAAATCCGTCAGGCTATGTAAAAATCTGGGATTTATACCAGAGCATGAAGAAAATATGGACGGGAGAATATGCATCGTTTTTGTAAAAAAGGAAAATGATGGAAATCCTGCATAAAAATGGAAAATGCAGGATTTCCTTATTTTGGATAGGGGACTGTTTCCATAAGACCTGACGCAATATTGTCCGCCTGCCGGGGCGGCAGAAGAAGGCGTGCGGGGAAGCGTTCAGACTTGTCTGAGCTGTTACGGCTGCAGGCCAGTCAAATCACATAATCATCCCCGTTTTGATTTTTTTGCATGAGGGCGGCGAGCGTGATGCCGGACAGATAATCATGGATAACCCTGTCAAGTCCCTTCCACATTTCGAGTGTGCGGCAGGTGGCGGTTCTTGAGCAGGGAAGCGCACCCTGCTCAAGACAGGCGACAGGGGCGAGGGATTCTTCCGTCAGCAGAAGAATATCCGCGACCGTATATTCCTCAGGCGTTTTGGTCAGCCGGTAGCCGCCGCCCTTCCCCCGCAGCCCGCTTAAAAATTTCGCTTTTACCAAAAGCTTGATGATGCTTTCCAGATACTTTTCAGAAATTTCCTGGCGGTCGGCGATGACCTTGAGCGGTATAAAGTCGTCGGTCTGATGCTCCGCCAGATCAATCATGACCCGCAGCGCATAGCGCCCTTTTGTTGAAATCAGCATGATATATTCCCCTTTTCGCGCGTATTTCTGCATGATAGATGAATCCGGATGTTAGTCTGCCCGGCTTCGGCAGATTAACCCATAAACCCATTATACAACATGGTTTGTAGGAAAACAAGCGAAACATGCACTATCTGGCGTACCTTTCGAGCAAGGAAAAGAAGCGGTCCTGATTGTGCGGGATCCAGTTTTCGTAGGAGGAATGGTCGGCGGCAATCATTCGTCCGAGCTCCACGAAGAAAGCCGGTATGTCCCTGGACAGGATGGATTTATCCGGCTCTGCGAGAAATTCCTGTCCCTGCTGCGCGCAGCCGCCGAAGGAGAAGGCGAAGGCGGGAAGCGGTCCGGAAGCAGTCTGCTTCATGCCGCCGCGCAGACCGATGGAAGCGCTTTGGTGAGCGCCGCAGGAGGATGGACATCCCGAAATGTGAATTTTGGGGAGAACGCCGTCGGCGAAGTTTTCCCGGCGGACGGCGGCGATGCAGGCGGATAAAAGCGTCTGCGAACGCCCGATGCCGGCCTGACAGGTGTCAGCGCCGACGCAGGCGGCGGATGCTTCAAACTGTGTCTGCGCGCCGTCCTGGGTGACGGAACAAAGCAGTGCAGCCTCCTGCGCGTTACAGTTGATGATATAAAGCCCACCTTCCGGCGTCAGGCGGATTTCTGCGTCCTCCATCGGGGCGATGGCGCGGGAGAGCTGGGCTGCCTTTATGGGAGAGAGAAAGCCTCCGACAGGCTGGTAAAAAACGGCATAAAGACCCTTCTGCCTTTGGGGAAGGATGCGGTTTCCGCACAGAAGGGGACCAACCGCCTTTTTGGTGACCGGCTGTTTGGAGACGGAGAGCTTTAGCTGCTCTGTATCCAGAGCCTGTCTCAGCTTTTCCTGATAGGCTCTGATCAGCCCGTCAGTGCCCAGGGTTTCCTGCAGAAAGCGGCTTCTGGATTTTGCCCGGCTCTCATAATTGCCATAAGCGGTAAAGGTATCCACCATGGCTTTGATATGATACAGCACATCCTCCGGCCGGACGTCGTCTGCCACGCGCACGCCCATGTATGGCCGGACGCCGAGCCCGCCCGCCGCATAGACATCGAAGGTGCGGTTGGATTTTGCCACAAAGCCCAGGTCGCGGAAGGTGGCGTGGGTTTCATTTGCGGGGGAGGAGGAAAAAGCGACCTTGAGCTTGCGGGGAAAGCGGACGGCCCTGATAAAGCCCATGAGATATTCCCCTGCCGCTTCGGCATAGGGCATCACGTCAAAGGCTTCCTCGGGGAGCACGCCGGAGAGCGGCGTCGCCATGATGTTGCGGGGAAAATCACCGCCGCCGCCCCGGGAAATCATGCCCGCCCTCCAGGCCGCTTCCATGACATTGCCGATGGCCGCCGCGCTGATGTCATGGAGCTGCACCGACTGGCAGGTGGTGAGCTTGATTCTGGGAATAAAATATTTTTCACAGGCATCCACAATGAAGCAAAGACGCCGCTTTGTGAGCCGTCCGCCCGCCATGCGAAGGCGCAGCATGTGCTTTGCGCTGCCCCGCTGGGCATAGCTTCCGAAGCCGCCGGAAAGGCGCTTGTATTCTGCGGCGGTGAGCGCGCCGGCATGAAATCTGCGCGTATGATCTCTAAAGTCTGCCAGATCGGGCAAAAAATCCTCCAGATAATTTTGGGGCATGGGTAACATCTCCTTTCGCTTTTGACGAAATATGTTATGATTCCATTGAAAACGTGCATTTGTAGGGAGCTTTATAAGAGCATGGTCAATGTCAGCAATAAAAATCGGGTGGACAGGCATATTTTTTGCCTGCGCACCCGATTTTATACCGTAGATATATCAGGACGGCATGAAATTATCCGCCAAAATCAATGACCCGGTCAAAGGCCTGCAGGTTTTCCTCACTGCATTGGTGGGATACGACTACCAGCGTTTTTTCCGGAATGGAGAGCAGAAGGCTCTCGATTTTTTGTGCCGTATCACTGTCCAGGTTGGCGAGAGGCTCGTCGCAAAGCAGCACCGGGGTGTCCCGCAGCAGCGCGCGCGCCAGACAGAACCGTTTCTTTTCACCGCCGGAAAAGTTGCTGCCGCCTTCCAGGACCATCTCGTTTAAAGCGGCAGGAGAGGCATATTTTGCCAGTCCAAGACTGCAAAGCAGTCCGGTCAGCTTTTCGTCCGGAACATCCTGATACATGGTCAGATTGTTTCGCAGCGTGTCACAGAAAAGAGTGGCCTCCTGCCGCACAACTGTAAAAATGCGAAAAGGGTCTTCTATCTGCTCCAGAGGCTGTCCATCCACCGTGATTTCCCCTGCGTCTGCCGCATAATAGCGCAGCAAAAGGTTGAGCAGAGTGGACTTGCCGCATCCGCTGGGACCTGTGATGAGATAACGCTTTCCCTTTTCCAGCGTGAGAGAAACGTGCCGGAGTATGGGCCTTTGCGGCTCATAGGAAAAGGTGACATCCCGAAAGCAGACGGTATGCCCGGCGGGGATTTTCTGCGCACTGTCTACAGCGCCCGTCTTTGGCGGAGCGGAGTGACAATATTCTGCGCTCTGTGAGAGATGTCCTTTGTGGTTTCCGTCGCCGCTGCTTTCGGCGGCTTCCATAAATTGCGCCATGGAACGGCACGCGGGACGAACCGCCACCAGCTGTCTGAGGATATCGGACAGGGAGATTAGCGGCCAGGAAAGCTGATCGATCATTCCGATCGCCACGAAAAAGTCACCCGCCGAAAAATCACCGCACAGCACCAGATAAGCGGAAAACGCCAGAATGATAAACCAGGACAGATAGGACATCAGCGTGGAAATCAGGCGCGCCCATATGCCGAGCTGCGCGTCAGAAAGCTGCTTTTCCATCGCCTCTTCATTGATCCGGCAAAACTGTCTTCTGACATGGCTTTCGATGGAATAGTTTTTAATCAATTCAAAGCCGGAGAGCCAGTCCTTTAACCGGGCGAGCACAGTCTGCGCCGTTTCCAGATAGTCGCTTTGCGCCTTTTGCAGCGGTTTTGCGATGAGCTTTGGCACATACAGCGGCATGGTCAGAAGAAACAGCGTGACGAGAGCAATGCGCCAGTCCAGCGAAAACAGCGCAATGCTCACAAAAACCACCTTCAACACGATTTCAAAGAACATGGGAAGCATGGAAAAATACCGCTGTCGGATCAGCTCCGTTTCATTGGTGTATTTTGCCAGATATTCCCCCTGGGGCTGTTTTTTCCATTCAACATAGCTTTTTTGCAGAATACGGGAAAACAGATCCGCTTTTAAATCCTTCGCGCATCCAAGACTAAAGCGCACGGCAAGCCGGTTATACAGCAGAGTGAAGAACACCTCCAGCAAAATGAAACCGATGAGCCATCCGGCGCAGCGCAGCGTGGCGGCAATATTTCCGGTCAGCGCGTAATCCAGCACATCCCCTTTGATGAACTGTAAAATGACCGCGAAAGCGTTTCCTGTCAGGACGCATAGAATCGCGCCTGCAAGGTGGGTAAAATGATGTCGTATATATTTTTTCATGAGAATCCTCCTGCGTGAATGAGATATATGAAATCCATGTGTTTCATGCAAATCCCAGACAAACGATAGAAGGATTTTGATTGTTACTTCCTTCTATCGGTCAGAAGGAAGCTCTGCGCTTTACCATGTTGATCACCTCCGTTTGGAAAGTATGGACGTATCGCATATAGCAGACGGCAGCCATTTTGCCATCCACTATAGTATAGCACAGACGCAGACATATGAAAATCGCTGTTTCATTTTTTTTCAAAAGAGGGTATACTCAAAATGTGACAAATGTCATTTAGCTTAGCAGTGGGCGGCCGGAACAGAACGGGAAAGCGGCAGCGGACACAGAGACGGGAGGGTGATCAGGAGATGAAAGCAGTCATAGCGATGGATTCCTTTAAAGGAAGCCTGACGTCCATGGAAGCGGGAAATGCTGTCATGGAAGGAATATGCCGGGCGGATGCATCCGCGCAGGTTACCGTGCGCCCGTTGGCGGATGGCGGGGAGGGCACCGTGGAGGCGCTGGCAGAGGGCATGGGCGGAAGGCTGCAGGAGGTGACGGTAACCGGACCGCTGGGAAGTCCAGTAAGCTGCACCTATGGCATTGCGGGCGACTGTTCCACAGCCATTCTGGAAATGTCCGGCGCGGCGGGCATCACGCTGGTGCCGCCCGATATGCGCAATCCGCTCTATACCACCACCTATGGCGTGGGAGAGGTGATCCGGGATGCGGTTTTGAAGGGATGCCGGCGCTTTATTGTGGGAATCGGCGGCAGCGCCACCAACGATGGAGGCGTCGGCATGCTGCAGGCGCTGGGCTTTGAATTTCTGGACCGGGAGGGAGGGCAGATACCGCAGGGTGCGCAGGGGCTGAAAATGCTGTCCGCCATCCGCAGTGAAAACGCTTTGCCACAGCTGGCGGACTGTACCTTCCGGGTCGCCTGTGATGTGACCAATGTTTTATGTGGAAAACAGGGCTGCAGCGCCGTCTACGGACCGCAAAAGGGCGCGACGCCCGCGATGATCCGGGAAATGGACCGGTGGCTGGCGGATTATGCTGCGCTCGCACAAAAAAGCTTTCCCCATGCTGATCCTGACCGGGCGGGAAGCGGAGCGGCAGGCGGTCTGGGCTTTGCGTTCGGGACCTTTTTACATGCGGCGCTGGAGCCGGGCGCGCAGATCGTGCTGGAAGAAACAGGGCTGGAAGCATATGTAAAGGAGGCGGACATCGTCATCACGGGAGAGGGCTGTCTGGACGCTCAGACGGCGATGGGAAAAGCGCCCGCCGGGGTGGCGGGGCTTGCCAAAAAGCATAAAAAGCCGGTGATCGCCTTTGCCGGGAGCGTGGCGGCGGATGCGGCAGCAGTCAACCGGTGCGGTATCGATGCTTTTTTCCCGATCCTGCGCAGAATTGAGACGCTCAAAGAGGCGATGGAGCCGGAAAACGCGAAAGCGAATCTGGTGGACACCGCAGAGCAGGTATTTCGTCTGTGGCAGCTGAAAGCGCCACAGGAAAAGGAGGATGTTTATGTGCACGGCAGCAACTTATCAGACAAAGGACTTCTATTTTGGAAGGACGCTGGATTATGAGTTTTCCTATGGGGATGAGATTACGATTACGCCCCGCAATTATCCCTTTCATTTCAGGGAGCAGGGAACGATTGCATCCCATTATGCGCTCATCGGCATGGCATTTGTGACGGATAACTGTCCGCTGTATTACGATGCCGTGAACGAAAAGGGGCTTGGAATGGCAGGGCTGAATTTTGTGGGAAATGCTGTCTACAGGGGGAAAACCGCCGGAAAGGACAATGTGGCGCAGTTTGAATTCATTTCCTGGATTCTGTGTCAGTGTGCCTCTCTGGCGGAGGCGAGAGCGCTTCTGGAGCGGATCAATTTGCTGGATACGCCGTTTCGCGCCGATCTTCCGGTGGCGCAGCTGCATTGGCTGATCTCTGATCAATCCGGCTCCATCACAGTGGAGTCGGTGAAGGACGGATTAAAAATATATGACAATCCGGTGGGCGTTTTGACGAACAATCCGCCCTTTGAGGGACAGATGTTTGCGCTGAATAACTACCGGCATTTGTCCACACGGGCGACGGAAAGCCATTTTGCGCCCGGGTTGGAGCTTGTACAGTACAGCCGGGGGCTGGGCGCGCTGGGGCTTCCCGGAGATCTCTCCTCCCAGTCCCGCTTTATCCGTGCGGCCTTTGTCAAAATGAATTCCGTATCCGGGGAAGGGGAAGCAGAGAGCGTCAGCCAGTTTTTTCATATCTTAAATGCGGTGGACCAGCAAAGGGGCCTTTGTGAGCTGGAGGGTGGAAAATACGAGATCACGATTTATACCTCCTGCTGTAATGCGAGCCGGGGAATTTACTATTATACGACTTATGATAATCACCAGATCACCGGCGTCGATATGCACCGGGAAAATCTGGATACGGCAGAGCTGATCCGTTACCCTGCCATAAAGAAGGAACAGTTCAGAATGCAGAATTAGAGTGCGAGGCAGAGCGGCGTGTAAAAACGCCGCCCTGTCTGCGGGAAAAGCACAGCATATCAATCGTAACAGTTCGGCTTGTCCAAACTGTTACGATCAATCGTCAGAGTCTACGCAGTTTTTCAGAAAATCCGCGGATTTCCGGATAAAAGAAAGCTGGTCAGGTGCGCCGAAGTGCTCAATTGCCAGATAGCCGTCATATCCATGCTCTTTCAGCAGCGAAACCATTTCGCGAATGGGAAGGTATCCGTATCCGGCAGGGCTGGGACCAAGTCCCCTGCAAACGGTTCCCTGAACATGAGGGCTCAGAGCGCGGTCCTTGCAATGGACGTGGACGATGGAATCTGCAAGCAGCTTTGTTGCGAGCACGGCATCCTCGTCGCCAAAGGCGAAATTGCCCATGTCCAGCGTGAAGCGCAGGCCGGGGACATTTTGCATAAACCAAAGCAGCTGATTCATTCTGGAAAAGGGCTGACAAAATCCGTCAAAATCCTCCAGCGTGACGGTCACGCCGCACGCGGCAGCCTGGGAGGTCAGACCGGTCAGCGCCCGTTTCATGCTTTGGATGGCGGGATTGTGATCCATAAAAGCGGAAGCTGTTTCATAGGCGCCGCTGCATGCCAAAAGCTCTGCCGCTTCTAAAGATTCCAGGGCGCCGGGAACGATCAGCACGCGGGAGACATGATGCTCGGCGGCGGCTTTCAGCATTGCTTTGCCTCTGGAAATATCCTCATTTTTGTGAAATTCAAAAAATTCGTAAAAACAGCTGATGCTCAGACCGGCATCGGAAAGCAGGGGGAGAATATCAGTCTTGTGCGCTTCAAACATGGTATATTCCATTTCGACAGCGCTGATATTCATGGAACGGACAAGGCGCAGAACTTCGGGAAGTGATTTTTGCGACTGCGCATGTGCCTGTAAAATGTGGTCATAAAATACAGAAAGCTTCATATTCTTTTCCTCCTCAGGAATACATGTAACAGTTCAGGCAGGTCTGCGCGTTTATCGCACAGACCGTGTAAGAACGTGGTGGCTGCAGTATCAGCTCCGACTTGTCTGAGCTGATACGAATACGATCATAATCTGTTTCGGTCGCCCCATTCGCACATTCCGTCCAGAATGGGCATCAGGGATTTCCCCCGCTCTGTGAGGCTGTACTCCACCTTGGGCGGGATCTGTGGATATTCTTCCCGGTGAATCAGCCGGTCCGCTTCCAGCTCCTTCAATGTAGCGCTCAGGGTCTTGTAGGAGATATTGCCGATATAGCGCTTCATTTCATTAAAACGGACAATCCCGAACTCCATCAGGGTGTAGAGGATCGTCATTTTGTATTTCCCGTTGATCAGGGATAGGGTATAGCAAAACCCCGTGTCGTTCAGACATTCCTGTGATATGCAGCGTTTTTTCATTTTGACATACACTTTCCTTTTAGTAAGTATCGCACTTGAATGTGCGTACTTGTAATCTATCCAGTTTATGCTATTATCATAATACAGACTGTCAAGCAAGTCAACCAAAAATAAAAAGAAAGGAGCGGATAACAGTTCAGACTTGGCTGAACTGTTATAAGGAGTGAGAACAGGATGAGTAAAAAAATTGTGGTAATTACAGGAAGCCCGAGGAAAAACGGAAACAGCTTTGCCATGACGGAAGCTTTTATCAAAGCGGCGCAGGAGAAAGGGCACAGGGTGATCCGCTTTGATGCGGCCATGAAAAAGGTGGGCGGCTGTCGTGCCTGCGAAACCTGCTTTAAGACCGGAAAGGCATGCTCGTTTGACGATGATTTTAACACCATTGCACCGGACATCCTGGACGCGGATGCGGTAGTATTTACGATGCCCGTTTACTGGTATTCCATACCGGCGCAGGTCAAGGGCGTGATTGACAGACTCTTTTCCTTCTGCGTTGCTGGTAAGGATGTGGCGGGGAAGGAGTGCGCGCTGATCACCTGCTGTGAAGAGGATGATATGTCCGTTATGGATGGCGTGCGCGTTCCGGTGGAGCGTTCGGCCGCGTTGCTGAAATGGAAAATGGTGGGCGAGGTGCTCGTTCCGGGCGTTTTAAATGTCGGTGATATTGAAAAGACGGATGGCTGTCAGCAGGCGGCAGCGCTGGCGGATAAATTTTAACATGTGACAAAGGAGCGGCAAATGGGCAAAAAAATTATTGTTTTGAACGGAAGTCCCCGTAAAAACGGAAATACCGCAGAATTGATCCGGGAATTTATAAAGGGAGCGGAAAGCGCCGGGAACACTGTGACGGAATTCTTTTTGGACGGCATGCGCATCAACGGCTGTAAGGGATGCTTTGGCGGCGGCAAAAATCCCGACAGTCCCTGCGTGCAAAAGGACGATATGGAGAAAATATATCCGGTCTATAAGGAGGCGGATATCGTGGTGCTGGCAACGCCGCTTTATTATTGGACGATAAGCGGACAGCTGAAAACGGCATTTGACCGCCTGTTTGCGGTGGCGGAATGCGATCCGGATTACAGAAATCCCAAAAAGGAGAGCATCCTGCTGATGGCGGCGGAAGGGCATGGGTTTGAGGAAAGCCTGTATTGGTATGACCGGCTGGAAAAGCATCTTGGCTGGAAAAGTCTGGGAAAGGTTTTGTGCGGCGGTGTGATGGGAATCGGGGATATCAAAGGCCGCCCGGAGCTGGAAGAGGCCCTGCAGCTGGGAAAATCGATTCATTGATAAAGCGCAGATTAAAAAGTTGTCTTTGATAAAAATATGGAATATGCAGAGAGCGGGAAAGGTTTGATATGTTTTGACTTTGTGATCCGGTGATGCTATAATGATATCGTAGGGATCGGTTTTTCAGTCATGAAGCAATGCTTTCTGGGTATTTGTATATGGAAAAGAAAAAAAGACGCATATTACATAAAAAGCAGATACTGATTGCTCCCTTTATACTTGTTTTTTGTATTTTGGGAGCAGTTGTTTTTTTTATTTCGCGAAAGATCACGATAGAGATGTCCGAATCGGCAATAGGTAATTTAAGTGAAAGTCTGGATCTGATCAGTAATTCGATAGATGCCATCTTAAAGCGGGAGGCACAATTCCAGAAAATGATTGCGAAGGAGATCGCAAATGCGGCAAAACCGGAGGATTTTGTCTTATCTTATGACAGAAACGATACCATGGTAAAGCTGTCATTAATATTGTCCGGCGAGACGGTGGGGATTTCCAATACGGGTGAAGCGTTTGCAGAGGAGGAGCTGGATTTTTCAGCGGGGAAGACTGTGGACGGATTGCCGCTTTCCGGGTCCTATATCAACAGTATGGGCACCTGGGCGTATACGATCAGGTGTCCGGTGATAAGAGAGGGCAAAGAGATTGCCTCATTATATATAGAGTATATTTATGATTCCGTTGATGATATGTTTCCCGGCAGCTTTTATAACAGGGACGCGAAGCTCTATCTCATGGATGCCGCCAGCGAAAGACTGGTGCTAAAGCCGAAAGGGATCGGAGAACGTGATGCAGGGCATATGAGTCTGGATGACTTTTATTATGCCAACAAGATTCTCGAGACAGATATCCAGGAAAACGTGGCAGAGAATATAAAAAACGGAAAAGACGTTATGTTCTATCACGATATCCAGAATGAAGCTTCCCTGATTTATATGTGGTCTGTCAATGAAGGGGCGGTATATCTGATCGGATATGTGCCGGTTCAGGCGATACAGCGGGAAGGCAACGCGGTAAACCAGAACATATTGATCGTTGTTTTTGTCATGCTGACGGCATTTACGGCCTGCTGCTGCCTCTATTTGTTTTTTGAAAGGCAGCATGATAAAATCCGCAAGGATCAGGAGCAGGAGAGAGAGCTTCATAACCGGCAGCTGCAGGAAGCTCTGCAGACGGCGCAGATCGCAAATAACTCCAAAACCATGTTTCTTTCAAACATGTCCCATGATATCCGCACGCCGATGAACGCCATACTGGGGTTTACCACTCTGCTGGAAAAGGACGCGGACAATCCGGAGCGCGTGCGGGAATACACCAGGAAAATCACCGCTTCCGGGCAGCATTTGCTGGGGCTGATCAATGATGTTTTGGATATTTCCAAGATTGAGAGCGGAAAGGCGGCGCTTACGATCGGGGAGTTTTCGCTTGACGACATGGTTTCCTCCATTGACGCGATCATTCGTCCGGCCGCGAAGGCGAAAAATCAGAGCTTTGAGATTGCCGTTACGGGAATCCGTCATACGCGGCTTTTGGGGGATGAGACGAGGCTTGGGCAGATTCTGCTCAATCTTCTTTCCAACGCTGTGAAATATACGCAGGAGGGCGGCAGCATCCAGCTTCGCATCAGCGGGCTGAGGCAGCATTCCAGCCAATATGAGCATTTCCGGATTGAGGTGGAGGATAACGGTTATGGAATGACGCCGGAATATCTGAAGACTATTTTTGAGGCGTTCACCAGGGCGGAAAACAGCACGACGAACAAGGTGCAGGGAACGGGTCTGGGCATGGCGATCACGAAGAATATCGTGGAGCTGATGGGAGGAACCATAGAGGTTTTCAGCAAAGAAGGGGAAGGAAGCCGGTTTGTTGTGGAACTGGAGCTTCGCATTCCGGAAACCAAAGCGGAGGAGCCCTCCGGGAAAGCGGAAGGCGATGCGCGGACTCCTGCTGCCCAAAAGGCAGAGGCAGAATGCCTTCGGGGACGCCATTTTCTTGTGGCGGAGGATAATGAGATTAATGCCGAGATTTTGTCAGAGCTTTTGCTGATAGAAGGGGCTACCTGCGAGATTATGGAAAATGGCAGGCTGGCGGCAACGCGCTTTGAGCAGGCGCCGCCGGGAAGCTTTGACGCGATTCTGATGGATGTTCAGATGCCGGTGATGAATGGCTATGAGGCTTCGAGGACAATCCGGGCAATGGAGCGGGAGGATGCCGGTACGATTCCGATTATTGCGATGACGGCAAACGCGTTTGCGGAAGACGTGAAGGACGCCATGGATGCGGGGATGAACGCCCATGTGGCAAAGCCGATCGATATGGAGCTGCTAAAGAGGACGATAAATCAGTATTTGAAATGATGAAAGGTTCATTGGCATGAGCGGCCGGCCAGACCGTGAATGGCAACGATGAGAGGGAGCGGAATATGAAAGGAATATTGAAAAAAACGGCGGCAATTTTGACGGCCGGAGCGCTGGTCCTTGCGACAGGCGCCTGTGGGCAGAGCGGCACGGACGGTGAGAATCTGATTCGCAATGAAGAGGAAGACAGAGTGGAAATTACCCTGTTCGCACCTATGGAGCGGTCAAAGCCGGATGTGGAAAATGCCGCCAGGACGGCCTTTGATAAGACGATTATCATGGCTGAGGAGCAACTGAACGTGGTGGTGGAATATAACACTTATACGGCTGTGGACTATCAGGAAAAGTCCTATGATGACGTGGCGCTCGACCGGATACGGAGCGATATGGATGATCTTTATCTGTTGAATCCGGATGTTCTTCAGAAAATGGGCGAGGAGGGAAGACTGGCGGATCTGTCCGATCTTGCTTGTGTAAAAAATCTGCGGGATGTGGTCAAAACAGCGAATACGGTAAATGGAAAGCTGGTTGGGATACCGCAGGAAGTGGTGGTTTATGGACTGTTCGTCAATAAGGATATGTTTGACTGTTATAGCCTTGCGCTGCCGGATACACCGGAAGAGTTTCTGGAATGCTGCAAAGTATTCAAGGAAAACGGCATCGAGACGCCGGTCGGGGCAAACCGGTGGTGGCTGGAGACCTTTGTTTTCGCCCAGGCATATGCCGACCTTTATAACGGAGGAAACACGGAAGCGGAAATCGAGGCGCTTAACAGCGGCACGCGTAAATACAGCGATTATATGCGTAAGGGCTTTACATACTTGAAAGAGATGATCGATCTGGGATATATCGATGCCGAAACCGCCTATACATATGAAGCGATCGAAGGGGAGGGACCGGATTTCCTGGCGCAGAAGACCCCGATCGTCATGGCCTATTGGGGAGCGGCAAATGCCGAGACGGCTTATGGAAATCCGGATTTTAACCTGCAGATTATCGGTTTTCCAAGTGAACGGGGGCAGATGCCCGTCGTGTCTGTGACAGGCATATCGGTTTTGGAAAGCTCTGAGCGGCAGCAGGAAGCCCGGGAGGTTTTAGAGGTGATTCTTTCTGACGAAGCGCTGCAGGTATATGCGGAAACCAATCAGGTGATATCGCCCTCTCAAAATTTGGAGGTAGACTGCATTGAAGCATTAAAACCGCTGAATGATCTCGTAAACGGCGGCACCTATGTGCTTGCCAGCAATGCGGGCATGAAGGTGGAGCAGTGGGGAAATACCTGCCTGATCGTGCGTAAGCTGCTGGAGGGCGCATCGGTGGAGGAATGCATGGCGGAATTTGACAAATTACAGGAGGAGTCGCTTCCGTGATCTGACCGGCAGCGGCAACCGGATGCGATCCTGCAATAGATGCTTTTCGTTTGCCTGTGTGAGGAAAAATAATATGTGGATTGTATTTGCATTTGGTTCGGCGTTATTTGCCGGAATAACTTCCATTTTAGCAAAATGCGGCATTCGGAAAACCGATTCTGATATCGCTACGGCTCTGCGGACGGTTGTCGTATTGATCTTTTCATGGATTATGGTTTTTGTAGCCGGTTCTGCGAAAACCATAACGGATATCAGTGCAAAAGCGTTGGTATTTCTGATTTTGTCAGGATTGGCGACAGGAGCGTCATGGATCTGCTATTTTAAGGCATTGTCCATGGGCGATGTCAATAAGGTGGTACCGATTGATAAATCAAGCACAATTCTGTCAGTCCTGCTTGCAATCCTTCTCTTCCATGAAACGGAGCATTTGGCTGTGAAACTGACGGGAACGGCAATTCTGGGGGCGGGTATCTTCCTGATGGTAGAGAGAAGGCAGGAGGAGAAGAAGGAAACGAAGAGAAAGTGGCTTGTGTATGCGGTCCTGTCTGCCGTGTTTGCCTCTCTGACAGCCATTCTGGCCAGGATCGGGATAGAGGGCGTGGAATCCAATCTCGGAACGGCGATCCGCACAGGCGTTGTGCTCATCATGGCATGGCTGATTGTTTTTATGAAGGGAAAGCAAAAGCAGATTCAGGGAATTGACAGAAGAGAGCTTGCCTTTATAGCTCTTTCAGGACTTGCGACGGGGGGATCATGGCTGTGCTATTACTATGCGATTCAGAACGGCATTGTCAGCGTGGTGGTGCCTGTTGATAAGCTGAGCATTGTCGTGACGGTCATATTTTCGTGGCTGGTATTTAAGGAAAAAATTGATAAAAGAGCCTTTCTGGGCCTTTGCCTGATGGTAGCCGGTACATTGGCAATGGCAATCCGGGCCTGAACCATATGCTGGGAATCGGGAAACTCACGCTTTTCGGGTAAGGAATCATTTCCTGTGACAGGCCTGGGAGGAGATGATTGTTTGGGGAACAAGATATATCAGGTTATGGTATTTTTGGATATTGAAATCGCCTGACACTTAAACTTTCGCATAATTCCAGAATGGAACAGGCGAATTCTGGGCAAAATATTGATTATTGCCTAAAGAGGGGGGTGTAATTAGGCGAAAAGAAAGGAATTAGGCGAATGCGGATTTGATAGCAAAAATACAAAGTACGGAGGCTTCCAATAAGATTGAAGGCATTGTCACGACAAGCACCAGGCTTCAACAGCTTGTTATGGAAAAGACAACACCTAAGAATAGAGATGAGGAAGAAATTATGGGGTATCGGGATGTTTTAAATACAATCCATGAGAGCTATGAATATATCCCGATTTGTTCCTCTTATATTTTGCAGCTCCACCGGGATCTATATCAATATAATTCCCTGCGCCATATCAAGATGACACCGGAGGAAATTATTGCAGATACAAAGAAAGGGGCAGAGAGAATCATGAAACTGCTTCAGAAGAAAATGTGTGTTTGATGTTATCCAAAGAGAGTAAATAGAATATTAGTTTCTAAAATGTGAAAGGGCTGCGAGGTATATGGGAAGCAGTCCTTTTTGCGTATGTTGTTATGACCATTAATCAGAGTGTTCGCATTTTAATCAGTTTTTGTTGTACATTGGTGATTTGTGAAGTAAAATGTATTTAGAAAAAGGATTATGCCTGATTTGTGAGTAAACCTGAAAAATCAAAATTATATTGCGTTTAAAGACAAGGATGTAGATTAAAATAAATTATTTGTTTGCAATGTCTTTGGATCTACAGATAAGAAGGAGGTTTGAGTGACGAACCGGGAAATATTTACTAAAGATAGTGAATTTACAATATGTGCTATAGCTGATGAGGATAGAAATGATTATGTGGAATTGCACAGGCAGTTAAATGGGGAAACATCACTATATTTTTTCGGCCAGATATCATAAATTTATAGAAATCATCGTTTAAAAGAATCGCCGATAAGTTACAGATGGGTTTGCCGTTCGACAGGGAACAAGGAGTGGAGTTGTTGAAGGAGATTTATTTTTAGGAATAGAGAAGATTTTATTCACAGTATTTTTGGTTTTATGAGAGGAGTTTTTATATGATACGAGTGCTTTTTTGTTGCCACGGCAGGATATGCTGGTCATGATAAAATGCTTATAAATCAAGTATTCTTTGTA
>CAJUEL010000054.1 GCA_910585455.1 uncultured Eisenbergiella sp. | reverse complement strand
GCGCAATACTGTCCGAACGAAGTGAGTTTATTGCGCCCTGTGGCGTTTAGGAATCCCCGGCAATTTTGTGGAATTTCCCGTTCCGGATAATGCGGCTGGAAACAGCCTGTCCCCTCCTGCCCGCTCCCCATTCCCGCATCTCCCGCCGGCTCTTTGTTCCCTCCCCTGTGCCCGCTCATCCCTCCCGGCATATTTCATCCTCCCTGCACTTTATTTTTTTTTCATAGATTCTTCATAAGTATTTTGGGAAAAAGTGGTTGACAATAGATAGGGTTAGTGGTATCTTAAGCATCAGAAGGTGTTAGCACTCAAATGAGACGAGTGCTAATAAGCGGAAAGGAGCAGGGCATGGAACTGGATGAGCGTAAGAAGAAGATTCTGCAGGCGGTGATCCGCACCTATCTGGAGACAGGCGAGCCGGTAGGCAGCAGAACGATTTCCAAATACACTGATCTGAACTTAAGCTCCGCCACCATCCGCAATGAGATGTCTGACCTGGAGGAAATGGGGTACATTGTGCAGCCCCACACCTCAGCGGGACGGATCCCTTCGGATCAGGGCTACCGCTTCTACGTGGATACGATGCTGGAAGAGAAGGAGCGGGAGGTGGATGAGCTCAAAGGGCTGCTGGTGGAGAAGGACGAGAAGATGGACACCCTGCTTCGGCGGGTGGCGCGGGTTTTAGCGACCAACACCAACTACGCGGCGATGATCACCACACCGCAGTACCATCACAATAAGCTGAAGTTCATGCAGCTGTCCCGGGTGGATGAGCACCAGATACTGGCGGTCATCGTGGTGGAGGGCAATGTGATCAAGAACTCGATGCTGCGGGTGGATGAAGCGCTGGATGACGAGACGCTTTTGAAGCTGAACATTTTGCTCAACACCCATTTGAACGGCTTATCCATTGAAGAGATCAATCTGGGAATGATTTCGGAGCTTAAGAAGCAGGCGGGCATTCACAGCGCGATCGTCAGCGACGTGATCGACGCGGTGGCGGAAGCGATTAAATCCGATGAGGATTTAAAGATCTACACCAGCGGGACCAATAACATTCTGAAATATCCCGAGCTTGTGGATAACCGGGAGAAGGCGAGCGAGCTGATCAATGTGTTTGAAGAGAAGAAGTCGCTCAACGAATTTGTCACGGAGACGCTGACGGATGAAAGCAATACGGGCATTCAGGTATATATCGGCTCCGAGACGCCGGTTCAGTCCATGAAGGATTGCAGCGTTGTGACAGCGACCTATGATCTGGGAGAAGGCATGCGGGGAACGGTGGGCATCATCGGACCCAAGCGCATGGATTATGATAAGGTCATCAGCACGTTAAAGACGCTGATGAATGAACTCGATACTTTATATAAAAAGTAGAAAGGATGGCAGACGTGGCAGACGAGAGAAAAGAAGAAATGGATCAGGAAACCACAGACACCTGTGAGGAAGTGAACGAAGAAGCGGCATGCGAAACGGCAGAGGATGCAGAGGAAACCGCAGAGAGCGCCGAAGGGGAAGCCGAAGAGCTGACAGAGGACAAAGAGGCAGAGAAGGAAGCGGATACGCCGGAAAACGCCGATAAGGAAAAGAAAGGCTTTTTTTCCAAGAAGAAGGATAAAAAGGAAGAGGCCTACAAGGCGCAGATCGGCGAGCTGCAGGATAAGGTGATGCGGCAGATGGCGGAGTTTGAGAATTTCCGCAAGCGCACGGAGAAGGAAAAGACCGCCATGTTTGAGACGGGAGCCAAGAGCGTTATTGAGAAGATTCTCCCCGTCGTGGACAATTTTGAAAGAGGGCTGGCGACGGTTCCGGAGGAAAACCGGGAAGATCCCTTCGCGGAGGGCATGAATAAGGTTTATAAGCAGCTGATGACGGAGCTGGAAAATCTGGGCGTGAAGCCCATCGAAGCGGTGGGGCAGGAGTTTGATCCGGAGCTTCATAACGCGGTGATGCAGGTGGAAAACGACGAGCTGGAATCCGGCACGGTGGCACAGGAGCTGCAAAAGGGCTACACCTACAGGGAAAGCGTGGTACGCCACAGCATGGTGGCGGTCGTCTCTTAAAGGCGGCAGGACAGAGAAGCTTAATGCGGCGGCGCACAGCGCGCGAAGGCATTTCACATAGATAAACAAGAGCAATGATTCAGATAGCCCACAGGGCAGGAGGAGAAGATCATGAGTAAAATTATAGGCATTGACCTTGGTACAACCAATAGCTGCGTGGCGGTTATGGAGGGCGGAAAGCCCACCGTCATCGCAAACGCCGAGGGCGCAAGAACCACCCCTTCCGTGGTGGCGTTTTCCAAAAACGGAGAGAGACTGATCGGCGAACCCGCGAAGCGTCAGGCTGTGACCAATGCGGAGAAGACCATCGCTTCCATTAAGAGACATATGGGAACCGATTACAAGGTTGACATCGACGGCAAGAAATATTCCCCTCAGGAAATTTCCGCCATGATTCTGCAGAAGCTCAAAGCCGATGCGGAGAACTACCTGGGAGAAAAGGTGAACGAGGCAGTCATCACCGTTCCCGCATACTTCAACGACGCACAGCGTCAGGCGACCAAGGACGCGGGCAAGATCGCGGGTCTGGATGTGAAGCGTATCATCAATGAGCCTACGGCTGCGGCGCTGGCTTACGGCCTGGATAATGAAAAAGAGCAGAAGATCATGGTATACGACCTGGGCGGCGGTACCTTCGACGTTTCCATCATTGAAATCGGCGACGGCGTCATCGAGGTTCTGGCGACCAATGGCGATACCCGCCTTGGCGGCGATGATTTTGACAATAAGGTCATCAACTGGATGGTTGCGGAATTCAAGGCACAGCAGGGCGTGGATCTTTCCAACGACAAGATGGCGATGCAGAGACTCAAGGAGGCGGCTGAGAAGGCGAAGAAGGAGCTTTCCTCTGCGACCACGACCAACATCAACCTGCCCTTCATCAGCATGAACGCCAGCGGACCGCTGCATTTCGATATGAACCTGACCAGAGCGAAGTTTGACGAGCTGACAAGCGACCTGGTGGAGCGGACGGCGATTCCGGTGCAGAACGCGTTAAGAGATGCGGGACTGAACGCATCCGAGCTGGGCAAGGTGCTGCTGGTAGGCGGTTCCACCCGTATCCCTGCTGTGCAGGATAAGGTAAAGCAGCTGACCGGCCATGAGCCCAGCAAGTCCCTGAATCCTGATGAATGTGTGGCGCTGGGCGCTTCCATCCAGGGCGGTAAGCTGGCTGGCGATGCCGGCGCAGGAGATATCCTGCTTCTGGATGTTACGCCGCTGTCCCTTTCCATTGAGACCATGGGCGGCATCGCGACAAAGCTGATTGAGAGAAATACCACAATCCCGACCAAGAAGAGCCAGATTTTCTCCACTGCGGCGGATAATCAGACGGCAGTTGACATCAACGTATTGCAGGGTGAAAGACAGTTCGCCAAGGACAACAAGTCCCTCGGACAGTTCAGACTGGACGGTATCCCGCCGGCAATGCGCGGCGTTCCGCAGATCGAGGTTACCTTCGATATCGACGCGAACGGCATCGTAAACGTATCCGCAAAGGATCTGGGCACAGGCAAGGAGCAGCACATCACCATCACCGCAGGCTCCAACATGTCCGACGATGAAATCGATAAGGCGGTGAGAGAGGCGGCAGAGTTCGAGGCGCAGGATAAGAAGAAGAAAGAAGCGATCGACACGCGCAACAGTGCGGATTCCTTCGTATTCCAGACGGAGAAGGCGCTGGGCGAGGTTGGCGATAAGATTGACGAATCCGCAAAGGCGGGCGTGGAGGCTGATCTGAATGCCTTAAAGGCGCTGCTGGATTCCACGAAGGATGTAGAGCTTTCCGACAGCCAGGTGGCGGACATCAAGGCGGCGCAGGAAAAGCTGATGCAGTCCGCACAGGCGCTGTTTGCCAAGGTTTACGAGCAGGCGCAGGGCGCGGCAGGTCAGGCAGGTCCCGATATGGGAGCTGCGGGCGCGGATACTGCGGGCAGCAATCCGGATGACGATATCATCGACGGAGATTTCAGAGAAGTGTAAGAATGCTTAAAATAGAGCGGGGGTCAAGGGCTTGACCCCCAATCGTGCGTAGAGTGATGCCGCTGTGTGGCAGTTTGGGCTTGTCTGGACTGTTGCGCCGCTGTCTATAGCCTGCAGGAAATGTGTTTTCCCCGGCAATGCAATGGGCAGAAGCTGGGAGCGGCAGCATAGCGCAGACCGATTTGGAGGAGCAGATTTTATGGCAGAGCAGAAAAGAGATTATTACGAGGTCCTCGGTGTGGGGAAGGATGCCGATGATGCCGCTCTCAAAAAAGCATACAGAGTTCTGGCAAAAAAGTATCATCCGGATATGAATCCGGGGGATAAAGAAGCGGAGAAGAAATTCAAAGAGGCATCAGAGGCATACGCTGTTTTGAGTGATCCTGAAAAGCGCCGCCAGTATGATCAGTTCGGGCATGCGGCGTTTGACGGCGGCGCAGGTGGCGGCGGCTTTGGCGGCTTTGATTTCAGCGGCGCCGATTTCAGCGATATTTTTGGCGATATCTTTGGCGATCTGTTTGGCGGCAGAAGAGGCGGCGGCGCCAGAAGCGGTCCCATGAAGGGGGATAACCTGCGGACCAGCGTGAGAATTACATTTGAAGAGGCTGTTTTCGGCACGGAGAAGGAAATCGAGCTGAACGTGAAGGAGGAATGTAAGACCTGTCACGGCACCGGCGCGAAGCCCGGAACCAGCCCGGAAACCTGTACCAAGTGCGGCGGCAAAGGGCAGGTGGTATTCACCCAGCAGTCCTTTTTCGGCACGGTCCGCAATGTGCAGACCTGTCCGGATTGCGGCGGCAGCGGGAAAATTATCAAAGAAAAGTGTATGGACTGCCGGGGTACGGGCTATGTGCCGATGAAAAAGCGCTTTGCGGTGTCGATTCCTGCGGGCATTGATAACGGGCAGTGCAAGCGTCTCGCGGGACAGGGAGAGCCGGGCGTAAACGGCGGACCCAGAGGAGACGTGCTGGTGGAGGTGATCGTCGGCAGACATCCGATCTTCCAGCGGCAGGATACCAATATTTACTCCACCGTGCCGGTTTCCTTTGCGGTTGCGGCGCTGGGCGGTGAGATCGTGATCGATACGGTGGACGGCAAGGTCATTTACGATGTCAAGGCGGGAACCCAGACCGATACCAGAGTGCGCCTGAAAGGAAAGGGAGTGCCCTCCCTGCGCAATAAGGATATGCGGGGCGACCATTATGTGACGCTGGTGGTTCAGACGCCCGAGCGGCTTTCCGCGGAGGCGAAGGAGCTGCTGCGTAAGTTTGACGAGGTAAGCGGCGACAGCCTGCACGCGTCGGAACGGTTGAATCATACGGAGGAAGCGCCGAAGGAAAAGAAAAAGCGCAGATTTTTTGAAAAATGAACAAAAGCGGGAAGCCCATGGACACTGTGCCCGGGCTTCCCATTTTTATGCAAACAATTCCTCAGATGTATCCTTATAATATTCGGCCTGTGCGGACCAAAGCGCGGCGTATGTGCCATTTTTATCCAGCAGCGCCTGGTGGCTGCCCTGTTCAACAATTCTGCCTTTCTCAAGAACGGTAATATGATCGCAGAACCGGCAGCTTGACAGCCTGTGGGAAATGTAGACAGCGGTTTTCGTGCCGACAATTGCGTTGAATTTTGTATAAATATCGTGCTCGGATATCGGATCGAGAGCAGCCGTCGGCTCGTCCAAAACCACAAACGGAGCTCCTTTGTAAATTGCCCTCGCCAGGCACAGCTTCTGGACTTCCCCTCCGGAAATTTCCACGCCCTCTTCATCAAAGTCCTTATACAGGCATGTATCAACCCCTTTCGCCATGGCGGCAAGCCGCGCGTCAAATCCGGCACGCTTCACACAGCTCTCCACGCGCGCCCGGTCAAACGCCGTGTCGGCGGCGACATTTTCCGCAATAGAAAAAGAAAACAGCTGTGAATCCTGGAATACTACGGAAAACAGCGCCAGATATTCATCATAATTATATTTTCGGATATCCACGCCGTTCAGGGTGATTTCCCCTTCCGTCGGATCATACAGACGGCAGAGCAATTTTACAAGGGTGGATTTCCCACTGCCATTTCGCCCCACCAAAGCCATTTTTTCTCCAATCTGCCATGTCAGATTGATATCGCGCAGGACGTATTGGTCCGCGTTTGGATATTTGAATGACACATGATGAAATTCAAATTGATACTTGTTGTCGGAGCGCTTTTCTGTCGGAATTGTGCCTTCATATTTCTCGTTTGCAAGATCCAGAAAGTCAAAAATATGTTTGATGTTCGCAGGAAGCACATCCCAATAGTCAACCTTAAAATCCAGCAAATCCATCATGCCGTCCGCGATTCGGGAGAGGTTCATGGCCAGGACAATCGCTTCTGCGGGCGAATACATACCGCCGATTGCCCGGATGATGACAAAGGCATAGGTGGCGGCATCGAGAATCGCGCTTGCGCCCGATGCGAAGAAATCCGGGAAATGCATTTTCCGCATGATTCCTTTGCAGATGTCAAACCCCTGTTTTTCGATTCGCTCAAATTCATGGAGCAGAAGCTCTTTCTGGCGGTAGATGCGCACATCCTTGCCCCGCTGGTAGCGATTGGTGAAAAAAACCGCATAAAAGGCGTGCTCCCGCTTGAGCTGATTGGCGTTTGCATCGGAGAAATGGTCCGACCAGATTTTACCGGTTCTGCGGGAGAGCTTCATCCGCATAAAGCAGATGATTCCATAGACCAGAAACAAAAACGGGACCGCCCATCTGGACTGTAAAAAGGCGGCAAAGCCGCCGGTACGGGCGGGGGTTAACAACAAGGCGTGGAAGCAGAGCCCGAGCCCTATCAGAATTGTGACGAGGGGCTGGAATATCCGCTGCGTTTCATAAAGAAGCCTTTCGATCCCGTGCCAGCGGCTGTCGCTGCCGTAGAGAAAATTTTCTGTCTCCTGCTTTTTGCGGTGTGTTTCCGGATTCTCGATGTGTGCGTAGTCCATGCCGGCGCATTTTTCCGTGATCAGCATCTTCGCCTTTGCCAAAAATCCGCCGCTCAGCTGATTTTCCTTTGAGAGCGCGATGACATCGCAGAGCACTTCATTGAAGAGAACGCGGAGTATTGCATATGCCGCCACTGCCACAAGCAGTGCGTGAAGGCTTTTCTCCTCTGTAATCATTTCCACAATCATTCCGGAGAGATAGATGCCAACGTATGTGAAAACGGTTCCGATCAGGGACGCCGCGCATTTTCTCAAGATGTAGGTTGGCGCAAGCTGATGGCACAGCCCATAGCCGCGCTTTAAAATATGGATTTTTTCTTTTGCTGTCATGTTCGATCCGTTCATATCCCTGCCGCCTCCCTGATCTGCCGCATGCTCTCCGTTTTCTGTATGGCTTCGTCCCTGTAATAGGCGCTCTGTATCTCAAACAGTTCTGCATATTTGCCGCCCTTTTTCATCAGCTCGCTATGGGTTCCCTCCTCTATGATCTGACCGCTTTCCAGCAGCAGGATGTTGTCGCAGAAGCGGGTGGATGCAAGCCTGTGGGAGATGAAAACGCTGGATTTGTTTTTTGAAAAATCCGCATAATGCAGATACATTTCCTGCTCGGAAATGGGGTCAAGCGCCGCAGTTGGTTCATCCAATAAAAGCAGTGGCGCATTTTTGTAGAGCGCCCTCGCCAGGGCAAGCTTCTGCATTTCCCCGCCGGAGAAATCCGTTGCCTCATCATAGACGCTCTTTGCAAGGAGCGTGCCTTCTCTTCCCGGAAGATTCCTGACTTTCCCGGACAGGCCCGATTTTTCCAGGGCATCGGCGACCTGATCCGCATCAAGCGCAGCGTCCCCGGATTGCGTGATGTTTTGGGCGATTGTCACGGGGAGAGCATCAAAATCCTGAAATACCGCGGAAAAGAGGGTGTAATATTCCTCGCGGTTGAATTTCCGGATATCGATGCCGTTTAAAAGAATTTCCCCCTCAGTGGGATCGTACAGTCCACACATCAGCTTGATCAGAGTGGTTTTTCCCGCCCCGTTTAAGCCCACGATGGCAAGCTTTTCCCCTTTTTTCAAAGTGAAGGAAAGATTTTTGATGGTAGGGGCTTCGGCGTTTGGATACGTGTAGGAGACATTTTGGAACCGGATTTCGCACATCCCTTTCGGGAGGGGTTCGCCCCTGCCATGATTGAACTTATCCGGAATGTCAAGGTAATCGCGGTAGTAATTGATATTGTCGCGAAGCCAGTAAAAATGCGAGATACATTCCGCAAATCCGCAGATCGCGTTGCCGTAATTTTGTGTGGAGGTGCAATAGAGCACGAAATTCCCCGCGCTGACTCTGTCCTGAAAAACCATATAAATGATGAGCAGATAGCCCACAAGCATGGAGAGCACAGGCAGCTGATCCATGGCAATCCGCCAGCGGACTGTGTAGCGGTCACATTTTTTGTGCCAGAAAGCGCGCTTTTCCCAGGTTTTGTCAAATTTATGCCGAATCCATTTGTGCATGCGGTAAAGCCGGACATCCTTCGCGCAGGAAAAATCTTCCGCGCAGGAGTTGATATAGTTCAGCTGCCTGTCGATTCCCGTCCACTGATCCGTATTTTTAATCATAAAGTCGTCTATATGGCGTCGCCCAAAGAAATAGAGCAGCGCGGGAATGACGTTTACGGGAATCATGATGGGGCTTAAGGATGCCATAATGGCAGTATAGATGAGCACCTGGGCAGAGCTGTCCAATAAATTGCGCATGCATCCCAGCGCATTTCCGAATTGCCCCATGCCGTTTTGCGCTTTTTGAAAGCTGTCATTTGCGGAGGTCTGTTCCATATTCTGGTAATCCATGGAAAGCCGTTTCGCAAACAGCTTCCGGTTAAAAATCCAGAAAAACCACGAAAACCCAACCGTGTTCACATAGCGGGTACAAAACGCTTTTACGATCGTTGCGGCAGCCTTTAACAAAATCAGGCCTGCAAGCATTGCGATGCAGAACCATCCTGCGTCCCTGACCGTGATCGTATCCACAACATATTTGCTGATAAATGAGCCAATCACGGCACAAACCGGAAGCGCGGATGCCCACAACAGATAGACCAGCAGATAAATCCTGTATTCATGCCATAAAGTGCCGATCACATAGGCAAAATCTGCCCAAATGCCGTGAGACGGCTTTTGCCCTTTTTCTTTTTCCATGATCCTCAATCCTCAATCCTTTCTGAGTATTTGTAACAGTCCGGACAAATCTGAACCTGACTGTATCAGCGCAAGCTTATCATAAAAATGGACCGCCCGTGTATATTTTGACACGGGCGGTCAGGAATATGACATGAATGGTACAATTACAGCAAAGCGGCATACGGCATGATTGCCGTGCCGCCATACATGAAAGCCGATTGCTCCGCGCCTTTGGCGCTCCCGCAGCCGCCGTCCGGGGCTTTCATAGTAGAATCATGATCTCCGTGGCAAACACTCCCGGCTCATGCTGGCGGTTAATATATCCGCCGTATTTTTGGACGATATGGTCAATGCGGAAAATTCCGTAGCCATGGTTCTCCCCGCCTGCTTTTGTGGAGAGATATGTCTTTCCGGACTTTTTTACTTTTCCTGCTGAATTTTGTACCGATAAATAGAACTGTTCCTGAAACTGACCGATGTAAACCCTGATAAACCGTTCCTTTTCCGGAAGCGGCGCGCAGGCTTCCACGGCATTATCCAACAGATTGCCCATAATGGCACACAGCTCCACATCGGTCATCGGAAGCCTCTTTGGAATATTTGCCGTTACGTCGCATTTGATATTCGTTTTTTCCGCCACGGAAAGCTTGCTGTTGAGAATGGCGTCCGCCATGACATTTCCTGTCTTGATCACAGTATCGACCGCGTTCAGATCCGCCGCCAGCTCCATCAGATATTTGCCCAGTCCCTCATAATTCCCCTGATCCAGCTGAATCTTCATATTCTGGATGTGGTTGCGGTAATCGTGCCGCCAGCCACGCACCTGTTTATACATATTCTCAATTTCGCGCACCTGTTTCTCGATCAGTTCACTCTGAAAACGCGCAATCCGCCTGTCGAGCATACGGAATAAAAAAGAACGGATAAAGAAAAATACGGCCGCCGCCAACAACAGGACAACCGCAGCCAGAAACACTATACGCCATCGCTCCATGATTTTTGCGCCCCTTTGTAATATTGAATAAATGTCTGGTTCACTTGTTGGTACAAACGCCTTGACAGGGGGATTTCCCTTCCCGTATCAAGGATAACCGTGGCTTTCGTTATCCCTTTCACATGCCGCAGATTCACAAGGTAAGACCGATGGCAATGAAGGAATCCCTGCAGCTGTTCAAAGTGCCCGATTTTCTGTTCACAGTCCATATATGAGCCGTCAGACAGAGCGATCTGCGATTTCCGCCCAAATGCCTCAACATACACGATCTGTTCCGCAGAAATATGCATTGCGGCATCCTTCGTTCTCACAAGGACCGCTTCCGCCCTGCCATTCCCTCTGCCGATATGTCTGTCCAGAACCTCACATAATTTTTTCCCATCAATCGGCTTTAACAAATAATGGAGCGCCTCCACATCGTAGCCCTCGGATATATACTCCGAAAAGCCGGTGAGAAAAATGATCGGCAGACGGTCCTTTTGACTCCGGAGCTTTTTCGCCAGTTCCATGCCGCTTAATCCCCGCATTTCGATATCCAAAAGCAATATATCACAGGGATGCGACGGGTACGCAAACAAAAACTGCTCCGCACAGGAAAAAGACTCTATTTTCACATCCATCCTCTGATGCTTTGACCATTCTGCCAGAATCCTGCGTATATACTCCAACTGCTCTGCGTCATCATCGCAGACTGCAATGATAAAAGGCATGCCTGTCACCCTTTCTGAATTTTGCAGCGTTCCCTTCAATGCTGTCTGAATTGTTACAAAATTTAAGTTCTCATAGCTGCTTAACAACGATATTATACCACACAATCCGGCATAACTCTACAATCCTTACCTGATTTTCATGCCGTCTGTCCCTTCCGGTCGCGCTCTCCACTCCGCGAAAAGTAATCACGGCGGCGCCGGGAACAGTAACGGTTTTGGAGGAAAGTGTTGACAAAAGGGAAAAAATCGGGAATACTAGGATAAGATAAAAGGCGCGGTCTGCGGGCCGGAGCGGTATGAACAGGGGGAAATACATATGGGATTTAAAATAGCGATCATCGGAGCCGGAAGTCTGGTTTTTGCCAGGACGTTGTTCACGGATATCATGTCCGTGCCGGAGTTTCATGATATCGAAGTGGCGTTTACGGATATCAATCCGGACAATCTGGACAAGGTGACCCGGCTGTGCCAGCGGGATCTGGACAGCAACGGCGTGCCCATCCGGATCCATGCCACCACGGACAGAAGGGAAGCCTTTACGAATGCCAGATATATCATCAACTGCGTGCGCATCGGAGGCTTGCCCGCCTTTGAGATGGACGTGGATATTCCGCTCAAGTACGGGGTGGATCAGTGTGTGGGCGATACGCTGTGCACAGGCGGCATCATGTACGGGCAGCGCGTCATCGCAGAAATGCTGAATTTCTGCAAGGATATCCGGGAGGTGGCGGAGCCCGGGGCGATCATGCTGAATTATTCCAATCCCAACGCCATGGCGACCTGGGCGTGCAATAAATACGGGAAAGTGAAGACCATCGGCTTGTGCCACGGCGAAATTCACGGGGAGACGCAGATCGCCGAGGTGCTGGGCTATGACCGGGAGGAGTTGGACATTACCTGCGCGGGCATCAACCATCAGACCTGGTATGTGAGCGTGAAGCACAATGGCACAGAGCTTAAGGATAAGCTGCTGGCGGGCTTTGAAGCCCATGAACGCTTTTCGAAGGAGGAAAAGGTCAGAATCGATATTTTGAAGCGGTTCGGGTATTATTCCACGGAATCCAACGGGCATCTGTCCGAATATGTGGCGTGGTACCGCAAGCGCCCGGATGAAATCGCCGACTGGATCAATACGGACAGCTGGATCAACGGGGAAACCGGCGGTTATCTGCGTGTGACCCGGGAGGAACGCAACTGGTTTGAGACGGAGTATCCCAAAATTGCGGCGGAGCCGCCCAGAGTTTATGACGGCAGCCAGCGGGGGAAGGAGCATTGCTCCTATATTATGGAGTCTTTGGAAACCGGCAGAAAATACAGAGGACATTTCAACGTGATGAACGAGGGCTGCATCACCAACCTGCCGGAGGAATGCGTGGTGGAGGTGCCCTGCTATGTGGACGGAAACGGCATTTCGGTGCCGAAGCTGGGGGATCTGCCGCTGGGCTGTGCCGCAGTCTGCTCCCAGTCGATCTGGGTACAGAAGCTGGCGGTGGAGGCGGCAGTGGCGGGGGACGTAAGCCTCCTCAAGCAGGCGGCATTGATGGATCCCCTGACAGGCGCTGTCTGCAATCCGCCGGAAATCTGGCAGATGATCGATGAAATGCTCATCGCCGAGGAGGAATGGCTGCCCCAGTATGCGCAGGCGATTGCAGAAGCGAAGGAGCGCTTTGCCAAAGAACCGCACCTTGCGACAAGGGAAGGCTACAGGGGCGCTGTCAGGATTCAGGAAAAAACGGTGGAGGAGATCGCTGCGGAGCGGGAAAGCAGAACGATCACGGCTTAAATCATATGAAGTGGAAAAAATTTCAGATTCAGACAACAACACAGGCGGAGGATATCATCATCAGCACCTTATACGAGATCGGGCTGGAAGGCGCGCAGATTGAGGATAAGGTGCCTCTGACCGCGTTTGAAAAGGAGCAGATGTTTGTGGACATCCTGCCGGAGGGACCGGAGGACGACGGCGTCGCAACCCTAAGCTTTTTTGTGGAGGAAAAGGAGGACGGCTCCCTGGTGCTTCTGGGCGAACCGGTGACGGAGGAAGAGATCGTCCGACAGGTAAAGGAAGAGCTGGAAGCGCTCAGGCCCTTTTGCGAGATTGGCGCGGGCAGCGTTTCGGTGGATGAGACGGAGGATATCGACTGGATCAATAACTGGAAGCAGTATTTCCACCAGTTTACGATCGATGATCTGCTGGTCATTCCCTCCTGGGAGGAGGTCAGTCCGGAGGATGCAGGCAAAATGGTGCTTCACATCGACCCGGGCACGGCCTTTGGAACCGGCATGCACGAGACGACCCAGCTGTGCATCCGCCAGCTGAGAAAATATATCACGCCGGACACGGAGCTTTTGGACGTGGGGACGGGCAGCGGCATTCTGGCGATTTTGTCCCTGATGTATGGCGCAAAGCATGCGGTGGGCACGGACCTGGATCCCTGCGCGGAGGCTGCGGTGGAAGACAACATGGCGCAGAACGGGATTTTGCCAGAGCAGTTTGAAATGATGATCGGAAATATCATTACGGACAAAGAGGTGCAGGACCGGGTCGGCTATGAAAAGTATGACATTGTGGTGGCAAACATTCTGGCGGAGGTGTTAATCGCCCTGACGCCGGTGATCGTCGCGCAGATGAAGCCGGGGGCGGTCTACATCACATCGGGCATCATTGACGATAAGGAGACGGTCGTGGTGGACGCCATAAAGGCGGCAGGACTTCATGTGCTGGAGGTGACATACCAGGGCGAGTGGGTCAGCGTGACGGCGAAAAAGGAATAACAGGCATGCATCAGTTTTTTGTGGAACCTTCTCAGATACAGGGAAAACGCGTCGTGATCACCGGAAGCGACGTCAATCATATCAGGCAGGTGCTCCGGATGAAGCCCGGAGAGGAAATTGCCGTGTCAAATGGCACGGACGGCAGGGAATACCGCTGCAGCGTGGAGGAATTTACGCCGGACAGCGTGATCTGTGCCCTGCGCTTTATCAAAGAAGACGGGCTGGAGCTGCCGGCACAGGTGACGCTGTTTCAGGCCCTTCCCAAGGCCGATAAGATGGAATTTATCGTGCAGAAAATGGTGGAGCTGGGCGCATACCGGATCGTGCCGGTGGCGACAAAGCGCTGTGTGGTGAAGCTGGACGACAAAAAGGCGAAGGCGAAGGTTATGCGCTGGCAGACGATCGCAGAGGCGGCGGCCAAGCAGAGCAAACGGCGGATCATTCCCCAGGTGGGGGAGGTGTGTTCCCTGCGGGAGGCGCTTGCGCAGGCTGCTTCCATGGATGTGAAGCTGATGCCCTATGAGCTTTCGGAGGGCATGGGAGAGACCAGACGTCTGATCGAATCCGTCGGCGCCGGACAGAGGATCGCAATTTTCATCGGACCCGAGGGCGGCTTTGAGCCGGAGGAGGTGGCGCTTGCGCAGGAAGCGGGCGTTTGCCCTGTGACGCTGGGAAAGCGGATTTTGCGGACGGAGACGGCAGGGCTTTGCGTGATGGCGTGGCTGATGTACCGGCTGGAGGAGACTTAAGGACGGGAATGAATATACCCGGGCGCAAATGGCATTCCCGCCGGGGGACCGGCTGCATATCATAAAGAAGAAGGCATTTGCAGCGGCTTTCAAAACCGGATGTGCAATGGCGGTAGAGAAGTGGCTGCAGGTTTTTGCTTGTTACATTGGAAAAAGTAGGTGAAAGGTATGGAATGCTATCTGGATAATTCGGCCACCACCAAAAGCTTTGACAGCGTGGCGAAGCTGGTGACCCAAATCATGTGTGAGGATTACGGGAACCCGTCCAGCATGCACAATAAGGGAATGCAGGCGGAGGAGTATCTGCGCAATGCGAAGGAGATCATCGCGAAAAACTTAAAGGTGAGCCCGAAGGAAATTTTCTTCACCTCTGGGGGAACGGAATCCGACAATCTGGCGCTGCGGGGCGCGGCCTATGCGAACTGCCGCAGGGGGCGTCACCTGATCACCACCGCGATCGAGCATCCTGCGATTTTGCAGACGATGCAATATCTGGAGGAACAGGGCTTTGAGGTGACTTATCTTCCCGTGGATGAAAACGGGCGGATTCGTCTGGAGGACCTGCAGCGGGCGATCCGCAGGGACACGATTTTAGTATCCATCATGCATACGAACAATGAGATCGGCTCCTTACAGCCCATCGCAGAGGCGGGCGAGCTGATCAAACGGATGAATGCCGATACGCTGTTTCATGTGGACGCGGTGCAGGGCTACGGAAAATTCCGGATTCATCCCCGGCGGATGCACATCGATATGCTGTCCGTGTCCGCACATAAAATTCATGGTCCGAAGGGGACGGGATTTTTATACGTGGGAGAAAAGGTGAAAATCCGCCCGATCGTGTTCGGCGGCGGACAGCAGCGGGGCCTGCGCTCCGGCACCGAAAATGTGCCGGGAATTGCGGGCATGGCAAAGGCTGTGGAGGAAGTATATCAGAATCTGGACGCCGATATAGAAAGGATGTACGCCCTGCGCCAGACCTTTGCGGAGGGTGTGCAAAAGCTGGAACGGGTGCAGGTAAACGGTCTGCCGGGCAGAGAAAGCGCGCCCCACGTGGTCAGCGTTTCCTTTGCGGGCGTGCGCAGCGAGGTGCTTTTGCACGCGCTGGAGGAAAAGGGCATCTATGTTTCGGCCGGCAGCGCCTGTTCCTCCAATCATCCGGATACGGCGGGGTCGGCGACGCTGCGGGCGATCGGCTTAAAAAAGGAGCTTCTCTCCTCCACGGTCCGGTTCAGCTTTTCGGTATTTACGACGGAAGAGGAAATCCAATATACGCTGCAGGCGCTGTATGAAATCGTGCCCACCCTGCGGCGCTTTGCGAGACATTAAAAACTGCGGCGGACAGACACAAAAGCTGTCAGGCGGCTTTTGTGCCGGTTTGGCCGATCGCATCTGACGGAGTCTGCCAGGAGTATAGGAAACGGCAAAAAGATTGTCGTTTCCTGATAACAAAAGGAGTAAGGCATGTTTTTGGCATTTTTGATCAAATACGCGGAAATCGGTGTGAAAGGAAAGAACAGGGAGCTTTTCGAGGAAGCCCTGGTAAAGCAGATCCGTTACGCGCTGAAACGCTGTGAAGGAGAATTTTCCATCCGGCGCACGAGGGGCAGGATCTATATTGATGTGCTGTCCGATTACGATTATGAGGAAACGGTGGAGAATCTGCGGACCGTGTGCGGCATATCCGCCATCTGTCCGATGATCCAGATGCAGGACGAGGGCTTTGATAAGCTGCTGGATGCGGTGACAGACTATGTGGACGGGCAATATCCGGACAAGCATTTCACGTTCAAGGTGCATACCAGAAGGGCGCGGAAGAACTATCCGATTGAGTCCATGGAAATCAACGCTCTGGTGGGGGAAAGACTTTTGGAGGCGTTTCCCGAAATGCGCGTGGACGTGCACAGGCCCGAGGTGACGCTTTACATCGAAATCCGCGAACGGATTTATGTGTATTCCATCGAAATCCCCGGTCCCGGCGGCATGCCGGTGGGCACGAACGGCAAAGCGATGCTGCTTTTGTCGGGCGGAATCGATTCCCCGGTGGCGGGCTACATGGTGGCGAAAAGAGGCGTGAAAATCGACGCGGTCTACTTCCACGCGCCGCCCTACACCAGCGAGCGGGCAAAACAGAAGGTGGTGGACCTGGCACGGCTCGTGGCGCGCTACAGCGGTCCCGTTTATCTGCATGTGATCAACTTTACGGATATTCAGCTCGCCATTTATGAAAAGTGCCCCCACGAGGAGCTGACGATCATCATGCGGCGTTATATGATGCGGATTGCGGAGGAAATCGCGAAAAAAACCGAATGCCTGGGGCTTGTCACCGGCGAGAGCATCGGACAGGTGGCGAGCCAGACCATGCACTCCCTGGCTGTCACCAACGAGGTGTGCGCGCTGCCCGTTTTCCGCCCCTGCATCGGGCTGGACAAGCAGGAAATCGTGGAAATTTCCGAAAAGATCGGAACCTACGAAACCTCGATCCTCCCCTATGAGGACTGCTGCACAATTTTTGTCGCAAAGCATCCCGTGACCAAACCGAATCTGAACGTGATCAAACGGCATGAAGAGAACTTAAAGGACTGCATCGAAGCCCTGATACAAAAGGCCCTGGAAACGGATGAGCTGATCATCGCAGAGGTATAGCTCCCATTAAAATCGCTGCGCGGTTCTAAGCGCCGGTGGCGCTTGTTTAGAACCGGAACGGAGTGGAGAGGGGCGGATGCCTGCTACCGGTACATTTTCTCACGGTCTGCGCGGTGAACGCGCAGACCTGTCTGAACTGTTATGGCAGCTTTGGGATGCCCAGCCTGGTTGTCTTTGACACAAAAAAATAAGAGACCGGAATGAACCGGTCTCACTTTTGCCAACAGGCAATGTGTAGATTAGATGATGTACGGCTTCAGCACGTCAAGCACTGCATCCACATTCTCTTCTGCATGAATGTTTAAGTCGATGGGCTTGGACAGATCCAGGCTGAAGATGCCCATGATGGACTTCGCGTCGATTACGTATCTGCCGGATACTAAATCGAAGTCATAATCGAATTTGGTAATATCGTTTACGAAAGATTTTACCTTATCGATGGAGTTTAAAGAGATCTGAACAGTTTTCATTTTGGTTTACCTCCTTTGAGTTTCATACCTTCTGCCATTATATTATCAAATAACACCATAAAAAGTCAATTATCAAACGTGACAAAAATACTGGAGAATAATATGAAAAGTGTAGCATTCCATAATCTGGGCTGTAAAGTGAATTCTTACGAAATAGAGGTTATGCAACAAAAACTGGAGGAAAGGGGATACAAAATTGTGCCCTTTGATTCAAAAGCGGACGTTTATATCGTAAATACGTGCACCGTTACCAATATTGCGGACCAAAAAAGCCGGCAGATGCTGCATCGGGCGAAGCGTATGAACCCCGGGGCGGTGGTGGTGGCGGCAGGCTGCTATGTGCAGACCGGTGAAGAACAGGTGAAAAAGGATCCCTGCATCGACCTGGCGATCGGCAACAACCGCAAAAGGGATGTGGCGGATATTCTGGAGGCCTTTTTGCAGGAAAGGGAAAAGAAAGCGTCCGGCCATTATGGGTGTGAGGTGATCGATATCAACCATACGGATGAATATGAGGAAATGAAATTGACGCGGACCGACAGCCATACGCGGGCATACATCAAAATACAGGACGGCTGCAATCAGTTTTGCTCCTATTGCATCATTCCCTTCGCCCGGGGGCGGGTCAGAAGCCGCAGGGAGGAGGACATCCTTTCCGAAATCCGGGGGCTTGCCGCAAAGGGATATCGGGAGGTGGTGTTCACCGGCATCCATATCAGCTCCTATGGGGTGGATTTTCATGGGAAAAGCGATCTGCTCAACCTGCTTGCGAAGGCGGTGCGGATAGAGGGCGTTGAGCGGATCCGCCTGGGGTCGCTGGAGCCCCGTATCATCACGGAGGATTTTGTGCAGGGATTGTCCGAAATTCCGAAAATCTGCCCCCATTTTCATCTTTCCCTGCAGAGCGGATGCGACGAAACGCTGCGCCGGATGAATAGACACTATACGGCGGGGGAATACTATGAGCGGGTGGAGCTTTTGCGCCGGGTTTTTGACGGCCCGGCGATCACCACGGATGTCATCGTGGGATTTCCGCAGGAAACAGAAGCGGAGTTTGAGGCGACGTATGCCTTTTTAGAGAAAATCCGTTTTTTCGAAATGCATATTTTCAAATATTCCCGCAGGAAGGGAACCGTTGCGGACCGGCTCCCCGGTCAGCTTACGGATGCGGTCAAGACGCAGCGCAGTGCGAGGCTTCTGGCGCTGGAGGCAGAGCAGTCAAGGGCGTATCGGAAAGGCTACATAGGAAAAGAGACAGAGCTTCTTCTGGAGGAAAAAAAGGAAATCGGCGGCAGGGTATACTGGGTCGGGCACACAAAAACGTATGTGAAGGGCGCTTTAGAGGCCCACGAAGAGGCGCAAAGCAGGCAAAATCAGCTTGTCAGAGGGTTGGTAACGGGACTTTTAACGGACGAAATCGTGTTGCTTGAGGAAATACGTTGAATTTTTTTCAAAAATAGAGTAAAATGAGAAATATCTGGTAATAGTCGAACTGTTGGTTATCATGCAGGCAGTGTGAAAATGTGGTGGCAGCTGTTACAAAGCGGAGAAAGAGCCGGTTGGCGGCAGATTGAGAGGAAGCATGCAGGACTTAGGAAACACACAGTATTTTAAAGTGCAGGTGGAACCGGAAAACGGTGTGAAGGTGATTCTGGCGGCGGTTTACGAGGCGCTTTCTGAGAAAGGCTATAACCCTGTCAACCAGATCGTGGGTTATATCATGTCCGGCGATCCTACCTATATTACGAGCCACAATAACGCCCGCGGGCTGATCATGCGTGTGGAGAGGGACGAGCTGGTGGAAGAGATGCTCAAGGAGTACATCAAAAATAATCACTGGGATCGGGAGAAACGGTAAATGAGGATCATGGGACTGGATTTCGGTTCTAAGACGGTGGGCGTTGCGATCAGCGATCCGCTTTTAATCACCGCGCAGGGAATCGAGATCATCAGACGCAAGGAAGAGAACAAGCTGCGCAGGACGCTGGCACGGATCGAGGAACTGATTGTAGAGTACGAAGTGACGGAAATTGTGCTCGGACTTCCGAAGAATATGAATGCGACGGAGGGGGAGCGCGTGGAGAAGACGAAGGATTTTGCGGACAGGCTTTCCAGGCGGACCGGGCTTTCGGTGTCTTTCTGGGATGAGCGGCTGACCACAGTGGCGGCGGATCGGGCGATGATAGAAGCGGGCGTGCGCAGGGAAAACCGCAGGGAGCATGTGGACAAGGTGGCGGCTGTGCTCATTTTGCAGGGATATCTGGATGAGCGGGCGATGCAGAAGGAGTGCTAAGTAAATTGGAAAAGATAGTTTTTAGCCCCGAAGAGGGCGAAGCGGTAGAATTTTATGTGCTGGAGCAGACCAGGCTGGGCGGGATCAATTACATTCTTGTGGCGGACAGCGAGGAGGAGGACGCGGAAGCGTTAATTTTGAAGGATATCTCTGCGGCAGAGGATGCAGAGAGCCTGTATGAGACCGTGACGGACGAGGTAGAGCTGGATGCGGTAGCCACAGTGTTTTCGAACATGCTGGAGGATGTGGATCTGGAGCTGTAGCGCTGTCAGGAACCGGGTAGAGTGGCATGCCAGCCCAGCACACCGCTTTTTGGAATTAGTGGAGGGATTTTTAGTTGAAGAGAACAAAAAAAGTGAATATGGATGGTTCCAGGTTGAAGGTGATACCTCTTGGAGGACTGGAACAGATTGGAATGAATATTACTGCCTTTGAATATGAAGACAGTATTGTTGTGGTGGACTGCGGGCTGTCCTTTCCCGATGACGACATGCTGGGAATCGACCTGGTGATACCGGATATCACCTATTTAAAGGACAATGCGGAGAAGGTGAAAGGGGTGGTGATCACCCACGGGCATGAGGACCATATCGGCGCGCTGCCCTATGTTCTGCGGGATTTGAATATGCCGATCTATGCCACCAGGCTGACCATGGGACTGATCGAGAACAAGCTAAAGGAGCATAATCTTTTAGGGCATACCAAGAGAAAGGTGATCAAATTCGGACAGTCCGTGAACCTGGGACAGTTTCGGATTGAATTTATCAAGACAAACCACAGCATTGTGGATGCGGCGGCGCTGGCGATCCATTCGCCGGTGGGCACGGTCATCCATACAGGCGATTTCAAGGTGGATTATACGCCGGTTTATGGCGAAGCGATTGATTTACAGCGGTTTGCCGAGCTGGGGAAAAAGGGCGTGCTGGCGCTGATGTGCGATTCCACCAATGCGGAGCGCAAGGGCTTCACCCAGTCGGAGCGTACGGTGGGGCATACCTTTGACACGATTTTCCACGAGCATCAGGGCTCCCGCCTGATCATTGCGACCTTTGCGTCCAATGTGGACCGGGTGCAGCAGATCATCAATTCCGCGCACAAATACGGCAGAAAGGTGGTTGTGGAAGGGCGCAGCATGGTCAATATCATCGAAACGGCGATGAACCTGGACTGCATCAGCATTCCGGACAACACGCTGGTGGATATTGACCGGCTCAAGGATTATCCCGACGACCGGACCGTCATCATCACGACGGGAAGTCAGGGAGAAAATATGGCGGCATTGAGCCGCATGGCATCCAACGTGCATCGGAAGGTGTCCATTGGACCCAATGACACGATTATTTTTTCCAGCAATCCGATTCCCGGCAATGAGAAGGCGGTGACAAAGGTCATCAACGAGCTGGAGATGAAGGGCGCGGAGGTGATTTTTCAGGATGTTCATGTTTCCGGACATGCCTGTCAGGAGGAAATCAAGCTGATTTATACGCTGGTGCAGCCCCAGTATGCGATTCCGATCCACGGGGAATACAAGCACCGCAAGGCACAGGCGGGCATTGCCGCAGAGCTGGGCATTCCCAAAGAGAATGTGTTCATGATGAATTCCGGCGATGTGCTGGAGATGAACGAGGAGACGGCGGAGCTTACCGGAAAGGTGCCGGTGGGCACGATTTTGGTGGACGGGCTTGGCGTGGGCGACGTGGGCAACGTGGTGCTGCGCGACCGGCAGCATCTGGCGGAGGATGGCATCATGATCGTCGTCATTGCGTTGGACTCTGCGACAGGAGAGGTGGCGAGCGGACCGGATCTGGTATCCCGTGGCTTTGTCTATGTCCGGGAATCGGATGAGCTGATGGATGAGGCAAAGGAGCTGATGGAGAAGGTGCTGGATAGCTGCACAAGCAGGGGATGCACCGATTGGGGAAAAATCAAGACCTCCGTCAAGGACGCATTGAGCGATTTCATCTGGAAAAAGACGAAACGCCGTCCGATGATTCTTCCGATTATTATGGATATTTAAGAATGTAAGGAAAGAGGAAAAGCAGGATGAACAGAGTAGATCAGGCCCTTAAGGATTTGATCGGGGCGATTCTGGATTCCGGGGAGTACAAAGAGTTTGACAGGCAGAGAACTCTGATGAAGAGCTATCCTGAGCTGAAGGAGGAAATCGACAGATTCCGGCAGGAAAATTATGCGCTGCAGCGTTTTACGGAGCCGGAGGAGCTTATGGATAAATCGGAGGAGTTTCTGCAAAAATATGAGGAATTTCGAAAAAATCCGATGGTGGAAGCCTTTTTGCGGGCGGAAGTGGAATTCTGCAGGATGATACAGGAGATTAACCAGGAAATCGTGGAGGCAGTCAATTTTGAGTAATCAAAGATCGGGAAAGAGAAAAAAGTCCGGCGGTGTGGCGGCACAAAACCTGGCGGCGGGGGCGGTCGGCATGATTTTTAATATTGTCGTAGTCGTTGTTGCGGTGATGTTAATCTATCGTTTTTCCATTTCCGCATATTACTACGGCGTCCGGATTTATGGAGAGCCTGCCATGTCGCCCGCGCCCGGTACGGAGGTCACAGTCACCATAACGGACGGCAAGGATTTTGACGCGATCGCAAAGCTGGTCTATGACAGCGGGTTGGTGCGGGATAAAACGCTTTTCCGGATTCAGGAAGCGTTGTCTAACTATGCGAAGGAAGGATTTGTAGAGGGAACCTATACGTTGACCACTGCCATGACGCCGGAGGAAATGATGGATGTGATGGCAGGCAGCGCAGAGAATGCAGAGTGATGATGACAGACGAGAGAATGCGCACGTTTCTCCACTCGCTGGAACAGGATTTTCCGGAGTGGCTCAATTGCTTAAGAAGGGAAGCGGTGGCGGACCAGGTTCCGGTAATCCGGAGGGAAACGGCAAGCCTGTTGCGTTTTTTGCTGACGGCAAAGCGCCCGGCATCCATTCTGGAGGTGGGAACGGCGGTGGGATACTCTACTCTTTTGATGAGTGAATATATGCCCTCCGGCAGCCATATTACCACGATTGAGAACTATGAGAAGCGTTTTTGCGCGGCGCAGGAGAATGTGGAAAGGGCCGGCCGCGGGGATCGGATCACGCTGCTTTTCGGAGACGCCCGGGAAGTGCTTGACGGCCTGGAGGGAGGATTCGATTTTATTTTCATGGATGCGGCGAAGGGGCAGTATATTCATTTTCTGCCAAAGGTATTGCGACTGATGACGCCCGGCGCGCTTCTTGTTTCGGACAATGTGTTGCAGGAGGGGGATATCCTGGAATCCCGCTATGCGGTAGAAAGACGCGACCGCACAATCCATGCGCGGATGCGGGAATATTTATATGAGCTGACGCATCATCCGCTTCTGGAAACGATTGTTTTGCCGGTCGGGGATGGGGTGACGGTCAGCGTCAGAAAGTGAAATGGTTTTGACAGGTTGGAGCTGTTACGTGGCAAAAGTGGAGGGAGCGATGAAACGACCGGAGCTGCTCATCCCGGCGGGAAGCCTGGAGGTGCTCAAAACCGCAGTCAATTATGGGGCGGACGCCGTCTATATCGGCGGAGAGGCCTTTGGGCTGCGGGCAAAGGCCAAAAATTTCGGACCGGAGGAAATGGCAGAGGGCATTCGTTTTGCCCATGAAAACGGGGTAAGGGTATATGTGACCGCCAACATTCTGGCACATAATCAGGACCTTTCGGAGGCGGAGGCCTATTTTTTACAGCTGAAAGGGTTACGGACCCGGGACGGAGAGTGCGCAGCGCCGGACGCGCTGATCATTTCCGATCCGGGCATGTTTATGCGCGCAAAAAAGGTATGGCCGGAGGCGGAAATTCATATTTCAACCCAGGCGAATAACACTAATTACGATACATACAATTTCTGGCATGGGCTGGGAGCGAAGCGCGTCGTCGCGGGACGGGAGCTTTCCCTGGCGGAAATACAGGAGATCCGCAGGCGCATCCCGGAGGAGATGGAAATCGAGTGCTTTGTGCATGGGGCGATGTGTATTTCCTATTCCGGGCGATGCCTTTTGAGCAACTATTTTACCGGCAGGGATGCCAATCAGGGCGCTTGTACCCATCCCTGCCGCTGGAAATATGCGGTGATGGAGGAGACAAGACCTGGGGAGTATTTTCCGGTTTATGAAAATGAGCGGGGGACCTTTCTTTTTAATTCCAGAGATCTGTGCATGATCGAACATATTCCTGATCTGGTAGCGGCGGGAATCGACAGCTTTAAAATAGAAGGAAGGATGAAAACGGCGCTTTATGTGGCGACGGTGGCGCGGACCTACCGGAAGGCGATCGATGATTATCTGGAATCCGAAGAAAAATACCGTGCCAATATGGAGTGGTATCGAAAAGAAATCGGGATGTGCACCTACCGGCAGTTTTCCACGGGCTTTTATTATGGAAAACCGGATGAAAACGCACAAATTTACGATGCATCCACCTATCGCAGCGATGCGGTTTATCTGGGAACCGTTTATGAAAAGGACGCGGCAGGGCGCGTGCGCATGGAACAGCGCAATAAATTCTGCGCAGGTGACCGGATCGAGATCATGAAGCCGGACGGCAGGGATGTTCCGGCGTCGGTGGAAAAAATGGAGGATGCGGCAGGATGTATGGTGGACAGCGCACCCCATCCGAAGCAGGTGCTGTGGCTGACGCTTTCTGACGGGGCGGATGTCGGAGATTTGCTCCGGATAAGAAAGGAAGGAAACGGGCAATGAGCGAGGTTTTGAATATCGAAAAGCTGTTTGGAGAAAATGTTTTTACGCTGGGTAAGATGCAGGAGCGTCTGCCCAAGAAGGCATATCTGGAAGTGAAGCGGGTGATGGAATACGGCGGGGAGCTTTCCGGCGCGACCGCCGATGTGGTGGCGAAGGCGATGAAGGACTGGGCGCTGGAGCATGGCGCGACCCACTATACCCACTGGTTTCAGCCGCTGACCGGCATCACGGCGGAAAAGCACGATTCCTTTGTGACCCATCCCGACGAGAGCGGAAAAATGCTGCTGGAGTTTTCGGGAAAAGAGCTGATCAAGGGAGAGGCGGACGCTTCCTCTTTCCCTTCCGGCGGACTGCGTTCCACCTTCGAGGCGAGGGGCTATACGGTATGGGATATCACCTCCCCCGCCTTTTTAAAGGAGGACGCGACAGGGGTGATTCTGTGCGTGCCGACAGCTTTTTGCTCTTACAAGGGAGAGGCGCTGGACAAAAAGACGCCCCTTTTGCGTTCCATGGAAGCGCTGTCCCAGCAGGCGATGCGCATTGTGCGCCTGTTTTGTCCGGATACGACGGCGACCAGGGTCATTCCTTCCGTGGGTGCGGAGCAGGAATATTTTCTGATCGACAGGAGCAGATATTTAAAGCGCAAGGATCTGATTTTTACGGGCAGGACGCTCTTCGGCGCGCCCGCGCCAAAGGGTCAGGAGCTGGAGGATCATTATTTCGGCGTCATCCGGGAACGGGTGGGCGCGTTTATGAAGGATTTGAACGTGGAGCTGTGGAAGCTGGGCGTGACCGCAAAAACCCAGCATAACGAGGTCGCTCCGGCGCAGCATGAGCTGGCGCCGGTCTACGAAACGGCGAATATCGCCATGGATCACAATCAGCTGGTGATGGAAACGATGAAAAAGGTGGCGGAGCGGCATAATCTGCGCTGTCTGCTGCATGAAAAGCCCTTCGCCGGCGTCAATGGCTCGGGTAAGCATGATAACTGGTCCATCAGCACGGATACCGGGGTAAATCTGCTGGAGCCGGGAGAGACGCCCCATGAAAACATCCAGTTTCTGCTCGTGCTGTCCTGCATCTTAAAGGCGGTGGATACCCATGCGGATCTGCTGCGCAGAAGCGCCTCCAATGTGGGAAACGAGCTGCGCCTGGGCGGGGATGAAGCGCCGCCCACGATTGTGTCCGTTTTTCTGGGCAGTCAGCTGGGAGATGTGGTGAGGCAGCTGGTGGAAACGGGAGAGGCCCGTTCCAGCCTGCAGGGCTCCACGCTGCATACAGGCGTATCCACGGTGCCGGATTTGCATATGGACGCCACGGACCGCAACCGGACCTCGCCTTTTGCCTTTACCGGCAATAAATTTGAATTCCGTATGGTGGGTTCCTCGGATTCCATCGGCAGTCCCACAACCACCATCAATGCGATCGTGGCGGAGGCCTTCTGTGAGGCGGCGGATCGGCTGGAGGCGGCGGGAGAAGAAAATTTTGAGATCACGGTGCATGACCTGATCAAGGAATATATGACGAAGCACCAGCGGATCATTTTTAACGGGGATGGGTATTCGGAGGCCTGGGTGCGGGAGGCGAAGCGCAGAGGGCTGCCGGATTTCAAGAGCATGATCGATTCCATTGAAGCGCTAACCACGGACAAGGCGATCCGGCTCTATGAGCGCTTTGGGATTTATAACCGGGCGGAGCTGGAATCCCGCAAGGAGATTTTGTATGAAACCTATGTCAAGACGATCCGCATTGAGGCGCGGACGATGATCGATATGGTTTCCAGGGATATTCAGCCTGCCGTCCTGCGCTATAGCAGGACCCTTGCGGATACGGTGAACAGCGCCCGTGCGGCAGGGATGGAAGCGGATGTGGCGGCGGCGCTTTTGCGCAGGATCAGCGAGGAGCTGTCCCATGCTGCGGGGGCGCTGGAGGATTTGCAGTGGAAGGAAAAGGAAGGCAGGGATTTGAAGGGCGACGGGAAGATGCAGGCGTTCTTTTACCGGGATACGGTGGTGCCCGCCATGCAGAGGCTGCGCGCGCCGGTAGACGCGCTGGAGACGATGGTGGACCGGGAGTATTGGCCCATGCCGGTGTACGCGGACCTGCTGTTTGAGGTCTGAGCAGGGGGCTTATGGCAGGCCGCGGATTATGGCAAGCTGCGGGCAAAAAAGCGTAGGATTTCCGGCGGGGCGGCTGGCAGGCAAAGGCACAGGACGGCGGTAGCGCAGGGTGTTTTGGAGCGCGGTATCCGGAGCGGGAAATTCCACAAAGCAACAGAATATTCCAGAGCGTAACAGGGCGCAAAAAAACTCACTTCGTTCGAACAGTTTTGAGCCCTGTTACTGGAATATTTTCTTTCCTGTGAAAAATGGCGGTAACAGTTTTTGCTGAAGTGAAAAGTTAACTTCCACTTCTAAAGACCTTCGGAGTAAAAGTTGTAGTTACTGTTACAGTAAGGGTGTTATAAAGAAAAATATCATATGGAAATAGAAGTTAGTGTTACAGCATGTTCTCTTGCTGCCTGAAACTGTCGTGAAAAAGCCTTTTTCAGGCCGTAGTTCACCGTGCGGAATTTAGCCACTTTTTTCAAGTGTAAGACTAACTTCCACATGGATCCGGTCAATTCAGTTCCCGGCAGATGCCGTACGCTTTTCCGTCCTTATCTATTCTTTAAAAGATATGGCTTCAGTATGACACTGTCACTTTCGATCCTGCGGATGCCAAAGGCCAGAAGCCTCTCATAAAGATCTGGATAAAGGAAAGCGGTCAGTTCCAGGGGACACTTTCCGTCCAGGGACTCTACAGGTGCAGAGTTTACATGGCTCAGTGCAAGGTTGAGGGAATCCTGCCCGGTCAGCCCCAGCCCCCGCAGGTCGGTCTGCCTGGGCAGGATATAGCGCAGTTCGATGTGCTTATTCTCCAGAGAGCCTTTCTGCCCAGACTGCATGGGGTCACAGAAGAAGACCCTGGTGCGCCGGGAGCCGTCAGCAGCAGTTTCCATGGCTTGTGCCGCGCTGAACTCACTTCCCCTGTCGGTGAGCAGGACATGCACATATCTGCGGAAGAGCTGTGGAGTGAGTATCTCTTCCAGGAGGCAGACACCGGAGAGCATGGAGGCGGCGGTCTTGTGCTCATGGATGAGTGCAAAGATCAGGCCGGCTTTTATAAATTTAAAGGTTTGGATGAAAGGCCCGGCAGATTCGTCATTATAGACGGTATCCATCTGCATGACGAATGCCTCCGGATTCTCAGCAAGATAGGCGCTGTAGTCCTTGTAGGTACGCCCCTGCAGGTAGCGCTTGTCCTGGCGTTTCTTATAGGCGGCAGCTTTCCTGGATGGTTTTCTGGAGACCTTCCTGCGCAGGTCCATGGCAGTTATGCCGGCCACTTCATGAAACACACCGGATTCGATGTAGTTATAGATGGTCTTTTCACAGATCCTGAGTTCCGGGTGTGCCTGAAGGATCTGGTAAGGGGAAAGCCCTTGATGCAGGAGCGGGCCAATGATGTCTGCCATGTGCTTCGCTTCCATAGAAGTCAGGTTGACCCCGGCCCGGGAGTCTGCCAGCGTTTCCCGGTATACAGCCTGTGCTTTTTCCGGGTTATATTCATATTTGTCAAAACGGCATTTGCTGCGGTTTGGGCAGCCATTGCAGGCACCGGGGGAACGGTCACGCCGTGAACAGCGGAAGGGAATGTATTCAGGACAGTCAGTGTCACACTGCCGGTCAAAAGGGCACTTTCTATAAGCAGAGCATTCAAGCGGCAGCGGACATTTTTTTACCAGAACCCGGTGTGCTTTGATTTCCTTGCCGACGGTAGACTTATCCTTGCCGATGGTCTGTGCAATGGCAGTCTTGGTGGAGCCGTTGGTGATGCCTTTGAGGATGATGCGGCGTTCTTCCAGTGTCAGGTGGAAATAAGCATTTGTATTTTCCATAGTGTTACCTCCAATCAGGGAGGCATCTGCCGATAAGGAAAGTGTAAGACTAAACGCCATTTAATTTCAAGTGGAAGTTGGAGAAAGACTAACTTCCACTTGCACCCCCAAGAAGTGGAAGTTAACTTTTCACTTCAGCGGTAACAGTTTGGTCAAATTTCAAAGTAAGTTCCACTTTCGCAAAGTAAATTCCATCTAAATC